>JAGNDO010000023.1:0-61107 GCA_018003515.1 Caldilineaceae bacterium
GTACGACATGGATAGATCCCACTTCTCCACAACCCTCTAACACATTACTAATAGAATGCTAATGACTCACAATGAAACTTGTGCTAAAGTAGGAACGTACAGGGTAGCGCGGCCAGATCAACGGATGGCCGCCACCGATTCACTCAAATAGGAGCAAACTATGCTAGGTTTTGGCGGATACGGACTCTATATTCTCATCAGCTTGCCCGCCCTGCTTTTGGGCCTGTGGGCGCAGATGCGGGTGAAGAGCGCCTTCAAGAAATATTCCAAGGTGGCCAGCGCCCGGGGCATCACCGGGGCCCAGGCGGCCCGGCGCATTTTGGACGCCAACGGCCTCCACTTGGTGCAGGTAGAGCAGGTCAACGGCTTTCTCAGCGATCATTACGATCCCCGCAGCAAGGTTCTGCGCCTGAGCAAGGATGTGTACAGCAGCCCCAGCTTGGCCTCCGTGGGCGTGGCAGCCCATGAAGCCGGCCATGCCTTGCAGGATCAGAAGCACTATGCCCCCCTGAAATGGCGTTCGGCCATGGTGCCCACGGTGCAGTTGGGGAGTTGGCTTGGCCCGATTGTCTTTATGGCTGGTTTCTTTCTCATCGGTAGCCTGGGCACCGTAGGGGAGACTATTGCCTGGTTGGGCTTGGCCCTCTTTGCCGCCACGGCCCTGTTTGCCGTGGTCACCCTGCCCGTGGAGTTTGACGCCAGCAAGCGGGCCAAGCTCCTGCTGGTCTCCGAGGGCATTTTGGCCCCCCAGGAGATGGGCGGGGTCAACAAAGTGCTGGATGCCGCCGCCCTCACCTACGTGGCCGCGGCGGTCCAAGCCCTCATGACGTTGATGTACTACGCCTATCTTTTGATGGGGCGGCGGGACTAATGTCCGGGAACACGCCCGGAAAGGAATGACAACCATGTTTAACGGTTCTTCAGTTTTTATGCGCTTTGGCGGCCCCGGCAGCAGGATGGGTGGTGGGCTGTGGTGGATGTTGATGACGCCGGGCCTGGGCTTGATCCTCTTTGCCCTGGCTATCCTGATCTGGCCGGAACTGCTGGCCTATATGGTGGCCAGCGCGTTGCTCATGGCCGGGATCTTCATGGTCTCGTGGGCCTGGGCCTTGCGGCGGGCGGGCAAGCAGATGCGCCGAGATGGTGCATCCATGTACGCGCCCCAAGATGGCACGTGGCGAGTCCAACCCTGAGACACAGAAAGCCACGCAAATGATCGATTCATTCGGCAAGCCAGGAACGAGCCTTACTCGTTTTTGGCTTGCCGGTGTTGTATGATAGGGACAAATCGTCTCCTCACAACTGTAGTTTTTCCGGAAGGACTAATTTATGCAAAAAAATTCAAGCAATCGGACAGTTTGGATCGCGGCCGGCGGCATCGGGCTGTTGCTCTTCTTCGGCCTGTGCGTGATCGTATTGGTGGCGGGCAGCCTCTTTTTCTCTGCCAACAGCAGCACAACCAGCCCATCCCAACCGGTGATCGTCGAACGAGCCGCCGAGCCGGCCCAGCCCGCCGTGCCGGTTGAGCGGGCGACCCCGGTCCCCCCCATCACCCTCTCCGCCCTCAGCGGTGAAGTGGATTACGAGACCGCCCAACTGGTGAACATCTATCAGCAATGGAACGGTTCCGTGGTCAACGTGCTGGTGCTGGGATCGGTCAGCGACCAGTTACCGAGCGAAGTGTTGCCCGAAAACACGGACCCCGATAGCCTCTTCCCCCAGGGCCAGGGGTCCGGCTTTGTGTGGGATGTGGACGGGCATATCGTCACCAACGCCCATGTGGTGGAGGGGGCGACCCAGGTGCAGGTCACCTTTGGTGATGGCACCGTGGCCATTGCCGAGGTGGTGGGCGAGGATCTGGACAGCGATCTGGCCGTGATCAAGATCAACCCGGCGGGCTACAACCTGGTCCCGGTGATTTTGGGGGATCTGGATGAGATGCAGGTGGGGATGCGGGTGGCCGCCATCGGCAACCCCTTTGGGCTGGACGGCACCCTGACCAGCGGTATCATCAGCGCCATTGGCCGCAGCATCAGCTCGCTTTCCCAATTCAACATTCCCGAGGCCATTCAGACCGACACGGCCATCAACCCTGGCAACTCCGGCGGTCCTCTTTTCAACGAAAAGGGCGAAGTGATCGGCGTCAACGCCCAGATTCGCTCGGAAAGCGGCTCCAACAGCGGCATCGGCTTTGCCATCCCCGTCACCCTGGTGGGCCGGGTGGTGCCGGCCCTGATCGGCGAGGGCAGTTACGAGCATAGCTACATCGGCATCAGCGGCAGCACCTTCAGCCCAGCCTGCGCCGCGGATCTGGATCTGCCCCTGACCATACGCGGGGCCTATGTCAACGGTGTGCAGAGCGGCACCCCGGCGGCCCGGGCTGGCTTGCGAGGCGGCACCACCCCCTCCAACACCACCCTGCTCTCCATCTGCCCCGCCCAGGCCGGCGGAGACCTGATCACCGCCATCGACGACAGCCCCGTCACCCGCTTTGACGACCTGCTCATCTACCTGGAACGCTACACCCACCCCGGCGACACCGTGGTCCTCACCGTCCTGCGTGACGGCGACACCATTGAACTGGACGTGACATTGGTGGCCCGCCCCAGCAACTAATCGAACGTAACACGCAACAAAAAAGGACCGTCTCCGATGAGAGACGGTCCTTTTTTGTTGCGCTTTATGGGGCAAGAATCGCTTCACGCTCGCAATTCGCCCCTCGCCTTACTCAATCAAACTCGATCACATGCTCTTCCTGACCTTGTTTCCAGTTGCCCCGTCCGTCGCCCACGGCCCAGGTGGAGCGGATGCGCACCGTGCGTTTGGGGGATTGATCCGCGGCGACGGGATCGCTTTTGGTCTGGGGGGCGGGGGGCTGAGCGCGCTGGGTGACGGTTTGGATGGCGGCTTTGGCCGCGTCCTGGGCCATGCGGCTTTGCAGCAGTTTCCACCCGGCGCGCAGGGCAAACCCAGCCACGCTGACGGCCACGGGGAGCATAGCCTTGCCCACAGCCACGGGCAAATTCTGGCGCTGGATGGGCATTTGACCGGAAAGGGTATCCTGGCCGCACGCCGGGCAATGCTGGGCGTTGATCGGCGTGTTTCCGCCACAGTTGGGGCAGATGCGGTAAACTTCGCTCATGGTACGCTCCCTTTTCCCATTCCCATTCCAATTTCAACGATTCGGTGTGATACGCGGGCAAGATGGGATCAGTCTATCATTAGCAATGGATCGTCGTCAACCTGAAAAATAGAACACGGATTGAACGGATTTGACGGATCAAAACGGATTTTCCTCAATCTTCGAAAAATCCGTTTTGATCCGTTCGATCCGTCAGATCCGTGTTCTATTTTTTGATCACAGCCTAACCGGCACGACTTGGCCTGTGCGGGCGCTGTGGAGGAGGGCGTCGATCACGGCCATGTTGCCCCGGCTTTCCTGCATGGGATAGGCCAGGGGGGTGCCGTGGAGGGCGGCGTCGGCGAAGGCTTCGACCATGAGTTGGTATTGGTCGCTGCCGTCATAGCGTTCTTCGGTCACGGTTTTGCCGTTCTTGACCACCTGCAAACGCAGGTTGTCGAAACGCCCGGCGTTGAAGGCGTCATCCACCCGGAGGGTGCCGCTGGACCCGGCGAATTCGTAGAACTGGCGGCCATCCGTGCGCAGGGAGCTGTCAAAGTGGGCGGTGATGGGGCCGGCCACGGCGTCGGGGAACTCGAAACGCAGGATGGCACTCAGGCTTTCTTCCACGCCCGTCTCTGCACCAAATTTGGCAAACGCGGCTACGGCCACCGGTTCCCCGGCGCCGAGAGTCGCCAAGGCCGTGCGGATGATGTTGACACAATAGCAGCCCACATCCATCAAACTGCCACCGGCCAAATCAGCGATTAGGCGGATGTTGCTGTTGTCCGACAGGGGGAAGGTGAAGGCGCTGCGGATGGTCTGCAAGCTGCCGATGTCGCCGCGCACGAGCCGGGCCAGGGCGTCTTGGGTGCGAGGGTGGAAGCGGTACATGAAGGCTTCCATGAGCAGTCGCCCCGTGGATTCGGAGACGCCGATCATCTCGTCCACCTCGGCCAGGTTGCTGCCCAGGGGCTTCTCGCACAGCACATGCTTGCCCGCCTGCATGGCCCGGATGGACCATTCCTTATGCATGCTGTTGGGCAGGGGGTTGTAGATGGCGTCGATTTCGGGATCGGCCAAAAGTGCTTCGTAGTTGGCGTAGACTTGGATGGGCGCGCCGCCTTGGGCCTGATCCACGGGGGCGGTGAAGGCTTGGGCCCGCTCTGCATTGCGGCTGGCGATGGCCACCAGCCGTCCGTTGTTGCTCTTGAGGATGGCCGGGATCACGGCCTTTTGACCGATGTTGGCGGTGGAAAGCACGCCCCAACGCAATGAGTTCATGTGGAGTTGTCCTTGGGTGGTTTGGGAAATCAGGCAGAAATGGCCAAATCGAGATGGGTCAGGCTGCGTTCCAATTCGGACATGGCGTCGGCGAGGGGGATCAGATCGGCCAGGGTGCCGTTGGTTGGCCCATCTTCCATGATGTGACGGAGGACGGCCGGATCGTGGTTGCTGCGGCGCATGATGTCCAACTCGTCCAGGGCCTTGCGCCGGCTAAGTTGGATGCCGTGCCGGGCCAGGACGGTTTTGAAATAGGGATAGTTTTCGTTCAGCCCCAGGGTGACCCGCTTGAAGGCGTGTTCGGCAATGGTCAGCCGGGCGCTGTAGCTCATCAGCCCTTGAAAGAACATCTCATAGTCGTCTGGGGAAGGCTCGATCAGGATGATGTCCACATCGGGATATTTGGCTCGCAGGTTTTTGATATGATATTTCAGCCCGCTGTGAAAGAGGATGCGCAACACCTGGCTGATCACCGCCTGGGCACCCTTTTCGCTCAGGTGTTCCATCTGCTCCATTTGGGTGGCGTCGATGGGGGCCAGGGGGTTGATGCAGACCACCAGTTTGGCCCCGGCCTCAATGGCCAGATCCAGGCTGGCCGTGCCCCGGAAGACGCCGTCGATATACTCTTTGCCATAGATGGTCATGGGTTTGTAGAGGATGGGGATGGCGCTGCTGGCCGCCACGGCCTTGCTGATGGGTACAATCCCCTTGCCCCCCTTGCCAAAGACCGCCCGATCCCCCGTATCCAATTCCGTGGCCACGATGTAGAGGGTCTTCTCCAACTGGTCAAAGCGGTTGACGCAGTCCGGGCGATCCAGGATGGTCTCGACATAGCGCTCCAATGCGGAGCCGTCGTAGAGGCCGTTGGGCAGCACATCGGCCAACTCCCAAAGGATGTCGGCCAGGGTGAATTCCCGAAAATTGTGCAGATAGGTGTTGCCCGTGCGCAGGAGGGTAAAGGGGAGTTTGCGCAGCCGGGAGAGGGTTTCGGAGAAGTTGCGCTGAAAGATGTCATCCACCCGAATGGCCCGCAGTTCCGGGTGATTGATGTTGAGGCTCTGCATCATCTCTTGGGTGGTGAGGCCGTTGGCCAGCATAGAGGTGACCAACGCCCCGGCGCTGGTGCCCACAAAGATGTCAAAATCGTTGACCGTGCGGTCCACCAACATATCGTTCATAGCCCGCAGGGCACCGATCTCGTAGACCGCCCCGGCGATGCCGCCGCCGGCCAAGACCAAAGCTGTTTTATAGCGAAGGGGGCGCTTGATGGCCGGTGTGGGCATCCGATAAGGGTTGCTCTCTCCGACCCCGTTGTCGTTTATGGGCATATATCCAGGATCATCTCTTGGTTGATTTGCTGATTTTGCCAGATTCTTTGGGAGTGGGAAGCTGATCCGGCTCTTCCAACACCGTTTCCAGCTTGTCTGTCAATTCGCTCAGTTGTTCTTGCAGGGCCTGAAGTTCGTTGTAGGTAGGAATGTTGAGCCGGTGCAACACGCCGACCAGCCGTTCGTCCAGAAGTGCAATCAGCCCCAGATCATCCGTGACCAAGGGGCCGGACTCGTCAAATTCCGTGCGCAATTCTGCGGCCTCATCCTCGGTCAGCCGGCCGTTGGCGACTAATTTTTGCAGCCGGGTGGTCAGATCCGCGGTCTGCCCAGGGGGGGCGCTGCCCAATTCCGCGGAATCTTCGGCTTCTGAATAGGTCAGCAGATCCGTCTGCACCCCGGATTGCAGGGTACGACGCAGATAGTCCAGGGTGTCGCCACCCGTGCGGATCAAGCTGGTGAGGATGGAGCGGGGCAGAAAGCCACTCTTCTTCTTTTCCTGCTCAAAGATGATCTGGCTCAAGGTCAGGTTGGTCAGATCGTCGCCGGATTCATGGTCCACCACCTGCACGTCCTGGCCTTCCCGCACGATCAGGGCGATCTCTTCCAGGGTGACGTACTTTTTGGCGTCCATGTCATACAGTTTGCGGTTGGGATAGCGTTTGATCAGAGGCATGGGTACAAAACTCACAAGATCCGGGTTGGGGATCGAATCACTGGCGGGTTGACCAGACAGATCAGGGGCGGGAGCAAAAGACGAGAAACGGGGGAACTTGATCTGTCGGGCATGTTATCATAGGCAACGCAGTGCGTCAATAAAAGGTGCGAATTCCAGGGTTTTTCAAAATCGCTGCCGCTCCTGGATTGACCCTGACAAGAGACCATCTTTGTGCTACAATCGGTGAACAATATGACTGCCGCCCTGTTTTTATGCCAACACCGACCCTTTTTCCCATGAACCGACGCCAACTGGTCTTTTTGATCCTTATCAACGCCCTGATCAGCACGGTCATCGCTTTGGCCGTGGCCTTTGCCGTGGATGCCCGCCGCCCGGACGCCGAGGAGTTGGCCGCCTTGTATGCCCAACCCGGC
Organism: Caldilineaceae bacterium; assembly: GCA_018003515.1. Classification (GTDB taxonomy): domain Bacteria; phylum Chloroflexota; class Anaerolineae; order Caldilineales; family Caldilineaceae; genus JAGNDO01. Next base: position 6,826 of record JAGNDO010000023.1, read on the forward strand.
GCGGCGGCCCCCGCGGCCGTGATTTTGGCCACCTCCACCCCCAACCCAGGATTGGTCCCCACTTTCACCCCTGTGCCCTTGGCCACCTCGGTGCCAGCCGCGGCCGCTTCCGATACATCAGGCGGGGCAGATGGGCAGATCTACGTGGTGGAAGCCGGGGACAGCTTGGGGGGCATCTCCGTCCGCTTTGGGGTGACCCTGGACGCGTTGATGGCGGCCAACCAGTTGACCAACCCGGACTTCGTCTTTGTGGGCCAGCGGTTGACCATCCCCACCGGAACGGCGGCGGCGATTCAGCCCAGCGAATCCACCCCCGCTCTTTCGGCTCCCGTCCCAGCCAGCCCCGATGGGGTGATCGTGGGGTCGGTCAGCGGCGGCGGGGATCTGGCCGCCGAGCAGCTTTTGATCGTCAATGACAGCGACAACGCCTTCAACTTGCAGGGCTGGACCTTGCAGATCAGCGGTGGCAGCGGCAGCGGGACGCCGGTCTACACCTTTGGCAGCGTGCCCCTCTTCCCCGGCGGCAGTGTCCGTCTGCACAGCATCAGCGGCGTGGACACCAGCGTAGATCTCTACTGGGGCCAACCCGCCGCCCGCCTCACCCCCGGCGCAGCGCTTACTTTGATCAACAGCCAAGGTCTCACCGTTCACACCTTCGCCGTCCCCTGAGCGGGAGACAATCTCCCAATCTCTTAATCTCTCATATCCCCCAACCAATCAACCAATCAATCAATCAACTTATCAACCACCATCAGAGGCACACCCATGAAAAAAGTCGGAATCTTAGTCGGAAAAGAACGCAGTTTCCCCCAAGGATTGATCCACCGGGTGGCCGAGCGGGACGCGGGCGTGATGGTGGAATGGGTCAAGCTGGGCGGCACGGCCTTGGATGACGTGTGCGAGTATTCGGTGATCGTGGACCGCATCAGCCACGAAGTGCCCTACTATGCGGATTACCTCAAGCACGCCTACAGTCAAGGGGTGCATGTGATCAACAACCCCTTCCGCCGGGCCGCCGAGGACAAGTTCAACGCCAATTACATGGCGCAACAACTGGGTGTGGCCGTGCCCAAGACCGTGGTTTTGCCCAACAAAGAGTACATTTTGGACATCGTGGCCGAAAGCCTCTCCAACCTGAAGTTCCCCGTGGATTGGCAGGGGATCGCCGACTATGTGGGCATGCCCGCGGTACTCAAGCCCGCATCCGGCGGCGGCTGGAAGTCGGTGAGCATTGTCCACAACGTAGACGAGCTGATCACGGCGTACAACCGCAGCGGCCAATTGACCATGATTGTGCAGGAATTCATCGAATGGCAGCACTATCTGCGCTGTCTGTGTGTGGGCCAAGAGAAGGTGATGCCCATCGCCTGGAACCCCAACGTGCCCCATCACCAGCGCTATTCGCAAAATCCCGGTCTGCTTTCGCCGGAGTTGGGCCAGTTGGTGATCGATCAGGCCTTGGCCCTCTCCCGTGGCCTGGGCTATGACATGAACACCGTGGAGTTTGCCATCTCCGACGGCGTGCCGGTTGCCATCGACTTTACCAACGCTGCGCCGGACTTTGATGTGGCCAGCCTGGGCGAGTGGCACTTCAACTGGGTGCTGGATGCCATGGCCGACTATGTGATCCAACAGGCCCACGCCGCCCCCTTCCCCCGAGGCAAGGGTTATGGCGAAGGCTAGGCCCATGCACCCCACGCAACAGGCCGTTGATCGTTACCACGAACTCCTGGCCCAGGAAGATGTGTCCGCCCTTTGGGAAGCCTTCAAGGGCCGCATGCAGGAAAATCTGTTGACCTTTGGCGAGCGGCCCATCTGTGGCGTGCTGCGCCCCTACTTTCTGCACCCGGACGAATACGCCTTCATCACCCAGGCCACAGAGCGGGTGATGGGTGCGTTGCACAAAGTCTATTCTGCCCTGCGGGCTGGCGAGTTGGACATGACCGGCAGCCTGGCCCTTTCGCCCAACGAAGCGGCCCTCATGCGCATCCCCGATTTCTACGGTGCGCCGGACGCCTCGGCCCGCATGGATGCGTTTTATCTCCCCGGTGAAAGCCTGGGCCAAGGGGATCTACACTTTTTGGAATACAACGCCGACACCCCCGGCGGTCTGGCCTTTGGAGATGTGCTGACGGATCTCTTTTTGGAACTGCCGGTGATGCAGCGTTTCGCCCAGGAATATACCCTGGGCAGTCTGCCCGTGCGCCAGCATGTCTACGAAACGCTGATCGACTGTTACACGGATTGGAGCCGCACCAAGGGCGTCCCTCCGGTCGAAACCCCCACCATCGCCATTGTGGATTGGCGGGCCGTGCGCACCCGGCATGAGTTCACCCTTTCGGCACGGGTTTTTGAGGCCCAGGGCAGCCGGGTGGTGATCTGCGATCCCGATGAGTTGACCTATGGGGAGGGTCGGCTGTGGGCCAAGGGCGACTTTCCTGTGGATATTGTGTACAAGCGGGTGGTGGTCAACGAGTTTGTCAAGGCCTTTGCCAGCCCGGACGAACTCATGGCCCATCCCCTGGTGCGGGCGGTGCAGGATCAGGCTGTGTGCATGGTCAACAGCTTCAACTGCCAGATGCTCTACAACAAGGCCATCTTCGCCCTGATCAGCGATGAGGAAAACGCCCATCTTTTTGATGCGGCCGAGCGGGCCGCCATCAAAGCCCACATCCCCTGGACCCGCTTTGTGGAGGAACGCACCACCCGGTTCGAGGGTCAGGCCGTGGATCTGGTATCATGGATGCGGCAGAACAAGGATGACCTGGTCCTCAAGCCGGTCAAAGAGTACGGCGGCACGGGTGTCATCCTGGGCTGGGAGACCGACCCGGACACCTGGGCCGCCGAGGTGGAGATCGCCCTGTCCCGGCCCAGCATTGTGCAAAAGCGGGTGCCCACGCCCCGGACCATTTTTCCCATTTGCGAAGAGGGGGCATTGCGGCTGGTCGAGCGCATGGCCGATGTGGACCCCTATGTGTGGCGAGGCCGAACCGTGGCCCATGCCGGGGTGCGCCTGGGGACAAGCAGTTTGCTCAACGTCAGCGCCGGGGGCGGGTCGGCTACGCCGCTGTTTTTGGTTGAAGCGAAATAGAATTTTATGGCGTTCAAAATAGAACACAGATTGGACAGATTTGACGGATAAAAACGGATTTTTGTTTTGAAAGAGAGAAAATCCGTTTTTATCCGTTAAATCCGTGTCATCCGTGGCCTATTTTTGAATGCTTATCCCAGGAGAAGCATTCCATGACCGAAGAAAAGAAATCGGACGACAAAAAGAGCGGCGGCGAGGGCAAGCGGTCCAACCGGCGGTATTATCGACAGCGGGGCAAGAAGAAGGGCGATCCAAGCGGCGATGCTTCGGCGTCTTCCGCAGCGGGGGCGGGTGGCGGCCCGGAGAGCAAGGGGGGGCAGGGGGAAGCCAAGCAGACCGGCGAAGACTCTGGCAGCTCGTCTTCCCGGCGGCGGCGATCTTCGCGTACGGGCAAGCCCAGTAGCAAAAATCAGAACCAGGGTCAAAAGCAGAGCCAAAACAAGGATCGCTCGTCTAAGAAGCGTCAATCCAATAACCGCAAGCGACGGAACCGACGTCAACCCGCCGAACCTATGGTCGAAACCGGCATTGTGGTGCCGGAGACCGTGGGCTATGTGGAGCCGCAAGCGGTTTATGTCTATGAACATCTGATCCGCCCGGCCTATCGGGACGCCAGTGACTATCGGCCCGACTCCTTTTCCCAGCAGTTTGACCACAGCGAGCCGGGGGCCAGCCAGCTTCTGGGCCAATATGTGGGGCAATATCATCCCCAATATCCCATGGAAGTTCATCCTGAAGACGCCCCCTATCGCCGGGATGGGGCCGAGCCTGCACTCACGCCCGCACAGGCCATCCGAGTCTTCTTTGCCGAGAACCCGGAACCCGACGAGGAGATTCCCCTGGAAGAGATCCCGGAGATCTACGCCAACCCGCCCGTTGCACCCGGCCCGAACGCCGATTCAAACCCGGACGCCTAACCAACAAGTCAACAATCATCAAATCAACCAACAAACCGGAGAAACCAACCGTGCCTGTCGTTGCAATTGAATCTCTCAAAGATCATGTAGACAGCGAAGTCACCGTCCAGGGCTGGCTCTATGCCAAGACCGGCAAGGGCAAGCTACAGTTTTTGCAGATGCGAGATGGGTCCGGCATCTGCCAGGCGGTGGTCTTCAAGAAGAACGTCAGCGAAGAAGATTTCGAGGCGGCCAAGGAGTTGACCCAGGAGAGCAGCCTCACCGTCACCGGCACTGTGCGGGCGGATGAGCGGGCCCCGGGCGTCCCCGGCGGTTTTGAGATCGATGTGACCAGTTTGGTCGTGGCCCAGGTGGCCGAGACGTACCCCATCAGCCCCAAGGAGCATGGGGTCGATTTCCTCATGAAAAACCGCCATCTGTGGCTGCGTTCCAGCAAGCAGTGGGCGGCGATCCGGGTGCGGGCCACCATCATCCAGGGCATTCGAGAATGGCTGGACGGCAACGGCTACCTGAACGTGGACACGCCCCTCATCACCCCGTCCGCGGCGGAGGGGACGACCACGCTGTTTGAGATCGACTATCATGGCGAACCTGCCTTTTTGGCCCAGACCGGCCAGCTTTACAACGAGGCCAACATCTTCGCCTTTGGCAAAGTCTACTGCTTCGGCCCCACCTTCCGGGCGGAGAAGAGCAAGACCCGCCGCCATCTGCAGGAGTTTTGGATGGTGGAGCCGGAGATCGCCTTCTGCGATCTGGAGCAGTTGATGGAGATCGAGGAGCAGTTTGTCAGCCACATCGTGAACAAATGCCTGACCGAGCGGGCCCCGGAACTGGCCGTGCTGGAACGGGATCTGAGCCATCTGCAAAAGGTGATGCCCCCCTTCCCCCGTATCCATTACGACGAAGCGGTCGCTATGATTAACACGGCCGCGGCCGCCGGCGAACTGGTCCCCGGCTACGAGGACACGGTTCCCCCCATCGAGTGGGGCGACGACTTTGGCAGCCCCCACGAGACCTATATCGCCGCCCAGTTCGACAAGCCGGTCTTTGTGCATCACTATCCCACCCAAATCAAGGCTTTTTACATGGAGCCGGAACCGGGCCGGGGCGAGGTCTGCCGCAGCGTGGATCTCCTGGCCCCCGAGGGCTACGGCGAGATCACCGGTGGCAGCGAGCGCATGAGTGACCCGGAAAAGCTGATCGCCGCCATCGACAAACACGGCCTGCCCCAAGAGGCCTACGACTGGTACGTGGACCTGCGCAAGTACGGCTCCACGGTCCACAGCGGCTTCGGCCTGGGCGTCGAGCGCACCGTGGCCTGGATCTGCGGCCTGGACCACGTCCGCGAAACCATCGCCTTCCCCCGCACGTTGACGTATATGCGACCGTGATTTGTGAGGGGGTGAAGGGGTGAAAGGGTGAAGGGGTGATTTTTTCACCCCTTCACCCTTTCACCCCTTCACCCCCTCAGATTTTCACCCCCTCACCATGATGATCTACCTCCTCACCTTCCTCACCGCCCTGCTGATCAGCGCGGGCTTGACGCCTTTGGCCATGCGCCTGGGATTGCGCCTGGGCATGGTGGATCGGCCCGGCGGGCGGCGGCGGCATCGGGGCGAGGTGGCCCGGACGGGTGGGCTGGCCCTCTTTGGCGGCTTCACCTTGACCGTGCTGTTGACGCTGATGCTGCCCCGCATTTTGCCGCCGGAGTGGGCGGCCTGGTTTCCTCCCCGCGAAGATCCCAAAGAGATGCAACGTTTGATCGCCCTGCTGGCCGGGGGCGTCTTTTGCGCGGTGGCCGGCTTTTTGGATGACCGCTATCAGTGGTCCAGCGGTCCCCAATATCTGGTGCAAGTGGGCGCGGCTTTGATTGCGATGGCCGGGTTGATCTTCCTCAAACACGTCAACAACCCCTTCGCCCCCGGTTTCTTCTTCGGCGAGGATGGCTTCCCTTGGTGGATCGTGGCCCCCCTGACCCTCTTCTGGTTCATGGGCATGATGAACACGGTCAACTGGCTGGATGGGCTGAGCGGCCTGGTGACGGGGATTACGGCTATCCTGTGCATTGTGCTGGCGGTCCACATGCTCGTGCGGGCAGAGCCGCCCCAGTTGAGCGTGGCGATTTTGCCCATTGCTTTGTTGGGGGCGGCGGTGGGCTTTTTGCCCTTCAACTTTGCCTCTCGGATCTTCATGGGCAGCAGCGGCAGCTACTTCTTGGGCTTTGCCCTGGCCGCCCTGGGCATCATCGGCGGTGCCCGTCTGGCCGCGGTGATGATGGTGATCGGTCTGCCCGTGGTGGACGTGGCCTGGCTGATCTTCTACCGCTGGCGGCGGGGCGTCTCCCCCGGCCAGGGCGGGCGGGATCACCTCCACTTCCGCCTCCAGGATCGGGGCATCAGCGACCGGGTGATCGTGGCCGGGTATTGGCTCTTCGCCGCTGCATTTGGGGCGCTCACGTTGTTGCTGGATGATCGGATCTATAAATTGGTGGCCCTGACCGGCTTGGGGCTGGTTGCCCTGGCTGTGATGATCTGGGCCAGTCGGGAAAATGAAAAAGCGTAGGGGTTTGGGTAGGGGTGAGGCGAGAAAATGTGAAACATTTTCTCGCCTCACCCCTACCCAAACCCCTACTATGTTATAATCTTCGCTATGAATACACGTATCCTTGCTATCGAAACCAGTTGTGACGAGACCGCGGCCGCCATTGTGGCCGACGGTCGTTTTTTGTTGAGCAATAAAGTCGCCACCCAGATCGATCTGCACCGGCGTTTCGGCGGCGTCTTCCCAGAGGTGGCCAGCCGTCAGCATGTGCTGGCCATCCAAACCGTGATCCAGGAAGCCCTGGCCGATGCCGGGGTTGCCCAAATCTCGGATCTGGACGCCATCGCCGTCACCCACGGACCAGGGTTGGCGGGGAGTTTGCTGGTGGGGGTGAGCGCGGCCAAGGGTCTGAGTTTGGCCAGCGGCCTGCCCTTGCTCCCCATCAACCATTTGGAAGGCCATATTTACAGCAACTGGCTCCAACTGCCGGACCGCCCCACCTTCCCCGAAGATGAATTTCCCGTACTCGTGCTGATCGTCTCCGGCGGTCACACAGAGATGATCTTGATGACCGGCCACGGGCGCTATCGGCGGCTGGGCGGCACCTTGGACGACGCGGCCGGCGAGGCCTTCGACAAGGTGGCCCGCCTGCTAGATCTGGGCTATCCCGGCGGCCCGGCCATCCAAAAGAGCGCCCAGACCGGCGACCCCGCCCGTTATGATCTGCCCCGTCCCCTTGGCCAATTTGTGGGCAAGGATGAGCAGGAACACCGCTTCAACTTCAGCTTTTCCGGCCTAAAGACCGCCGTGCTCAACCTGACCCGCAAGCTGGAAGCCGAGGGCGTGGACCTGACAGCGCCGGATGTGCGGGCGGATCTGGCCGCCTCCTTTCAAGCCGCCGCGGTGGATGTGCTGGTGGCCAAGTCCGTGGACGCGGCTCGCACCTTCGCGGCCCATCGCCTCTGCATCTGCGGCGGGGTCAGCGCCAACGCTGCCCTGCGCCAGACTGCCCAAGCTGCCTGTGACGCCGCCGGGCTGCCCCTGCAAATCCCTCCCCTCTTCCTTTGCACGGACAACGCCGCCATGATCGGTTCCGCCGCCTTTTATCGTAGCCGATCCCAGGGGAGCGTGGCTGGGGGATTGGGCATGGACATCTTCGCCAATCTGCCCTTGCCGGAAGAAAGGTAGACTGAGTTCAAGCCCAAAGAGACAAAAAGCGAACGTTGCCCCAAATATCTTGGGGCAACGCTCGCTTTTTGATTACGGCAAGGTTTTTTGCGGGTCAATCCGTTGCGGGTTTAGTGATTTCAACGGGGACAGGGTCGTCAGCCAGTTGCGGCAGCGGATCGTCATGGATGGGCGCAGGCATCTGTTCCTTGACCGCTCCGTTGTTGTGCCGCTCGGTCAATGGCATGGATTTGTCTGGGGTCGTCCCCTGCGATTCTTCCGTCTCGATGGTGACGGTCATCTCCGCGGCGGAGATCACGTGGTCATCTCCCCGCACGATGCGCCGATAGAACGTATCTCTTGACTCTTGGGGGGGCGGCTCCAGGGCCACGGGATTGTCGATCAACTTGTTGTAAATGTAAGCCCCCAACATGCGCAGGCTGGCGATCACCGGTGCGGCCAGAAAGGCCCCCATCACCCCGGCCAGGTTGGCCCCGATCACCACGCCACAGATCACCACCACCGGGTGCAGGTTGACGCTGTTGCCGATGATGCGGGGTACCAACAGGTTGTTTTCGAACTGCTGGATGATGAAATAGATGCCCACGGTGAGCAGGGCAAAGTTGAAATTGCTGATCGTCAGGCTGTCGCTGCCTTGGATCAAGGCCACAATCACCGCCGGGATCATGGCGATGATCGGCCCCAGGTTGGGGATGATCTCCAGCGCCCCGGCCAGAAGGGCCAGAATCAGCGCACCGGGCATGCCGGCCAGGGTAAGGGCCAGCCAGGTACTCACCCCCACGCTGGTAGACAGGATGATCTGCCCCCGGAAGAAGGCCTGCCAGATGTGGCCGATGCGGGCGAAGAGATCCCCCAACTCGGACTGATAGGCCCGGGGGAAGAGACCTTCGACATAGGCTCGGATTTTGGGCGCATCTTTGGTCAAATAGAGACTGATAAAAAAGAGGACGAAGAAGAAGAACAGGACGGCAAAGACCCCGCCCACCACGCTAAACCCCACGCTGACCGAGGTGCTGAGTACGCTGGTGGCTGTGCCGATGGCCTGGTTGATATAGCTGAGAATATCCTGGGGTGTAGGCAACCACTGCCGGGTCAGATCCTGGTTGATGCTGGCCTGAAAGCTCTGATAAAAACCCGTGAGATCAAATCTGAAGCCCAAAATCTCCACGGAGGGGGGCAAGTTGGCTACCGTGCGCTGCATCCAGCCCACAAAAAGGTTGGCGGTATAGGGGACGTTGAAGCTTAGAGAGGAGAGCTGAGTCAGCAGCACGGGTAAAAGCAGCACGGGGGTCAGGATCAACGCCACGAGCAGGAGCAGGTAGAGGACGATGGTGCTGACGCTGCGGGGAATGCGCAACCGCTCGCACAGATCCACGATGGGGTTGAGCAGATAGGCCACAATGCCGCCGATGATCAGCAGGGTCAAGACCGGGCGGCTGATCCAGAAGATCCCCACCCCGACCACCAACATGATCACCAGCACCGTGCGCTTGGTCGCCACATCCCAGCGGGAGTCGGGCAGGATTGTTGGGGTTTTCGGCGCGCTCAAATAGACCGGCGACGCTGGCTGGGCTGCGTCGTCGGTGGATGTTGGCATGATCTGGTTTTCGGCGTGCGTTTCTTGGGCCATTGAAGAGAATCAATCGTTTGTAGAAAGTAACCGTTTACGTCCTCATACAGTATACGCCAGGAACGACAGGGACTCAACCTCTTTATGATCCCTTATTTTACCCCCAGCAACTGGGCCACCTCTTCGACAATATGCCGGGTGGCTTGGGGATTGCCCATCGCCCTGGCCTGCCCGGCCATGACAGCCAGTTGATCCCGCTGGGGGCCAAACCAACGGGCCACGATGCGAGCGATCTCTCCCGGCTCCGTGCTGAAGGCCCCGGCTCCGTTGTCCACCACATAGGGCACATTTCCCTCCTCCTGGCCGGGGATAAAGCCACTGAGCAGGATGGGCAGCCCCCGCACCAGGGCTTCGGCGATGGTGCCCGGCCCGGCCTTGGTGACAATGCAGTCGCAGGCCGCCATCCAGTCGGGCATGTTGTCCACAAAGCCGGTGATGCGCACCGGAATGGGCCAATTGTGGGCGGTCAATTCGGCCATCAGCTTCTGGTTGCGGCCACAGATCACCACCATCTGCCCCTGGGGACGCCCTCCTTGGGCCAGCGCCCCTGCCACGGATCGGGCAATCTCGCCCACAAGACCCATGCCCTCGCCTCCCCCCACCACTAAAACCGCGGGCAAATCTGGGTTCATGCCCAGTTCCTGGCGCAGGGTGATCTGTGGCCGGGAGGGCTGGGCAAAGAGCGGGCGGATGGGCAACCCGAAGAGACGCAGTTGTTCCGCACGCATCCCCAAGACCACACCCCGCTCAAAGGCTTCTGGGCTGGCGACAAAGCAGAGATCTGCCTGGCGGTTGAACCAGACGGGGTGGATGGAGGCCAGATCCGTAATCACGGTGACGAAGGGCACATCCCAACCCATGTGGGCCAGGATGGCCAAGGTGACGTCTTGGAACAGGGGATGGACCGAGATCACCAGATCCGGGCGTTGCTCACGAAAGAGTTGCTCCACAGATTTGCGGGCGTAGAGCGTAGCCACCTCCAGCGCCACTTGGGCGGTCCGGGGATTCTCGCCCCGTCGCCAGAGAAACTTCCAGACCCGGGGCGTCCGCGTGGCCAGAAAGCTATAGCTCTTGGGAATCTGGTTCAAGGGAAAAGGGGTATGTTTTATCCACATATCCACGATTTCTACCTGGATTTGGTCGCCGAAGCGCTGGACAAAGCCAGCTTGCAAAGCCTGGGCGCTGGCCCGATGGCCGCCGCCCGTGTCGCTCATCAGAATCAGGATTTTTTTCATAAGAAGTTGGGGTTTGTTGGGTAGCGTATGTTTTTTATCGAGTATCGTGTGTCGAGTATTTTGCGGTGTTGGGCGCACACAAAAAAATACTCGACACACGATACTCGATAAATTTTATGAAACCAAGTCGAGTTTCAACCCCTGGGCCAGGGCCATCGCCCGGTCAATGTCGGATTGGTTGAGCGTGTCGGCCAATTCGCCCCGCGCCTGGGCGGGGGCCAGATATTGGGTGAGCAGGCTGACCCGGATGCCAGGCCGCTCGGCCAGCCAATGCAGAACCGGCACGGTGCAGCACTCAAAATGGCCGGGCATGAGCAGATGGCGCACCAGCATGGGTTTGCCTTCCCCGATAATCCGCTCCATGCAGCCGGTGACCACGGCCCAATAGTCGGGCATGCCGCCGATACGTTCGCCGCAGCTTTGGGAACCAGTCGCCGGGCCAAATTTCAGGTCCGGCAGATAGAGATCGATGGCCCCGTCCAGCAGATCCAGCGCGGCGTCGGTGAGATAGAAATTGGAATTGAGCACCGCCGGCACCCGTTTACGCGCCCCCAATTCAGCCAAACTCTCCAAAATGAAGGGGATGTGGGGAGCCGGATCGCCGCCGATAAAGCAGATGGAGCGGGCGCCCTCGTCCTGGCGCTGGGCCATGCGGGCGGCCAGTTGGGCCGGGCTGACCGTGACGCCGTACGTGGGCCGGAAGGCGAACTTGGCCGCTGTGCAAAAGGTGCAAGTGGCCGTGCAGCCGCTAAAAAAGATGGCATGGGCCGGGCGCAACGGCTCCTCTTCGCCCATGTGCAACATTTCGCTGGCGATAAAGGCCTGTTGGCCCACCCGACACACCCCCCGCGCCGTGGCCCGTCGCTCTCCGCAATGGTGGGGGCAGAGATGGCAATCGGTCAAATGGTCTTGGGCCAACCCCAGCCGTTCTTCAGCGCTGATCATCTTCATCATGACCAACTCCGGCCCAAAATCCGGTCCAAGGGGCTTTGGCGGCGCACGGAGATCACCCGCTTTTTATCGGCCACGATCAGGGCCTGCAACCCCAGGGAACCCTTGCCCAAATAGATGACATAGCGATGATTGGCCAGACGCACCCAGTTATAGTGCCGCTCCAACGCCGCCACCTCCTCGTAGCCGGAGATGGGTTCATCCCGCATGTTGATGCGGGTTCCCTCTTTTTCCAGCGTGGCACAGCTTTCGCACAGGCCAGAGCTGCGCACACAGCCCTTGCAATAGCTCTGTTGGCACATGCCGCAGCGTTTGGCGTGGTCTGCGCAATGGGGGCGTTCGCAGATGGCGCATTCGTTCGCACACAGGGGGCAGAGGCGTTCGTGGCCGATGGCGCAGGCTTGCACATGGTCGGCGCAGGTGATGTGGCTGCATCCGGCAAAACGTTGCGTGTGTTCGCTGCACAGGGCATCCCTACAGATGCCGCAGCGGTGGCCGCAGCTTGGGCAACAACTTGCCCCGCACACGGTGCAGGTGCGCAGATCATCGGTGAGGGTGTTGCAAGCCGGGCAGATGGTGATATGCTCCTGGCAATAGATCTTGCCCGTTTTGGGGGCCACATGGAAAAATCCCGGCCCAAACGAGCGTTGGCAAGTGGTGCATGTAGCCGCGCAATTTGTGCAGAAGCGTTGGCCGCTGGTGGTGCAGGTGGCCAACTGGGCGCTATATTGGTGACAGCCCGGACAGCGGATGGCGCAATCGGCGCACACCAACTGCTGATCCACCCCATCCGCCCATAGATGGCTGCGGCATTGGCGTACCCCGCAATGACTGCACGCGGTCTGGCAACTGTGGCAGACCGCGTCCCCGCACACCGGGCAGCCGTCAATGTGATGCGGGCAGGCCCGTTCGCCACAAGCCCAACAGCTCTGGCCGCAGCTGTCACAGTTGTTTTCCCCGCACACCGGACAGGCGGCCACCCCACAAGAAGCGCACAAAATATCCTGGCAAGTGTGGCACTGTTCCAGGCAGTCGTTGCAGGTGATGTGGCCGTTGCGGTCGAGGGTGATCTGGGCCGTTTCCTGGCCGCAGGCGTGGCAGAGGGGACGGCGTAAGGTGCCGTCGTAGAGATTGCGCCATACTTGAACCGGGATCTCTTGCAACTCTGCGCCGCTTTTGCTCAACCCCAGGGTGATGTCCGCGGTGGCCACGGGCACATGCAGCAGGGCATAGCTAAAAAGCCGCACCTTCACCCGCAGCCGATGATTCTCCACCTCTTCGGCGATCTTGCGTTGCAGATCCTCTTCCAGCCCGCGCCGCTTTTCGCCAGTGAGATCGTGGCTGTCGTAGACCTCGCTGATCTGCTCCTCGTAATAGGTGGTGAGTCGGGAGAGTACCTTGTGCAGCCGGGGCAGGATCTCCTGTTCGTGGTCCACACAGCGCAGATCCGCATGATAGAGTACATATTTGCGGGCGGTTTGAGCCTGGCGGGCAAGCTGGGTCATGGGCGGCAGCCGGGGTGGGATGGGCTGGCCCTCCTCGTCGGTTTCCTGGGCCGGTTCGCTGGAATCTGCCAGCAGCCCGGCCAGGCTCAACCCCTGGGCATGGCCATCTTCTTGCAGCAGAACCCGGTTGCCGGCCTCATCCAGCACCACGCTGACCAACTCTTCCCGTTTGTCATCGGCCCGATAGGTGATGTGCCAATTGAAGACCAGCAGATTTTGGCTCTGCTCCCGCAGACGCAGGTTGAGGATGGAGGTGTTGGTGGGCTGGACGGCCTGCATCAGCTCTTCGCCGCCGCTGAACCGTTTGGGCAGTTGGCGCACGGTCAGCGCCCCTTGCTGATCCAAATAGGCCATCATGCGGTCAAAAATGCGACTGCCATAGGCCACCAGATCCGTGTCGCTGGTCACTTCGGCGTTGCGGAAGACCAAATTAAGCGCAGGCTTGGCGAAGTGTTCGGCCAACTCCGGGGGCAGGCCAATCTGAAAACGGTTCTCTGCGCCCCCGTTAACACGGTGGATGTCTGCTCCAAAGAATTCAAAAAAGGCCAGAGTGAAGCCGGACAGATCCGGGCCAGGCAGGGTCTTTTCCCGGCCAAGCCCGGTGGCTGGGCTTTTTGTGCGTACTTTGCGTTGACGTCTGGACTTGCTGGCGGCCATTGGGCGGCTCTTTGTGGTGAGCCGATGGCATACGGGCGTGATCGCTGGAGCCATCGGCGGCTGGAATTCGTCGTGGCATTGTGGGCGGCAGACGAACCAGGCATGATTATATCACAGATGGTTTGCAGGCGTTCGGAGGGCAATCGTATGCAAAATTTGCCCGATCCAACTTTACGTATTATGGAAAGTGTGGTAAACTTTCAGGATAATAAACGAAACACCCTGTACCTGTGTTCGATGCCATGAGGGGAGCAAAATGGAAACACAAATCACACAATTCTTTGCATACTTGGTGAAAGAAAAGAGCTGCACCGGCAATACAATTGCGGCCTATCGCAATGATTTGGGGCAGTTTTATGGTTTCTTGGCGGGCTTTTCCTCCCCAGATCTGGCGGCCATCACAGAATGGTCTCAGGTGGACGAAAGCGTCCTCCAGGAATATTTCTTCTTTCTGCGCGAGCGCGAATATGCCTCCTCGACCGTGGCGCGCAAGATCGCCGCGGTCAAGAGCTTTATCCACTTTTTGGTTGCAGATGGGGTGATCAGCCGGGATCCCTCCACCGAATTGGACTCCCCCAAGGTCAAGAAACAACTGCCTCGCCCCATCAAGCCCGAGGAAATTGAACGGTTGCTGGCCGCCCCTGTGGCGACAAAGTCGTCCAAGTCCGCCCGAGACAAGGCGCTGATGGAGGTGCTTTATGCCACGGGCATGCGGGTGACCGAACTGGTCAGCTTGAATTTGCAGGATGTGGATGTGGACCAGCGCATGGTGATTTGCGGCGCAGGCAGCAAGCGCAGCCGGGAAGTGCCCATCTACCCGGCGGCCGGTGCGGCCCTGGCCTACTATTTGGAACATGGACGCCCCAAGCTGATCAACGACGAGGCAGACGAGGCCCTCTTCCTCAACCACCGGGGCCAACGGCTGACCCGCCAGGGGTTGTGGCTGATCATTAAACGCTATGTAAAACAGGTGGATATCAAGGGCGTGGTCACTCCCCACACCTTGCGCCACAGTTTTGCGGCCCACATGCTCAATGCCGGTGCCGGTCTGCGGGAAGTTCAAGAACGGTTGGGCCATGCCAACTTGAGTACGACCCAGGTCTATCGTCAGGTCTCCGGCGGTGTGGCCGCGGAGTTGACCATCGACGGCCAGGGCACCGAGAGCAAGCTACGAGAGTAATATGCACCCAGAGTTTGTGTTATCCGATTACGCTGCGGCCGCTGATTTTATCCGCAGCCGCACGCAGCATCTCCCCACAGTTGGGTTGATCCTGGGCAGTGGTCTTAGCCCCTTGGCCGACAGCATCGAGGATGCCGCCGCCATCTCCTACGCCGACATCCCCCACTTTCCCGTCAGCACGGTGGAAGGCCACACGGGGCGGCTGGTGATTGGACGGCTGGGCGGGGCGGTGGTCTGCGCCATGCAGGGCCGCTTCCACCACTACGAAGGCTACACCCTTCAGCAGACCACCTTTCCCATTCGGGTCATGCACCTGCTGGGGATCAAGACCGTGATCCTGACCAATGCGGCCGGGGGGCTGAACCCAGCTTTCGGCGTCACCGACCTGATGCTGATCCAAGATCACCTCAACCTGCCGGGGATGATGGGGCTGAACCCCTTGATTGGCCCCAATTTGGAGGCCTTCGGCACCCGATTTCCCAGCATGAACCAGGCCTATCCCCGCCATCTGCGAGAGCTGGCCCTGGCCGTGGGCCAAGAGTTGGGCATGACCCTGCGCCAAGGGGTCTACGCCTTCCTCTCCGGGCCGAGCTTCGAGACGGCCACGGAGGTGCGCTTTCTGCGAGCCATCGGGGCCGATGCCGTGGGCATGAGTACCGTACCCGAAGCCGTCATCGCCACCCACGCCGGCATGGAGGTGCTGGGCATCAGCAGCATCACCAATGTGGGCATCGACGAACTTGACACCGAAGCCACCACCACCCATCAAGAAGTGATGGAATCGGGCAAACTGATCGTCCCCCCGCTGACCGCGCTGATCATGGGAATTCTAAAGCGGCTTTAGTACCAGCGACCAAAAAATGAGAATTAAAAAGCGGCGTTTGCACCAAAGTGCAAACGCCGCTTTTTAATTCTCAAATCTCAAATCTCAATTCTCAATTTCCAACACTTCCTCCACCACCATCCCCTTCACAAAGGCCCATTCTTCGGCCAATGCCGCCTGCACACCGGCCACAAAGTCGGCCACGGGGATCTCTCGGTTCTCGCCCGTGCGCCGGAAGCGCAGCTCGACCAACCCCTTCTTCAGCCCCTTGCCGCCCACGGTGATGCGCACGGGCAGACCGATCAGGTCGGCGTCGTTGAACTTGACCCCGGCCCGCTCGTCCCGGTCATCGTAGAGTACTTCTACCCCGGCGGCCTGCAGGTCGGCGTAGAACTGGTCCACCTGGGCGGCCACGTCCGGGGACTTCTCGTTGGCCAGGCTGACCAGCATGACCTGATATGGGGCGATGCTGACCGGCCATTGCACGCCAAAGTCGTCGTTGTAGGCCTCGATCACGCTGGCCATCAGCCGCCCGGTGCCGATGCCATAGCAGCCCATGACCATTGGCCAGGAGCCGCCATTTTCGTCCAGATAGGTGGCCCCCATGGCCGTGCTGTACTTGGTGCCCAGCTTGAAGATGTTGCCCACCTCCACGCCGCGCACGGAATGCAGGGGGCTTTGGCAGACCGGGCAGAGATGGCCGTCGCCGGCCGCCACCAGATCCGTCACCATGTCGGCGGCGGGGTAGTCCCGGCCATAGTTGACGTTGGTGAAGTGGAAACCCGGTTTATTGGCCCCTGCCACCAAGTTGGGGCTGGCTGCCACCAGGTCGTCCACCACCAAAATTGCTTTGCTGCGATCAATGCCTATGGGAGACCCGTACCCAGCTTCGGCCCCGATGGCGCTGATCTCGTCCGTGGTGGCCGGGCGTAGGCGCTTGGCCTTGACCGCGTTGGTCAATTTTGTCTCGTTCAGTTCCATGTCCCCCCGCACCACGGCGAAGACGAACTTCTCGCTAAACTTGCCGTCCTTGCCTTCGATTTCGGCGACCATGAAGACCGCCTTGGCCGTGCGGCTTTCGGGGATCTTCAAAAAGGCGGCCAGATCGGCGATGGTGGCTGTGCCGGGGGTGGCGACCTCGGTCAGGGGCAGGGCCGCCTCGGCCTCCGGCGTGGGCTTGACGAAGGTGGCGATCTGGCGGTTGGCCTTGTAGCCGCAGGCATCACACAGCAGCAGGGTATCCTCGCCGATGGGGGTGACGGCCATGAATTCGTGGGCCATTGTGCCGCCCATCATGCCCGTGTCGCTCTCCACGGCCAGCACATCCAGCCCGCAGCGGCGGAAGATGTTGAAGTAGGCCTGATAGACCTTGGGATAGTAGGCGTCCAGGTCGGCGATGTCCGTGTGGAAGGAGTAGCCGTCCTTCATGGTGAACTCCCGCACCCGGATCATGCCGGCCCGGGGGCGGGGCTCGTCCCGGAACTTGGTCTGGATCTGGTAGAGCATGAAGGGCAGTTGGCGATAGCTGCTGACGATGCGGGATGCCAGATCCGTGACCACCTCTTCGTGGGTCATGCCCAGACAGTAGTCCCGGTCGTTGCGGTCCTTGAGCCGGGCCATGTCATCGCCGATGGCGTCCCAGCGTCCGCTGCGCTGCCACAGCTCCGCCGGCTGCACCACGGGCATGGTGATCTCCTGGCCATCGACCGCGTCCATCTCTTCTCGCATGATCTGCTCGATCTTGTGCTTGACCCGCAAGCCCAAGGGCAGGTGATCGAAAATCCCCGCGGCCACCTGGCGCACCAGGCCAGATCGCAACATCAACTGATGGCTGATTACCTCAGCCTCATTGGGTACTTCCCGTAAAGTCTGAAAAAACAATTTCGACATGCGCATAACGTGTGTTCTCTCCGTGTATGGTGAGGGAAGCGGGAAGAGCTTTATCGAGTATCGTGTATCGAGTATTTTTGGTAGTAACCCACCAAAAATACTCGATACACGATACTCGATAATTATTTCCCCAACGCTTCCACTTTTTTCGTCAATTTGTCCAAACTAGACACCCCTACCATGCGGTCCACTTCTTTGCCGTTCTTGAAGAAGATGACCGTGGGGATGCCCATGATCTTGTATTGGCCGGGGGTTTGGGGGTTGGCATCCACGTCCAATTTGGCCACCACAATGCGGTCGGCGAAATCCTCGGCCAGATAGTCGATGTTGGGGGCCATGCGATGGCACGGTCCGCACCAGTCGGCCCAGAAATCCACCACGGCCAGCTTGTCGCTGTCCAGGATGGTGGCCTTGAACTCCGCATCGCTGACGTGGATGGGCTTGGCCCCGGCGGACGCCTTAACCGGCGCGGCCTCACCGGGACCGTTCATAGGCAACGGGGCGGCGGCGGGTTTGTGGCGTAGGCCCAGGGTTTGCAGGATTTTGTTGAACATGGGGTTTCTCCGTATAGTCTGAGTCAGATACCAAGTGTGTGACGCAACGCTTGGTTAATTGACTCGGTTGGTATTTGCCCGATTACTTTATCGATTGATGACAACAATATTGTTGCCAGATTATCGGTCATAATTACGGAGTCAGTGAGCAGGCCCGATTGTTGCCCATTATCCGTAGCTACGGTAATTAGCACCCGACTCGGATGGTTGGCTCGAAACAATCGACTGGTAATCATCGCGACGACGATCTGTGATAACCCGGTCTGTAGATTGTCTGCTTGGACCACGAGTGCAGGACGCTTTTTGGCTGTCGTTAAATCTGAATTTGGAAAGAGAACAAGAATGATGTCACCGCGATGAACGGTTGAGCCTGTTTGTATCGTAGTCATCGTAGATATCCATTTCGGGGCTTTCCCATTCGGTGGCGAACGATTCGAGAATTGAACGCATCTCGGCCGCTGTTTCGTAGTCGATTCCGCGCTCTCGCAGGTTGATTGTGCCCGGTTCTAAAAATGTTACAAGAACCTCGGTTCCTTCGGGCATAGCAAGAGGTTGTTCTGCGAGATCGATATGCCCGTTTCGGTACACACCCGTAATTGATGCTAACACAATCTATTCCTCCCGATGTCGGCCCACTTATTCTGTGGTCTCTGTTTCATCCGAAACCTGAGCGGCCAACGCCGCCGGTTCCCGGATCTCGAAATCATAGGTGATCTTAGCCACGCCGGCCAGGGTGGCACTGGCCCCGCAATACTTTTCTTTGCTCAGTTTAATGGCCCGCTCCACCTGTGCCGGGTCCAGCCCCACGCCGGTGATGATGTAGTGCATGTGGATGGTCTCCCAGGGCTTGGGGAAGTCGGCCCCCCGCTCGCCTTCCAGGACGATCTCCACGCCTTCGATGTATTTGCGCTGTTTTTGCAGGATGCTGATCACATCCACCATGGTGCAGCCGCCCACGCCCAGCAGGAGCATCTGCATGGGGCTGACCCCTGGCCCGTCCCCGCCCGAGGACATGAGGGCGGCCCGGCCATTGCCATCAAAGCCCATATAGTTGCTGCCGCCGATCCACTTTACATTTGCTGTGACCATGTTAAACGCTCCATTTTTGAATTTTGGATTGGGGATTTTAGATTGTTGATACTACCAACCCCACCCTAACCCTCCCCAGGTTTCGATACGGCCTCTGGGCCTACTCAACCTAAAGATTGGGGAGGGAACAGATCAGGTTTACCGAACTTTTGTCTTCGGCGATCCGGCTCCTCCCCCAATCTGGGGGAGGCTGGGAGGGGGTGATGTGGTTGCCGATTGTTGCACATGATGGACCAGTATGCAGTCCTCGATCACGTCCAGGCCTTGCTCTTTTGCCCAGCGGATGGCCGCTGGATTCTCCGCGCCGGGTTGAAACCAGAGGGCTTTGACGCCCAGGGTGACGGCCTCTTCCACCACGGACTGGGCATTCCAGGGCGGGATCACCATGTCCACCACCGTGGGGATCTGGGGCAGATCGGCCAAGCGAGCATAGGCCGTGTCCCCCTCGACTTGGGATTCGTGATCGTTGATGGCATAGACCGTGTAGCCAGCACTGCGCAGGGTGCGATAGATGCGATTGCCATATTTGCGGCGATCGTTGCTTGCCCCCACCACGGCCCAAACCGGCTCCTGAGCATAAAATTGAATCAAATCAGCCATAAAGGGTCGCCTGACGCTATGGTGGACGGTGAACAGTATAGGGCAGTATATGTCTCCTGTGGGGGAGATGTCAAAGATTCGGCGCAAATCGGCGCAGTGCCCGCTCCTGCTAAACTCGTCACAGCCTCCCCCAGTTTTGAAAGTCTGGGGGATTCCAAGCATAATACCCTCGTCGGTGCCGGAATATCCTTCGGAACCCAGCCTAAACATACGTTTACTACAATGAAGTGCCCCACCCCGTTGCAATCCAATATCAACCGCGCCGTAAATCGTATTCCGACCGCAGCGCGCTGAGATCACAGAGGAAAAACTCTACTTTTCTTTGCGTTCTTTGCGCCTTTGCGGTGAGAATACGGTTCTTGTCATCGTCTCCCCTGTTATGCGCAGGGTACCCCTATTGTTCTGCGCGCCAGCCAAAAAGATCATGCCAATAGAGTCCACTCAAAAGGAGAGCCCTTCCATGACCAAACCCTGGTTTAGCAATTACGAAGCAAAAGTACCCCAAACCATCAAGCCGGTGGATCAATTCCTGCACCAAACCCTGGAAGCATCGGCCAAGCGCTATCCTCGGCATGTCGCCGTGCGCATGATCTTGAAGTATCTACCCTTGGGTTTGGTCATTCAGTCCAAGCTGACCTATCAAGAGTTGAACGACAAGGCCAGCCGCTTTGCCGCCGCCCTGCATGGCCTGGGGCTGAAGCAGGGGGATCGGGTCAGCATCATGCTGCCCAATACGCCCCAGCAGGTCATCGCCTTTTATGGCATCCTCAAGGCTGGCATGGTGGCGGTCAACACCAACCCCACCTATACCCCCCGGGAATTGCAACATCAACTCCACGACAGCGGAGCCAAGGCCATTGTGATCATGAGCGGCCTGGTGGGGCGACTCAACCAGATCAAGGGGGACACGGATGTGGCCCATACCATCGTCACCGATGTGTCTGATACTTTGGGCTTCCCCTTCCGGGGGCTGGTGGAAAAGCAGCTCAAAGAGACCGGTTCCCTGGCCGCGGTGACACCGGGAGCGGGCATCCACAACTTCTTTGATCTGCTCAAGGCCAACCCGACCACGCCGCCCCAGATCAAAGCCGATCTGAATGACACGGTACTCTTTCAATATACCGGCGGCACCACGGGCGTGCCCAAGGCCGCCATGCTCACCCACCGCAATCTGGTCTCCAACGTCATGCAGTTGGAAGGTTGGATGCCCAGTTTGATCCCCGGCGGCGAGAAGACCCTGGGGGCCATCCCCTTCTTCCACGTCTACGGCATGACCGTGGCCATGCTCTTTGGCATCTACTGCGGCGGTGAGGTGATCGTCGTGCCGGACCCCCGCAACACGGACCACGTGCTGGAGATCATCCACCGGGAAAAACCCACCCAATATCCCGGCGTCCCGGCCATGTATATCGGCATCATCAACCACCCCAAGGTGCAGCAATTCGACTTGCGCTCGGTCAAAGTCTGTCTCTCCGGCGGCGCGGCCCTGCCTGTTGAGGTGCAGGAAAAGTTTGGCGAGATTACCGGCGGGCGGCTGGTGGAGGGGTATGGCCTGACCGAGACCTCCCCGGTGGCCTGCGCCAACCCAGTCTATGGCAAGCGCAAGAACGGCTCCATCGGCCTGCCCATTCCTTCCACGGATGTGGAGATCGTGACCCTGGAACCGGCGGCGGATGGCAGTTGGCCCCGGGTCCAGCCTGGCCAAGAGGGCGAGTTGGTCATTTATGGTCCCCAGGTGATGAAGGGCTATTGGAACAAGCCCGACGAGACGGCCAATACCATCGACAAGGACGGCTGGCTGCACACGGGCGACATCGCCAAGATGGACGACGAAGGCTATTTCTACATTGTGGACCGCAAGAAGGATCTGATCATCGCCAGCGGGTACAACATTGTGCCTCGTGAGGTGGAGGAAGTCCTCTTCATGCACCCCAAGGTCCAAGAGGCCGTGGTGGCCGGTGTGCCCGACGCCAAGCGGGGCGAAACCGTCAAGGCCTTCGTGATCCTGAAGCCGGGCCAGACCGCCACCTCCGAGGAGATGCGGGCTTTCTGCAAAGAGAACCTGGCCCCGTACAAGGTGCCCTCCCTGGTCGAGTTCCGTAGCGAACTGCCCAAGAGCCAGATCGGCAAAGTCCTGCGCCGGGTGCTGGTGGAGGAAGAGAAGGCCAAACAGGCCAAGGGGTAAGGGCATCGAGTATCGTGTATCGAGTATTAAAAAACCGGCGCTGATGCGCCGGTTTTTTAATACTCGATACACGATACTCGATGTTTTAGAATCCCTCTTGCACCTCGCCAAACGCGTGGTCCAGGATCGCCAGGGCCATCTCGATCTGCTCCGGCGTGGCGGTGAGGCCGGGGGAGATGCGCAGGACGTTGTTGTACATGCCGCCCTTGCCGATCAGCAAGCCCCGGGCCCGGGTGGCCTCAAAAAGCTGGTTGACCGCCTTGGGGGCAGGCTCTTTGCTCTGGCGATCTGCCACCAATTCCACCCCTTGCATCAACCCCTTGCCCCGCACTTCCCCGATCATGGGGTACTTTTCGCCCATCAAATCCAGCCCGGCCCGCAGTTGCGCGCCCAACTCCGCCACCCGGCTGGGCGGGGCTTCTTCCTCCATGACCTCAATCGTGGCCAAAGAAGCCGCGGTGGAGACTGGATTGCCACCAAAGGTGCTGATGGTCAGCCCCTTGCCCACCATGCTGCGGGCGATCTCGCCCGTGGTGATGGTGTTGGCCAGGGGGAAGCCGTTGGCGATGCCCTTGGCCATTGTCATGATGTCCGGCTGGGCACCCCAATGGTCGATGCCAAACCAGTGGGATCCCGTGCGGCCAAAGCCGGTCTGCACTTCGTCGCAAATAAAGACGCCGCCATAGTGATGGGCGATCTCCGTGACGATGCCAAAATATTCCGCCGGCGGGGTGACAAAGCCCCCCACGCCCTGGATCGGCTCGGCCATGAAGGCGGCGATCTTGCCCGATGTGGTGTGCTTGATGGTCTCCTCCACATCCTGGGCGCAGGCCACACCGCAGGAGGGATAGGTCATTTTGAGGGGGCAGCGATAGCAGTCCGGGGCCAGGGCGTGCTTGATGCCCAACACCTGGCTGCCGCCGATGCGCCAGTTGGCCTGGCCGGTCAAGTTCATGGCCAGGGCCGAGCGGCCGCTATAGCCGTTGCGCAGGGCGATGATCTCCTGGTTGCCCGTGTGGGCCCGGGCCAGCATCACCGCGTTCTCGTTGGCCTCCGTGCCCGAATTGGTGAAATAGGACGAACGCAGATCCCCCGGGGTGATCTCGGCGATCTTTTCGGCCAAACGCACATGGTTTTCGTGGGGATAGAGGGTGGACGAGTGGATCAGCTTGCCGATTTGGGCCTGGGCGGCCGCCGTCACCTTGGGGTGGTTGTGGCCCACGCTGGTGGTCAGGATGCCGCCGAAGAAGTCCAAATACTTGTTCCCCTCCACATCCCACACCCACAGCCCTTCGCCGTGGTCCAGGGGCATGGGGTCCGTGTAATAGAGCAGATGATTGGGCCACAGATACTCTTTTTGCTTCTGCAAGATCTCTTGGGTGTTCATGGGGCCTCCCGATTTTAGATTGTGGATTGTGGATTAAAAAATGGGCCACGGATTGAACGGATTTGACGGATTAAAAACGGATCTGAAAAATCAACCCCACCCTAACCCTCCCCAGATTGGGGAGGGGACAGATCGTGCGTACCGGACTTCTGTCTGCGGCGATCCGGCTCCTCCCCCAACCTGGGGGAGGCTGGGAGGGGGTGGCTTGGCAGTTGCAAAATCCGTTCAATCCGTCAAATCCGTGGCCTATTTGTTGTTTTTTGTCATGCGCCGGGCGATCTCGCCGGTGAGGAAGCCGACGGCCAGGCCGACGATCACGTCCCCGGCATAGTGGACGCCCATGGCCACCCGGCTCCAACTCACCCACAGGGTGAGGGGCCAGGCCAGCAGCCCCCAGCCGGGGAAGAGGGTGCCGAACCAGGCCAGGATGGCCCCCATGCGGGTGGCGTGGCCGCTGGGGAAGCTGTGGACATCCGCGCCGGGGCCGTACATCAACACATCCGTGCCGGGCCGTTCCCGCTTCACCACCTGCTTGATGCCCAGGGTTATGGCATAGACTGCGGCCAAGGTGCCCAGCCAAGCCTTTACGCGACTTTTGGCCGCCGGGTCTGCTTGACGAGAGGCGTCTCGCCACAGCCAGGCCGCCACCAGTCCCCACACCCAACTATCCCCCAAATGTGCGCCCACAAAGGCCAGCCAAAATCGGGGCGGACGTTGCTCTTTCTCCGCAGGGGTCAGGGCGATGCGGCGGCTCAGGTCAACATCCGTCTGGGTCAGCCGGGCCAGCAGATCGTTGGAATCGTCAATCATGGGCCGCTGGCCCTCGGTGTTTGGCCCAATAGTCCAGCACCATTTCGTATTGGAAGGCCTTGTCCACGTCCATGCCCAGCTCGGCAAAGGGGGCGATGACCGGGGTGCCGGTGATGTCCATGTGGCGCTCGATCACCCCCAGCAGCCCCTGCAAGGTCAGCCGCCGGAAGAGCAGGCGGATCAGGGTGCCGAAGCCAAGCAACTGCATCTGTTTTAGGGGATTCTTGCGATAGACGATGAAGTCGTGCATCTTGGCGTGGATGCGCAGCCCGGCAGAAAGCCTGCCCAGGAAGAGATCCCCGCTGCAAAAGCGGCCTTCCCGCAGGGGCAGATAGGTACGCTTGCTGGTGGGGAAGGTTTGCTCCATCACCTCTTTGCGCACCACGCCCCAATAGAGATCGCTGGTTTCGGGCTGGCACGCCTCCACAAACCAGCGCACAATCTCCCCGGTCAGCAGAGGCGAATCCGCGCTCATGGCGATGATGTGGCGGTCCGGGTCGCCCCACTGGATCAGGGCATCAAAGCCGGCCTTCAGGTTTTTCCACAGGCTGGCCTGGTTCTCCACATAGTGGACCGGCACCCCAAAATCCAGGGCATACTCCTCGCCCAGGCCGACGATCACGATCTCCCCGGCCAAGCCGCTCTCCACAAAGGCCCGCACCACGTGCCAGACCATAGGCTTGCCGCCCACATCCGCCAGCACTTTGTGGTGGACGCCGGTCAGCTCTTTGATGGTGTCGATCTTGTCCGGGTTATATCCAGCGGTGATGAGGATGTCGTATTTTGGTTGCATGGGTGGTTTTGGTGGGGTGTGAGATAGAGATTGGGAGATAGAGATAGAGATTGGGGGATTGGGTCGTCTATTTCGCCCCTCGCAATTCGCCCCCCGCTTGATCAATCGCAAGGCGTAGCCGATATTCTTCGGCCATGAGCTGATCGATGCTGGTTTGAAGCTGGCCGATCCGCCGTTGGGTGGACCGGTCTGGGGCAGCAGTAGGCGTGGTGGGGGCCACTTGCGCTTCCAGCCGCGCCAGTTCTCGGCGGGCCTGGGCCAACCGGCCTTGGGTCTCATGCTTGCGGGCGATTAACGCGGCTTGATCCATGATGTTTGCGAATGGCGAATGGCGAATGGCGGAAGAACAGGTGAAAATTGCCTTCAGTCTTCAGTCTTCAGTCTTCAGTCTTCAGTCTTCTTTCATTCCTCAGAGAAATCCCGTGGCACTCTGGGGCGATAGACGATGTAGGCCAGACCCACACCCATGAAATAGAGTACCACCAGGGGGAGCATGGCGATGGCCATGTTGACCGGGTCAATGGTGGGGGTGATCATGGCGGCGATCACGGAGGTGACCACAACCGCCTGCCGCCACCAGCCCAACAGTTTGGGACCGCTGACAAAGCCGGCCCGGGCCAGGAAGGCGATCACCAGAGGGGTCTCAAAAAAGACACCGATCCAGAAGACGATGCGGGTGACAAAGTTAATATATTCCCGGGCCGTCCAGTTGGCCTCGATCACCGTGCCCATGAACTTTTGCAGAAACCCTGTGGCCACGGGCAACATCACAAAGAGGGCAAAGGATGATCCGGCCAGAAAGAGCAACAGAATCCCCGGCAGCAGAAACAACAAATTGCGCCGTTCGTTGGGATACAGACCAGGGGCGATAAAGGCGATGCTTTGATAGACGATCACGGGCATGGCAAGCCCGGTGCCCACGGTAAAGCTGACCCGAAAGAAGGAGGAAATATTCTCGAAAGGGCCGATGGCAATCAACTGCACACCCAGGCGCAGACTGATAAACGAGATCACCCATTCGGCCACAAACATGCCCAAGATGGTCCCCACCACCAGCCCGGACACGATCCAAATCAGCCGCAGCCGCAGTTCTTTTAGATGGCCCATCAAGGACATGCGGCTCTTGTCCACGGGATCCGGCGCATCCGGGATAGGATCGTAGACCTGCACTTCTTCGCTCATGACTCGTCCCCAGAGATGACCGGTGCGGGTTTGGCCTGACCGTCGGCGTGGGCTTTCTGGCTTGATTCTTCACTTTGAGGCGGGGCAATCCGGTTCTCTTCCCCAAAATTGGCGTTGCCTTGGACCGCAGATACAGCGGGGGGCGCAGGGGCAAGAGGGGTGGTTGAACCGGATGATGGACTGAGCGGTTGGCTGGTCTCTTTCGCAGATGTGGCGGCAGCGGAGGACTGGGCCATCTGCTCGGCGGTGGACCGCTTGGGGGGCGATGAAGGGGCTTTTGCGCTACTCTTGCTGGGGGTTTTGCCAAATTTATTGAGATTAAGGGGATCTCGCAGGCTGTTGAGATCGCGCTGGATCTCCTTTAACTCTTCCATGTCTCCAAATTCTTTGGTCAAGGTGCCCATGAGTTCGGTATAGATCTCCCGCACCTGGGCCATCATCTTGGCCATCTCCCGGGCCACTTGGGGTAAACGCTCCGGTCCCATCACCACCAGGGCGATGATGAGGACAAAGATGAGCTCCATTGGGCCAATGCCAAAGAGATTGAAGTTATTCATGGGCGGCGAGTTTGATGGTGAATTCGCTGAGGGCCGTGCCCAACACCCCGTTGACAAAACGCGGGCTACTGTCGCTGCCAAAGGCCTTGGCCAGCTCCACGGCCTCGTTGATCACTACCTTTTCGGGCGTGTCCGAATTTTGGCTGCTGATCTCAAACAGGGAAAGGCGCAAAATATTGCGGTCGATGATGGCCAACTGATCCACCGGCCATTCCGGCGCATAGGTGATGATCATGGCGTCCAGCATGGGCATGTGCTTCACCACCCCCTGCACCAACCAGCGCAAAAACTCCCGGCTCTCATCGTCCAAGGTCTTGCCGGCCATGCGCTCTTCCAGCACCAACCCCACCGGATGGTGGACGCTGTCGATTTCAAACAGGGCCTGAAGCGCCAACATGCGCGCACTGCGCCGCTGTTTGATAAAGTGTTGATGCGCTTTGGCTTTGATCTGGCCCGTGTTATCCGGCTCCTGGTTCCCGGTTTGGATCGTTTGTGGGTCGCTCATAAAAGACCTTTGCCCGCAGATGGTTGAAAAGATTCGGGGTTGGAATCGTACCTTCTCAATGTTCAGGGGCAAAGAAGTTCGACTTTTGCCAAAAGTCGAACTTCTGGGTTGACCAGCCCCGGTTTATTGAGAAGGCACTTGGAATCGGTCAAAATAGCGCCGCCAACTGCTACATCATAACAAGGCCGCCGTCAATGGTCAACACTTGGCCGGTGATAAACCCGGATCGGTCCGAGGCCAAGAAGAGTACGGCCCAGGCGATCTCTGCCGGGGTGCCCAGCCGGCCCATGGGCGTGGCGTCGATGGTGATCTGGCGCTGCTCGTCGGTCAGCACATCGGTCAGGGCCGTGGGGATAAAGCCTGGGGCCACCGCGTTGACCGTGATGTTGCGGCTGCCAATCTCCCGGGCCAGGCTCTTGGTGAAGCCGATGATGCCCGCCTTGCTGGCGGCATAGTTGGCCTGACCGGCCTGCCCGCTCAACCCCACCACGCTGGTGATGTTGATGATGCGTCCACCCTTGTTGCGCAACATGCCCTTCAGGGCTGCTTTGCTCATGGTGTAGACGCTCTTGAGGTTGGTCTGGATCACCGTGTCCCACTCCTCTTCCTTCATGCTTAAAAGCAGGGTGTCTCGGGTGGTGCCGGCATTGTTCACCAGCACATTGATGCGCCCCAAATCCGCCTCCACCTGCTTGACCAAGGTCACGCTTTGGGCCAGATCGCTCACATCCGCCTGATAGACAGCGCAGAAGCCGCCTGCTTCTCGAATTTGGGCGGCAATGGCCTCGGCCCCCTCGGCGTTGCTGCGATAGTTGATGGCTACCTTGGCCCCCAACGCCGCAAACTCTGTGGCAATGGCCGCGCCGATGCCGCTGCTGCTGCCCGTCACCAACACGACCTGATCCGTGAAATTCATCCCTGTCTGCATCTTTTTCCCCTTCAGCGTTTGTCGTCAAGTGGCGGACCGTTTCGAGAAGTATTATACCCCCCGCCCGCCCGAATCAACCAACCCCACGCAGAACCCCAATCAATCAATCAATCAATCAATCAACCAACCCTCAACCCCCGCCGGGCTATTCACATTCACCCGGCCCGCCTTGCGGTCCACCCGCTTCACCAAGCCAGTCAGCACCTCGCCGGGGCCGATCTCCACAAAGGTGGTCACCCCAGCGGTCAACATAGCCTGGATGGTGCCCGTCCAGCGCACGGAGCCGGTCAACTGGGCCACCAGCTCGGCGCGGATGGCGGCCGGCGTGGTGAGAAGTTGGGCCTGGGTGTTGCCGATTACGGGGATTTGGGGCGTCGTGAAGGTGACGGCGTCGATGGCGGCGCGCAAGGCCGCGGCCGCGGGGGCCATGAGGGGGCTGTGGGCGGCGATGCTGACCGCCAGGGGGACGACCTTGCGGGCACCCCCGGCCGCCGCCCCCCGCATGGCCGCCTCCATGCCCATCTTGTCCCCGGAGATCACCACCTGGCCGGGGCAATTGTCGTTGGCTACCTGGGCAATCCCCCCGCTCTCTGCCGCCGCCTGGGCGCAGATTTCGGCCAGCCTCTCCTCGTCCAGCCCCAAAATCGCCGCCATCATCCCTGGGGATTCCTGGCCCGCCAGCTTCATCAACCGCCCCCGCTCCCGCACCAATCGCAGCCCATCTTCCAGGCTGAGGGCACCGGCGGCCACCAGCGCACTATATTCCCCCATGCTGTGGCCGGCCATGAATTGGGGCCGGGGCAATGCCCCCCGCACACTTTCGGCGGCGCGCAAGGCGGCAATGCTGGCTGTCATCAAGGCCGGCTGGGCGTTAACCGTATCGGTCAGGAGATCTTCCGGGCCGTTGAAGCAGAGATCCCGCAGATCAAAGCCCAAGATTTCGTTAGCCTGATCAAAAACAGCCTGGGCCGCAGGGTAGGCGTCGGCTAATTCTTTGGCCATGCCCACCTGCTGGCTGCCCTGGCCGGGAAAAAGAAAGGCCACGGGCTGGGCGGTGTCACTAAATTGAAAAGAAGGGGAAGTGGCATTGAATGCAGGCATGACAGACCTCGTCGTGGGTGGGTGAGGGGCTAAGTCCGGGATTGGGGCCAAACGGGGGAATAACAAATCGGGGATTTGGCCAAATGACCAAATCCCCGATTTTGGGGTCATGCAGCCCAGGTTTAGGTCAGCCGTGTTCAGGATTTCTTGCCCGATCACGGAACAGATCTGTGCGGATTGCTTAGGTCAGCTCATCAACCTGAACAACCTGTCGGCCCCGAAAGTGACCGCAGTTCGGGCAAGCCCGGTGGGGCAGAATCGGTTTGTTGCAGTTGCTGCACGTGGACAGGTTGGGGGTGCCGAGGGCGTCGTGGGCACGACGGCGGTCGCGGCGACCCTTGCTGAGTTTGCGTTTTGGCAGAGGTGTCATTTCAAAGGCTCCTTGAAAAATCAACAATCAATAAGTGCTGGCAAGCTGCACTCGAATACGCGGTTTGATTTTGTGCTATGGTATACGTTTTTTTCTGACGTTACTTCAAAAAACTAACTTTCGCCACAAAGAAAAACAGGTTTTAGCTCTGCGAATCCTTTGCGGTTAAAAGCTTTTGCAGTCGTGCCGTTTACTCGTCGTCGCCCAGGGTCTCCTGAAGCGGAAGCAACGCGGCCCAACGCGGGTCGATGGCTGTTTCTGCTACCCATTCGTCCTCGTCGCCCAGAGTTTCGGCCAATTCCTGCAAGCGAACCTGGAATTTTGGGCATTCTTCCGGGAAAGCGTATGCACATGATGGGCGCATGGGCATACTGGTCCAAATCGTCTGCCGCACGACTTCGGTGATGTCCAGGATGTGAT
Source organism: Caldilineaceae bacterium (assembly GCA_018003515.1). Classification (GTDB taxonomy): domain Bacteria; phylum Chloroflexota; class Anaerolineae; order Caldilineales; family Caldilineaceae; genus JAGNDO01. The sequence goes on from JAGNDO010000023.1 coordinate 36,915, forward strand.
GGTCATTGATCAGCAACGCGGCGTCGAACAGATCATCCTCGCTGCCCTCGATCTCGTCGGGCAGAAGAAAGCGACCACTGGTGACATCGACTAGCGGACGAAAGCTCTCCTCGATGCGTACATCTACATCCGCTGTCATCGCATCCGTACATCGGGCGCAATGGGTTTCGATGGTGAGACGTAAAATACCCGTGGCCAGAATTCCGCTGTTGGTGCGCAGAAATTGTATTTGACCGGTCAACGGGCTGGCGACTGGAATTTCAGGTTTTAAGCTGCTCAGATCTTCTTCCAGGTCATATCGGCGCACTTCACCGATTGGCCCTTTCATCAATCCAGCGACATTAAACTGCATGGTTCACCTCCTTGTGTCAGGTTTTCTCCTTCTGCCAGATTGTCACACAGGTTGTCCAGTGTGAGAAAAGAGACAAAAGAGAGTTGGAGGTACTCGTGGGCCTGTTCTGGAATGCGGTTGGTTTTTTGCGAAAGAATTCTAAAAGACAATCCGCAAGAAAATGCTCAACAAACAGAAAAGCCGCCAATTTAAGGTACAATTCAAGACAGACAGCCTGGAATTGTACCTTGTTGCGGCAGGGTCTGTCAAAATTCATGGATCAGAAGAACCTGTCAGCTCTGTTGCGTAAGGCTATTGCGCAACAGAGCTGACAGGGATTCTACGCGTTCGGGTCGCCGGAACGTTCTTCCTGCATGGTGCGCAGCCCGTTTTCCACTTCGCCCACCGCGCTGGTCAGGTGGCCGGACATCAGCTGCAACAGGCCGATCACATACTCTTCGGCCTGTTGGACCATACTCAGGGCTTTTTGGTAGCCCTGTTCCTCTAAATCCCTGGCTCGGGTGTCGGCCAACATAAGGACATGCTGCTCGCCAACCATCTCTTCGGCCAGGGCCTCGGCCTCGTGGATCACCCGGGCCGCCTCGGCCCGGGCTTCGGCCAGAATGCGGTCGCGCTCGGACAACATACGTTCGCCTTCCTTGATGGCGCTGGGCACGCTGATGCGCATCTGATCGATCAGGCGCAGACAGTCCTCTTCGTTGACCATCAGCGAGGAGGTGAGGGGCACCCGCAGACCACGATTGAGTACGTCTTCTAATTGGTCTACCAGTTGTAAAATCTCCATGATTACCTTCCTATGCCTGGGGTGGAGCACATCTTAACAGACAAAAATAGCCAATAATCCAATAATAATGTTATCCTCGGTGCGAAAGTTTGCCCCGAGTTTTTGATATCTTTTCGGAAATTGATTTTCCCGGTCCCGGTGAGTCGGGTTTAGTATATTTGCGGTTCAGGGCCTCTTGCACCAGCACCGGCGTCCAGCCTGCGTAGCCGCCATCCAAACTAGCCACTTCTTTCAAAATGGTGGCGCTGAGGAAGGCATACTGCGAGCTGGTGATCAGGCAACATAGCTCTATATCCGGGGCCAACTCACGATTGGCCAGGCCGATTTGGTATTCAAATTCAAAATCGGCTACGTTGCGCAGACCACGCACAACCACTTGGGCCTGGGCATTGCGGGCGCATTGCACCGTCAGCCCCACATAGCTGATCACCTGCACGTTGCCCAAGTGGCTCAACGCCTGTTCCGCCATATCCACCCGTTCTGCAGTGCTGAAAAGCAGCTTTTTGGGTGGTGTGTCATAGACGGCCACAACCAACTCATCAAAAATATAACTGGCTCTGGTGGCAATGTCAATGTGGCCGTTGTGGATGGGGTCAAATGTGCCCGGATAGACTGCTCTTACCATCTGCGAATCCTCTGCCAAGTCAGCGTTCTCTGGAGTTAAAAATCGGTTAATCAGGCAAGAAGCGGGCGAAGATCTGGTTGCCCAGCATCAGCCCCCGCTGGGTCAAGCGCACTCGCTCCTCGTCAACGTCAAGCATGCCCCAGCCCTGTAATTGAGCCACTTCTGCCGCAAAAACCTGGGCAAGACTCGCCCCATGTAGATTTTGAAAGCGGGCGTGGGTCACCCCTTCTTCGATCAGACGCAGCCCCAGCATCATGGTTTCGCCCATAGCCAGCCGGGGCGAAATCGTTTCCTGAAATGCCTCAACCGACCGGCCTTGGCCCACCCGTTTGATATAGCCTGGCACGGGTCGCCGATTGCCCCAACGCAGATCCTTCAAATGGCTGTGGGCACCGGGACCAACGCCCACATACTCCTGGTTGCGCCAATAGACCAGGTTGTGCTGGCACTCATGGTCACCCTTGGCCCAGTTGGAGACTTCGTAGTGGCCGTAGCCCGCCGTCCCCAAGACCTGCATGGCCAGCTCGTACTGATCCGCTGCCAAATCTGCGTCCGGGCCGTCCACTTTGCCTGTCTGCACCCAATGATGCAAGGGGGTCTCCGGCTCGACGATCAGGCTGTAGAGGCTGAGGTGTTCGGTCCCCAGGGCCACGGCTCGCTGAAGGGTCTCCTGCCAGGCCTCCATGGGCTGGTGGGGCAGGCCGAAGATAAAATCCAGGTTGATGTTGTCAAAACCGGCCCGACGGGCAGCAGCAAAGGCCCGGTACACATCAGCCACATCGTGAATGCGACCCAAAAAGGCCAACTCATCGCCCTGAAAGCTCTGCACGCCCATGCTCAACCGGTTCACCCCCAGGCGGCGCAGATCGGCGAAGCGGGCCTGATCTACTGTGCCGGGGTTGGCCTCACAGGTGATCTCACAACCCGGGGCCAGCGCGAAGTTGTCGTGAATGGCCGTAAAGATGTCGGCCAACTGGGCGGCGCTGAGGATAGTCGGCGTCCCTCCACCCACAAAGATCGTCTTGAGCGTGGGGTAATGCAGCCGTTCTCCCCACGTCCTTATCTCCGCGACCAGGGCCTGGGTATAGGAGCCATGCAGGTCATCCAGCCCGGCGTAGGTGTTGAAATCACAATACGGACATTTGCGGGCGCAAAAGGGAATATGCACATAGAGGCCCAGCGTCTCTGCCCCCCGGCCCCCAATTCTGGGGGAGGTCGGGGACAGTTCCCCCCCAGGTTGAGGGGGGAGGGGGGCAAGGGAGGGAACGCTTACCCCTTGGGTTGCCTCGGCGGTCAGTTCGCTCACCGATTCTCCAGGCGGAAGCCGTGGCCGCGCACGGTGACGATATAGCGGAAATCCTCGTCGTTTTCGGCCAGCCGTTCCCGCAGGCGGCGCACCAGGGCGTCGATGGCTTGTTCGCTCACCCCTTCGCCACTGGCCTCGGGCCACACATTTTGCACAATATCGCTGCGGGTCACTATGCCACCGCCGCTGTCCCACATCGCCTCCATCAGTCGATATTGATGCAGACTGAGGGGCGGATCGACCAATTGGCCCCGCACCCAGATCTGGCGGGTCTCCTTGTCGATACGCAACCCGGCCGCGCCTTCCTCAAAGGTGAGGGGGGCGGTGGCCCCGGCGTCCACAAAGGCCAGCTTGAAGCGCAGGGCGATCTGGATCTCGTCGCCATCCTGAAGCAGCATGGGACCGGTGACTTCCTGACCGTTGAGGTGGGTGCTGTTCTTGCTGCCCAGATCCTCCACATAATAGCCGTCATCCCGCCAGAAGATGCGGGTGTGGTAGCGGCTGATCAACCGATCCGGCAGCACGATTTCGCAATCGTCGTTGCGACCTACGGTGACAGGGCGGGTGCGGTCCAGGGGCCAGCGCCGCCCGGCCTCCGCGCCCCGTTGCAGGATGAGCATGGCGCTCTCCCGCTTGTCGCTCCCCGGTCGTGGAGTCGGAGAAGCCGGAGGTGTCAACTCTTCAGTTTGGTGCTGGTTGATTTCCGGTGTGCTATCCATTGGCATGGTTGTTTGGTCTTGGGTTAGGGATCGAGAAGTCCAAATCTATATTGACATCTGCGCGGGGCTGGCCGATAATGGCATCCACGCAGAGGCGTTTGGGAAGCAGTTCGGGCTGGCCTGGGAATTGTCTTCGCTCCCATTGAGTTTACAGAATCATATACGGTTGACACGATTATACCAAAAATTGCCAGGATTGCATCTTCGTAAAATCGTGATGAATCGCTGGGGCACGGCGTGGGTGCAGAGGCTCGCAGAGGAAGAGCGTTTGTCTTTGCGTCTTGGCGGTGAAAACAGCTTTTGCAACAATAAATTAAGGGAAGCGTGGACGTGGCATACATCTTGGATACGGGGACGATCCTGCGGGATCGCTACCAAATTGCAGAACTTGTGGGCCAGGGCGGAATGGGCGCGGTCTATAAAGCCAAGGATCTGCGTCTGGAAGGCCGTGTCTGCGCCGTTAAAGAGGTGTTGCCCGACATGCTGGGGCTTGACAGTTCTCCCCAAATGATGACCGAGACTGTGGAGCAGTTTTATCAAGAAGCCAGTGTGTTGGCCCGGTTGGACCATCCCTATTTACCCAAGGTGTCGGACTACTTTTCTGATGGCAGCCGGGAATATCTGGTCATGGACTATGTGGCCGGACGAGATTTGCAGGAAGTGTTGGCCGACTCTCGCCGGTCGAACAATTTTTTGGAAGAGAGCCAAGTGTTGAGTTGGGCTGCCCAAATCCTGGATGCCCTGGATTATTTGCACAAGCAAGACCCTCCGGTCTTGCATCGGGACATCAAGCCAGGCAACATTAAATTGACCCCCCAGGGATCCATCAAACTGGTGGATTTTGGGCTGGTCAAGCTGCTCTATCCCGAAGACACCCGCACCGTGACCGTGGTGCAGGGCCGAGGGACGGTGGCCTACACGCCCCTGGAGCAGTATGGGGGCGATTCGGGCCACACGGATGTGCGCAGCGATATTTATAGTCTGGCCGCCACGCTCTACCATCTCCTCTCCGGCCAGCCGCCGGTGGATGCCAAGGAGCGCTTTTTGCGGCCCGGCTGTCTGCCGCCCTTGCGCCAGGTGAACCCAGCCATCTCCGCCCGCACAGAGCGGGCGATCTTTCAGGCCCTGGCCATGCACCCCAACGAGCGCCCGGTCACCATCGCCGACTTCCGCACAATTTTGCTGGGATCCACCCCCATCCCCAGTGTGCTGCGGGGCGCACCCGTGGTGGTGGAAGCTGGCTGGCTGGAGATCGCGGCCAGAAATCGGCTACTGATCGGAACTGTGGCAGGGTTGGTGGCCCTGTGTGTCGCCATCAGCCTGATCTCACCCTCGTTTACAATTCCGTAAATGCAAGGAGTGATGAGTAATGAGTGTCACGCCGTATTACTCATTACTCATCACTTTCAGGACATTTGACCCCCAAAACAGGGTATTTATGTCACAAAAGCTGTGAAAATTTGCTCAATGGCTGGGCTACTGGTATAATCTGCCGGAATCAGTTGAGCTGGCGGGATTTTTGTCACAGTTTGCAGTTGGTTCGTCCCGGCAACCTGTGTGAAAGTGAGATCCCAAGTTGCTGATTAGTTGAATAAATGAGATCTTTTTTGCGCGGCTAACGGATTCGTGTGGTAGACTGTTGGGGTTATGCACACTTCCCGCAACAACACCCGTATCAACGTACGACGGATCGCCAAGCTTTTTGCCGCCACTGTGGGGTTGCCCCTGCTTACGGGGATATTCATCGATGTGTTCTTTGGCACAGCGCCCATAGCGACCATCGTTCTGGGTTTTGTGGCCATCCCCTTGGCGTCAGTGTTGGTCCTGCGTTTTACCCTCAGCGAATTTGATCGGGTGATCGCTCAAGTTGCACCCAAACTTGAACCTGAGCAACGGCACAACGATGGAGATGAATCGTGGATCGGCACCGGTCTTTTTGAGGACGATCCGCAGGATTCGGGTCTGTTCTTGGTTGCGGATACCACGCTGCGCCCGATAACGGGTAAGACAGAGACCGAACAGCCAGAAAATGAAACAGCCAGCTAAGTGACAACCCAACCGTCACCTACTAAATGTGGAGGGTAAAGTTCAGTGAGCCGACTTATCAATTTCTTCAAAAAACCTCGCAACGCATTTCTTAGCCTGTTCGCCCTGCTTCTATTTGTCGCCAGTTTAATGCTTCGCATCGACACTCTGCATGTCTCCCTGGCCGCCGAACCTCTGTTGGATGACGGCCCGGCGTGGATGACCAACTCTCTGCTGACAACCCTCGTGGTGGATCTCATCATCATCGCCCTGGCGTTGGCCACCCGGTTCAGTCTGAAGATGAGCCCCACCGGGTTTGGCAACTTCATGGAGCTTGTGGTCGAAGCCCTCTACGGCTTGGTGGAGAGTGTTGCGGGCAAGCGGGCGCGGGTATTTTTCCCCTGGGTCGCCACCATCTTCATCTTTGTGATTCTCAGCAATTACATCGGGTTGATTCCTGGGGTGGGCAGCATCGTTGTGGAGCAAACCCCGGCCCACGGTGAAGAGAAGGCCACAGAGGGTCATGGTTCGATCAGCAATGGCGAGTTGGCTATGGCCGACGGTGGCTTTATGCTCTTCGATACAGGCGCAGCCGCTTCTGCGGAAGATGTCCACGTCAAGGAAGTTCCCCTCTTCCGATCCCCCAGCGCCGATCTTAACCTGACCTTTGCCCTGGCTTTGATCACCATGGTGATGGTGCAGTTTTGGGGCGTACAAGCCCTGGGTCTGAAATACTTCAAAAAGTTCTTTAACTTTAACTTCAAGGACGGCATCGGCATGGGTATCATCATGGCCGTGGTCGGTATCCTCGAACTGATCGGCGAGTTTGCCAAAATTATCAGCTTTGCCTTTCGTCTTTTTGGCAATGTCTTCGCTGGTGAAGTACTCTTGGCTGTTATGGCCTACTTGGTCACCTTCTTGTTGCCCATGCCATTCTACGGGCTGGAGTTGTTCGTCGGCTTCATCCAGGCCTTGGTGTTCATGATGTTGGCGACCGTCTTCTTCTCTATTGCCACCATCAGCCACGATCAGCATTGATTTGGGATGTGTGAATCACGCTTTAAGATTTCCAACTTGATAAATCGTTTTCTTTACGAACCGATCTTACTCTTTTCTTAACAATTTCTAAACAAGGAGTGCAACAATGGATGTTGAAGCTATGAAGGAACTTGGCACGGCTTTGGCGATTGGCTTGGGCGCGATTGGCCCCGGCATCGGTGTGGGCTTGATTGGGGCAAAGGCCGTTGAGGCCATGGGCCGCAACCCAGAAGCATCCGGTCTGGTACAGACCAACATGATTCTGGGCTTTGCCTTTGCAGAAGCTATCGCTATCTATGCGCTGGTGATCTCTCTGTTGATCAAGTTCGCCTAGCTTACCACGAGTCTACCCCAGATTTTAGGGTAGACAGGCACGTTGACTGGCAGCAAAGATACCCATCTCAAACCAGCATCCTTGCTGAATGAGGTGTATCGGGATGTTGTTCAGATTGACTGCCATGCAAGGATACTAGAAACACCACTACTAGGAGGTACACATTGGGCGACGTATTGAATAAACTCGGTATTAGCGGTATCCTCCTGCTCTCACAGATCGTCAACTTCCTGCTCATCATGATCATCCTGAGGCTGTTCCTCTATGGACCGGTCCTTGCTATGTTGGATAAGCGCAAAGAGCGCGTTGCCAACAGCATGAAGGACGCCGAGCGCGCCTCTGGTGCGGCTGCGGAAGCCCAGAAGGAAAAGGGCGTGATCATGGATGCCGCTCGCCGGGAAGCCCAGGAAGTTCGGGCCCAGGCCACGCGGGATGCAGAGAAGATCGCCCAGGAGGTGCGCTCCCGGGCCGAGCAGGAATCCAGCGATATTCGCATGAAGGCCCAGGCTGAGGCCAAGGCCCAAACAGAAGAAGTGTTGGCCCAGGCCCAGAAGCAGATCGCCGAGCTGGCCATTTTGGCCACCGAGAAGATCTTGGGCCGTGAGTTGCAGAACAAGGGCGATCACGAGCGCTTCGTGGCTGAATTCCTGGCCCAGCAGAGCGGGAGTGGGAAATGAGCGACAAGAGCGCGCTGGCTGGCCGATACGCACAGGCTGTCATGGAGGCGATGATCGAGCGCTGGCAGTCCGCTCTGGGCGCGGTGGGGGCGGCTCTGGTCAAAGACAGCGCCCTGTCCGCTTTGATGGCGGATGATGGCAAGTCTGTGGCCGAAAAAGCCAAGGCCCTGGAGACCGTACTCCCCAGCGGGACGCCGGTCGAAGTGGTCAACCTGCTGCAACTGATGATCCAAGATGGCAACATGGACCTGCTGGCTGGCGTGTCTGGTGCGCTGGCCAAGGCTGTCAGTGGCCGCAGCGGTCCCGTCAAAGCCGAGATCGTCAGCGCCACACCCCTTTCCCAGGTTGAGCAAGCGCAGATTAGCGCCAACCTGATTGCCCAACACGGCTCCGATCTGGTCTTTACTTTCCAGGTCGATCCAGCCTTGCTGGGGGGTCTGCGGGTACGGGTAGGCGACCATCTGACCGACACGTCTGTGGTCAGCCGTCTCAACACCCTGCGGGATTCGTTGATGACGACTGTTCGCTAGATCAAACCAAGATCGACTTCGCTAGCCTGACGGCAACCAGCGATGACGGAAATAGTGCAAACATCGGATCGTTTGCCCGGCGCCCAGGCGCTGTCTGCCCCGTCGGATCGGGCGGAGGCCTACGGGCCGGCTGGATCTCTGGTCCGGCTGTTAACTAGCTAAATTGGAGACAATGCCAATGGCTGTGCGTACCGAAGACTTTACTGAACTATTAAAGAAACAGATCCTCAGCTTCGAGCCGACTCCGCGTATGGTGGATGTAGGTGAAGTGCTTGAGGTCGGCGACGGCATCGCCATCATCGAAGGCTTGCAGGGCGCTATGTCCAGCGAGCTGGTTGAGTTTACCAAGACCGGCACGTTGGGTATGGTCCTCAACCTGAATGAAGATTCCGTCGGTGTCATGATCATGGGCGAATACACGGAGATCGTGGAAGGTGACTTGGTGCGCAGCACCGGTCGCATTGCCTCGGTGCCTGTGGGCGATGCCTTGATTGGCCGCGTCGTCAATGCCATCGGTCAACCCGTGGATGGCAAAGGCCCCATCGATACGGACAAGTTCCGCAACGTGGAGCGGATTGCCCCCGGCGTGGTCACCCGTAAATCCGTGAACACCCCGGTGGAGACCGGCATCACCGCTATCGATGCCCTGATCCCCATCGGCCGCGGCCAGCGCGAGCTGATCATCGGCGACCGCCAGACCGGCAAGACTGCTATCGCCCTTGATACCATCATCAACCAGAAGGGCAAAGATCTACTTTGCATCTATGTGGCCATCGGTCAGAAGCAATCGACCGTGGCCCAGGTGGTGGGGATTTTGGAAAAATATGGTGCCATGGAACACACCATCGTGGTCACCGCTTCGGCGTCGGACCCGGCGGCGTTGCAATTCCTGGCCCCCTATGCTGGTTGTGCCATGGGTGAAGAGTTTATGGAGCAGGGGCGAGACGCCCTGATCGTTTTCGACGATCTTTCCAAACACGCCCAGGCCTATCGTCAGGTCTCCCTGCTTCTGCGCCGCCCTCCCGGTCGTGAAGCTTATCCCGGCGACGTCTTCTATCTGCACAGCCGCCTGTTGGAACGGTCGGCACGTATGGATGAAGCGTATGGCGGCGGCAGCCTGACCGCCCTGCCCGTCATCGAGACCCAGGCCAACGATGTGTCGGCCTATATCCCGACCAACGTGATTTCCATCACCGACGGCCAGATCTTCCTGGAGAGCGACCTCTTTTATGCCGGTATTCGTCCGGCCCTGAATGTGGGTCTCTCCGTCAGTCGCGTGGGTAGCTCTGCCCAGACCAAGGCCATGAAGAAGGTGGCCGGTCGTCTGAAGTTGGAGTTTAGCCAGTTCCGCGAACTGGCCGCCTTTGCCCAGTTCGGCAGCGATCTGGATGCCTCCACCCAGCGCCAACTTAGCCGGGGGCAGCGCATTCAGGAAGTATTGAAGCAGCCCCAGTATCAGCCGCTCTCCCTGGACAAGCAGATCATCAGTCTGTGGTCCGTGGGCAATGGCATGATGGATGAGGTGCCGGTTGCCAGCGTCAAGCGGTGGGAATCGGATGTGCATGCCTACATGGATGCCAGCCACCCAGAGATTGGTCAGTCCATCATGAAAAACAAGATGATGGACGATAATCTGGCCGATGCCATGCGGTTGGCCATCAGCGACTTCAACAAAGGTTGGAGTCCCGCCAAGTAAACATCACTGATTGGGCGACCGAACAGCCTGGAGATGTCGAGCAGACAACTGACGGCATCTGAGGCCCGGTCCGCACAATCCAGTTTCAGGGAGGAAGAATCCCTTGGCTAGTACACGAGAAATTCGACGCCGAATTCGTTCGGTCAAGAATATTGCCCAGGTGACCAAAGCTATGGAGACTGTGGCCGCTTCGCGTATGCGTCGCGCCCAGGCCCAAGTACTGGGTACTCGCCCCTTTGCCGAAAAAGCTTGGGAAGTACTCAGTTATATCGCTCGTCTGCCCTCCACGGAGAATGGCCTGGATCCCCTGATCCAGATCCGGGATGTCAAGCGGGTGGGTGTGGTGTTGGTCACGGCGGACCGCGGTTTGGCTGGCGGGTTCAATGCCAATGTGATCCGCATGGCGGCCAAGTTTATGCGGGACAAGCGGGCCGAGGGTTTTCAGGTGGAAGCGGTGGCCGTTGGGCGCAAGGGGCGAGATTGGCTCATGCGTTTCGACCGCTCTGTGCGGGCCGAGTTTACGGCCATGTCGGATAGCCCCACCACCAACGATATTGCTCCCATCACCCGGGGCGTGGTGGACGATTTCTTGTCCGCCCACTTTGACGAAGTCTATCTGATCTATACAGACTTTGTTAACACCCTAGTGCAGAAACCAACCACAAAGAAGCTTCTACCCGTGGAACCGGCGGCAGATGCCCCGGAAACCATGGCTGCGGACTACATCTTCGAGCCGGATGCCCAGACCGTGTTGAGTCGGGTGCTGTACGAGTTTACCGAGGTGCAGATCCTGCAAGCGGTGTACGAATCCCTGGCCAGCGAGCATTCGGCCCGCATGGTGGCCATGCGCAACGCCACCGAAGCCGCCAACGAACTGATCGACGTCCTGACCTTGCGCTACAACAAGGCTCGGCAGGAAGGCATCACCAGCGAACTTATGGACATTGTCGGCGGCTCCACAGCCCTAGAAGGCGCATAGAGCGTAGCGTTTCTCTATGCCCGCCCCGCTGACAGCTATCTTTGAACGGGAGATACTGGAATGGCAGATCTAAAAGGTACAGTAACCAGGGTGATTGGCCCGGTCGTGGACTTTGCGTTCCCCGCCGGCGAGCTTCCTGAGATTTACGATGCCGTCTATGTCGTGATGGATGACGGAAGTACGCTTGTTTGCGAAGTGCAGCAGCACTTGGGCAACAACTCCGTGCGTTCGGTCTCCATGAGTACCACCGACGGTATGCGCCGAGGCATGGAGGCCACCTCCAACGGTGAACCCATTACGGTTCCCGTGGGGCTTGCCACGCTGGGCCGTATCTTCAACGTCACCGGAAAGGCCATTGACAGCGACGAACCGGTGAATGCGGACGCCCATTATCCCATCCACCGCCAGCCCCCGGGCTTTGCAGAGCGCAGCACCAAGGCTGAGATCTTCGAGACCGGTGTCAAGGTGATTGACCTGATCGCCCCCTTCACCAAGGGTGGCAAGACCGGCATTTTTGGCGGCGCTGGCGTGGGTAAAACCGTGGTGATCCAAGAGTTGATCAACAACGTGGCCAAGTTCCACAGCGGCTACTCGGTCTTTGCCGGTGTGGGGGAACGTAGCCGTGAGGGCAACGATCTCTGGCACGAAATGAGAGATTCCGGCGTGATCAAATCCACCGCTATGGTTTTCGGCCAGATGAACGAGCCGCCCGGTGCCCGCCTGCGGGTGGGTTTGACCGGCGTCACCATGGCCGAGTATTTCCGTGACGAAGGCCGGGATGTGTTGCTCTTTATCGACAACATCTTCCGCTTTGTGCAGGCCGGTTCTGAGGTCTCTGCGTTGTTGGGCCGTCTGCCCAGCGCCGTGGGCTATGCCCCCACCCTGGGCACGGACATGGGCCAGCTTCAGGAGCGCATCACCTCCACGAAGAAGGGGTCCATCACCTCCATGCAGGCGGTCTATGTGCCTGCGGATGACTATACCGACCCGGCCCCGGCCACCACTTTTGCCCACTTGGACGCCACCATCACTCTGGAGCGTTCCTTGGCCGACCAGGCCCTCTTCCCGGCTGTGGATCCCCTGAGTTCCACCAGCCGCATTCTCGACCCGCAGATCGTTGGCGATGAGCATTATGCCATCGCCCGTGGGGTGCAGCAGACCTTGCAGCGCTACCGGGATCTTCAGGACATCATCTCCATCCTGGGTGTGGAAGAGTTGAGCGAAGACGACAAGTTGACCGTGGCCCGTGCCCGCAAGATCCAGCGCTTCCTGACCCAGCCCTTCTCCGTGGCCGAGGTTTTCACCGGCACCCCCGGCAAGTTCGTCAAGACCGAGGAGACGGTGCGCGGCTTTAAGGAAATTCTGGACGGCAAGCACGATGATCTGCCCGAACAGGCCTTTTATATGGTCGGCGGCATCGAAGAGGCCGTGGAAAAGGCCGATCGTCTGCGGTCTGAATCTTAAAGGATCACACTATGGGAATCCTGGTTGAGATCGTAACCCCTCGACGGTTGCTCTTTTCTGAAGAAGTGGATATGGTGACCTTGCCCGGCTCCGAGGGGCAGATGGGTGTCATGCGTAGCCATGCCCCCCTGCTGACTACCCTGGATGCTGGCGAGATTGTCCTGCACCGAGGTGGCAAAGAAGATGAGTACATCGCCGTCAGCGGCGGCATTGCCGAGGTGCGTCCTAATAAGGTCATCATCCTGGCAGACACCGCCGAGCGGGCCGATGAGATCGACGTCAAGCGGGCGGAAGAAGCTCGAGCGCGGGCCCGCCAGATGATCGAAGAGGGCGGCCCTGTCCAGCGACCTGTTCTGGAAATGGCCCTGCGTCGTAGCAACGTACGGGTGAAGGTGGCCCAACGTCGCAAGTCACACACACGCCTCGGCTCTTTTGCTGAAGATAAATAGGCAATAGTCGTTCACGTCCTTCGGCCCCCCGGCCCCCAATTCTGGGGGAGGTCGTGGACATCTCCCCCCAAAGTTGGGGGGCTAGGGGGGCGGGGGTGAACGCTTACAATAGGCATAGCAGTTGGTTTTGCACCATCCAGCCAAACAAAGACTGGGCTCCCTAAAAGAGCCCAGTCTTTTTATTCCCCCTCTCTTCGTAGGCGGGGTCTTTTTGTGCCCTCTGGGTGCAGACAGTATAATGAGGGATAGTGTGCTGGGCATCTGTGGACGATGAGCGATGTCTGTGTGCATCGGATACCCACACGATAGAGAAGAAATGATCTCCAGGCGGAGCAATGGCCTGTTTTGTTTGTCGGCAAGGGATGGAACATGTTTACGAAATACATCGGAATTGATTTGGGCACCATGAATATCCTGGTTCATGTTAGGGGCCGGGGCATTGTTATGCAGGAGCCGTCCGTGGTTGCCATTCGAGACAATCGCATGGTGGCCGTGGGGCACGAAGCCTATGACATGCTGGGCCGTACGCCCGAAAGCATCGAAGTGGCCCGACCCATGCGGGACGGTGTGATCGCCGATTTTGTGGTCACCGAGGCCATGCTGCGCCACTTCATCCAGGCGGTGGCCGGCAAGTATCCCCTCTTCAAGCCCAAAGTGATGATCAGCACGCCCCGGGGCGTCACCAGCGTGGAGGAGCGGGCGGTCCACGACGCGGCCATGCAGGCCGGGGCCGGGGCGGCCTATCTGATTCCCGAACCCCTGGCCGCGGCCTATGGGGCGGGCTTGCCCATCGGCACGCCCACGGGCAACATGGTGGTGGACTTTGGCGGCGGCACTACCGAGGCCGCCGTGGTCTCCATGTATGACATTGTGGTCTGGAGCAGCGTGCGGGTGGGCGGCAATCGGCTGGATGAGTCCATCATCAACTATGTACGCAAAAAATACAACCTCCTGATCGGCGAACAGACCGCCGAGGAGATCAAGATCTCCATCGGCAGCGCCTTGCCCCTGGAAGATGAGCGCAAGATGGAGGTACGCGGTCGGGATCAGGTCAACGGTCTGCCCCGCACCATCGAGATCACGAGCAGCGAAGTCACCGAAGCCATGACCGAGCCGCTTCAGGCCATCATCAGCACCGTGCGGGCCACCCTGGAAAAGACCCCGCCGGAGTTGGCTGCGGATATCATCGACCGGGGCATGGTACTCACGGGCGGCGGATCTCAACTGCGCAGCATCGCCGATCTGCTCACCCAGCAGACGGGTGTGCCTTGTTATGTGGCCGAGAACCCTATGGCCTGTGTGGCCTTGGGCGCGGGCAAAGCGTTGGAAAATTACGAAATCATGCGCCGCAGCCTGCCGGCGGTGAGCAGCTAGGAACAGGCCTTCCCTTGAGCGACGAATCTGCATCCCCTTTCCGCCCCCGATCTTTGCATAGCCGGGCAGCCCACGGCGGCGAACAACGTCGCTATGACGCCAATGCGGAGTCATCCGATACCCAGTTGGCGATCCCGGTTGCCGCTCCCCTTCATCCCAGCGTCAGCTATATCTATCATCGGACCGAGGATCTGGACGCCGCCCTGGGCGGTGATCCGGATCGGTTTGTCTATCATCGCTATGGCAACCCCACGGTGCGGGCATTTGAGCGCGCCGTGGCCGCCTTGGAAGCCCCGGACGAATCAGGCGAAGGATCGGGCGAGGAAATCGTGGCCTTTGCCACTGCCAGCGGCATGGCAGCGATTCAGTTGGCGTTGATGGCCGCAGGCGCGCGTTCCGGCCTGTCTATTGCCGTGGCCAAGGATTGTTATGGGGCCACCTTCGCCCTGGTAGAGAAGCTGTGGAGCCGGCTGGGTGCCCATGCCATCCTTGTGGATGTCTATGATCTGGGGCGGGTGGAGCGCATGTTGGCCGCGGAGCGCCCGGCCCTGTTGTTGGTGGAGACCATTTCCAACCCGCTGCTCAAGGTGACCGATGTGGCTGGGTTGGCCAAACTCTGCCACCGCTATGGCACCTTGTTGCTGGTCGATAACACCTTTGCCTCGCCGGCTCTCTATCGCCCGTTGGCCTGGGGGGCCGACATGGTGATCCATAGCGCCACCAAATATATGGGGGGTCATGGGGATGTCATGGGCGGCGTGGTGGTGGCGGATCAGCGTTTTCATGCCGCGCTGTGGGAGCATCTGAAGACCACGGGCGCAACCCTGGGCCCCTTTGAGGCTTGGCTGTTGTTACGGGGTCTCAAGACTTTGCCCATGCGCATGGAACGCCAATGCGAGAACGCCCGTCAGGTGGCGGACTGGCTGGCCCAACATCCCGCGGTGGAACGGGTGATCTTCCCCGGCCATGCGCATCATCCTCAACACGAATTGGCCGCCAAGATGTTTGGGGGACACCATTTCGGTGCCATGATCAGCTTTGAATTGGCCGGGGGCAGCCGGGAGAAGGTCTTTGCTCTCTTTGATGCCCTGCAAATGATCCAGCCCGCCACCAGTTTGGGCGATCTCTACACCCTGATCCTCTACCCTGCCCACGCCTCGCATCGGGCGCTGACGCCGCAACAACGGGCGCACTTGGGGATTGGGGAGGGGCTGGTACGGCTCTCCGTAGGCATTGAAGGCGTTGAGGACATTGTGGACGATCTGGCGCAGGCGTTGAACCAGCTATAACCCCTGTCCAACACTCTCCAATCTTGGTGAGTTGGGAGGTTGGAGCGTGAGCGTAGGGAAATTGTTGCGTTTCGGACTGTCTGGTTTTGACTAAAAATGAGAGAACGATTAGAATTGTGTTTGCATGTCTTCGGACATGACACTATAAAGACCGTTGGCTTGGCGAAAAGCTGGGCTTTTGCGGCGAAAGAGAGACTATGAAGCGAGAAATTGTTCAAACCAATGCAGCGCCCGCCGCACTTGGTCCCTATTCCCAAGCTGTTCGTGTTGGCCACCTTGTTTTTACCTCTGGTCAACTAGGTCTTGATCCCCAAACTGGAAAACTTGCCGAAGGAATCAGCGCCCAGGCCGAACAGGTCATGGCGAATCTGTCTGCTGTTTTGCAGGCGGCTGGTACTGGCATGGACAACGTGATCAAGACCACCATCTTCCTGGCCAATATGCAGGACTTTGCTACGGTCAACGCCATCTATGGTCGATCCTTTAGCGCCCAACCCCCGGCCCGCAGCACGGTTCAGGTGGCGGCCCTGCCTTTGGGCGGATTGGTGGAGATTGAGATGGTGGCCCAGGTTCAGATGGACCAAGGCGAGAGTTAAAAAGTACGTCAGGCCGTTGCGGTCCTTGGGGACTGTAGCGGTTTTTCTTGGGCGTTGATTATCAATCGACGGTCAAGTATTTCACGCATGGTTGTCTACCTGTCGGATCTAATTGATGGATCCAAGCACGATAACCATGTCAATCCACTGCGCTCTGTGTAAGTTCTATATTTATTGTTGGAGGATCTCTTTTTCGTATGAACATTCAGCTTCAGGCATACCTACCCACCTATGGCGGCACCAATAACGGCGACGCTTCCCACCCCATGGCCCTGCTTCTTGAAGAAATGGGTGATCTGGTTGAACAGCCCAAAACCGGGCAAGTTCGCAACGGCATCATCATGGAAGTTGGCAACAGTGAAATTTTGGTTGACATCGGCTCCAAGTCCGAAGGCATTGTCAACAGCCGTGAACTTGATCGGTTGGGCGATGATTTTGGCGAATTGACAGTTGGTGCCGAAATTCCGGTCTTTATCCTGCGGGAAGACAAGGATGGCAACATCCTGCTCAGTATTTCTCGAGCCCAGGCCGAAAAGGACTGGGAGCGGGCCGAGAGCCTGCTGGAAAGCCAGAACATCTTTGACGGCGCAGTCAGCGGCTACAATCGTGGCGGCGTGATTGTCAAGCTGGGCCAGGTGCGGGGCTTTGTGCCCGCCAGCCAACTGAGCAACACGACCCAAGCCGTCCAGGATCGGGATGCTGATCCGGAAGAGCGCTGGTCCAGCCTGGTTGGTCAGGAACTGATGTTCAAGGTCATCGACCTGGATCGGCGCCGTAATCGGTTGATCCTCTCTGAGCGATTGGCCATGCGCGAATGGCGCAAGCACCAGAAGGAGACCCTGCTCGCCTCCCTCAACGACGGCGACACGGTCGAGGGTGTGGTCAGCAGTCTGGCGGACTTCGGTGCCTTTGTGGACATTGGCGGAGCCGATGGTCTGATCCACCTGAGCGAACTGAGCTGGAGCCGGGTGCGCCACCCCAGCGAGGTCATCACCATTGGTCAGAAGATCAAGGTGCAGATCCTGAGTGTGGACCGGGAGCGCCGACGCATTGGCCTCAGCCTGCGCCGCTTGCAGCCCAAGCCCTGGGATCTGGTGGAGGACAAGTACGGCGTGGGTCAGGTGGTGCGCTGCACCATCACCAAGCTGGTCAACTTTGGTGCCTTTGCCCGTCTGAACGAGGATCCCATCGAGGGTCTGATCCATATCAGCGAGTTGGCCGACCGGCGTGTGGGCCATCCCAAGGAAGTGGTCAAAGAGGGCGAAGAGTACGATCTGCGCATCATCCGCATCGATGTGGAGCGTCGGCGCATCGGCTTGAGCCTGAAGCAGGCCATGCCCGAACTGCCCGAACCCGAAGTGAGCTGGACCGTGGTTCCCTTGAATGAGAACCCGGATCTCCAGTTCGTGATTGCAGAAGATGTGGATTTGGACACGGTGAGCATGGATGAAGTGAATGAGGAAGCCGATGCCGTGGTGGCCGAGCTGGAAGCGGTCATCGCCTAGGCAACGTGCAGCCGGTCAAGACCGAACTTGAGACAATGAGAGCGATCCAGGATGTATTTTCTGGATCGCTCTTTTTTTTGCAAAAAATGCAATGGGAGGCGATGATCGTCGGCAGTTCCAAGGGGGTAAAGACGGGTTGACAAACCGGAACCGAAGTCGTTACAATAGACCTACCCGACGCATGGGCTTGGTTTCTCCTCCTCCACCGAAATCGGCCCATCCGTCAACACGCCTCCGAGAGAGGAACACCGATTACGCCGAACCTCTCTGGCTTATGCTATACTGTGCCGGAACCGGATGTGCAGCGGTATGATGGATCGGCTGCACAGGACAGATCATCTTCCTCACCCAAAAAACCCGAGGACTCCTACCTATGTCTGACAAATTAGATCGTTTCACGAAGCGGGCGCGACGGGTTTTAACCCTTGCCCAAGAAGAGGCTCTGCGCCTGAATCATAACTATATTGGCACAGAACACCTGCTTTTGGGCCTGGTCCGAGAAGAAAATGGCGTGGCCGTCAAGGTTCTGCGAGAATTGGGCATCGAGCCGGGGCAGGTGATTCGGGCCGTCGAGCGCACGGTGGGACGGGGCGAGCGCCCGCCTTTTGGCAAGCCAACCTTGGCCCCTCGCACCAAGCGGGTGATCGAATTGGCCGTGGACGAAGCTCGTCTCATGGGCCACCACTACATCGGCACGGAACATCTGCTTTTGGGGCTGGTACGGGAAGGTGAGGGCGTGGCCGTCAATGTGCTGCGCGGGTTGGGCGTCAATCTGGATAAACTACGCACCCAAACTGCCCGCAACATCCTGCAAAACCAACCCCAGGACAAAGACAAGAAAAAGGAATCCAAGACCCCCTTGGTGGACCAGTTGGGCTTTGACCTGACCGTGGCCGCCGAAGAGCATAAACTGGACCCGGTGGTCGGTCGCATCAACGAGATCGAGCGGGTGATCCAGATCCTCAGCCGGCGCACCAAGAACAACCCGGCCCTGATCGGCGAACCTGGTGTGGGCAAGACCGCCATTGTGGAAGGGTTGGCCCAGCGCATCATAGACGGCGATGTGCCCGAACCCCTGCTGGAAAAGCGGGTGGTGATGTTGGATGTGGGTAGCCTGGTGGCCGGAACCATGTACCGGGGCCAATTCGAAGAGCGGCTGAAGAAGGTAATCGCGGAGATCATCGAGTCCGGAGCGATTCTTTTCATCGATGAAGTACACATGTTGGTGGGGGCAGGGGCCGCCGGCAGCAGTGTGGACGCTGCCAACATCCTCAAACCCGCCCTCAGCCGGGGCGAGCTGCAAGTCATCGGTGCCACCACCTTGGACGAATATCGCAAATATATCGAGAGCGACGCCGCCCTGGAACGCCGGTTCCAGCCCATTTTGGTGGAAGAACCCTCGGTGGAGGAGACCGTGCAGATCCTCAAGGGGGTCAAGTCTCGCTATGAGGAACACCATAAATTGCTGATCACCGACGAGGCGCTGACCGCCGCCGCCCATTTGGCCGCCCGTTATGTGCCGGATCGCTTCATGCCCGACAAGGCCATCGATCTGATCGACGAGGCGGGCAGCCGGGTGCGCATGTACAAAACCCCCCACGCCGCCAGTCTGCGCGAGACCTTTATGGATCTCAAGCGGCTCAAGCGGGAAAAGGACGAGGCCCTGGAAACCCAGCGCTTTGACGACGCCATCGATCTGCGCTATCGCGAGGTGGAGCTACAGACCAAGTTGGAAAAATTGCGGGCAGGCTGGAGTGATGTAGCCAATTTGCCCAAAGTCACCGCCGATGACATTGCCGAAGTGGTGGCCATGTGGACCGGCGTGCCGGTCAACCGTATTGCCGGGGAAGAGCGGGTGCGCCTGTTGGAGATGGAAAAGGTCATGCACCAGCGGGTGATCGGCCAGGACGAACCCATCAAGGCCATCGCCAAGGCCGTGCGTCGGGCCAGAGCGGGTCTCAAGGATCCCAACCGGCCCATCGGCAGCTTTATCTTCCTTGGACCCACGGGGGTGGGCAAGACCTTGTTGGCCCGCACCATCGCCGAGTTCATGTTTGGCAGCGATGAGGCCCTGATCAAGCTGGACATGAGCGAGTTCATGGAGCGGCACAATGTCAGCCGACTGGTGGGAGCGCCTCCGGGCTATGTGGGCTATGAAGAGGGCGGCCAATTGACCGAGGCCGTGCGCCGCCGCCCGTACAGCGTGATCCTGCTGGACGAGATCGAAAAGGCCCATCCCGAAGCCTTCAACATCCTGCTCCAGATCATGGAAGATGGCTATCTGAGCGATGCCAAGGGCCGGCGGGTGGACTTCCGCAATACGCTGATCGTCATGACCAGCAACGTGGGGGCCAATCTGATCCAGGGCCATCAACGCCTGGGCTTTGCCATCACCAAGGACGAGGATGCCAATCTCAAGTCCGAATATCAGGCCATGAAAACGCGCATCATGGATGCCCTCAAGAAGACCTTCCGGCCTGAGTTTATCAACCGGCTGGACGGGGTGATGGTCTTCCGCAACCTGAGCCGTCAGGAGATCGGCCAGATTGTCGAGTTAGAATTGCTCTCCCTGCGCAACCAACTGCGCGAGCAAGAGATGAAACTTCTGCTCACAGAGGAGGCCCGGTTGGCCATTGCCGAACAGGGCTACGACCCGGACTATGGTGCCCGTCCCCTGCGTCGGGTGATCCAGAACAAGATCCAGGATCCCCTCAGCGAAGATCTGCTTTCCCAGCGCTTTGTGCCCGGTGACACCATCCAAGTCGACTTCCGGGAAACATATCAGGAAAACGGCGAGTTGGCCAAGGACTTTGTCTTTGACGCCTTTGGTCACGAACCGGTCGAAGAACTGGACACTGAGACCACGGAAGCCGTCATGGCCATGTTGCAATAAACCTGAACCCAGATATAGTTTGACTCAGAGCGCCCGACACATGCGTGTCGGGCGCTTTTCATGTAAAATCATACGATGTCATGGGCAGGGGTTTGGGTAGGCGGCGGAAGAATTTTGTTCGTCTCGAACAAAATTCTTCCGCCGCCTACCCAAACCCCTACAACTCAAACAAAGGAGCGAACTATGAGCGAACGAATCGGATTTGTGGGTCTGGGCATCATGGGGCGAGGCATGGCCGCCAACCTGCTTCTGGCTGGCTTTCCCTTGCGGGTGTGGAATCGTACGCCAGCCCGCATGAACACCTTTGTGGCGGCTGGCGCGGGGGGCGGGTCCAGCCCGGCGGATGTGGCCGAACACTGCGACATCACCATCATCTGCGTCAGCGACACGCCGGATGTGGAAGCCGTGATCCTGGGTGAAAA
Organism: Caldilineaceae bacterium; assembly: GCA_018003515.1. GTDB lineage: Bacteria > Chloroflexota > Anaerolineae > Caldilineales > Caldilineaceae > JAGNDO01. The sequence goes on from JAGNDO010000023.1 coordinate 57,972, forward strand.
CGGCGTGCTTCAGGGGGCCAAGCCCGGCGATCTGGTGATCGATTGCAGCACCATCAGCCCCCAAGCCACCCAGGAGATCGGGGCAAAGCTGGCCGAGAAGGGCGTCCACATGCTGGATGCGCCCATCAGCGGCGGCAGCGAGGGGGCGGCCAAGGGCACGTTGAGCATCATGGTCGGCGGGGATGCGGCCCAATTTCAGCGCGCCCTGCCCGTTTTCAAGACAATGGGCAAGGCCATCACCCATGTGGGGGCGGCGGGAGCGGGCCAGACGGTCAAGCTGGTCAACCAGATTTTGGTGGTGGGGAACGCTCTGGCTATGTGCGAGGCCCTGCTTTTCGCCCAGGCCGGGGGTGTGGATCTGCAAAAGACCTTCGACGCCATCAGCCAGGGCGCGGCGGGAAGCTGGATGTTCACCAACCGCGCCCCCCAGATCATGCACCGGGATTGGCGACCGGGCTTCACCGTGGATCTGCAACAGAAGGATCTGCGCCTGGTCTTGGACGCGGCGGACAAATTGGGCGTGCCCGTGGTCAACACGGCCCTGGTTTTCAACCTCTACCGCACCCTTCAGGCCCAGGGCTTGGGGGGCGAGGGTAACCATGCCCTGATCAAGGCCCTGGAAAACATGGCCGGCATCCAGGTGGGCCATGCCGATGGCGAATAGCCCCGCCCCCGCCTTCCGTCTGCGCCCAGCCCGGGCGGACGAGGCCAAGCTGATCCGCCAGCGCATCTGGCGGGAGCGGCTGGACCCCACCCGGCTGGATTGGCGCAAGTTCGTCATGGCCGAGGCCCAAGGGGAGAAGGGCGAGGAGATCATTCTGGGGTTTGCCCAAATGAAGCGACTCAGCGGCGGGGTGCAGGAGTTTGGCAGCCTGGTGGTGGAGCGGAATCAACGGCGTCGGGGCGTGGGCGAGGCGCTGATCCGCCACTTTACCCAGGAATTTGCCAAGCCCATTTACCTGGTCTGCGAGTCCCGACGGGTGGCCTATTACAGCAAGTTCGGCTTCCGGGTGCTGGATGATCCCACCGCCATGCCCGGCGGATTGCGCAAAAAATGGCGGCTTGGGCGCACATTGGGCAAATTTCTTGGCTTTCGTATCGAAGCAATGGAGTATGAATGATCAACGCGGTTTCTGAGGCGGAGACAAAAACCCAACCTGAACCCACCTTTTGGGTGCGGGATGTGCCGGTCTACGGCGATGTGATCCTGGCCCCCATGGCCGGATTTAGCGATCTGCCCTACCGCTCCCTGTGCAAGCACTATGGCTCGGCCATGAGCTACACGGAATTTGTGGCCGCGGATGCCCTGGTGCAGGGCGGCAACAAGCGCACCTGGCAGATGCTGGCCTACGCGCCCCACGAAGAGCCCGTGGTTTTTCAGATCTTCGGCAACACGGTGGGCAAATTGGTGGAAGCGGCCAAGCGGATTGAAGAATTGCAGCCGGACATCATCGACATCAACATGGGCTGCTCGGTCAAGAAGGTCAGCGAACGGGGGTCCGGGGCAGGCCTGCTGCCCCACCCGGACAAGATCGGGCGCATCTTTCACGCCCTCAGCCGGGCTGTCTCTGTGCCGGTGACGGGCAAGATCCGCCTGGGTTGGGATGATGACCATCTCAACTATCTGGATGTGGTGCGGGCCATGCAGGACAACGGGGCCAGCCTGGTCGCCGTGCATGGGCGCACCCGTGACCAGGGCTACAGCGGCAAGGCCAACTGGGACGCCATCGCCGAGATCGTGGGCCATGCCTTCATCCCGGTGATCGGCAACGGGGATGTGACTACGCGGCAGGAGATCGCTGACATCAAGACGCACACGGGATGCACCGCGGTCATGGTGGCGCGGGGGGCCATTGGTCATCCCTGGATTTTTCAGCGCCGCAACCGGGACGAGATCCGGTTTGGCGAAAAGGCCGCCTTCATCCGTCGCCATTTTGAATTGATGGCGGATTTTTATGGAGACTGGCTGGCTTTGTTGATGGTGCGCAAGCATATTGTGCGCTATCTCAAAGGCTATGCGGGGATCAAGGATCTGCACATGGCCCTGACCAACGTGGCCGCCGTGGTCGATTTTCACCGTTTGCTGGACGAGGCCGTGGCCCGGCTGGACCCCGACTTGGCCGATTTCGCACAGGTGATTCCTGATCAATTCCTGACGAGTTTTCCCCATAAGCAGTGAGTTATCCCCGGATCTGGCAGGGTTATCCCCACCGGGGAGTATCTGGGGATGAAACGCGTAAGAATTCACAGAAAATCAGACCGCTGCTGATTTGGACCTCCCTTACAGAAGAATTACCATAAATTCGGTATAGTGGGTGGCGACGTTCAAGTTGCTCAAAAAACCGTGTAATCGTTCACCCCCCGCCCCCCTAGCCCCCCAACTTTGGGGGGGACTGTCCACGACCTCCCCCAGAATTGGGGGCCGGGGGGCCGAGGGAGGTGAACGACTACAAAACCGTTTGCAAACTTCCCGACCGACCGACCGGTCGAGAAGTTGCCCAGGATAGTCGAGAAGTTGCCCAGGACAACAGACCATGCCCGACCCGACCCAAACTACCCTTTCTGCTCCTTTTGTGGCAGAGCCGACTACACCGGCCCAGGCCAACGGAGATTCCGCTTCATCCGTGGCGGCCATCTTGAACGCGGCCGAGCGGTTGATTGCCATGGCGGGGTATGCGGGGTTTTCCATGCGCGAATTGGCCGAGGCCAGTGGGTTGGCCAAGGGCACCATCTATTACTATTTCCGCGACAAGCAGGATGTCTATTGGCGTGTGGTGGATCGACAAATGGCCTCTCTGCAAGAGCAAATGGCCGATGCTGCCACGGGCCACGCCGACCCGGTACAAGGTCTGCACGCCGTGATCCGCACCTATTTTGCCCTCATCTCCCAGCGCCGGCATAGCCTGATGGCCACCCTGCGGGACAATAAAGAGGTGCAGATGCCTTTGCAGGGGTTGATCGAAAAGTATCGTCAAGGCTTCATGCAGCCCCTGGCCGACTTGGTGCATCAGGGCATTGCAGAAGGTCTCTTCCATCCGGTGGATGTGGACATGACCGTGATCAGCCTTTTGGGCATGATGAACGCCTTTGTCACCCACCGCCTGCTCCTGGACCAAGTTGACCTGGACCAGAGCGT
>JAGNDO010000023.1:61207-67197 GCA_018003515.1 Caldilineaceae bacterium
CCTAGCCATGAAATGGATTGTCTCGATTGTTTTGATTGCTCTGTTGGCCGTTGGCGGCTGGTTTGGATACCAGCGCTTTGTGGTGGAACCTCAATTGGCCGCGGCCGCGCCCGCCTATGAGCAGATCGGCGTGGAGCGGGGCAGCATTGCCAGCACGGTGAGCGCCACGGGCAGTATTGAACCGGAGGCCGAACTCTCCCTCTCCTTCCGGGCTGCCGGACGGGTGGACCAGGTGCTGGTGGTAGCCGGGCAAAGTGTGGCCGAGGGCCAGCTCTTGGCCCAATTGGACACCCGAGATCTTGAGCTAGCCCGAGAGCAGGCCCTGATCTCCCAGCAGATCAGCCAGGCCCAGTTGGCCAAGTTGGAGACCCCGGCCAAGGAAGCGGATCTGGCCATGGCCCAGGCCGGGGTGGAGGTTTCCCAAGCCAGTGTGGCTGGTGCCGAGGCAGCCCTGGCCAGCGCTCAGGCCAGCTATCGCCAGCTTTTGGCCGGGGCCACCGAGGCCGAGTTGACCGTACAGCAGGCTCAGCTTCGTCAAGCTGAGGCCAGCCTGCGCCAGGCTCAAAGCGCCTACAATCAGGTGAAGGACTTCCCCGGCGTGGGTGCGCTGCCCCAATCTTTGCAGTTGGAGCAGGCCACCAACGCCTATGAATTGGCCCAGGCCCAATACAACCTGGCCACCCGCCCTGCCACCCAGGCCCAGATCGCCCAGGCCCTCAGCGCCATCGCCCAGGCGGAGACCGGCGTGCGTCAGGCCCGCAGCGGCTTGCTCACTGCCCAGAATAGTCTGCAACGGCTGTTGGACGGTCCGGCGGACGAGGATCTGGCCATTGCTCGGGCCCAGGTGCGCCAGACGGATCTGAGCGTGCAGCAGACCGAAAACAGCATTGCCAACGCCCGCCTGGTTGCCCCCATCAGCGGTGTGGTCAGCTTGGTCAACGTGCGCCAGGGGGAACTCTATTCCGGCGGGCTGCCCGCCTTCCGCCTGACGGATCTGAACAGCTTCCACATGAGCGTGCTGGTGGACGAGATCGACGTGCGGCAGGTGGCCGTGGGCCAGACTGTGCGCCTCTCTTTGGATGCCCTGCCGGATCAGGATTTGACCGGGCAAGTGACCAGTGTTTCCCCCACCGCGGACAACGTGGGGGGCGTGGTGGCCTACTCGGTTGAGATTGTCCCCGACCCCACGGACGCGCCCCTGCGTTCCGGTATGAGCGCCACGGCCATCATTACCACGGCCCAGGTGGACAATGTCTTCCTGGTACTCAACCGCTTTATCCAGCCGGACCGGGAGACAGGCAAGTTCTACGTGTACAAGATGGTGGCCGGTCAGCCCGTGCTGCAAGAGGTGGAGTTGGGGCTGCGCAATGATCGCTCCAGCCAGATCCTGGCCGGGTTGACCGACGGTGATCAACTGGCCCTGGTCAGTTTGAGTGCGGAAGAGCGACTGCAAAACGCCTTCTTTGGCGGGGGAAATTAGCATGGAAACAACCAACGGCGCACATCAACCAGAGCCGATGGCCGATACAGCGCTTTCGCCTGCGCCCGCGCCTGCCCCGACCCTGGGCAACGGGACGGTTCTCTCATCATCACCCCCGCCGGCCCCGCCCAAGGGCAAGCCGGTGATCGACGTGATCGATCTAAAGAAAACCTACACAATGGGCGAGATGGAAGTCCACGCGCTGCGCGGGGCCAACATCCAGATCTATGCTGGCGAAATGGTCGCCATCATGGGCCCCAGCGGCAGCGGCAAGTCCACGCTCATGAACATTGTGGGCTGTCTCGACGTGCCATCCGGCGGCACCTATCGGCTGGACGGCATTGATGTCAGCAAACTCAGCGATGACAAGCTGGCCGAGATCCGCAGCAAGAAGATCGGCTTTGTTTTTCAGAGCTTCAACCTGCTCTCCCGCACCACGGCCCTGGCCAATGTGGAGTTGCCCCTGGTCTATGCCGGGATCAGCGGTCGTCAGCGCCGCCAGCGGGCCGAAGAATCCCTGACCCTGGTGGGGTTGGGAGATCGCCTGGACCACAAGCCCAACGAACTCTCCGGCGGCCAGCAACAGCGGGTGGCCATCGCCCGGGCCCTCATCAACCGGCCAGCCATGATCCTGGCCGATGAGCCAACCGGCAACCTGGACACCAAGACCAGCAAAGAGATCATGGAACTCTTCCAAAATCTAAACCGAGAGAAGGGGATGACGATTATCTTTGTCACCCATGACGCCGAGACCGCCGACTATTGCCAGCGGGTGATCCACGTGCGGGACGGTCTGGTGGAGCGGGACGAACGGTTGATCGACCACTCCCCCGCAGCCTTGCGAGAGGCGGTGAAAGTCCTATGAAACTAATCGAATCTCTGCGCATTGCCATGCGCGCCCTGGCCGCCAATAAAATGCGCAGCATCCTTACCATGCTGGGCATCATCATCGGCGTGGGCGCGGTGATCACCCTGATCTCCGCCGGCCAGGGGGTGGAAACCTATGTCACCAACCAGTTTACCAGCGCCGGCAGCAACCTGCTCTTTGTGATCCCCGGCCAGGTGACCGACGGGCCACCCCAAAACCGACGTGCAGCCAGCCTGACCTTGAGTGATGCCCAGGCCCTGGGCAATCCCTTCCAGGCCCCGGACATTCTGGAAGTGGCCCCGGTCTCTACCGGTGGGGCCGTGGTGAGCCGGGGGGGCAACAGCCTGACCGCCAGCATTGAGGGAACCACGCCCACCTATTCAACCGTGCGCAACGCCAATGTAAGCGTGGGCGACTTTATCTCCCAGGATGATCTGGACAATCGTAGCCGGGTGGCCGTGATCGGTAGCGATGCCTTCAAGCGGCTCTTTACGGCCAACGAATACCCCATCGGCCAGAGCATCAAGATCAACAACCTGGTCTTCCGGGTGATCGGGGTGATGGAACCCCAGGGCGGCGGCGGCTTTGGCAACGCGGACGAGACGGTCTACGTCCCCTTCACCACGGCCCAGGACCGCCTCTTCCGACGCAAGACGGTCAGCGGGGACTATCTTGTCAGCGTGATCTATGTCTCCGCCCGCACCCAAGAGGCCATGCCCCCCGCCCAGCTCCAGATCGAGGAGATCTTGCGGGCGCAGCACGCTATCAACTTCCTGGACGACGACGACTTCAGCGTGGTCAGCCAGACCGACTTTATCAACATCTTTGGCAACATCATCGGCGCGCTGACCGTCTTCTTGGGGGCCATCGCCTTTATCAGCCTCTTGGTGGGCGGCATCGGCATCATGAATATCATGCTGGTCAGCGTCACCGAGCGCACCCGGGAGATCGGTCTGCGCAAGGCTGTGGGGGCCAAACGGGGAGACATCCTCAGCCAATTCCTGATCGAGGCCATCAGTTTGGCCGTCATGGGCGGCATCATCGGCATCATGCTGGGCGCGGTGGGCACCCAAATCATCAGCAGTTTCTCCGAGGATTTTGCCGTCAGCGTGGGGCTGAACGCCGTCTTTATCGCCGTGGGCTTCTCCACCGCGGTCGGTCTGCTCTTCGGCATCTACCCCGCCTATCGGGCCAGCCGTCTCAATCCTATCGATGCCCTACGCTATGAGTAGCGCAAAATCAAGGCTTTAGGAGTCGTCAGTTGCTAGGTTTAAAAAAGAAATTTCCAGCTGTTTTTTCAAAAACGATGCGTATCTTTTGGGTAGTGGGCCTGGCGGCGGTCGTCACCGGGTGTGGTGGTCCTGGCCTGGTTTCGCCCACCCCCATCCCTGCGGATGTGGTGCGCCCGGTGCAAAACACCCCCGCCTTCCCCGAACAAGTGGCCATCGCCGCCGCCCTCACCTTGACCCCGACCCCTGTGCTGGGTTCCCCAGGCCAGGTCGTGGCGGCCACCCCCACCCCTACCCCATCCCCCACCGTGGCGCTTGACCGGGCCAGCCTGAGCCAGTCCGCCTCCGCAGTCACCGCCCTGGGGATCGTGGGGGGACGGGGGGCCACTTTGGCCGCCACCCCAAATGGGGCGGCCATTCAATCCTTGGCCGCCGGTACCACGCTCAACATCACCGGACGCTCGGTGGACGGCGGGTGGTTGGCCGCATCCACGGATGATCGGGTGAGCGGCTGGGTGGCGGCCAACGCCGTCACCCTCTTCGGCGGCGAAGGACTGGCCGTGGTCGGCGCATCCCCCACGGAGATGCCGACCCCCCCACCCACACCCACACCAGAAGCCGCATCCGTGGCCGCAGCGCCCACGCCGACCGCCACATCGACCTCAGCCACCACAGCGGCCACCCAGCCCGACGCCGGCCAACTCTTGGCCGTGGTGCAGTCCGTGGGGCTGAACGTGCGGGCCGGTCCCGGTGTCACCTACCCCGTGGTCGCCACCGTCCTGGCCGGGGATGCGTTGCCCGTCTTGGGGCGCAATGCTGACCTCAGTTGGGTGCGGGTGAGTACGACCAAAACCTCCGCTGGTTATGGCTGGGTCAGCGCCGGTCTGGTGACCTTGTCGGGGGACGTTGCCGCCATCCCCCTCTCCACCGAGACCAGCAGCGCACCGGTCAGCCAGGCTGCCCCGGTTGCCCCCGTTGTGGAGAACACGACCGCCTCGGCTTCTGCTTCAAGCGGAGGCACAGCTTCCCCGGCTGGCTTGCAAGGCACCCTGGTCTTCCAGACCCGCAGCGGCGGGGAGATCTATGCCTACAATCTGGCCACGGGCAACTTGCGCCGGTTGACCACGGGCATGGACCCCGCCATCAGCCCGAATGGCAGAGAAGTGGCCTTTGTGCGGGGGGGCGGCGATGTGGGCGTCTATCGCATCAGCGTGGATGGCGGCCAGGAGAAAAAGATATTTGGCGGAAATGGGGTGCGTACCCCGTCTTGGAGCCCGGATAGCGGCTATGTGGTCTTTAGCCAGGTGACGGGTCAAGCCCGTTGCTATGACCTGGGGTTTGGCGGCTGCATTGCCGAGGGTGCTATGCCGGGCTTTATCAGCAGCCTGTCCCCCAGCCAGCAACAGCTGATTCAAGCCGGCATGGCCAATGGGTCCATTCCGCTAATCAACCAGGATCGGCGCGGCCTGGCCCGGGTGGACCGAAATGGCGAGAATTATCGGGATCTCCCTTCTCTCATCACGGCCTACGCGCCGGATTGGAACAGTAGCGGGGCCATTGTCTATGAGAGCAACGGCGGTCTTCAGATCAGCGCGGACCGCCCGGACGCCACCACGGACGCCTTCACCACAGAGCGGGGGCTGCGCGACCCGGCCTGGCAGGCCAACTACGGGCGCATTGTGGCCCATCGTCAGGAGGGCAGCCACTGGGAGATCTTCGCCCTCAACCCGGATGGCACGGGCTTGGTCGCCCTCACCCGGCCGGCGCTGATCCCGGACGGCCAATCCAGCAGCGTCACCCCGGCGTGGAGTCCTGATGGCCAGCACATCGTCTTCCTCAGCAACCGGGCCAACGGCGTCTGGGGGCTGTGGGTGATGGATGCGGACGGCGGCAACCAGCGCCAACTCCCCGTCACCGTGCCCTTGGAATACCGCTATCAGGGCGAGCAGATGGTGGGGTGGGGGAGCTAGCTGGTGGCTGGTGGCTGGTGGCTGATGGCTGGTGGTTGGTAGCGGAGGGATACGAGTCCACAAGGCCTCAACCCACAAAGCCACCAGCCACCAGCCACCAGCTAACCGCTGCCCTTTTGACATCCCCCATGCTTTGGCATAAGATACGAACACCTCGTCAGGGTATGATGACGAGGTGTTTTGTTTGAACAATTCGGCGTGTTGCGGGGCGGTGAGATTGGGCGATTGAGAGATTAGGAGATTGGTTGTGTCCACAATCGCCGAATCTCCTAATCTCTCAATCGCCTAATCCTCCAACCGCATCAGTTTCAAATTCGGAGATCGATCATGAGCGATATGCTGCAACAGCTTGACCAACTGCGCCAAGAGGGCGAGGCGGCCTTGGCTTTGGCCACAACCATGCAGGCCAGCGAGGCGTGGCACGCAGAATTTTTGAGCCGCAA
>JAGNDO010000097.1 GCA_018003515.1 Caldilineaceae bacterium
GAGAGGAGATGGATCGCTTTTCCTGACTCCTCCCCAACTTTTGATAGTTTTGGGGATTTTTTGTACCAGGAAACCGCACCCCGCAACCGTCTACCCCCTCATCTTCCGCAGATGAGGGGGTATTTTTTATGACAAAAGTGATGCCGTGGGGGCGTAGAAAGTGTATGTAGCCACGAAGATGGGAAGAGGTTTCTTGGTGTGCTTTCTGTCTTCGTGGCGAATTTAGTAAGGAGAACAGAGATTGAGAGATTGGGCGATTAGGAGATTTGCCGCGGACAATCTCTTAATCTCCCAATCACCTAATCTCAACACCTAATCTCAACACCTAATCTCAACACCTGTAAACCAACACAACCAACCACCAATTCTTGGGAGAGAATCAACCATGACTGACCATCAATTCGGCTTTAGCACCCGTCAACTCCATGCCGGCCAAAGCCCGGACCCGGCCACGGGCAGCCGGGGCGTGCCCATCTATCAGACCACCAGCTTCCAGTTCGACAACACGGACCACGCCGCCAACCTCTTCGCATTGAAGGAGTTTGGCAACATCTACACCCGCATCATGAACCCCACCACGGACGTGTTGGAACAGCGCGTCGCTAGCCTGGAAGGGGGCGCGGCCGCCGTGGCCGCCAGCAGCGGACATGGCGCGCAGACTATGGCCATCCTCACCCTGTGCAGCGCCGGGGATCACATCGTGGCCAGCAGCCGGTTGTACGGCGGCACGTATAACCAGTTCAACTATACCTTCCCCCGCATGGGGATTGAAGTCACCTTTGTGGACCCCAACGACCCGGCCTCTTTTGAAGCCGCCATCCGCCCCAACACCAAGATCATTTATGGCGAAACCCTGGGCAACCCGGACATCACCGTCTTCCCCTTCGAAGAGGTCTCGGCCATCGCCAAGGCCCACAACATCCCGTTGATGATCGACAACACTTTTGCCACGCCCTATCTGTGCCGCCCCTTCGAGCATGGGGCCAACATCATTCTCCACAGCACCACCAAGTTCCTGGGCGGCCACGGCACCACCATCGGCGGCATCATGGTGGATGGCAACAACTTTGACTGGACCAGTGGCCGCTTCGACAACTTCACCACGCCGGACCCCAGCTACAACGGGCTGGTCTACGCGGACCTGGCCGGGATGGGCCTGCCCCCCTTCGCCATCAAGGCTCGCGTGCAGACCCTGCGGGACATCGGTGCCTGCCAGGCCCCCTTCAACGCCTGGGCCACCATCCAGGGCGTCGAGACCCTGAGCCTGCGCATGGAGCGGCATGTGTCCAACGCCCAGCGGGTGGCCCAGTTCTTGGAAAGCCACACCGCGGTCAAATGGGTCAGCCACCCCAGCCTGCCCAGCCACAAGGACTATGATCGAGCCAAGAAATATCTGCCCAAGGGTGCGGGGGCCATCATGGGTTTTGGCATCGTGGGCGGTGTGGACGCCGGCAAGGCCTTCATCAACAACCTGAAGCTGTTGAGCCATGTGGCCAACGTGGGCGACGCCAAGAGCTTGGCCATTCACCCGGCCAGCACCACCCACAGCCAGCTATCCGAGAGCGAACTGGTGACCGCCGGGGTCTCCCCGGACTTCATCCGCCTGAGCATCGGCCTTGAGGACATCGAGGATATTCTGTGGGATTTGGACCAGGCGCTGGCTGTCGCGACGAAATAGAAAGCTGAGGGGGTGAAGGGGTGAACGGGTGAGGGGGTGATGAACGTGGTTCACCCCTTCACCCGTTCACCCGCTCACCCGTTCATAAAAAAGAGGAACCCATGACCACACCCATCTCCGTCGGCCTTGTGGAGAGCCAGACCTTCACCTTTGCCAAGGACGAACCCTTTTGTTTGGAAAGCGGGGCCACCCTCAGCCCGGTGACGTTGGCCTACGAGACCTATGGCACCCTCAATGCCGAACGGTCCAACGCCATTTTGGTGGTTCATGCCCTGAGCGGCAGCCAGCACGCGGCCGGGGTGCATGTGGGGGACGAGGACAAGCCGGGCTGGTGGGATGACACCATCGGGCCGGGGAAGGCGTTTGACACGAATCGCTTTTTTGTGGTTTGCAGCAACGTGGTCGGAAGCTGCTACGGCTCCACCGGCCCGGCCAGTGTGGACCCGACCACGGGGGAACCCTATGGCCTCAACTTCCCCGTGGTCACCATCGGCGACATGGTGCGGGCACAGGTCAAGCTGATCGATCACCTGGGCATCGACCGGCTGTTGTGCGTGGCCGGGGGATCCATGGGCGGCATGCAGGTGCTGGAATGGGCCGCCCACCATCCCCAGCGCATCAAGGCTGTGATTCCCCTGGCCACCACGGCCCGGCACAGCCCCATGCTCATCGCCTTCAGCGAAGTGGGCCGCCAAGCCATCTACGCCGACCCCAGTTGGAACCACGGGGACTATTACACCAACGGCAAGCGCCCGGACGCCGGGCTGGCCGTGGCCCGCATGGTGGGCCACATCACCTATCTGAGCGAAAAGTCCATGCAGCACAAATTTGGCCGCCGTCTTCAGGCCAGAGAGCGCTACGGCTACGAATTTCAGACCGAGTTTGAGGTGGAGAGCTATCTCAAATACAACGGCAACAACTTCACCCGCCGCTTTGACGCCAACAGCTATCTTTATGTCACCAAGGCGATGGACTATTTCGACCTCACCCAGCCCTCCGGCTCCCTGGCCGCGGCCTTTGCCAACAGCGAACATGTGAAATTCCTGGTGGTCAGCTTCACCAGCGATTGGCTCTACCCCAGCTATCACAGCAAAGAATTGGTCAGCGCCTTGACCGCAGCCGACGCCGATGTCACCTATCTGGACATCGAAAGCAGTTGGGGCCACGATGCCTTCCTGCTGGAAGTGGAAACCATGACCCGACTCCTGGGCAGCTTCCTGGACCGCTTGGCCCGGGAAGAGCGGGTTGAGATTGGGAGATTGGGAGATTGGGAGACAGAGAGGCGGGGAGAGAAGGAGCAGGAGTTATTGGTAAGGGGAGCGTACTCATGACCCAATCTCCCAATCTCCCAATCTCCGAGATCGCCAACCGGCCGGATCTGGCCGCCATTGTGGAGATGATCCCCACGGGCAGCAAGGTGCTGGATCTGGGCTGTGGTGATGGGTTGTTGTTGGACTATCTGATCCACCAGCGCCAGGTCAAGGGCCGGGGGATTGAGTTGAGCGAGGAAGGGGTGCTGGTCTGTGTGCGCCGGGGGTTGAGCGTGCGCCAGGGCAACTTGCAGGAAGGGCTGGCCGACTACCCCAACCAGAGCTTCGACTATGTGGTCCTCAGCCAAACTTTGCCTTTTTTGGACGATCCAGGCAAGATCCTGTTGGAGATGTTGCGGGTGGGGCAACGGGCCATCGTCAGCTTGCCCAATTGGGGCTATTGGCGGCACCGGCTCAATCTGCTGCTCACCGGGCGCATCCCCGTGGCCGCGGATCTGGGCCAGGCCTGGCACCAAAGCCCCCGCTGGCAGGCCGTCACCGTCACCGACTTTGCCCAGTTCTGCCCCCAAATCGGCATCCACATCGGCGAACAGGCCTATCTGTCTAAAAAACGGCGCATTCATGTGCGCAAACTCAAGAACCTACGAGCCACCACAGCCGTTTTTGTGCTGGAAAAGGCTTAGGGCATAATTGAGGGCAATGCACAATGGACAATGCACAATGGACAATGAATTGCCCACTTCTGCGTCGTCCAATCTAAAGTCAACAATCCAAAATCTAAAATATCGAGGGTTTTTCCCATGATTACCATGAAATTCGGCGGTACGTCCGTCGGCAAGACTGATGCTTTTGCCCAGGTGGCCGAAATTGTGGCCGCCGCGGTGGAGAGCCAAAATCAATTGGGCCGCCCCGGCGTGGTCGTGGTCACCAGCGCCATGAGCGGGGTAACCAACACCCTGATCGACGCCGCCAAAGCCGCGGCCGCCGGGGACGAGGCCCCCTATCACGAGGCCCGCAGCACGCTGCTGGTCAAACATCAACTGGTGGCAGGCCAACTGATCGAAGACGGCGTGGAGCGGGCCGCCCTGGGCCGCCTCTTCGACGACCGTCTGCGGGAATTTGAGCGCCTGTGCCGCAGCATCGCCGTGCTGGGTGAGTTGACCGCCCGAGGGCTGGACGTGGTCAGCGGCATGGGGGAGCGGCTGGCAGCGCCCCTGCTGGCCGGGGTGTTGCGGGCCAAGGGTCTCCAAGCCCAATTTGTGGACGCCGGTGAGCTGATCATCACCGACGATGTGCATGATGGCGCGGAACCCATCATGGACCTGACCGAGCGGCGCTGCCGAGAGCGGTTGCTGCCCATGATCGAGAGCGGCGTGGTCCCGGTGATTACCGGTTTTGTGGGGGCCACCCGCAAGGGCATCCCCACCACCCTGGGCCGGGGCGGCTCGGACTATTCCGCCGCCATCATCGGAGCGGCCATCGACACGGACGAGATCCAGATCTGGACCGATGTCAACGGCGTGTTGACCGCGGATCCCCGGGTGGTGGCCAACGCCCGCACCCTGCCCGAATTGAGCTATGAAGAGGTGGCGGAGCTGGCCTATTACGGGGCCAAGGTCCTGCATCCCAAGACCACCACACCGGCTGTGCGCAAGGGCATCCCCGTGCGGGTACTCAACACCTTCGAGCCCAGCCATCCGGGTACCCGCATCGTCACCCCGGACAAGAGCAGCGGCCCCAAGATCGTCGGGGTCAAGGCCATCACAGCGATTCGCAAGATGAACATGATCACCGTGGCCGGGCGGGGCATGATGGGCGTGCCGGGGATCGCGGCCCGCACCTTTGCCAGCGTGGCCCGGCATCAGGCCAACGTACTCATGATCAGCCAGAGCAGCAGCGAGCAGAGCATCTGCTTTGTGGTGCCCCAATCCTCCGCCGTGGCCGTGGCGGAGGCACTCCAAATCGAATTTGAGCGGGAAATCGAGCGCCGCTATATCGACGAGATCTCCCAGCACCCGGATATTGTGATCGTGGCCGTGGTGGGCAGCGGCATGAAGGGCACGCCGGGGATCGCCGGTCGCCTCTTCAGCGCCCTGGGCACCACCAGCATCAACGTGATCGCCATTGCCCAAGGGGCCAGCGAGGCCAACATCAGCCTGGTCGTCACCGAAGGCGATGCCGACGAAGCCGTGCGGGTCATCCATCAGGCCTTCGAATTGGATCAACTTTTTACGGGGGAATAGGGGATTGGGGGTTAGGGATTAGGGATTGGGGATTGGGGTCAATTCCACCCAACCCCCAATCCCTAATCCCCAATCCCCAATCCCCTCAAGGAGACATCATGCGGGAAATTCCGATCATCTTATTGGGCGTGGGCGGTGTGGGCAGTGGGTTGTTGCGGCAGATTTTGGCGCAGCGGGATTTTCACGCCGAGGAATATGGCCTGCATCTGCGCATCTTGGCCCTGGCGGACAGCAGCGGGGCCGTCACCGAACCCTATGGCGGGCTGAACGATGAGACCCTGGCCGGCATCCTGGCCCACAAGCAGGCGGGCAAATCCTTGCGCAGCCACGAGTTGGGCGCGCCCATGAACGATGCTGTGGATCTGGTGGACATCTCCGGTCTGCGCGGCACCATTGTGGTGGATTGCTCGGCCACGGAGCGCACCATCCCGGCCCTGATCTATGCCCTCAACCGGCAGTACAAGGTCGTTTTGGCCAATAAAAAACCCTTAACCGCAGATCAGGAGGCATACGACCGGCTCACTAGAGCCGGCGTCACAGATCAGCGGGGCAACTTTGCGGGCCGCAGCACCCGCAGCCTGGCCCAAAGCCGCTGGGAGACTACGGTGGGCGCCGGCCTGCCCGTGATCGCCACCCTCAACCGGTTGGTGGCCAGCGGAGATGCCATCAGCCGCATCACCGGCACCTTCAGCGGCACCCTGGGCTATGTGATGACCGGGCTGGAAGAGGGGCGGCCGTTCAGCGAGATCGTGAAAGAGGCCTTTGCGCTTGGTTACACTGAGCCGGATGCCCGAGACGACCTGGGGGGCGTGGATGTGGCCCGCAAGGCCCTGATCCTGGCCCGGGGCATGGGCTGGAAACTGGACATGGGGGACGTGGAGATCGTCGGCCTCTATCCGCCCCACATGGACGAGCTGTCGGTGGAGGCCTTCATGGCCGCCCTGCCCACCTTGGACGCCTCTTTCCAAGAGCAGGTGGCGGAGGCCGAGGCCCAGGAGAGCGTTCTGCGCTTCGCCGCCACGGTGGCGGAGGGCAAATGTCGGGTCGGCCCGGCCTTTGTGCCTGCGGACAGCCCCCTTGGCCGTCTCTCCGGCACGGACAATCTGGTGGAGATCACCAGTCATTGGTATACGCCCAACCCCCTGGTCATCCAAGGCCGGGGCGCTGGGGTGGATGCCACTGCCGCTGGCGTGTTGAGCGATGTGGTGGAGTTGGCGTTTACATAGAAACTATCGAGTATCGTGTATCGAGTATTTAGCGTGGTTGACGACGGATCGACTTTGATGGAGATCCGTTCGTTGACCACGTTCAATACTCGATACACGATACTCGATATCAACCTTAATCGGAGACATATCATGAACAAAGTCAAAGTAGGCGTGTTGGGCGCGACGGGAGCCGTCGGCCAGCGCTTTGTGCAGATGCTCCAGGGCCATCCCTGGTTTGAGATCACGGCGTTGTGCGCGTCGGAACGCAGCGCGGGCAAGCGGTATGCGGATGCGTGCAACTGGATTCTGCGGGGAGAGATGCCCGCCCACCTGCGGGATGTGATCCTGCAACTGGGCGAGCCGGGCATCGACTGCCAGGTGGTCTTCAGCGCCCTGCCCAGCGACGCGGCCCGTGAGAGCGAAGAGAAGCTGGCCGCGGCTGGCTATGGGGTGTGCAGCAATGCCGGGGCCTTCCGCTATGACGTGGATGTGCCTCTGCTGATCCCGGAAGTCAACCCGGAGCATCTGGCTCTACTCCCCATCCAGCGGCGCAACCGGGGCTGGGACAAGGGCTTTATCGTCACCAATCCCAATTGCAGCACCACCCATCTGGTCAGCGCCTTGCACCCGTTGCATGTGCGTTTTGGCGTGGAGAAGCTCTTCGTTGTGACCATGCAGGCCATCAGCGGGGCTGGCTATCCCGGCGTCAGCAGCATGGATATCATGGACAACGTGGTGCCCTACATCGGCAAAGAAGAGGACAAGATGGAGAACCGGGAGCCGCAAAAGCTGTTGGGCACCTTTGACGGCAACGGCATCCGCCCGGCCCCCCTGCGTATCAGCGCCCATTGCAACCGGGTTCCCGTGCGCAACGGCCATCTGGAGGCGGTCAGCGTAGAGTTCCGAGACAAGCCCACCCGTGAGCAAATTCTGGAGACTTGGGCCGACTATGCCCCCCTGGCCCAGCGCATGGGCTTGCCCAGCGCACCCCAGCCCCCGGTGATCTACAACCCAGCCCAGGATCGGCCCCAGCCTCGGCTGGATCGACTGGCCGGTACCATCCCCGGCATGGCCACGGTGGTGGGCCGTCTGCGGGAAGACCCCCTCTTCGACTGGAAGTTCCTGGTTCTGGGCCACAACACCATCCGCGGCGCGGCGGGGGGCAGCCTGCTCAACGCCGAACTCATGCTCGCCCAGGGCTACTTGGGGGCGGAAGCGGCGGAGCTGGCG
The DNA here is from genome assembly GCA_018003515.1 of Caldilineaceae bacterium. Taxonomy (GTDB): domain Bacteria; phylum Chloroflexota; class Anaerolineae; order Caldilineales; family Caldilineaceae; genus JAGNDO01. Next base: position 7,631 of record JAGNDO010000097.1, read on the forward strand.
AAATAAAGCAGCGAGTATCGAGTATTTCGTGGGGCGCAACCTGCCACCCCTACCACACAATACTCGATACTCGATATTTTTTTGTGCAACAGGTACAATGATTGTCAGGATAGTCATTTTGTCCTATACTAAGGGTCGCAACTGAAGAAAAAGGGACAATGGGTGTCCAGCCAAGAGGCGTCGTCCAGACCCTAGCGCTCAGATACCCCCGGTACGTGGCCAAATTCTCTGTGATTGAAGCCCGAGGTAAACCGTGACTATCACTTCCAAGACAACCACACCTAAAGCAGCAACTCAGACAGAAAGTGAGTCTGTGATCTTGAACGATTTTGGTCTTTCAAATTTGGCTGAACTTGTGGATGACTGGGTGATCTATCGCAGCCTGGAACCCCTTGACAACCGAGTGCAGGGCCTCAAGCGTGCCCGCTTTCAGATGGGCATCCATGCCACCGACATTCCCCGCAAACTGGATCGAGATTATGCCAAGGCCGCCATCTGGTTTTTGGATCAGATCCACGCGGTGCTGCGCCGGCCCGATCAGATCCGGGAACTGCTCTTTGTGGGTGATACCCTCTCTGGGGATGGACAGGCCTTCCGCAACATAATCAGCCGCAGCGGATGGCGTGGCTCTTGTTTGATCGTGGACGAGCAGGCGGATGTGGCTCCCAGGATCGATTTAAGCAACGTGGAAGATGTGGTGGTGGCCAATCGTTGGTCTCATGCCGGGGAATGGTTGAGCGCTCTGCGCAGCCAAGGCTTCAAGCTGGATCATACCACCGCGGTGGTGCTGGATCTGGACAAAACGGCCATCGGTGCCCGCGGTCGCAACGACAAGGCCATCGACAAGGCCCGGCTCAGTGGTATCTTTCACACCATGCACTCCGTTCTGGGCGACAACTTTGATCAGATCGCCTTCGAGAATGATTACAACATTCTCAACCAGCCCCGCTTCCATGTGTTGACCGGGGATAACCAGGATTATTTAGGCTATATCTGCATGGTGATCAACGGCTGTGTGGCTACCCTGGACGAAGTAATTGGAGAAGTTGAAACAAACAGCCTGCGCAGCTTTGAACACTTTATCCGCTGGATCGAGGTGCGGATCAAGAATGGCAGTTGCGCCAACGAGGATCTGCGTCAGGCCCATGAAGCCGTCCTCACCAGCGTGCAGAATGGGGATCCCACCCCCTTCAAACGCTTCCGCCGGGAAGAATTCCTGGCCACCCTGGCCCACATGAACAACCTGCCTGACGACCTCCCCATGACCCAGCGCATGGCCGAGGAGATCACCATCACCCAGGAGGTGCGAGAAGCCGCCCTGTGGCTCAAAAAACAGGGCTGTCTGGTCATCTCCATGAGCGACAAGCCCGACGAGGCTTCGTGCCCGGACAAGCGTTTTTCCGCCGACAAACCCCATATCCACCGGGCGTTGACCCATTGTGTGGGGGTCAGCATTCAATCCGTTCTGGACCAGATCGGCTGACACTGACGATAATGAGCCAGCTTACGGAAAAGGGCGGTGGTTTCCCCTATACTCTTGCTCAACCGGGGCAGGCGCTGTTGACCCAGTGGCCTGCCCGAACTTTTATCTACCTATATCAGGACAAATGAACCATGGCAGAACAAAAAGACAAAAAGCCAGACCAAAAGCGACCCGAACCGCCCAAAGACGATCAGGATTCCACCCAGCGCTTGCGGGAAATGCTGAACCGCAGTTGGGTTTGGATCTTGATCGCGGTGCTGATGTTGGTCGGTTTCCGCTATTTTGCCCAAGGGACCACCGAGACGGGTAGCGAAGTTGGCATCAATCTGGTGGCCCAACATATCCAGAAGGGGAGTGTGCGCACCCTGGCCGTGCAGGGAGAAGAGGTCTTTGTCACCCTGAACGACGGTACAGAACTGCGCAGCCGCAAGGAGACCGACACAGGAATGCTGGAAACCCTGGGCCGCTTCGGTGTGACCGACCAACAATTGAGCAAAGTCACCATCGATGTGCGCACACCGTCCAGCACCAACACCATCTTTGGCTGGCTGATCATGCTGTTGCCCATGATTTTGATCTTCGGCTTTTTCCTGGTGATCATGCGCCAGGCCGGGGGGGCTGGCCCCAACCGGGCCATGCAATTTGGCCGCACCAAGGCCCGCAAGATGGACGAGGCCGACCGGCCCAGCATCTCCTTTGACGATGTGGCCGGGCTGGAAGAGGCCAAACAGGAGTTGGAAGAGGTGGTGGAATTCCTCAAGGAGCCGGAAAAGTTTGCGGCCCTGGGTGCCCGTATCCCCAAGGGCGTACTCATGATCGGCTCCCCCGGCACGGGCAAGACCCTGCTGGCCAAGGCCGTGGCCGGTGAGGCCGGGGTGCCTTTCTTCAGCGCCTCTGGGTCGGAATTTGTGGAAATGTTTGTGGGCGTGGGGGCCAGTCGGGTGCGGGATCTCTTCGAGCAGGCCAAAAAGGCCGCCCCCTGCATCATCTTTGTGGATGAGATCGACGCCGTAGGTCGCCACCGGGGCGCGGGCATGGGCGGCGGCAACGACGAGCGGGAGCAGACCCTCAACCAGATCCTGGTGGAGATGGATGGCTTCGACAGCGAGACCAACGTCATCGTGATCGCCGCCACCAACCGCCCGGACATCCTGGATCCGGCCCTGCTGCGCCCCGGTCGTTTTGACCGCAAGGTGGTGGTGGATCGCCCGGACCGCAAGGGCCGCGAGGCCATTTTGAATGTCCACGCCCGGGGCAAACCCATGTCCGCCGATGTGGATCTGGCCGTGATCGCTGGCCAAACCCCCGGCATGGTGGGCGCTGATCTGGAAAACCTGCTCAACGAATCGGCCATTTTAGCGGCCCGGCGCAACAAACGGGCCATCGGCATGGACGAAATGATGGAATCCATTGAGCGCATCATCGCCGGCCCGACCCGCAAGAGCCGTATCCTCAGCGACGACGAGCGCCGGGTGGTGGCTTTCCACGAGGCCGGCCACGCCATTGTGATGTCCAAATTGAGCCACACCCAGGCCGTCAACAAGATCAGCATCGTCAGCCGGGGCCAGGCCTTGGGCTACGTTCTGCCCATCCCCGAAGAAGAGCGCACCCTGGACAGCCGGGCCCAGCTAGAGGCCGAAATCGCCGGGCTGTTGGGCGGACGGGCTGCCGAGCAGATCATCTTTGACGAAGTCACCAACGGCGCATCCAGCGACTTGGAACGGGTCACCCGGCTGGCCAAGGCTATGGTCACCCGCTATGGCATGAGCGACCTCCTGGGGCCGGTACAGCTCAATTCCGGCGACCACAACCCCTTCATGGGCATGGAGATCGGCGAACAGCGCAGCTATAGCGAAGACATGGCCCGCTCCATCGACCGGGAAGTGCGCCGCATTGTAGACGCAGCCTACGATCGCTCCCTCACCGTCCTGCGGGAAAACATAGACAAACTGCATATCCTGGCCGAAACCTTGCTGGAAACAGAAGTTTTGGACCGCAAGGATTATGAGAAACTGCTGGGTTTTGCGTAACGAGTCATGAGTGTCGAGTAGTGAGTGTCGAGTAAGAAAAAGAGCTGGGGGAGGAAAGCTTTCCTCCCCCAGCTCTTTTTCTTTGTGTTCTTTGTGTTCTTTGTGGTGAGATTAAGCGTCCGACAACGACACAGCGATCTGGGCGGCGACCAAGGCGTTGTTTTTAAGCAGGGCCAAATTGGCCCGCAAACTGCGCTCCCCGGTCAGTTGGGCAATGCGGGTGAGCAGGAAGGGCGTCACCTCGGCGGAGCGCAGCCCCTGGGCCGCGGCCTCGGCCACGGCCTGGGTGATGGCCGGTTCGATCTCGGCGGCGGGGATCTCGGCCTCAGCCGGGATGGGGACATTCACCAACAGGCCGCCGGGCAGCCCCAGGGCTTGCTTGGCCCGCCACAGATCCGCCACCTGGTCCGGCGTGTCGCAGCGCACATCCACAGGCAGACCGCTGGACCGGCTGTAAAAGGCCGGATAGTCATCCGTGCCGTAACCGACCACGGTGACGCCGTGGGTTTCCAGATATTCCAACGTGGCGGGCAGGTCCAAAATCGCCTTGGCCCCGGCGCAGACCACAATCACCGGCGTCTGGGCCAACTCCTGGAGATCCGCGCTCACATCCGAGCTGGTGCCGTGGCCGTCCCCCCGATGCACCCCGCCGATCCCCCCCGTGGCGAAGACCTGGATGCCGAAGCGGTGGGCGATCCACATGGTGGTGGCCACGGTCGTCGCCCCATCCAGCTTGCGGGCCACCACAATGGGCAGATCCCGCCGACTCACCTTGCGCACATCCGATGCCGTGGCCAAGTGCATGATCTGCTGCGCGGACAGCCCCGCCACCAGCTCCCCGGCGATGATGCCTACGGTGCGCGGCTCCGCGCCGTGGGCGCGGACGATCTGTTCCATCTCTGTGGCCAATTCCACATTCTGCGGGTAGGGCAGGCCGTGGGAGATGACGGTGGATTCGAGGGCGACTTGGGGTTTGTTCATTCAACTAGGCTCCATTATAGACACCGGGGCGACAGCTTGTAACATCTGCTGTTCCAGGCGTATGCTCAACTGCTTTCGATCTTCCAGATCTCGGACCAATTCGTCCATCGTCCCGATCTCGACGGCTTCGGGGTTCATGCGAATGTCGATATATTCCGGGCCATAGCCACGCAGCACGTTTCGGGTGGTCTGTACGCGCAAAACGGACACATCCCCGGTTGCGCTGTCCCGATGGACCTCGAGGACGACCCCGTACCAGTTATGGATTTTTAGAACATCACCAACAACTACCTGTTTTTCCGATACCATGCTTTGATAATCTCCTCGGCTATCTGCAACGCCTCAATCGGATCGCTGGCTCGAAATCCGTGCCGAACACCTGAATCACTAAACAGGCTCTTACCGAACCTTTCTCCTGGGTAGCCTCGCAAAATCGCACAGAGGCCCCGAACGCTACCAAAGAGTACAGAGACGAATCATTAAACAGGCTCTTAGATAGGCGACGAGAGACGAACTATCTAGAAGGTCGATCTTCATAAAAAATGACCACCAAATAGAAGACTACAAAGAGAACGAATGGACTTACTAGCTGCAAGAGGACACTCTGCTGATCACATCCAACATTACAAAGAGTCGTATAGGTCAAGACCCCTTCTCTGGCGAGAAGAATGATCCAAGCTGAGATCACTGTAAATACCAGTCTTATGCGCAGTTTTTGGATACTTTTCGTTGCATAATCCTTTACAAGGCCTTTCTCGCGAAGCATGTCTGTTCGCTGGATTTCCTCTTCGGAAAGTTTTCCTGTTTTGCCTGCAACAGAAATATCAAGCAAGTCGATGTATCGATTTCCCCACATATGGAATTCAGATTCAATCTCTTTCATCCGAAAATACCATACACCAATATATGCATTCCATCGATTAGCAACCTGATTCCACCAACGCAGAAGGAAGTAAGCTGTGGAAGCTAAAACGAATACTGAGTAGTAGTTTTCAACCTGATGGTTATCAAATTGGACGACTACGGCAACCCCACCAACACTTATGGTAAGTAAAATCGTAACCAACTGCCAAATCAAGGTACTATAGTTGTCTGCACGAGATGAACACAACTTATATTCTTCAATTAGATGTTGTGGCATAGCTGGTTCATGGGTTCTATCAGTCATGATAATCCTCCCTGATTATTGTGTGATTCCCACGCTTCCATTGAAAGCCGTTGGTTCAATTTCTGACCAGTTATTCATGTACCACTGAATCGTCTGCTGCAATCCATATTCTAGTGAGGTATCTAAGTAGTTGCCGATGAGATTACTTAATTGATGAATGTCTGCTGGTACAAATGCGTCCTTACTGACTGGCTCTCCAGGCCTTGCTCCAATATATTCTAACTGAGATTTGCTGGACGAAAGATCGATAATCTTCAATGCCAATTCGCGTACAGTAATACCAATACCGCTACCCAGTTCGATTACCTTCCCCCATGCATCAGGCATCTTCAAGCAGTTAATCATGGCACTTGCTGCATCGTTGACATAAATCAAATCCATCAACTGTTCACCCGTTCCGAAAATTGAAATGTCGCTATCAGCCAGTGCGGAGCGGATGAAATTTGGAACCGCTTTCTTTACGGGATGCCATTTTTGGCGCTTCCCATATATGTGGCTGGCACGGAACACAATAATGGGGAGACCAAATTCATTCCTATACATCTGGCAGAACTGAGTTGCCGTATTCTTTGTGATCATGTATGGATTGAGCCAGTCAGGGAGCAACGAAAGATACACTACTTTTGCCGAATTGGCTCTTGCAGCCTCCAGTATGTTCAGAGTACCAATAATGTTCGTTTCCACGGCTCTTTGGGGATCCTTGATTAGATAATCTGTGCCAACAGCACCCGCCAAATGAAAAACAACATCAATGCCATGGCATGCTTGGTTAACCAATTCACTGTCCAAAATATCCCCTGAGACTACTTCGTAATCTTGTAAGTGGAAATCGAAATATCTCTGATGTGGATATGAGTCGTAAATTTTCACTTCAGCAGCAGGATCATGTACAAGTTGCTCAACAAGATGTGAACCTACAAATCCGGCTCCACCTGTAACAAGAAATTTCAAGTCTCCACCTCATTTCATCACTATATACCGAACGAGAGAATGTCTATCATTGTATCACAAAATAACTTCAAATTGATGTATCGCAAAAGCAATCCCACTCGCAAAAGTGATTAATATCCATACCACCGTTATCCCTCTAAACAGCCGCACATCTACCACATGTCTGGTGTGCCCCATCCCCTTTTCAATCAGAAGGTCAATATCCTCTTGCGCAATCGTTTCGATTTCAGTGGGGCTGAGAAATTTTTGACGAAGATAGCTAAGATCACTTCTGTGTAATTTCTGAAAAACTTTGAACTGCGTGAAATATCTGAGATCTGGTGGAAGAACTCTTTCCGCCCAAATCACTTCCTTGTGCCAAAAATTCACGTCTTTGCCACGGTGTTTAATGATCTGCTCGAATCCTCGAGATGTCATCACTTGAAAAAACAGCAGTAGGGAAAGTACGGCCAACAAAATTGTTCCAGGTATTGCCTGAGTAGCCGTTATCACGGCCACAGCTAACCCAATGCCAATTGCCAACAGAATTGACTGAAAAGTCAGATGTAAAATCCGATAGGATTGCAGCAAATCATCCTGCCATCCCACCGCCTGTATCAAAAAACTCAGTCGTGATTCAAGTGTTGCACGTTCGGTATTACCCATGACATCTGCTCCGTTTTTGCTCATAGTGCTTTATGCGTAAGTTTCTCACCCTCCCGGCGTCGGCGTCACCAAGATCTCCAACGGCGGCGGATAAATCCCCAGAAGCGGCGTGGGCGTGGCAGGCACTTCTTCCACAGGCACAGGTGTCCATGTCGGCGTAAAGGTCGGCGCGATCTCTGTGGGCGTGGGGTTGTTGACCGTTACCCGCACCCGGCTTTCGACTTGGGTGCCGAAGCTGTCTCGCACGAGGACCCGCAGGGTGTGGGGACCGTTGGTCAGCGTTCGCGTGTCCCACTGGCCCAGGACGTTGTCCCGCACGGGCGTACCGACCGGTCCCCAAATGGCGGCGCTGAACGCGCCGGGGTCGTGGCTGATGCCGTATTGCAGTTCATAGCTGGCAAAGCTGGAAACGTCCGCACTGCCCACGACCTGCACGATGCCCGCCACGGCCGCGCCCTCAAGAGGCTGTTGGATGTTCACCACGGGCGCAAAGGTGAAGAGATCGCTGGCCTCCGTGGGCGGCTGGGCGATGCCGTTCTGCTCGGCCCATTCCCGATATTCGGGCGGATAGAGCTTGAACGGCTTCTCCTCCACCTGCTCTGCCGGGGTGAACTCGGTGGCCAGTTTGCCCGTCACCTTGTCGATGCGGATTATCTGCCACAGGTCCGCTTCCGGGGGCAGGGGGGGGCGGTCCACGGCGAACCAGTGTTGGGTCTTGGCCGGACAGGCCGCGGAGGGCCGGGTGCCCGTGTCCGCGCAGACTTCCACCAACTCCACCCCAGCCGGCGGGACGAAATCCACCACAGGTTGATCCGCCAGGGCGGATTTCATAAACAAATTCCAGATCGGACCGGCCCCGGCCACGCCGGAGACGTTGCGCATGGGTGTGTTGTCCGCGTTGCCCACCCACACCCCGGTGACGATCTGGGGGGTGTAGCCCACGGTCAGGTTGTCCCGATAGTCGTTGGTGGTGCCGGTCTTGGCCGCGGCGGGCCGCCCCAGGTTGAGGGCGGAATTGGCCCCAAAGGTGGGGGTGCGGGCGTCGTTGTCCCTCAGCATGTCGGTGATCAGAAAGGCGTCCACCGGGTCGATCACTTGGCGACCGGCGGTGGCATCAGCGATCTGGCAGGGGGTGGCGCTGCCCAGTTGGCAGATCACGTTGCCCGTGTTGTCCGCAATTTGGATGATGGCAACCGGCGGCTGGCGCAGCCCCCCATTGGCCAGAACGGCAAAGGCCCCGGTCAATTCCAGCAAAGGCACCTCCGCCCCGCCCAAGGAGAGGCTGAGGCCATAGTCGCCCTCCTCCGCCAAGGTAGTAATGCCCAGGTCTCGCAGACGCTGCATGTAATAGGGCAGGCCCACGGCTTGCAGCGCCCGCACGGCGGGGATGTTGAAACTATTGGCCAGGGCCGTCCCCACGGTGACAATGCCATGCTCTTTTTCATCATAATTTTTGGGCACATAGTCAGGGTTGACGCCGTCGGGGAAGGGACTTTCCACATCAGCCACCAGGGTGCCGGGGGTCCAGCGCTGGGCCAGGGGTTTGTCCGGCTGCTCGAAGGCGGAGAGGTAGACAAAGGGCTTGGTGGAGCTACCCGGCTGCCGGGGTGTGAGGGCCATGTTGACCTGGCCGTCGATCTCCACGTTGTTGAAGTCCGCGCTGCCCACCAAAGCCAGGATCTCCCCGGTGGTCGGGTTCATGGCCACCAGCGCGCCGTTGGAGACGTTGCGATCCGCCAGGGCCGCCACCTGCTCGGCCACGATGCGCTCGGCCTCGGCCTGAAACTTGGGATCCAGGCTCGTAGTCACTTCCAGCCCGGCCCGATAGAGGGCGTCCGGCCCCAACAGGCTCTCCAGTTGTTGGCGCACCAGCAGGGTAAAGTGGGGGGCCTTGAGGTCAAAGGCCAGGGGGATGTAGAGCAACGGCTCGTCCCACGCCCCGTCCGCCTGGGCCTGGGTGATGTCCCCGTTCTCCACCATCAGCCCCAACACCACCCCTTGGCGGGTCTTGGCCCGGTCGGGATAGGTATAGGGGTCGTAATAGGCGGGGAGTTGGGGCAGACCGGCCAACAGGGCCGCCTCGGCCAGGCTCAACTCTGCCACATCTTTGCCAAAATAGGTCTCCGCGGCGGCGTCAATGCCATAGGCGAAGCTGCCGTAGAAAAGCTCGTTGAGGTAGATCTCCAAAATCTCATCTTTGTCATAGCGCCGGGTGATCTCGGCGGCCAGAATGCCCTCCTTCACCTTGCGGGTCAGGGTCTGCTCCGGGGTGAGGAAGAGCCGCTTGACCAACTGCTGGGTGATGGTGGAGCCGCCGGAGACAAAGTCCCGCTCCAGGATGGCATAATAGATCAGCCGCAACAGGGCCACCGGGTCCACCCCGGCATGGGTGTAGAAATTGGCGTCCTCTGTGGCGATGGTGGCCTGGATCAGATAGGGGGAGATGCGTTCCAACGGCACCTCCACCCGCCGCCCCTCGTTGGGATCAAAGGCCTCGTTGAGCAGTTCCCCCGTGCGGTCATAGATGCGGGTGCTGCGAAAGCTGCTGGCCCGCTGGCGCAACTCGTTGGGCGCGGGCAGATCCCGGGCGATGTACGCATAGCCCAACAACGCGACGCTCAGGCCCAGGGCGGCCAGGGCGATAAAGGCAAAGACCCCGCTCCAAAACCCTCGCCACAATGCACGGGACGCCGGTTCCGGTCCCGTGGGCGGGAGGGGTTCTTGAAATTGAGGGACGGGTTTAAGGTCGTAATAGCTCATAGAAGGGTATCGTGTGTCGAGTATCGAGTATCGAGTATTTGGCGTATGTATATCAGGCGCTCATAGCCGGTCCGTGACCGGCGGGTAGCCCCGAATCAAGCCCAATCGGTTCATGTGGGCCAATCCCAGGGCAACGTATTCTGGTAGACCCACGCTGCGGTGTGCAGGGTTTGAATAGTCAACAAGGGCAAGGTTGCGGCAAAAAGGTGTCGCCGTTCGGTCAACAACCGGGGCAGCGCATAGGCCAATAGGAGGGCAGACGGAATGGTGGCCAGGGCAAACAGATCCCAATCCCGCTGCCCCCCGTAATCCGGGTTCCACACCCAGATGAGGAGCAGGTGGAAAGCAGCGGCCAGGAAAAGAAAATTTGAGAATTGAAAATTGAAAATTGAAAATTGAAAATGGTTGTCGGCCCACCGGGTTCTCTCCGCGGCAACCCTTTTGCCTTTTGCCTTTTGCAATTTGCCTTTTGCCTTTTCAAAAAGCAATCCCCCGCCCAAAACCACCAACCCCGGCAGAATTCCCGGCCCAACAAGCATCTGCTCGTTGAACATATCCCGCAGATGCCCCCAACTGAACATCGTATAATGTTCCCAGCGGGTGGCCGTGGCGAAGAGGGGGACCAGCCAGCGGCCATCTCCTCCGCCGGGCCGGTCACTGGTCAACAGGGCGCTGAGACCGTGACCGCCGCTCTCCATCAACAGGACCGTGGTCCCGGCCACGATCAACATGGGCAGGGCTACGGATAGCAAAACCGCCGCAAGCGAGCCACCCCTTTTGCCTTTTGCACTTTGCCTTTTGCCTTTTGCCTTCCCCACCCGCCACGCCAAATACAAAAGGCTCGGCGCATAGATCACCGTGCTGGGGTGGACGGCATTGGTGACAGCCAGCACGGTCGCCGCCAACCACAAGGGCCGCTCCCCGCGCAGGACACCCAGCCCCAGCCACAAATAGAGCAGAATCCCGGCGGCGGCAAAGCTGTAGTTTTCCACATAGCCGAAGAAAAGCTGAATCACCCCGATGGAGGCCAGCAGCCCAAAGGTCAACCAGCCGGGACCGTTGCGCCGATCTCGCCCCAAAGCGACCGCCACGGCCAAATAGATCCCCCCGGCCAGGGGACTCAGTAACTGATAGACCGGTCGTGCCGTCTCCCAGCCAAAGCGATCATGGACCGCCAGCCACACCTGACTGTGCAAAAAGAGATCCAGCGGAGCCTGCCAGGAATGGGTCAGCCGCAAGGCCGGGTCGGCGTACGAAATGCCATAGGTGAGGATATACGCATCCCCCCAGCGAGTATGAGGCACTTGAAAAACGAAGAACGCCCCAAAGAGCGCCGCCGCCCCAATCCCCACTCCCCAATCCCCAACCCCTGATCCCCGCCTCCCCACCACCAACGCTGCCAACACCATCACCGTTCCCACAACCACCGCCCACCCTGGCGCGGCGGTGACGGGCCACAGTCCCCACCAGGCTGCCTCCGCGTCCGCCGGGCTGGGGATGGGTGTGGGGGTGGCGGGCAGAGTGCGCACGAAGAGCAGCAGGGCCAGGAAAACCACGGCCCAACTGTTCAAGACCAGCACAGTCATGGATTGGGCGCGGGGCGAAAGGGGAGCGGTGGCAGTCATGCCCGCTATTGTACACCGGGCGTCAATGCCACCCCAAAAAGCTGAGGGCGATCCCTGGTATAGATCGGCACAAATTGCTTAGTAAATCTCGCTCTAGCCAGGTCCGTGACCTGGCGGGTCGACACGGGACGTCCGGGGGATCCATTCGTCAACCCGCCGGTCACGGACCGGCTACGAGCGTAAGATGTCCCAGGGTTATTTACACCGACCCGTGTTAGAACAAAATTGTCTTGGCCTACCTCGACAAACAAAAAAATCGGCCCCTGTCGAGTGATTCGACAGGGGCCGATAAAAAACAAGCAAGGGTTTATGCTAAGGTTACTTTTTGGTCACCCAGTCAGAGGAGATCCAACTTTCGCCGCTGACACCGGGGACTTGGACCTGGAGCCATTTGCCGTCATCGCTGATGCCCACGATCTTGAAGACCCGCCCATCAAAGACA
>JAGNDO010000098.1 GCA_018003515.1 Caldilineaceae bacterium
CGATTCCCCCCACCTGTGCTATTTTTCCCTCTGGATCTGAATTCGTCCTGAGGCCAACCCGGTCCCTGTAGCTCAGTGGATAGAGCAGAGGTTTCCTAAACCTTTGGTCGGAGGTTCAACTCCTCCCAGGGGCACACAGGAACAATATGTTGAAGAAGCCTCCCGACTTGCCAAATATGGCGAGTCGGGAGGCTTCTTTGATCTATCTGCTGCGGATCGAAATATCGTAGAGTGGGATGGCTTCTCGCCAAAACAAACATTTTTATGCCGATAAATTCTCTCCCACCCATGCCATCAACGCTTGTTCCGCATCGGCCAATGCCTCGGCCACCGTACGATACGCCCGCTCGCTCTCCCAAATCAGCCCGCCGCTGTCCATGATGCGCACGGTGGACCGGCTGAAGTCGTCCTGGCCCAGTTCGATCCAGGCGTCGCCGCCCAGGATCCAGGTGGAGAGGGTGGGGTATTGGTCGTCGAAGGTCATGGGATTTGCTCCTGACAGAATGATCACCCTGCGTCATTTTTCTTGGTATTGATTTGGGTATGGCGATATGCTATTCTGTAATTGGAATCTGAAACTCGGCACGTCTGGGAAGTAGGATTCCTCCGGGGGCGAAAGCCCCCTTTTCCTTGGCCTCTTTCGGCTCAATATGTGATGAGTTTGCCCAAGCGATCGTGGTCCAACTTCTCCAGTTGGTTCTCGATGATGACCACATTGCCCGCGCCGTCCTCGGCCACGATGTCCGTGGAGAATGCGCCGGCGGATGCTTCCCGCTCCCCGAAGGTCAGGTCGATGCCCAGCTTCGCCGAGAGCAGATCCAGGTTGTCTGCCAGCCAGCGGGTGAAGTCCTGGGGTAGACCTTGCTAACTCACGTAGGAGACAAAAACCATATGTAAATATACTCGCGAGAATTTACATATGGGATCGTCAATATTAATGGGTTTACATTGAGGACCGCTAGAATTTCCAGTCGTCGTCAAAGTCTTCAATGTGAATGGTGAAATGTTTGAGATCTATTTCACTTTCAGAATTGGCCTGCTTCTGCCGCTCTTCCCATTGCACGGCCATACACAGGTAAACCAGAGCAGACCTCGCCAGCTTTAGAAGCCACAGAGTCCTCGAATTCAGTTCGGCTCTACCAACCGAGAAAGCAAGATTGTCGTCAAATACGGATTGTCCATCAGGGTGGGGGGTGCCAAACTCGTGCACTTTTAGATACTTGTGTTCAAGATGGTTCCGAATCATGTTCAAGTCTTGTGCACTTGGCTCAAGTGCTTCCATGAAGTCTGGCTTTTCCTCGAATAAGTCCTTGCTAAGCCAAAAAAGACCTCTTAGAGGCCAGTTTCTTCGGGTGACAAACTCATTGCGCAGCCCTCGTTTTCTATTTTGCTGCTTGTACCAGCAAGTCCGAAAGCTTACGTTCCTCTCTGGAATATTGAGCCCAAGGTATGAGTTCAGGAAGAAAGCAATCTTATCGAATAGCGAGTATGCCGTGCGGAAGGACATTTTTGTCTTTTCGATTGCCAACGAATAGGTTGGGTAGTCCAAGGTGTTGTACAGCCTCACCTTTCGGTCTGCGAAGTGGACCTCCTTTGATTGCATTGCATCGAAGTAAATGAACCTTGCTGCCACATACTCTTGTTTCAGTTGATTGAACATGCCGTGCCGGTGAAAGCCTGAATCTGTCGATAGGGTGGATATTGATGGCAACACTAATTTGTCTGTTGCGGCATTTGGCGTCTCCTCTATGTCATTCAGAATATTGAGAAACAGCCGGTGTTTTAGGCACCACTTTCGATATTCGATTTCTTCATTGGTTTCGCCAGCGTAGGAAGAATCCTCAAATTGGTGCCCAATTGCATCCTCGTGCGCTTTCCAAGCCGACACAGTGTTTAGGTAGTATGTAAAGTGGTCTCGAGCGCTTTGGTGGAGATCGACAGCATTCAATGCTTGTTGTAGAAATTGATATGATTGTTCGATGATCCGAATATTATCGTGACGGTGATAGTGAGAAAACGCGCAATGGTATAGCCCTATGCCCTTGTTGCCCAGAGCCATTTCAAAGTCTGGAATAGCCATCAATGCGCGATCCCAATACCAAATTGCCTCTACCGAGCGGCCAACATGGTCAAGAATGTTTGCTAAGTTTGTTAGGATTTGGCACTGTCTATCGGTGGGTAATTGAATGAAACCCTCAACTGACAAAGCTAGTCTGAGGTGAATGATTTGCCGCTCATATTCCTCTTGTTCCCATCCCCACTGGTCATCCATTTTTTTGAAGTTTAGGGCTAAACGATTGGCCCATGCATTGGCGCAGAAGTAGTGAAGCAGAGATTTTTGAGGAGCAGAAAGGTCCTTGCTATGTGTCTCATCTATGAAGCGAAATGCTCTTTCCAGGCCATCTGTGCTTCGGAAATCCAGTGCGAAGTCAACTAGCAAAGCAATGATGTCTAGAGAGTTGTCGATCCCCATGTCTGCGACCGTATCAATGAGCAATAGCTCGTCATAAGAAGGTGTCATAAGCGCTGTTTTAATCCTCCCCAAATCGTGTTCATGGGCCGGACTGAGCTACTAACCGCAATTTGCGGATAACGTTTGTGCCTTGTGGCTTTCATGACTTCGCATGTCAGTCAAGTCTATGAAAAAAAATCGTCCAGCTTGCTAATCCACCGATCAATGGCATTAAATATGCCGAATTGAAAGCCAAAACCGAACAGATGATTCAAGTTGGTCATAAGTGACTGCTCAGACTGTGGTGAAGATATCACACCGACTAACCCAACATACTGATCATACGTGATTTGCGATGGCAGCCTTCTGACGATCCGTTCCTTTAGGGAGTCCCTCAATTTACTTTGTGCTATCGCTGCTATGCAATGTCCGTGGTAATTTGTGACATTAGGGGTGTGTGGTAGCGGACGCATGGTATTCTCCAGAGTTGAAGACTATTCATATTGCGTAATGAAGACTATTCATATTGCGTAATAATGGGTCATACTGGCTCGCCAAACTTCGTGCAAATGCCCTACGCGCCCCGGAAGGACCGGTGCAACAGCGTCTGGAAGAGATGGTCCGCCTGGTGCCGCACAGGGTCAGTGGTACGCGCAGATAGCTCTCCGGCATAGGAAACGCCCTGCTGTTTCAACTGGCGCAAGGTGGATTGAAACTGCTGCCACGCCCCGGTGTCGGCCACATTCCAGCCGGCGCGCGTCAGGGCGGGGTCGATGAGGGCTGTGCGGATTTGAGCTTTCGTGGGCATGGGGGTGTCCAAGGGTAGGCGGAGAAGGAAGGATTAGCGCTTGTACGTAGTGTACCCGATTTCGGGGAAATGACAAGAAAGTTAGGCTCATTGGGGATGTCAGCGGTTGTAGACAAAGGCGAAATCTGAGCGCTCTATATGTTGCCACGAACAGTCCCAATGAGCCAGATTTCAAAGAGGGGTACAAGGAGTGCAATCGACCTTTTTGTCCTCCCTCCCCGCCCGTGCTATGATTGACTCTGGATCGACTCCGCATGGAACCGGTCGGAGATGGAACCCCAAACATACGGCCAACCAACACACCACAACCATCCCAACACCCACCCACAGGACACCCCATGGATCTCTCAACCCTCGAAACCTGGCTCTGGCAGGCCGCCTGCTCGATCCGGGGCGAAGTGGATGCCGCCCGCTACAAGGATTACATTCTGCCCCTGGTCTTCTACAAGCGGTTGGATGATGTCTATGCCGATGACCTGGCCCGTGTGGCCCAACGGCTGGGCGTGGATGTGCAGACCGCCGAGGGCTTTGTGGCCGCGGACGCCGGGCTGGTGCGCTTCTCCGTGCCGCCCGTGGCCCGCTGGTCCGGGCTGCGGGGCAAAACGACCGGGTTGGGCGAAGTGCTGACCAGCAATTTGCGGGCCATCGCTCGGCAGAACACGGAACTGTTGGGCGTGATCGACCGGCGTGACTTCAACGCCACCGAGGGCAACCAGCGGGTACTCGATGATGACAGCTTGGCCCGCTTGGTGGGCATCCTCTCCCAGCACCGTTTGGGGTTGGACGATGTGCAGCCGGACCTGATCGGGCGGGCCTATGAGTATCTGATCCGCAAGTTTGCCGAGCGGGGCAGCAGTGCCGGGGAGTTCTTCACCCCCACCTCTGTGGGCTTTCTGATCGCCCGCATACTTGACCCCCAACCCGGCGATACCCTGCTCGACCCCACCACCGGATCAGCCGGACTGCTGATCAAGTTCCATCTGCGCCACCGGGAGAAGTTGGCCGCCGCCCTGGGCAAAGCCGCCACCGATCTACGCCCGGATGATGACCCCCTCCCCGTCCGGCTCTATGGCCAGGAGTTGCAGGCGGACAACGTGGCCGCTGCCAAGATGAACGCCTTCATCCACGGCATGACCACGGAGGTGGTGCAGGGCAACACCATGCGCAATCCCCAATTCCTCAACGACGATGGCAGCCTGCGCCGCTTCAAGAAGATCGCCGCCAACCCCATGTGGAACCAGAATATCGCCACGGCCATCTATGAAAACGACAGCTATGGGCGTTTTGACTGGGGCGCCCCCTCGGCCAGCAGTGCGGACTGGGGCTGGATTCAGCACATGTATGCCAGCCTGGAGCCGGGGGGACGCATGGCCGTGGTGCTGGACACGGGCGCAGTCAGCCGGGGCAGCGGCAACAAGGGACGCAATGCCGAGCGGGACATCCGCAAGCACTTTGTGGAGGCCGACGCCATCGAGGCCGTGATCCTGTTGCCGGAAAATCTCTTCTTCAACACCTCGGCCCCTGGCATCATTTTGGTGGCCCAAAAGGTGGACGTCGCCCACCCTCGCCCCCGCGCCGGGGAGATCCTGCTGATCAACGCCGGCAAGCACTTCGAGAAGGGGCGGCCCAAGAACGAGATGAGCGACGATCAGATCGCCCAGGTGGCCGACTTGCTGCTCGCTTGGCAGGCAGACGAAGATGTGAGCGTGGTGGTGAAGCAGGCCGAGGTGGTGCGCAACGACTACAACCTCAGCCCCAGCCGCTATGTGGCCAGCAACGATGTGGAGCCGCCCCTGCCCTTGGAGGAAGCCCTGGTGCTGCTGCAAGAGGCAGAGGAAGCCAGGGCCGAGGCGGATGGGAAGTTGAATCAGGTGTTGGCGGCTTTGGGGCTTGGGGAGTTGCGCACATGAACTGTCTGATCTGCAAGCAGGGCGCAACAAAAGATGGCACGGCGACTGTCACCCTGGAACGAAGCGGCACGACCCTGATTTTGAAGCATGTGGAAGCCGAGGTGTGTGAAAACTGCGGCGAGGCGTATCTGGACGAAGCGACGACCGCCCGCGTGCTGCGGGCGGCGGACGAGGCGGCGTATCGAGGTGTGCAGGTTGAGATTCGCACCCTGGCAGAGGGCAGACCTGTTGCGGATCTCCCGATAGCTGCTTGAACTCGTCCAGGTCGGCGCAAATTATTCGGTGAAATGCCGCTCTAGCCAGGTCCGTGACCTGGCGGGTCTACACGGGACGCCCCGGTGATCCATTCGTCAACCCGCCGGGTCACGGACCCGGCTAGAGCGCGGATTATCCCGGACTTACGTCCGCCGGACTGTATTAGAATTCTAGTTTTGGTTTACAAAAATCTATTTTTCTGTTACAATGTAAACTCCCTTAAAGAGCGTCTGCACCCGCAGACAACGCCATTCACGGGAGGTACCCCATGCACACTGGTTTTGGTGAACGATTGAAGATGGCCCGCAGCATGGCCGGTTTCAGCCAGCAAACCCTGGCGGATCAGGTCGGCCTGTCCAAGATGGCCATCTCCAAATATGAAAACAATCAAATGGTCCCCGGTTCCCAGGCGCTGATCGCCTTGGCAAAGGTGCTGGGGCGGCGGATTGACTTTTTTCTGCGGGGTCCGGTTGAGGTGACTTTGCAGCCGGTCTATCGCAGCAAGGCGGCTTTGCGCAATGTCCCCAAGCGGGAAGCCGTGGTGATTGCCCAGTTGCAGGAGTGGATTGAGCGCTATCTGGCCGCCGAGTCCCTCTTCCCGCCGACTGAGATTCCTCATTTCGCTTTCCCGGATGGCTTTCCGACCCGGATAGAGTCTTTGGAGGCCGTGGAAGCCGCCGGCCTTGCCCTGCGCCACGCCTGGGATCTGGGCGACAACCCCATCGAAAACATGACCGAGCTGTTGGAAGAACAGGGCATCAAGGTGGGGCTGGTGGATGGCAGCGACGATTTTGACGCCTGCCAGTTTCAGCTTGCCAACGGCGACCCGGTGATCGCCGTCAAGCAGGATCTGCCCGGCGACCGCCAACGCTTCAATTTGGCCCACGAATTGGGCCATTTGATGTTGGACGCCGGGCCGGATGTGGACGAGGAAAAGATGGCCAACCGCTTTGCCGGGTCGTTTCTGGCTCCGGCCCCGGCAGTGCGCTACGAATTGGGCGGCAAACGGGGACGGCTGGACATGATGGAACTGCATTTGCTCAAGCATCGCTATGGCTTGAGTATGCAGGGCTGGGCGTACCGGGCCAGAGATCTGGGCATCATGGACGAGCGGGCCATGCGTACTTTTTGGAAAAGTCTCAACAGCAACGGATGGAAGAAAGAGGAACCGGGGGACGCTCTGCCGTCGGAGACCCCCCAACGGTTGACCCGGCTGGTGCTGCGGGCCTTGGCCGAAGATGTGATCTCCCGTAGTCGAGCCGAAGAGTTGCTGGGCATGCCCTGGCCACGCTTTGCCGAGGAGCAAAAGATAGCACATGGAAACATCCCCCTTGCGGTGCGTGCTTGATACCAATGTGGTGATCGATTTCGATACGGGCGGGTGTTTGGACGCCCTCTTTGCCCTGCCCTTGGTCTTGACCGTGCCTGACATCATCATTGCTGATGAATATCTCAGCGTGGATGCCGAGCACTTGAAAGCCCTGGGATTGCAGGTCGATTCCCTGACTGGTCCGCAGGTGATGGACATCATTGCCCTGGGGCTGCAGCATGTGCGCCCCTCTCGCTATGATTTGGCCGCCTATGTGCTGGCCAGGGATTTGCCCGCCATTTTGTTGACCGGGGATGGCAGTCTGCGCACGTTGGCCAAAACAACCGGTGTGGACTGCCACGGCACCCTGTGGCTGTTGGACCATATTGTGAGTGGTGGCATAGCCCCCGCCCCGCAGATGGCTGCCGCTCTGCAACGTATGCTAGACGGCGGCAGTCGCCTGCCCAAAGCGGCGTGTGATCAACGGTTGAGGCGTTGGCAGCGTATCTCTCAATGAAACGTGGGCACGGTAGAGGCTGTACGCGGCGCACAGGTGCTGTGCGTGACGCACAGATGCTGTACACGACGCACAGATGCTGTGCGCGATGCACGGATGCTGTTACACGACGCACAGGTGCTGTGCGTGACGCACAGGTGCTGTACCTCCCCCACAGGTTCGGTACGCCGGGTACAGACCCTGTGGGCCGCGTACCGGACCCGTACCCGGCGCACAGGTGTAAATCATGTACGAGAATAGTGATTGAGGATTTTGCATGAGGCAGTTGACCGGGGAGTTCAAGGAAACCGAGATTGGCCCGATTCCATCCGATTGGGCCTACATTCCATTCGGCCAAGTTGCAACTCTGCAAAGAGGAAAGGATCTGCCGACGCGTTCAAGAACTGAGGGTGACTATCCTATTATTGGGTCAAATGGAATTGTAGGTTTTCACAACGACTATGTAGTTGATGGATATTGCCTAACCGTTGGCCGCAGTGGAAGCGTAGGAAAACTGTTTCTGCACAATGGCCGTTCTTGGCCGTTGAATACCGCTTTGTGGGTAAAGGACTTCCACGAAAATATACCTGAATTTGTCTATTATCTGCTTCAAACCTTTGATTTCGTAAAGTATTCAACTGGGGTCAGTGTACCCACATTGAATCGAAATTATGTTCACGATGTGCCTCTCCCCCTCCCGCCCCTGGACGAACAGCGGCGGATCGCCGCCGTCCTCGCCGCCATCCAGGACGCCATTGCCGCTCAGGAGGATGTGATTGCAGCGGCCCGGGCCTTCAAGCGCAGCCTGATGCACCGGCTCTTCACCTACGGCCCAGGCCGGGTCCCCGCCGAGACGAAGGAGACAGAGATCGGGGAGATTCCAAGTCATTGGGATGTGGTTACGGTGGACGATGTACTAAATGTAAAACTCGGCAAAATGCTATCACAAAAGGCAAAGCAAGGTATTTCGCCACGCCCATACATGAGGAACGCAAACGTTCAATGGGGATATGTTGACCTGAATAACGTGGCGGAAATGGATTTTAGTCCGAACGAGCAGGAGAGGTTTCGACTTGAGAAAGATGATATTCTTGTATGTGAGGGTGGCGAAGTAGGCAGAACGGCTATTTGGAATAACCAACTCGAAGAGTGTTATTACCAGAAGGCTATCCATCGACTTAGGCCAAAGTCCAAATCGACTATTTCCCCGTACTATTTCCTTCACTACATGACGCTGATCTTTCTTGTTCGGAATGTATCAGTGGTGGAAGGCGCACGCTCAACAATCGCCCATATCCCAGTTGCAAAACTCAAGGCATTGCCTCTCGCATTGCCACACAAAAGTGAGCAAGACCAGATCGTCGGAGCAATAGGCTCTATTGACGCCAAAATCGCCGCCGAAGAAGACCGCAAGGCTGCCCTGGACGCCCTCTTCAAGTCCATGCTACATCAACTGATGACGGGTCAAATCCGCCTGTTGGAGGATGAAGAGCTGCTTGCGCAAGGCTTATAGAACAGTCATTGAACCCGTATGCCCCAATAGTAACCAATTCAATGGAGGTGACACATGGCCCGAGGACAGTGGGTCTTCGATCCCGGCAGTGGGGGCGTCAATATTCCCGAAGCGGTGAAACGCCGCACCTCTGCCCAAATCCAAACCTATGCTACGCAGCATTTCTCCGGCAAATACACTCGGCTGGCGATTC
Source organism: Caldilineaceae bacterium (assembly GCA_018003515.1). Lineage (GTDB taxonomy): Bacteria > Chloroflexota > Anaerolineae > Caldilineales > Caldilineaceae > JAGNDO01. Next base: position 8,937 of record JAGNDO010000098.1, read on the forward strand.
GCTTTCGAAGCCAGTTCTGTTACATTGACGCATTTACCGAGCCTCACCCGCCCGGCCCGGATTGGCCGCCGGCAGATTGGCCGGAAAGCCGGGAGGAATATCTGGAGCGGCTGCGTACCACGCCTACTCACCTCTGCCGTCTGCGCTACTTTGGCAGCGATGACCGCTGGGGCCTCGCCTTCTACACCTACAGCAACGAGACATACCAACTGTCCGTCTATGACAATGGGGAGTTTTTCGGACGGGCCGAAGATGCTTTTCGCATCGCCGCCTCCCTCGGTCTGGAATAGCCCATGCCCCGCATCACCGAAAAATGTGACGTTCAGGATCAACTGATGACGGGTCAAATCCGCCTGTTGAAGGATGAGGGGTTGTCGGTGGTATAATGCAGTCGGAGAATTACCTATGAATACGCCAAAAATGGTTGAAAGTGAATTAGAGACCAGAATTGCAGCGGACTATGAAGGTCAAGGGTACAAGGTTGTCCATCAGCCTGGGCCTGAGACTCTCCCCTTTGACTTGGGTTTCTATGTGCCCGATCTGCTTGTGACCAAGGCCGATAATGAACACTATATCGTTGAAGTCAAACCCTCTACCAGCAGAATTCCTGTGGAACGATATCGGGAAGTTGCCAAGATCGTGGCCAGCCAACCCGGATGGCGCTTTTTGCTGGTCACGGACGAAGGTCCGCTGGCCGATCAACCTGGCCCCCGTAACCGGGCGACGCTGACTTGGCCCCAGATTCAAACTCGCGTCGAGCAGGCCCAGCAACTGCGTTCCATGGGCGAATTTGAAGGCAGCATTCTGGCCCTTTGGTCCGCCTTCGAAGCGCTCATGCGCAACCGGGCCGAAGAGATTCATCTTCCCCTTGAATATCTCCAGACATCTTCTGTGATCAATCATCTGTATTCCCAGGGCGAGCTGTCCGTGGAGCAGTTTGAAGCCGCCAAAAAGCTGCGGGACATTCGAAATCTGATCACACACGGCTTTCAGGTTGATGCTGCTGAGGAAGCCTTTGACCTGCTGGACTCATTGGTGCGTGAAGCGATTGACGAGTGGCGACCCACCTGATTAGGCCGTTCGCACACGAGGCCGGAAGAGAGTTCCCCCCATGCCCCGCATCACCGAAAAATGTGACGTTCAGGATCAATTGATCAACTTCCTCTCCGACATCGGCTGGACCTTCATCGGGCGCAACGACCTGCCCGGCTGGCGGGGCAACGACGAGAAAGAGCCGTTCCTGATCGCCGTCCTGCGCCGTCAACTGGCCGCCCTCAACGGCTGGGCCGAGGACGATGCCCGCATCGACGCCCTGGTGCGCCGTCTGCGCCTGCTGCCCGCCTCCTTGGACGGCAACGAGCAGTTCCTCCATGCCTTGCGGGGTCACTGGACCGCCTACGACGACCGCACCCAGCGGGAGCGCAACGTCACCTTTATCGACTTCGACCACCTGGGGGCCAACCTCTTCCACTTCACCGAGGAAATGTGGTTTGTGGACCGGGACCGGCGACGCATGGACATGGTCCTCTTTGTCAACGGTCTGCCCATCCTCCTGATCGAGAACAAATCCCCCCGTATCGAGGACCCCGGTCTGCAAGGCTTCGACCAGGTGCAGACCACCTACACCGAGAAGATCCCCGAATTCATCAAGTACCCGATCCCCTTCGCCATCTGCGCCACCCGGCTGGAATATGGGGCTACCTGGAATTCCAGCACCAAAGCCTTCTACAAATGGAAGGTCACGGTCAACGGTCACAGCCGGGATTTTGGGTTGGAGGATCTGAGCAAAAGCTTCTTCGACCCCACCCAGGTCCTGCGTCTGCTGCGAGACTACACCCTCTTCTATCGCATGGACGACGCCTTGCAGAAGTACCTCCTGCGTCCCCACCAAATGCGGGCCGTGCAGAAGATCGTGCAGCGGGCCATCACCGCCCAGGCCGACCCCCACGAACCTGGCACCGGTCTGGAATCCCACACCCAGGGGTCCGGCAAAACCCTCACCATGATCGTGGCCGCCCATCTTCTGCGCCGCCACCCGGCCCTGCTCAACCCCACCGTCCTGATCGTCGTGGACCGGTTGGAGTTGGAGACTCAGATGCTGCAAAATATGGAGGCCTTTGGTCTGGACGCCGTTCGGGCTAAGAGCAGCCGTCATTTGAGCGAAACCCTGGGCAACGACAGCCGGGGCGTGATCGTCACCACCATCCATAAGTTTGACGGCATGGCCAAGGCCATCCAGCCCCGGCGCAACGTGGTGGTGCTGGTGGACGAAGCCCACCGTTCCCAAGAGGGGGACCTGGGCATCTACATGCGGGCGGCCCTGCCCCATGCCCTCTTCTTTGGCTTCACCGGCACCCCCGTGGACCGGGGCAAGGTGGGCAAGGGCACCTTCGAGACCTTCGGCCACCCCGCCGACCCCCACGGCATCCACGACGAATACACCATCAACGAGAGCATCCAGGACGGCACCACCCTGCCCCTCTACTACACCCTGGTCCCCGTCCAAATCTGGCTGGACAAGCTCAAACTGGACACGGACTTTGCCACGCTTTTGGATGAGTTCTGGGCATTGGTAGACGAGGAAGGCGCGGGCACCCAGGAAGCCCTCAGCCGTCTGCTGCAACGGGCGGACACGCTCATGGCCGTGCTCAAGTCCCCGGAGCGAATCGAGGCCATTGCCGCTCACATTGCCGGCCATTTCCAAGAGAACGTCCTGCCCCGTGGCTTCAAAGCCCTGGTCGTCACCCCGGACCGGGAAGCCTGCGCCCTCTACAAAGAAGCCCTGGATCAATACCTGCCCGCGTCGTGGAGCGTGGTGGTCTATTCCCAAAATCCGGCCACAGACAGCGCCCTGATGCAGGCCAACTATCTGGACGCCGACGCGGAAAAGCGGGTGCGCAAAGCCTTCCGAGACCCGGCCAAAGAGCCAAAGTTGCTCATCGTCACCCAGAAGCTGCTCACGGGCTACGATGCACCCGTGGCCTATGCCATGTATTTGGACAAGCCCCTCAAAGATCACACCCTGCTCCAGGCCATCGCCCGGGTCAACCGCCCCCATCCCGAAAAGGAGAGTGGTCTGGTCGTGGACTACATGGGTATCTTCAAGGATCTGCAACGGGCCTTGTCCGGCAACACGGCCGGGGTGGAGATGGGGCTGATCGATCTGGACAAGCTCAAACCCCGTTTTGCCAACCTCCTCGGCGAGAGCCATGAAACCCTGGCCCCCCTCAACCTGTCCGTGTCGGAAGGGCGCACCGAGCGCATCATCGAGTATTTCTGGGACGAAGGCCGACGAGAAGCCTTTGAGAAGCTCTTCAAAGAGCAGGAAGCTGTCTACGAAGTGCTCTCCCCGGACCCCTTCCTGCGGGATTTTCTGGATGCCTACGCCCAGGTTGCCGACGTCTACGACACGGTCAACGCCTATTTCGACCCCAAGGCCGACCTGCGCCGACAACAACGGGATCTCCTGGCCAAGACCGAGGCCCTGATCAGCCAGCACACCCATATGCAGGGACTGGCCGCCCCCATGCCCCTCTACCCCATCAATCGCACCCTCGCCCACGTGGTGGCCGGCGACCCGATGGACGATCGGGTCAAGGTGATCAACTTGCAGCGCAGCCTGATCACCCACATCGCCACCAACGTGGACAATGCACCCTATCTGGTCAGCATCAGCGAAGAGGTGGACCGCATCATCCAGCAACTGCGAGACCGCCAGATCAGCGCCAAGGACGCACTGGAACAACTGGTTGCCCAGGCCGACCGCATGGTCGTGATCAGCGACGAGCGGGTCCGCAGTGCCCTGGACGATCTGGCCTTCGCCCTGGGCATCACCCTGCGGGCCACGCCGGATCTGGCCCATCTGGAAAGAGCGGACTTGAACCAACTGGCCGAGGATCTGGGGGGCTACTTGCAGGGTCACGAAGGCTGGCGGCACAGCCCGGACTTGGAGAAGGCCGTCCGCACCGAGTTATGGCGACTGCTGTTGCCCCACCTGCCCAAGCCCATTAACCCCAACAAGGTCAAGGCATTGGCCGACGACCTGTTGAAAATGCACCGGATCGCCCTCTCATGAACGTCACCATCCGCCGTCAAAAGCGCAAGTCCCTGGCCTTCCAAGTCACCCCCAAGGGGGCCGTCGCCCTGATCCCCCTGCATCTTGACGCCGACAGTCCCCAGGTTCAACAATTCATCGCCGATGCCCTGGCCAAACTTCCCCAACCCGCCGATCCCACCGTCCCCCTCACCCAGGCCCACGTGATCGCCCTGGTCCAGCGCTGGGCGGATACCCTGCACGTCCACGTCACCCGTACCCAGATCCGCACCATGCGCAACAAATGGGGGTCCATCTCCACCGCCGGCACCCTCACTCTGGCCGACCAACTCCTCGCCCTGCCCGAAGATCTGGTCGAGTACGTCGTCGTCCACGAACTGCTGCACCTCAAACTCCCCGACCACCGCACCGGCTGGCAAGTCAGCATGGGCATGTATTTGTCCGACTGGCGGGAGCGGGAGGGGCGTCTGGCTGCGTATGTGGTGGCGGGGGAGGTAGAGAGAGGATAGGACAAGGGCAAACAGACCCCTCCGCCAATCCTGGCGGTCCAACAACACGGAGGCTAAAATGACCGGTGACGAACAAATTGATGCCGCGGTGGCCCAGCTTTTTTATCAAGCCAAACGCCAGTTCGGCAAGGCGGTGAAGGCGTATTGGATGCATGACGGCGAGGGCTGCCCCGGCTGTGGGCGGGATATTGACGCCTTGCGCATAAAAGGCCAGGAGGCGATCTCGCTCAACGCCTTCATCTATCGGGAACGGGGCATACTGATCACCTATTTCCTGTGCAGCCGTTGTGCCGGGCAGATCTTCTCCGCGGCCAAGCGGGTGCCGGGCAAGCAGATCGCCCGGCACGATGCTATTGAGGCCACGTTGGTCAACGACTATAAGGCGTATTTGCGGACGTTGGATGGGTGATCATCCAACGTCAGATTTGAGGCTCAACCAGTGGTCGGGGGTGGTGCGAGGAAAGCGCCTGACGCCATAAAGTCTGCCGGGGAGAGGATGGGGGTTCCCTGAAACGGATGCAGCACAAGTAGATCCGCGTCTCCGCTGACAATGGCATCGGCCCGGCTGGTCAGGGCGATTTCCAAGATGTGGTTGTCTTTGGGGTCCCGACAAACGGCGAGGGGTTCTGTGGGGATGACAAGCTGGCCATATTCGTGCAGAAAGTCGATAACGGCTCGCACGTCATCTGATTGCAGACCATATTTGCGCAAGCGAGGGCGGGCCAAGACGTTCACAAGTTCATCCAGCAGGGCGGGCGAGTAGAGCAGGTGCAGTCGCCCGGTCCGCCAGAGACGCAGAATCTGTCCGGGTACGCCTTGGGGCCGCAACAGTCCGCTGACAAAGACATTTGTGTCTAAGACGGCGCGCATGGTCAATCGATCTCCTCACGGGCGGCTGCTACGTCCGCGGCGATCTCTTCATCGCTGAAATCGGCGTTGACGATTTCCATGCGGGCCAACACTTGATCAAAACGGGCCAGGATTGCCTGCTGGCGCAAAGCCTGAAACTGTTCAAAATCCGCATAGGAGATGAGTGCTGCTTCAGGGCGGCTGCCTCGGAAAAGCACGTAAGGCATTTGAGTCTCTTTGACTTCGTCAAAAATCTTGCGAAAATTACGCTGTAATTCTGTGACGCCAATAACTTTTTGCATAATCCCCCCTCAAAAAAAGATGCGTAGTACAATACATATCATGATATGTATTGTACTACGCATCTTTTTGAATTTCAAACAGCACAAAACCAGATCACGAGTCTACTGCAAAAATACTTCTGAACCGCAAAGAACGCAGAGGCTTCGCCGAGGAAAAGAAAGGCTGTTCTTTGTGTTCTTTGTGATCTTTGTGGTGAAAAGAACCTTCTTACAGCAAAACCAGCTCACAACACCCGAATCTCCCCACTCGATCCATCCACCCGAATCCTCTGCCCCGTGACCAACCGGGTCGTGGCATCCCGCACGCCCACCACGCCGGGGATGCCGTATTCGCGCGCCACCACGGAGCCGTGGGTCATCAGGCCGCCGACTTCCATGATTAGGCCGCCGGCGGTGAGGAAGAGGGGGGTCCAAGCCGGGTCCGTGCCGGGGCAGACCAGGATTTCGCCGGGGAGGAGGTGGGCGGTGTAGGGGTCGAGGACGACGTGCACAGTGCCCTCCACCACCCCGGCGGAGACGGGGCTACCCCACAGCACGCCTTCGACCTCTTCCCCGGCTTGGCTGGCGTCAAAGCCGTCGAAAAAGACCGTGCCGTCGCTGAGGATGATGCGGGGCACTTGGCGGCGGGCCAGTTCCCGGTCATAGACGTGGCGGCGTTGGGCGACCAGGGCCTGCCAGAGGGTTTTGTCCATCTGGGCCCGGGGCGTGGACGCCAATTCCCGCAGTTCGGCCAATCGCAAGAAGACCACATCCCCGGCCTGGGCCAGAACCCCGGCCTCGACCAAACTTGCCCCCATCTTCAAAAGCTCTTTGCGGGCCAGACCAAACAGTTGGATGATCATAAATTTGGGGCTTTCCCGCAGGCCGGAGAGGGCCCGGGCCCGGGCGGCCATGCCCCGGATCAGCCGGGCTTTGAGGAAGCCAAGGGGACCGCTACGCCGGGCGGCTGCGGCCATGCGATCGATGGTGGCCTGGGCCGCCACCGCCCCGCGGCCAAAGACGGCGTCTGGGGCCATGTCCGGGTTGTCGATGCGCAGATAGTTTTGCACCATCTGCATGACCTGGGCCGGTTGCTCTCGCCAGCGGGGACGGCCAAAGTCGATCTCGGCCAGGCCCCTCATGCCGTAGCGGTCCATGAAACCGGCCAGGGCCGCCTGGGCTGGGTAGGGCAGGCGGCCAGCCAGATAGTCCGCGGCTAGATCGGGCGCGGCCCCTTGGCCCATGCGGGCGGCGGAGGCGGGGTCAGCCTGCACAATTTGGGCCACGGTCCACAGGGCCAAGTCCATCTCCGTGGTGACATTGTAGGGCAGGCCCCGGGTCACATCCATGGCCGTCTGGCCGGTGATGGTGGGGTCGATCCGGGTCAGCCCCTTGGCCAGCACGGTGAGGACACGCAGGCCGATCATGCCGGCCATGATGCGGGGCAGCATTTGGGGGACCATGACTGTGAAGGCGATGTGGGCCGCATCCGCCACCATCTGCACCTGATCCGCCATGCTTTGGGCGGTCTGGGCCTGGGCGGTGAGGCGGGCGATGGTGTCGGCCATGATCTGTTGGGCCACGGCCCGGTTGTGGTCCGGGCGGGCCATGCTGCCGATGGCTGTGCCCAGCAAGGGCAGGAAGAAGCGCGCCAGGCGGATCACGGTTTGGGGGCGCAGGGGGCCGGGTTCGGCCAGGCGGCCCGGCTCGGCGATCAGCTTGGCGATGGCGGAGGCGGCCCCTGGCTCCACGGCCCCGATCACGCCCAGATAGATCTTGCGTCCCCGCTGGTTGTTGAGCATGGGGGTGAGGTGGCCCCACAGCCGTTCGCCGGCCTCGAACAGCACCTTTTGGCTCTCCGGCGTGTAGCCGTGGAAGCCCAGGAGGGTGCCGCCGCCGACAAAGACGCCCTTGATCACATCCTGGCCCAAGGGGGTCATGGGATCCAACATGCCCTGCACCGCGCCGAAGGAGAAGTAGACCCGCAGCTCGTCCGGGTTGGCCCCGGCGGGCAGATTCGGCACGGGGAAGAGGGAGGTGATGGGTCGGGATTGCAGGATGAAAAGCTCGCCGTCAGCCCAGGCCCACTCGATGTCCTGGGGGCTGGCGAAGAGATTTTGGATCTCCTGGCCAAGCTGGCTCAGGGCCAAAATAGCATCATCGGGCAGAGCCTGCTGGGCCGAGGCATCCTCATGCACCGTCACCACCCCGCCCCCGGCCTCCCCACGAATCACCAACGCCTTCGCCCCCAACACCTTCGACACAATCCCCCACCCCCCTCTATCTCTATCTCTACCTCGACCCACCACATAATGATCCGGCTCCACCTGCCCAGAGACCAGGGCCTCGCCCAACCCAAGGGTGGCGTCGATCACGGTTTGGGTGCGGGTGCCGGTGAGGGGGTTGGCGGTGAAGAGGACGCCGGAGGCCTGGCTTTGGACCATATTTTGCACGATCACGGCCAGGGCCACCTCGTTGTGGTCGATGGCGTTGCGCTGGCGATAGCCAATGGCCCGGGCGGTCCACAGGCTGCTCCAACAGTCGATAACGGCTTGGGCCAGGGCGTCCATACCCAGGACATTGAGGAAGGTGTCCTGCTGCCCGGCGAAGGACATGTCCGGCAGATCCTCGGCGGTGGCGGAGGAGCGCACGGCCACGGGGCCGCTTCCCAACAGGCGGTAGCTGACGGTCAACGCCCGGCGTAGCTCGTTCGCCATCTCGCCCTGGGCGAAGCGCGCCCGGATGGTCACAGAGGCGGCTTGGAGCGAGGCGGCGTCGTCAAAGATCACCCCGGCCAGGGTGGCGCGGATGTGGTCGTCCAGATGGTTTTGGGCCACAAAGGTGTTGTAGGCAAAGGTGGTGATCATAAAGCCATCGGGCACGGGGAAGTCGGCCTGGGCCAGTCGGGCCAGGTTCATCCCCTTGCCGCCCACCTGGGCCAGGGTGACATCCGCCTTGTTCAGGGGTAAGATGGGGACAAAGTGCAGGGTCGGTGCAGGGGGGGGTGTAACGGGGTGAAGCGGTGCAACGGGCATGGTGAAGCGTCCTTTTCATGGTCTCGGCTACGGGCCGATGGGCCGTTTAGTTTGGTGCTGGGTGCGTCCTGATGTATGATGGTGACATACAAATGTTCTATATGTGTTGGCACAGAATTACGGAATTAAGGAGAAAAAGGCGTGGAGATCACCTGGTACGGACTATCCTGTTTTCGACTGCGAGAGGGGGGCGTGACGGTTGTCTGCGATCCCTTTGACAAATCTATCGGGTTCCAGATGCCCCGCATCCGGGCGGACATTGTCACGGTCAGCCATGACCGGCCAGGCCACAACGCGGTCAGCCGGATTACGGGGGAACCCAAAGTTCTGAGCGGACCGGGGGAATACGAAATACAGAATGTTTTTGTCACCGGTCTCACCACTTATCACAAGAATGGCAGTTCTGAACACCCGGAGCGCAATATCGCCTATTTTTTTGATTTTGATGGTCTTATTGTAGGTCATTTGGGAGATTTAGGCCAAGTACCCAGCCAGACCCAAGTGGAGGAAGTGGGGGACATTGACGTACTCTTTGTGCCCGTGGGCGGCGGAGATGTGCTGGAGGCCTCCCGGGCCGCCGAGGTCATCGGCCTGCTGGAGCCGCGCATCCTGATCCCCATGCACTATCGGCACCCCGGCCTGGACCCGGAGCTGTTCGCCAAGCTGGACCCCGTGGACAAATTCCTCAAAGAACTGGGCATCACCGACCCAGAGCGGCTGGAAAGTCTCAAGATCACCAAGAGCGGTCTGCCCGAAGAGACCCAGGTCATGATCCTGGTGCCGTCGTCCGCGGGGTAGAAGGTGAAGGGGTGAGCGGGTGAAGGGGTGATACCGCTGTCCTATCTTACGAATCACTTACAATAACTGATTTTTCGATGCCGATTTGCTGTCTTTACTCAAAAAAGACTGTTATGTTTACTGAAATCCACTCAAATCACCTAAAAATCGAGTGTTTTTGAGTAGATTTCGGAGGATTCAAGTGTTGCAAGCAGTTTTTTCGAGAGTTTAATCACAGTTTCGTAAGATAGGACAGCGGTATCAAGGGGTGAGCGGGTGAAGGGGTGAAGGGGTGAAGTCTAGCGCAGGTTGAGTAGCCTGGCTTGACCAAACCGTTTACATGACCCAAAAAGGGAGGGCGTATCGAAACCGGAGCGGGTTGGCCCGTTCAGGTTTCGATACGCCCTCCCTTTTTGGATCTCTCGCTCTCGCTCCCACGCTCTGCGTGGGAACGGTTTTTCGGCGCTCTGCGCCGAGGGGCGCAGAGCGCCCGTTTGCGTTCCCACGCGGAGCGTGGGAACGAGGTCAGCTTCACCCCTTCACCCCTTCACCTCCTCCCCCTCCGCCACGGACATGCCCAGGAACTTGCGCAGCCGGGCTTTCCAGAAGATGGGGCGCAGGGGGTGCCAGCTTTCCTCCCCAGAGACGGGGGGCTGACCGGCAAAGCGATAGCGCACGTAGTTGTCGGTGATGGTGTCCACGGCTGGGCGGGCGGAAGGCAGGGTATCGCCCAGGGACTCCGCGTGTTCATAGGGGGTCTGGCCTGGGCGGATGGGAAGGCCCAGGCGATCCGCCCAGCGCTGCAAGCGCGCGTAGAGGATAGGCGTCCAGTCTGGGGTGAAGTCCGGGGCGACGGCTTTGCGCACCCGCAGCACCAGCAGCCCGCTCAACCCCAGGCCAACCACGGTCAACAGCGCCCAAGCCCACAAAGGCAACCCGGCCCCCGGCTCTCCCTCCAGCCCGGCCAAATCTTGGGGCTGATTGTCCAGATTTCCTCGCTCAAAATCATCGGGCAGCAGATCTTCCCGATCATCCGGCGCAGGCACGACAGAGCCGTTGGCTACCACAGCCGGATCGCTGCCCGCCGGACGTTCCAGCACACTCTCCCCCGCCGTGGGTTCAAACTCGATCCAGCCCA
>JAGNDO010000002.1 GCA_018003515.1 Caldilineaceae bacterium
TGGCTCCTTATCGAGTGTCGTGTATCGAGTAATGTGTGGTGTTGGTAGGATCATCGTTGGAGGGAGGGTGTCGAGTCCACACAATACTCGATACACGATACTCGATACGCAGTCCCCCCTACATTTCCCCCAGCACGACGCCCATTTGGCTGGTTTCGTAGCCGCCCAGGGCTTGGACGGCTTGGGGGAAGGGACCGTCTTTTTCGCCGATGATGGCGAGGAGGGGGGCGAGGAGGGGGCTGTCGTAATGCTCGGTCGGGATGATCAGGTCGTAGCGTTCGTTGAAGAGGGGGATGAAGTCCAGGTCCAGGGCCTTGGCCGCGCCCAGGATGCCCAGTCCGCAGTCGGCCGCGCCGCTTTTGACCGCGGCGGCCACGGCCAAGTGGGTGTATTCTGTGCGCTCGTAGCCTTGAATTTGGCGGGGGTTGAGGCTGAGTTGAGCCAGTTTGTAGTCCAGAAGCACCCGGGTACCAGCGCCCCGCTGCCGGTTGACAAAGAGCACATCCTCCCGGAGCAGGTCGTGGAGGCCGCCAAGGTCTTTTGGATTTCCCTTGCCTACGATGAGACCCTGGACTCGATTCACAAAGCCCACGATTTTCACCTTCACCCCGTGGGCGGTCAAATAGCGCTGCACGGAGCCGAAATTGTACTCGCCGGTCTCTTCGTCTAGCAGATGGGAACCGGCCAGGTGGGCCTCGCCCCGTTGCAGGGTGAGCAGACCGCTGAGGCTGCCCACGTGGGCCGAGGCCAGGGTGAGCCGGGGGTGGCGGCGGCGCAGCTCGTCGGCCAGCACATCCAGGGTGAGGTCGTGGCTACCGATGGCGAGGATGGTCTCTCGGATGGAGCGGGGGGAGCGCAGGAGTTGCACCTGGACCGGCTCGCCGGGGTGGAAGCCCTCGGCGAAGCGGGGGATGGTGACGATGCCGTCGGCTTTGACCAGGGACATGATCACCCCCGCGCCCCGGTTGAGGGGGGTGGCGACGACGCGGTCGCCGACCTGGCCCAGGGTGACCCGCATAAACTCATCCTCGCCCATGGGGGAGAGGACTTTGCGGGTCATGGTGGCGGTGAGGGTGGGGCGATCCGGGGGCAGTTGGCCCTGCCAGGCGTGGAGGAGCGGGGCGACGATGATGTCGAAGGTCATGGCCGCGGAGACGGGATAGCCGGGGATGCCGACCAAGGCGCGGTGCTGATCGCCGCTCTGGCCCACGCCCAAAATCACCGGGTGGCCGGGACGCATGGCGATGCCGTGGACCAACAGTTGGCCCAATTCCTGCACAATGGCCGAGGTGAAGTCCTCGGAGCCAGCCGACGACCCGGCGTTGACCACGACCAGATCATGGTTGATCAGGGCGGAGGCCACGGTGTCGCGGATGGTGGCGTAGTCGTCCCGCACGATGGGGCGGCGATGCACAATGCAGCCCGCCTCCTCAGCCTGGGCACCCAGCATGAGGGCGTTGTACTCGATGATGTCGCCGGGCTTGAGTTCGCTGCCCGGCATCACCAACTCCGTGCCCGTGGGGATGACGGCGACCCGTGGGCGACGATAGACGGTCACGTCCCGGTGGCCGCAGCCGGCGATGGCCCCCAGATCTTGCGGGCGCAATTTGTGATTGGCGGGCAGGACCAACTCGGTCGCCACCATGTCCTCGCCCATGGCCCGCACGTGCTGCCACGGGGCCACCGCGGCCATGATCTCGATATGGGGCGAGCCGTCCGGGCCGGGCAGGGTCTGGGTGTCTTCGATCATGATCACCGCGTTGGTGTCCGGCGGCATGGGGTCGCCCGTGTCCACGGGCATGGCCCGGCGGTCGATGGGCAGAACCTTGGGGCTGGTCTCGGACGCGCCCCGGGTCTCCTCGGCCCGCACGGCATAGCCATCCATGGCCGAGGCGTGATAGTGGGGCGACGAAATCCGCGCCCACACGGGCTGGGCGGTCACCCGGCCCAGGGCCTCGGTCAGGGGGACAATCTCGGACGGCAAGGGGCGGCGCAGACCGTGGGCGTCCAGGGCCGCATGCCAGGCGTCCAGGGCCTGGTCCAGGGATACGTCATGGAGGTAGATGTTGCGTTCGTGGGTCATAGGGATCCGGGATTTGGGATTTGGGATTGGGTGGACGGGAAATAGAACGCGGATGACGCTAATTTGGCGGATTCAAACGGTTTTTTTGAAATCTGGGGAAATCCGTTGGGTCCGTGTCGTCAGCGGCCTATTTGGCTCCATTATACCTGGGGATGGGGGCCAGGGCGAACTGTTGGGGTGGTTTGGGGCGTTGACGGTGGGCAGGGTCTGGCTTACGGATAGACGGTTCCTGGTTGGTGCAAATGTTTGGCGAGAAAACCAATAGCCCGTTCCAGGGTATCGTGATCGTCACCCTTCCGGGCGTTCGTCAAAAAGCGAAAGCTGGAGATCCCCGGAGACAAAGAGATCGCCAAGCCGCAACAAGTTTTTGCGAATCGGTTCAAGCTGCCACTCCCCTACTTTTTTGACGTCGGTCTTGCCGTCAACCCGATTGACGACCAGGATGGTGTCGTGAATAGGATTGACCACATCAAGCATGATCGGACTGTGTGTGGTGACGAAAACCTGTGACACTTCGCTGACTTGGCGCAAGTAGTCATAAAGCATGGGCAGGGCGGCTGGATGGACGGTCAATTCCGGTTCTTCGATGCCGACGACGGGCAAATGGGGTGTTTGCAGCAAAGCAGTCAGCAGACCCGCGACGCGGAGGGTGCCGTCTGATTGCTGGGCTGCCGAAAACCAGCCTTTGCCATTTTGTGTCTTGGTCCGTTGCTTAAACTCTGCCACAAGATACCCCGCGGCACTGCTCACCCGCACATCTTCAATATCCCCTGTGAGGGCATGCAAGCCTTTGATCAATTCTGCTTTTTCATCTTCCTGACCAAAGTCTCGCAAGATCGACACCCAATTTTCCCCATGTTTTTGCATGGGTCGGGTCGAGTCAAATCGCCGAGGTAGGCGGAGTGTGTCTGGGAAGATCGAGTAAACGGTGATGTTGGACAAAAAATCAACCAACGGCTTGAACCCCTCAACGCCACCCAGCGCGGTCAGCGCTAACCCATGTTCGTCCATGCGGGGAACGACCCCTTGGGGGCCATGCCAGTCGCCGTTTTCCCGATGAAAGCTCCACTTTTGGTTTTTGCCCGAAAAGGTGGCCGCTTCTGACTGTACTTCGTATTTTTCGATCTGCCCCCCGCTGATCTCAAAGGCGTAGGTGCAAGGACCAGAATCCAGATCAATCTCCAAGCTTATCCGCATGGCAAAAGGGCGGCCATCGCTACGCCGTCGTACGCTGTCGATGCCGTCTCTCTCTTTGATAGCCGTAGGAAGTCCTTGAATCACGGCATCGCGTACAAAGGCAAGGGCATCGAGCACATTGGATTTTCCAGAGCCGTTGGGCCCAATCAGAAAGGAAAGGCGCCCAGGCTGGATGTTGACGTCCGGGCCAATGCTTCGATAATTGGAAACCAAAATTCTCCGAATCATGCGTGATGCTCCTCGCCCAATTGCCCGGCCAAACCGATTCTGTCAGTATAGCGAAGGTCCAGGAAATCAACAAGCAATATGGTTACCGTGCTTTTCGGGGGAGATTGACGGGGCGGGATGGGGGCGGTACAATGTGGGCAGTTCTGTATGTTTCTGTAGGATCGTGAAATGAGGGAAGAATGGCCAGCCGAACGAAGATCCTCTTTTTTGCCAGCAACCCAGATAGTGTAAAACCGCTCAACCTGGACGAGGAGATCCGGGCGATCCGGGCCAAGATCCGGGCGTCGGACTATCGGGATGTGCTGGATCTGGTGGCCTGTTTGGCCGTGCGCCCGGACGATCTGCTCCAGGAGTTGAACACGGAGCGGCCCGCCATCGTCCACTTCAGCGGCCACGGCACTGGTTCGGGTGAATTGGTGCTGATGGATGACAACCGGCAGCCCAAGCCGGTCAGCACCGGGGCGCTCAAAGCCCTCTTCGCCACGCTCAAGGATAACATTCAAGTCGTCGTTCTCAACGCCTGCGCCACCCAGCCCCAGGCCGAGGCCATCACCGAGAGCATCGACTGCGTGATCGGCATGAGCGGGGATCTGGGCGACCGGGCCGCCCTGATCTTTGCCGCCTCGTTCTATCGGGCCATCGGCTTTGCCCGCACGGTCCAGGAAGCCTTTGACCAGGGCAAGGTCGCCCTCCTCCTCGATGGCATTGCCGAGGAAAAGACGCCAGTTTTGTTGCACCGCCCCGGCGTGGACCCGTCCACCGTGCGCTTGGTCAACCCGTGGGACAGCGAAGCCGACGTGGTCGGCACCAATCTTGAGGTGGCGAGGGCTATTTTGGGGCTGCACGCAACCGTGGCCGCGGCGCAACCGGCCAGGAAAGAGCAGGTCGCCGACTATTACGGCAAGATTGCCAACACATTGAAAGAAGTGGTGGCCGCTCTGCGGGTCAACCAGTTCCCCCACGGCAACTGTGCCAAGATGCAGTTTTACGGCCAGGAACTCCCCGATACCATCGGCGACCTGATCGGCATGGCCAAGGCCCAGAAACTCTCGGCCATGTTGCAGCACGCCTACAATGTGGAAAGCATCCACACCAGTCTGCCCAATATCGCCGACCGGGAGGGTAGCCTGGCGGATCTGGAAAAGGCCGCCGCCTATTTTGAGGTGGCGGCAGATTCGCTGCTGGCGTCAATATGAAGAAAATCCATCCCATCACCTTTGCGTTGACCCAAATCATCCCCAAACCCGCCGCGGCCATCTGCGCCGAGGTGGCGGACGTGACCCGCTGGAGCGAGTTCACTGGTTACAGCATTCTGCCGGGTATTGAGCGCTCAGTGTACGAATTACGCACGGAAGAGATGGTCGGATCACGGGTGCGGGTGCGCAACATGGATGGCTCCCAGCATGTGGAGGAGATCACCGAGTGGGTGGTGGGCCAGCGCATCGTCATGAAGATGCACGATTTTACTCCGCCCTTGAGCCGACTGGCCACCCATTTTGTCGAGATGTGGACCTTTGTAGAACAGGGGCCCGACACGTTGGTGACCCGGTCATTTCAGCTCTTCCCCCAGGGGGTGTGGACGCGTCCGCTGCTGTGGGGGATCTCCTTGCTCTTCCGGCGGGCAATTGGGCGGCAGTTGGGGGAGATGGCGGGGTGAGGATCGCATCAGCTTCGTAGGCTCCGAAGCCGTTGATCTATGTTGCAGAGTCCTCATTGAACCACAAAATAGGAGGCAGCCATGAACCCTTACGTAAAAGCTGTTCGAGCGCTTGACGGCTACCGGCTTGACCTGGAATTTGAAAACGGCGAACGTCGGATCTTCGACCTGACCCCGTATCTCAACCGAGGTGCCTTCGTGCGTCTGCAAAACCGAGCGCTTTTCCAGGCGGCGCGGGTGTGGCCGGGTCCGTGGAATGGCCGGGTGGGCTGGATCTGAGCTACGATACGCTCTATTTGGAGAGCAAACCCATCGCAGAATCGCCTACTTTGGAGATGGCCTCCGCCTGATCTTCACATCCCCATGCCTCTGCTTGGCTGACCCATCCCCCACATCTGGCCAGAGCGACGGTGGTGCATTCACCCACTGGACTATTTGGGCGGTTTCAGGACGTTGACGGCGCAAAACCGGGGCGGTACAATAGGGTCATGAAATTCAAGAAGCGACCCGAAAAGGAGATCGGAACCATGAACCAGTGGCAAACCCTGAATGTTGTCGAGCGAGATGCGGGAAAAGTCAGCGGCGCTTGGCTATTTCGAGGAACCCGCGTGCCTGTGACCGCTCTCTTCGAAAATCTGCGAGACGGTGCGACCATCGATGAGTTTCTGACTTGGTTCCCCGGTGTGGCACGATCCCAGGCTGAGGTCGTTCTTGAACACGAACGTGGAACCTTGATGGCCGCGTGAGCGCCATGAAAATCCTATTTGACCAAGGGACGCCGGTTCCGTTACGCCGTTACCTATCGGGACACGACGTGATGACGGTCTATGACGCTGGTTGGTCGAACCTTGCCAACCTGCCGATTATCGATAGAAAGGAGTCGATATTTTGTCCTATCGGATCGAATATTCTCCAGATGTTGAAGATCATTTGCGTTGGTTGACCGTTCGACAACAGAGAATCGTCCTGGATGCTGTCGGTACCCAACTATCGCACCAGCCCGCTGTGGAGACCCGAAATCGGAAACCAATGCGTCCAAATCCCGTGGCCCCGTGGGAACTGCGGATTGGGGTATTGCGGGTATACTATGATGTGGAAGAAAGCCCAGATCCTGTCGTCTTTGTTCGTGCTGTCGGGGTCAAAACGCGTAATCGAGTTCGGATTGGTGGAGAGGTGATAGAGCTATGAGAACTTTGGAAGTAGTTGATGCGGTTGCGCCATTGTCAGAATATGCGCAGAATATCGGCAATGGATCGGTCGTGCTGACGGTTGACGGCAAACCAGTGGCGGCCTTGATCGCTGTGGAAGGCACTGATCTGGAAACAGCCACCTTGAGTACCCATCCCCAGTTTTTGGAATTGATCGACCGATCTCGCACGCGTCAGAAAGCAGAAGGTGGTGTTTCTGCCGAAGAAATGCGGCGACGGTTGGGGCTTTGACGCTTACGTTGCCCCAGTTCAATTTGAAAGGCAACCCCATCCGCACCCCCACCGACCACGAAACCGCCCTGGCGAAAATTGAATCCCTCTGGAACACCGCGCCCGGCACCCCAGACGCGGATCGGCTGGATGTGCTGATGACCCTGGTCGAAGCCTATGAAGAAGAACACCACCCCATCCCGCCGCCGGACCCCATCGATCTGCTCCTGCACGTCATGGACGCCCGAAACCTCTCCCGCCGGGATCTGGAACCCTATTTGGGCAGCCGGGCCCGGGTCTCCGAGATCCTCAACCGCCGCCGACCACTTTCTTTGGAGATGATCCGCAAGCTCCAATCCGGGCTGGGCTTGCCGGCGGAGGTGCTGGTGCAACCATATCAAGTGGTGTCCGCACTGGCCGCATGACAGCGACAAAATAGTTTTACAAAAAAACGCCCAATTTCCCAGAGAAAATCCGTTCTTTGTGATCTGTGTGTTCTCTGTGGTGAGAAGGCCCTTTTTGCACCAGAGTCATTCCAGCCAGACTGAGAGATCAGGACTGGAAAATTTGTGGTTGACAGCAACGCAGATTGGGTGCATAATCTCCCCTTGTGGCTGCCTCACCCAGTTGACCCTCTTCGCAGACAGCACCCCACCCTCTTGGACGAAGACGACGGCGTTACAATCCGTTGATTCTTGCCATGTTGCAGTTGCCCCAAACGTTTTTCCTCTCGCCGCACCCATCTCTGCCCCCTCATCGCTGTTCGCGCTACCCCTATATTTTACTGGATGGTGTACGGCCCCGTGACGCCGCAGGCTTTCTATCCACTCAGGAGACCCAAATGCGCAAAATTATACTCGCCCTCTGTCTTTCCCTCGTGTTGTTGGCCTCAACCTTCAGCCTGATTGGTGTTGTGCGCGGGCAGGAGACAACCGGGGATCCGGCCCTCTTGAGCCGGGAGGTTCAGGGCGAAAATCAGCGGGAGATCCAGGGTTCATCCCCTGGCGGCGCGCCCCAACAGCCGAATATCGGGTTTATCGATTCACCGTCCGCCACCTGCTACTTGCCCGATCCGGGGGTGAACGCGTGCTACATCTCCTGGTACTATCTGTCGGTCGATGCCAGCCCCAACTATATGGTCACCATGACCCTCTCTCTGAATGATGTCGGCCCGGTGGCGCATACCCAAGGGTTTTTCCAGACTTCCATGTATGTGCCCTACAACATGCTGGGGAAGGGCTTCAAGGTGGCCTGTGGCAACCTGGGTGACGGCGGCAATCCGCAGCTTGGCCGCTCCTATGCGTACACACTTCGAGCCAGGGACAGCACCGGTCTCAGCTCCGCCAACTACGGCATGGTCTATTGCCCGGCCTATGTGCCATAGGAAATGCCGATGAAACGCTCTGTGATCTTTCGCGTTGGACTCGGTGGGTTGCTGTGCGCCTTGGTGATGGTCGCCGTGCTGGCGGCGTCGGCCCAACGCGGCAGTTTGACGGTCTTGGCCATGCCCGTGGCCGCCCCAACACCCGCGCCCGGAACGGTTGATGCCCCGACTATCTCGTTCATTGATAGCCCCAGCCCAACGTGCTATCTCCCCACCCCAGAGACTGGCGCGTGCTATATCCAGTGGAACTACATGTATGTAACCGCCACCGCTGGATCAAGCATTGTCAGCATGACGCTTGCCATCGACACGCAACTGCGGGCCTATCACACGGGCTTTTTTCAAACCAGTATGTACATTCCCGGGGAGATGACCGATCCAGGCTACCGGGTGACGTGCGGGGTGCCGCCCGATGACACCTCTACCGGAATGGGCAACACATACACCTACGTAATTCGGGCGCTGGACTCAAGCGGATTGTCCACAGCGAACTATGGTTCCGTCACCTGCCCGGCGGACACCGTTCACATCTACCTGCCAAACCTGCGCCGCTAGTCCAGTCCGGGATATACTCGCTCTAGCCGGGTCCTTGACCCATTGACATCAAGCTAAGGGATCAGGGTGGGCCAAAGCGTTGGAAACGAACTGGACAATCCCGGAAAGGGCCGGTTCTTTTTGGGTTCAGGCAGTCGTGTTGGCCCATTCCGGGATTGATGGGGCGGTCTCGCTCATTCCGGGAATGGGCCAACACCCGTTACTCTACCCCAGATCGTCCGGCCCTTTCCCGGAATGCCCAGTTCTTGACACTGGCTACTCGCTCAGAGCCAAGCTACGACGACGCAAAATCCTTAGCTTGATGCCTATGGGTCCTTGACCCGGCGGGTTGACGAATGGATCACCGGGGCATCCCATGTAGACCCGCCAGGTCACGGACCCATAGGCATCAAGCTAAGGGATCAGGGTGGACCAAAGCGCTGGAAATAAGCTGGGCAATCCCGGAATGGGCCGGTTCTTCTTGTGTTCATGCAGTAGTTTTGGCCCATTCCGGGATTGGCGGGGAGATCTCGTCCATTCCGGGAATGGGCCAAAACTACTTACTCTACCTCAGATCGTCCGGCCCATTCCCGGAATGCTCTGTTTTTGAGCGCAAAACCCTTAGCTTGATGCCTATGGGTCACGGACCTGGCTAGAGCAGCATTTCACCGAGTGATTTGCGCCAACCTGTATTAGCCCAAGGAAAGTTCGACTTTTGAACAAGAAACGCCGAACCACAACCTGCAAAGGGCTGTGGTCCGGCGTTTCTTGTTGCAAACAAACCAACCATCTCAGAAAAAATCCGCGGAAATCCGTTAAATCCGCGTCATCCGTGTTCTATTTCTTATCCTCTTTCCCCCTAAAGCTGAATCGCCGCTACTTCATCGATCATATCCCCAATCACATCAAAACCGCCTTGCCAAAAGGCCGGGTCGGCCATGTCGATGCCCATCTCTTTCAGAATATCGTCCGGGGCCGCGGAGCCGCCGTAGGCCAACAGCTTGAGATAGCCGGGCTTGAAGGCGTCCCCTTCCTGCTGATAGCGACGGTACAGGGCCAGGACCAATAATTGGCCAAAGCTGTAGGCGTAGCAATAGAAGGGCGTGCTGTAGATATGGGGAATGCTCACCCACTCGTGCTGGAATTCGTCGCTGACCTCTACGCTGTCGCCGAACTGCTCTCGCAACTGCTCAAGATAGAGGGCGTTGAGCTGGGCCGTGGAGGCGTCCTGGCGGATGGCTTCGTGGGCGCTCTGTTCGAAGATCACGAAGTAGGCCTGGCGCATGACCGTGGCGTACATGTCATCCACCGCGGAGGCGAGAAGCTCTCGCCGGGCCAGGGGGTCGGTCGTTTCAGCCAGCAGCCGCTCGGTGAGCAGGATCTCTGAGAAGACCGAGGCTGTTTCGGCTAGGGGCAGGGGCGGGTGCTGGGTCAGGATGGAGTGGCTCTCCGACGCCATGCTGTGGATGGCGTGGCCCAGTTCGTGGGCCAGGGTGGCCACGTCCCGCATCTTGCCCGTGTAGTTCATCAGCACCCAGGGAGTCACTTCGGGCAGCAGGGTGGCACAGAAGGCCCCGCTGCGCTTGCCGTCCCGGATCTCGCTGTCCATGTGGTTGTCATCGAAGACACGCTGGGCGTGGGCCGCCACCTGGGGGTCAAACTTGGCAAAAGTGTCTAAGACCATCTGGACAGCTGCGGAAAAAGAGACTTCTTTGTCCGATGCGGCCAAGGGGGCGTAGATGTCGTAGCGGCGCAATTTCTCCATGCCCAGCCAGTCCGCCTTCAGCTTGAAATAACGCTGGAAGAGGGGCGCATTCTTGCGGGCCACATCCAACAGGGTCTGCACCGCTGGGTCGGGGATGTTGTTGGTCAGGTTGCGCACGGAGATAGGGCTGGCCTGTTTGCGCAGCTCCACCTGCTCCGCGTGCCAGTCCCGGACTCGGCTGACGTAGATTTGGCCCAGAATCGGGGATTCCTTGGCAAAGACCCGGTAGATTTCTTGAAAAACCGCCGCCCGCATGGCCGGGTCCGGCGAATAGTAGTACTGGGTCATCTGGGAGCGGTTGAGGGTCTTGACCACCCCATCCACGGTCAGGGTGAACTCCAGCCGGTTGGTCAGCATGGAATAGAGGGTGAGCAGGGTCTCCATGCCGTTGGCGTCTTTGGTGTTGATCAGTTGCTCCGTGCCTTCGTCCAGGGTGAAGGGCTTGTAGCGGCGTACACTCTCCAAAAAGAAGGCATAGTCGGGATGGTCCCCGGCGTCGGGCATGAGGGCGGCGGCTTCATCGTCGTCCAGACTCTTCCACCAGATATCGAAGAAGAGTACCCGGTTCTCATAGCCAGTCAGGGCCTGGGTGATGCGATTCTGGAAGCTCAATGCGGCCGCGGACTGGGTGTCCGACGAGAACCAGAGGCTGGCGTAGCCGTCGAGCACATAGATCTGCTCGGTGATGGACTCGAACTGCTCCACCGCGGTCAGCACATCCGCCGGGGTGGCGTCCTCGTGCAGCCGGGGGCGCAGGGCCTCGAAGGCTTCCACACCCTGGCCCAACTGGGCAAGATGGGCGGCAATGGTCTTCTCGTCCGCATCCGGCAGCAGATCCGCCAGGGACCAGCCGGAGAGGTCGTAGGTGGGGGTGGTTTGGGTTGTTGTCATTTGGTCGTCCTTTACAGATTCATTTTGGGCGTATAAAAGAGGAGTTCGCACCCCCTGGTGCGAACGGGTCGACGCTAATTCGTCGTGAATACTCAGATCGTTTTTCCAGACCTCACATGCCAAAGCTTTCCAGGATTTCATCGGGCAACGGATCGTCAAAGTCATCGGGGACGACAAGTCGTCCCTCATCCTGTCCTGGAACACGCAACTGTCCTTGGCGAGGCAACGCAATCAACTGCACAAGCGCATTCTGCCCATCGGCGATAAAGACTTCCTCGCCATTCTGGGCCAACGCAATCAAACGCTGTAGATTTTCTTGGGCTTCCTGAATCGTGAAGTGAGGCATAACACCTCCAAAAACTAGCCAAGCCAGCCCCCGCCGGTTGAGTAGGCGTCGCTTTAGAAAGCGGGGGCAGTTTCCGACCGTATCGAAACCAGCGGGGGCGGGTTGACCCACTCTGGTTTCGATACGGCCTTCCTCCAAGGTCAGCGGAGATTTGTGGTTAACTCGGCCTACTCAACCGGCGTTGGCATGAGTGGTTACTCCTGCGCCATCCGCCGCAGCACCGTATGCAAAATCCCACCGTTCTTATAATAGTTGATCTCCACCGGCGTGTCGATGCGGCTGATGGCCTTGAACTCAGTCACCCGCCCGCCGTTGTCCGTGGCCCGGACCGTGTACGCTTCGCCGGGGAACATCTCTTCGCTGAGGCCGATGATATCGAAGGTCTCGAAGCCGCTGAGGCCCAGGGACTTGACATTCTGCCCGGCGGCGAATTGCAGGGGCAGGACGCCCATGCCCACCAAGTTGCTGCGGTGGATGCGCTCAAAGCTCTCGGCGATCACCGCCCGCACGCCTTGAAGCTGCACGCCCTTGGCCGCCCAGTCTCGGCTGGAGCCCGTGCCGTATTCCTTGCCCGCCAAGATGACGAGCGGCGTGCCCTCGGCCATGTAGCGCTCCGCCGCGGTCCAGATGGGCAATTGCTCCATGGTGGGGATGTGGACCGTGAGACCGCCCTCGGTGCCGTCCAGCATCTGGTTCTTGATGCGGATGTTGGCGAAGGTGCCCCGCATCATCACCTCGTGGTTGCCTCGGCGGCTGCCGAAGCTGTTCCACTCGGAGCGGTCCACCCCGTGGCTGCGCAGATAGTCCGCGGCGGGGCCGTCTTTGGCGATGGAGCCGGCCGGGCTGATGTGGTCCGTGGTGGTGCTGTCAGGCATCACGGCCAGGACCCGAGCACCCACGATCTGCTGCACGGCGGGCACGTCCGGGGTCAAGCCCACGAAGAAGGGGGGCTCCTGAATGTAGGTGCTGTCCGCCTTCCAGTCGTAGATCTCGCCCTCGGCCACGGCCACCTTGTTCCATTCCGGGTTGCCGCTGAAGACGTTGCCGTACTGCTCCCGGAAGATCTGCGGGGTGAGGCTGCGCCGCATCTCGCTCTGGATCTCCGCCTGGGTGGGCCACACGTCGGCCAGATAGACGGGCTGGCCGTTGGGGTCGAAGCCCAGAGGCTCCGTGGTGATGTCGATGTTCATGGTGCCGGCGATGGCGTAGGCCACCACCAGGGGGGGCGAGGCCAGGAAGTTGGCCCGCACGTCCGGCCCGATGCGGCCTTCAAAGTTGCGGTTGCCGCTGAGCACGCTGCACGCCACCAGATCCGCCTCGTGGATGGCCTTGCGGATGTGCTCGGGCAGGGGACCGCTGTTGCCGATGCAGGTGGTGCAGCCATAGCCCACCGTGTGGAAGTTCAGCGCTTCGAGGTAGGGGGTCAGGCCGCTGGCATCCAAATAGCGGGTCACAACCTGGGAGCCGGGGGCCAAACTGGTCTTGACCCAAGGCTTGACATCCAGCCCGGCCTCCACCGCCTTCTTGGCCAGCAGCCCCGCCCCGATCATAACCGAGGGGTTGCTGGTGTTGGTGCAGGAGGTGATGGCCGCGATCACCACGTCGCCGTGCTTGAGGGTGAAGCGGCGGCCATTGTTTTCGACCTCGATGGCGTTGCCCAGTTGATCGTTCTCCAAGCCGAAGCCCTGGGCACCCACCGGCGCGGTGAGCATCTTGTTCCACTTGGCCTTGACGCTGTCCAGATCGAGGCGATCTTGGGGGCGCTTGGGGCCGGCCAGGGCGGGCTTGACCGTGCTCATGTCCAGTTCCATGCTGTCGATGAAGAGCGGGTCCGGCGTGGCGTCCGTGCGGAAGAGGCCCTGCTCCTTGGTGTAGCGGGAGACCAGGTCCACCAATTCCTCTTCCCGACCCGTGCCCACCAGATAGTGGAGGGTCTCCTCGTCCACAGGGAAGAAGCCCATGGTGGCCCCATATTCCGGGGCCATGTTGGCGATGGTGGCCCGGTCCGCCAGGGCCAGCTTGGAGAGGCCGGGTCCGTAGAATTCCACAAACTTGCCCACCACGCCCTTCTTGCGCAACAGTTCGGTCACCCGCAACACCAGATCCGTGGCCGTGGCTCCGTCGGGCATGGCCCCGGTCAGCTTGAAACCGATCACTTCGGGCAGGAGCATGTAGATGGGTTGGCCCAGCATGACCGCCTCGGCCTCGATGCCGCCCACGCCCCAGCCGACGACACCCAGGCCGTTGATCATGGTGGTGTGGCTGTCCGTGCCGACCAGGGAATCGGGATAGGCCACGATGGTGTCGCCGTCCGGCCCGGTCTGCACGACGCTGGCCAGATATTCCAGGTTGACCTGATGCACGATGCCCGTGGCCGGCGGCACAACCCGGAAGTTGTCGAAAGCGCCCTGGCCCCATTTCAGGAACTCATAGCGCTCAATGTTGCGCTCAAATTCCAGCTCGGCGTTGAAGAAGAGGGCGAAGCGACTGCCGAAGCGGTCCACCTGCACGCTGTGGTCGATGACCAGGTCCACGGGCACCTGGGGGTTGACCTTCTGTGGGTCGCCGCCCATGCGGGCCATGGCGCTGCGCAGAGCCGCCAGATCCACCACGCTGGGCACGCCGGTGAAATCTTGCAGCACCACACGGGCCGGCTTGAAGGGGATCTCCACCTTGCCCGCGCTCTCCGGTCCCCAGTTGGCGATGGTCTCCACCGCCTCCTTGGTGATCTCGAAGCCGTCGGCCTGGCGCAGGGCCGCCTCCAACAGCACTTTGATGGAGAAGGGCAGCCGGTCGATGTCCGCCACCCCACTTTTTTGCAGGGCATCCAGCCGGTAAATCGTGGCCGGGCCGCTGCCGGTCTCAAATGTGGACTTTGCGCCGAAATAATCTTGTGTAGCCATTGGGGTCTCCCTTGGGAAAATGAATGTCGAGTATCGTGTATTGGGCGTGGAGGCTTTTCTTCAATCCTTCAACTATACCAGTTTTGGGGAAAAGGTGGTAATTTCGAGGCGTTTTTGGGAGGAATGGGGGTTGGGGGTTAGGGATTGGGGGTTGGGGATTAGGGATTGGGGATTAGGATGGGCACCCAATCCCTAATCCCTAATCCCCAACCCCCATTCCCCAACCCCCGAATCACCGACAGATCAAAATCGGCACACTGCTCTCCTGCAACACCCGGTCCACGGTGCTGCCCAGGATCACTTCCAGCATGGGGTTGAGGCCGTAGCCGCCCATGAGGATGAAGTCGCAGCCCTGGGCTTCGGCGGTGTCCAGGATGGCGGTGGACGCCGCCCCTTGTTTTTGGATAAAGGTGGCGGCGATCTTCTGTTCGTCCAAATAGGTCTGGGCCTTGGCCAACACTGCCGGGTCGGTTGCCCCCACTTCTTGGGAGGTGACGACGACCAAAGGCAGATCCCATTTGCCCGCCGCATAGGCGGCCAGATAAAGAGCTTCCATAGATTTGGGGCTACCGTCAAAGGCCAGCAGGGGGCGCATGAGGGGCGAAACCTCTCCCGGCACGGCCAGGATGGGCCGGGGGCAGCGGCGCACCAGGGTGCGAAAGCCCGACGTGATGCGTTCCAAGGGCTGGGTTCCCGGCGGATAGTTGAGGCTGACGATCACCAGATCGGTCAGCCGGGAACGGTCGCTGATCACCCTTGCCACGGGGCCATAGTCCAAAGCCAACTGGCCGGTGACGTTGGCCTCCTGGCAGCGCTGGTTGAAGCGGGTCTGGACCGCCTGGGCTGTCGGACTGTCCAGATCGGACTCCCCGGCCACCACATGCAGCCCTTGCAAGCGCACCCATTCCCTCTGGGCCAGCACAATCCCCTGTTCCACCGCATTCCAACCCCGCTCCGTCCCCGTGACGGCGACCATCACATCCAAAAAGATGCGGTCGCGAGTGACGCCAATATGCCGGTCTCGCCGCCATTGGCCTGCCGGCGGACCAGCCTCCAATTCATCAAGCTGGACCGCCTCCCACAGCCGACCAGTCATGCGGGCCATCCGGCTGATCGGTTTGGTGCTGTGCTGCTCGGCCAGATCCTGCACCGCGGTGGCCGGGTCGATCTCCCAGCCCAATTCCTCCATCAGGTCGGCCCGGTGGCGACCGATCCACAGATAGAGGTCGGTCTCCGTGCGGTCGGGGAAATCTCGCAACAGCCCCCGCTCCTCGATGATGGCGGTGACCGGCAGATAGACCTTGTCGTACCAATCGGTCACCGCCTCGGCGTACGGAATCCTCTGTTCCTGCTCTATGCCCATATAATGGCGGTGAACTTGGATATGCTCAAGCAGATCGTTGTACCGCCCCGCCGCGGTGACGGTCAGATCCGCGTCCGGGCGCAGGGTGTTGATCTTGGTCTTGGCGGCAAAATCCTTATACTCGGCCATCAAACCTAACTCGTCCGCCTGGGTATCCACGCCCAAAGGCACTTTGCCATAGACCGGGGTCACATAGGCCTGGATGGTCGTGGCCCCCACCTGCCGGGCCACGGAGACCCGGTGGTTGCCGTCCCGCACAAAATAGCTGCCGTCGATAGCGTAGACCTCGATGGGCGGCACACCGACCATATCCTCCACGGCGATCTTCACCCTGGCCCAGCGCTCTTCGTCGCTGTTCTTCTTGGGCAAAAAGCTGCGGGTGAAATCCGTATAGCGGCCCACGCTGCCCACGATGGCATCCAGGGGAATATCCTCAAGCTTGTGAGTGGTGCCTTCCACCCCGCCCAGGCTACGCCGCACTTCGTCATACGAGAGCAGATCCACCGATTGCCCCCGCAAGCGCGCCATGATCGATTCCATGGCTGCCTGCTGCCGGGCGCGCCGAAAGTCGCCAATTGCTACCAAATAGTCATTTCCATGTAGTTCAGCCATGAATCCTCAAATTCTAATAAACAATGCCGCACACAGTCACGGCGGATGTATTGCGATCGTCCGCAGGGCAGCGGTCATAGCCGGTGACCCGACCCTGCACAGGTCGTTGGCGGATGCGCTCCATCAACGACAGGGCCAGATAGAAAGGGGTAACGCCGCACACGTTATTGCGATCCTCAACCTGGGCGATGGCCCGGAAGAAATCAGCGGTTTTTCCAGCTCGGAGAAGTTCGAGCAACGCCCGATCCCCTGCCCGCAGCAGATTTTCCCGGGTTGGGGTCAGGGGTGGCCCACCGAAAGCCGGTCCCACATGGGCCATATCCCCCGAGGCCACGACCAGCACCCGGCGCTTGTGGCCGATCTCGGTCAACGTCTCCAACACCCGGCGGATGGTCGGGTCTTGGTCCGGCGCTTGCCCATTGCGGAAGAAATCTTGTAATCCGCCGGTCAGGATGGGGACGATGGGCACAGGCTTGCCGCCTCGCATGTGATGCAGCCAGACCGCCACCAACTCCACGGAATGCTCCCGGCTGTGGCGCATCTCCCCGGCAAAGGCGGCGTCCGGCCCGATGGCCGCGGCCAGCCGGTCCACGCTCTCCCCGTCCGTGGGCAGCACGCCAAACGGCGTGGCGTAGTGCTGCCGGGTCAGGGTAAAGCGGTCGCTGCCATAGTGGTCCGTGGCAAAGATCACCACCAACTCTGCGGCCGCCACCAGATCCGCCGCGGCCTTCCACGCCGTGGCATACACCGCCCCGCCTCGTGGATAATCGATATGGGGACTAAACAGCCCGCGTCCGCTCTCAATAGCGGCCCATTTTGAATCTTCGGGAACCTGGGCCAAATAGCCATCCAGCAACCCCCGCAATTCATCCGGGTCGGCAGGATAGGATCGCCCGGCCAGCATGGGCGGACGATGGGGAGCCTGCCGCCAAGCCGTCACCTGCCCCGCCGCGGCGTGGCGGAAGCGCTCATTCTCCAGCAAAAAAGAGTGGTCCAAGGCGGCCAGCAACCCCTCAACGGCTTCCCGGCCCACACCATAGCCATAGCGCCGAATCAGTGCCCCATTGATCGCCCCCGCGTCCGCCTGGGAGCCGTCGCACAGGGCCAAGATCGGCCCCATGCCCTGGGGAACCAGCATGCTCCCCCCATTCAATTCCAGGGGATCTTGCAACAGATAATAGGGCTGGCCCTCGTGTTCATAGGACTGCACATCCAAAGCCCGCAGTTTGGGAAACGGGATCGGGGAAATCAAGTCATCCACAGCCAAAACACTCCTCAATCGCTGATCAGGCGTAAACTCCCAAGCCACCCGCTCCCAGCCTCCCCCAGATTGGGGGAGGAGCCGGATCGCCGAAGACGAAAGTTCGGGTAACATGGACGGTTCCCTCCCCAATCTGGGGAGGGTTAGGGTGGGGTTGGTAGTTGCCTTCAGGATCTGATGAAAAAACAATGCTGTAGTTTTAACACAAAGGGGGCACTGCTTCAAAATTGGGGGTGGGGAAGAGAGGAGGCGGGCGGGTCACGGGGTCAACGACAAACGGGCCGTATAGCTCATGGCCTGGGCCAGGGGCACGGCGGGGTGATAGCTCATGGCCTCATAGTCCATCATGCCGCCGGGGTGGACCGCGGTGAGGGTGAGGCCCGTGCCCGCCAGCAGCAGACGCAGATCCGCCGGGGCATAACAGCGCAGGGATTGGGTGGTTGCCTGGGTTTCATCCGGGTTGCCGTCGGCGTCCAGGGGCGTCCAGGTATCGGTCAGGCGGCTGCCGTCGGCGTCAAAGCCATAGCGACGGGCGGCTTTCTTCATCCCCCAGCCATGCCCCGCCGCCTTGGCCGCGTGCCACGGGGTCGCCACATCCAACAGGGCGCAACCATCCACCGCCAGCCAACCGGCCACCCGGCGCAACAGGCGACGCTGCTCCTCATCATCCCCCAGACCGAAGCTGTCCCAATAGCAGACCACATCAAAGGGGCCGGGCAGATCTGCCGTGTAGAAATCGGCCTGAATCACGGTCAATTGTGCGGCGGGCAGATCGGCGGCCAAGGTGCGGGCATGATCTGCCAACTCCGGCAACAGTTCCAGCGCGGTGACTGTGTGGCCCGCTTCCGCCAGGGCCACCGCGGTCTGCCCGCCCCCTGCGCCCAGTTCAAGGATGCGCCAGGAGCCGGGACCAGCCAATTCCGCCAACCGGGTCACCCGCTCCCGGTCAAAGTCGATGATGGGCCGGGTGTAGACGCCGGTCCACGCGTTCTGGCGCTGATAAAAGTGGGGGTCGGTGAAGGCACTCATGCCCAAAGCATCCCATCGTCGTCTTCGGTGAAGCGGTCGCCCTCGACCGGCAAGGCGGACTCTCGGTTTACGGTCTGATCCTGGCCGCTCTCGAAATAGGCCTGCCACAGTTGGGGCGCATCGATGTCCTGGCCACCATGTTTGGTGATCCGGGTGCGCACCCGCAGCATCACCGGCGTGTTGACGCTGGCCCCGCTCACGATCACCTGCCCCTTGGAGAGGCTGGGCAGCTCCCGGATCAGGTCTCGGCCCACGCTTTCCACAGATTCGGCGATGCGGTTCTGGTCGATGGGGTTGGTGATACGCATGATGCATTGGGTCATGCACTGGCTGAGCACATCGCTGTCCAGCTTGCCCGGTCGCTGGGTGATCAGCCCAATGCTGACGCCAAATTTGCGCCCCTCGCTGAGGATGGTTTTGAGGATCTCCGTGGAGACCGCGTCCCCGTTGGCCGGGGCATAGTTGTGGGCCTCCTCGATCAAACAGAAGACCGGGAAGGGCAGATAGTCGTCGTCCCCCCGGCTGCTCTTGTGCTTTTCCGTGTTGATGCGGGCCTGATATGCCCGGCGCAACAGGGTGGCGGCGATCACCTGCTGCTCCCGCTGGTCCACCTCGTTGAGTTGGAGCACGGTGCATTGGCCGGGTCGGAAGAGCTCGCCCAGACCCATGTTCTCGAAATCATTGAAAATGCGGCTGTTGCGCAGGGCATTGAGCCGCCAGATCAGCCCGCCCGTGGTGGGGTCGTCCTCGCTGATCTCTTCCTCATCCTTCTTGCCGTCCGCCACCTGGCGCACGGCGTACATCAGCTGATCCAGGGTATAGTGGCCGCCCTTGGCGCTGCGCACAGCAAAATTATAGGCCCGGCCCAACTGATAGTGCATCTTTTCGGACAGATTGGGCAGCAAATAGCGCAGATCCGCCAGGGTTAGGCTGTCGAAACTGACCTTCACCATATCCGGCGTGAAGATGCGCACGGTGGGCGCATAGTTGTCCTTTCGGAACTCGGGCTTGTTCTGCATCTCTTGCAGAGTGGCGTACTCGCCGTGGGGGTCCACAATCATCACCGCGGCCCGGTTGTGGGGCATCATCATCTCTTCCAGCAGCACGCCGGCCAGATAGCTCTTGCCGCTGCCCGTGCTGGCGATGATGGCCAAATGGGTGCTGGTGAAGCCCTTCACATCCAGGGCCACGGGCACCGCGTCTGGCTCCCGACTGAGCAGGCTGCCCAACCAGGCGCTGCCCACCTCGCCCTGCTTGCGCTTGCTCAACACCTCGCCCAGCATGGCGTCGTCGGCGATGTAGACCGGCTCGCCGTTCTGGGGCGGCACCCGGGGGTTGATGAAATCCCCCAGCATGGTGCTGAAATAGCCCAACACGGTCACAGCAATCTCAAACAGCTCGCTGGCATCGCTGTCATAGCCCAACAGCGCCGCAATCTGGCCGGGAGAGACCGCCGGGTCCGCCATAAAGCTGTCCGGGAAGAGCTTGACCGACACCCGCCCCGTCACCCGGCCCAGGATACGCCGGGGCGCACCATCCACCGTGGCGGTGTAATAAAGAAATTCCCCATGCTTCACCCGCCGCTCCGGGTCCGGTGCAATCAGGGTGAATTCATTGGGGGTCTCGCCCGGTCCTTTGACCGTGCCGATGCAGGTTAATTGGGTCATGTGGCGTCTATTTCATTCGGTGGGTGATACGATCAGGCAATAGGTAGAATTCGTATCCGGTGGGTTCGTTCATTGACTACAACCAGGGCTCCGCGTTCGAGCAAAGCTAGATTCTGGTTGATGGCGGCGATGATCAATTTGCCCATGTGTTCAGGAAACGGGTTTTGCCCCCTGATCTGAATAACACTTGGGCCATTGGCTTTGGTTGAGGCCAGCATCGCGCTAAAATCAAGATCGTGGCTAAAGACGATGTAATTGTTCTCTGCGGCCCAGGCCATGATTTCTGAGTCAGGAGCACGAGGATCCCCGACTATTGACCAATGAACAGCCAAGAATCCGTGTCGTTTCAAGACCGGCACCCATTCCGGCGATAAATTCATGTCGATCAGGATGCGAAGAGTCATGCGGCGATAGAAAAGGCCATCTCAACTTCTTCAGATCGCCAAGCCGCATAGGCGAGCGCTTGAGAAATATCTTCGGGTTCAAGATATGGATAGGCAACCAAAATCCGTTCGGCCGTATGGCCTGAGGCCAATAGCCCGACAATCGTACCCACTGTTACCCGCAAACCCCGAATACATGGTTTGCCGCCCATGACAGTGGGATCGAAGGTGATTCGGTTCAGATTAGGCATGTATTTGCCTCCTTCTCTCGAAAAGTAATAACGCTTTGTTTGTGGCTTCCATCACGCTAAAGGCTGCGAATTGCGGGCTACATGGACAAGTTGATTTATAAACGCCAAGTATCCCGCCTGGCATCTCTCGCGAACAACATCAAGATGGATGATGTCCGCAAGTTGCCAACGCGCCTCAAGATGACGATTTTGAACCCGTGGCTTTTGCGGTTGAAAAGCCGAAGACCCAATGGCACTATCCAGAATCGCCTTGGCATTACGCGGCGACCTGTCTCCGGGTAACGATTCCAGATCGTGGGGCAAATCTGCCGCCAACACGACACTGAGCAGCGAAGCAACCGTGTCCGTATCGGCCAACAACCATGTGTCAAAGTTTTTGATGGCCAGACCAGTTGCGC
Source organism: Caldilineaceae bacterium (assembly GCA_018003515.1). Lineage (GTDB taxonomy): Bacteria > Chloroflexota > Anaerolineae > Caldilineales > Caldilineaceae > JAGNDO01. The sequence continues at coordinate 21,371 of JAGNDO010000002.1, forward strand.
AACGATTTAGGCGGGGAACGCCATCCTGGTCCAGGAGATTTTGGGTGACGACAGTCTGCGCATGGGCGACCTTGTCTTGGCGTGACAGCAGTTCATCGTCAACATCAATCACCAGAACCACCATGTCGACTTCTTCCGGCTTCCAGGAGACGACAACCCGACTCAGATATTTGGGTTGGATCACCGAGTGTCCCGTACGCAGAATGCGGTTGTCTTTGACGGTACGATGACGATGGACGAAAGCGACATCATTCAGCCCAACCCCGCCCAACTCCCGCCGAATCAGCGTATGAAGCGCGCCTTCTTGGTCGGGGTTGATGATTTTTCCGCCATCGCTGGGGTCCAAAATATCCGGGACACTGGTGCCCAGCTCGAGCCTTCCCTCAGATATGAGTCCGATTCTGAGCGGTCGACTCACCGGGGGTTTCCTCCAGACATGTCCGTAAACCATAGTTCGCCCAATTCACCGTCAAAGACATCCAGGGCTTTTTGAAATCTCTGCCCATCGACGGGGAGATTATGCACAATGGTTTTACCTTCGTCGTCGAGTTCCACGGCGCGGATCTGTTCTGGCCGCAGATAGTTGAGCAATGAGACGGAATGGGTGGTGACGATAAACTGCACGGGATGACCGCCTATGCCTTGCAGGGAGAGACGGTTGAGCAATTCCACAACCTTGTGTAAAAGCCAGGGGTGTATACCATTTTCTGGTTCTTCAAGACAAATGATGTCGGGGGTGTCTACCTCATACAGCGCCGTAAGCAAGGCTAGGATGCGCAAGGTTCCATCGGAAACGTCCGCTACCGGAACAACATACTTGGAGAATCTATCTTTCAGCCCAAGAGCGAATCTGGTTTCCGATTTGCGTTCAAGTACGATGCCGCCCACGGTTGGAATAAGCTCCATTAATACGCTTTCAAGTTCTGAAAAACGCTCACGGCTGTTTAACAGGATGTCGGTCAACGCATTGGCGACACCCTCGCCAGAACGTGAAAAGGGTACACTGAGATCTGCGCCTTTGGCAACGGAATGAGGATTAAAGTCATAGATTTTAACATTGCCAAGCGCCGAAACGAGTTTTGGGTCCAATGGGAGAGAAACACTTTCCGTTGGGATAGATAATTCCATATAGGAAGAATCGGCTCCTGCCCCATTCTTCCGCACTGTTTCCCCAAAGGCCATTTTGAATCGAAAAACATCGCTCTTGCCACGCCAAAACTTCTGGACAATGCTAGATTCGCCAAGTTGGGATTCACTTACGATTTGGCTCAGAATTTGAAGCGAAATACCAGATGTTCCCAGATCAAGGAAAGGGTCTTCAAGATATTGAACAAGCCTTGACCAAAAATAGACCGCTTCACAAATGTTGGACTTGCCAGACGCGTTGGGACCGATCAGGACCGTCAGCGGCTCCAGATCAATCGTGACGTCATATAAACTTTTGTAGCGTTCAATGTGGAGTTTTGTCAGCATTTTGGCCTCGCAAATCACAAGGTGTTCCCAATGAAGTATTTCGCCGTCTACCCCGCCGGCTGCACAATACTTTTCCACGCCACATTGTTGCGCATGACCGCCAACTGGCCCGCCTGTTTCGGAAAAAGCTCGGTCAACCGGTCGATGATCTCCATCAGCAGGTGGGGAACCAACGGGTTATTCTGCCCCAGCAGGACCGAGACATAGCCTAAGCGCAGCCCTTTCCCCCCGTTGTTGTGGAAGCGGCGCAACTCCTCCCCATCCAAGCGGCGGACCGGGGCACCGACGGTGGCGGCCAAGCCGGGCACGCCCTGGCGCACGTGCCCGGACGCGTCCACCCAGCCCAGGGTGATGATGCCGACCAGGGTGGCGGTCTCCTGCAAGTAGTCCGGGGCGAAGACTTCCAACTCGTTGCGGGGGCTGAGGCGGGGGCCCAGGGAGCCGAACTCCGGGTTCATGAGCAGGGTGTTGTAGATCACCCCGATCAATTGGCCCTGGGTTTCGCCCAAAGCATCTTCCAAGGCCACGGACACGAAGGTGCCAAAGCCGTATTCATCTGGCCGGGGGGTGACGTCGGATTCGCCGGGGTTGAAGATTTGGCACACATAGTCCACATGGGTGTTGGACTTGGCGATCTTGCCGATGATGGTCTGTTGGGCGGTCACGTAGGTATCCATAGCTATATAAAACCAGAACTTGTGTGCGAATGCAAACTGGATGGGTTCTGCTGCAAATTGACAGGGAGGGGAACTGCTAACCCCACCCTAACCCTCCCCAGATTGGGGAGGGAACCGTTCTCGGTGACTGGCCATTTGCTCTGCGGCGATCCGGCTCCTCCCCCAATCTGGGGGAGGTTGGGAGGGGGTGGCTTGGTAGTTGACAGGGAGGGCCGATCTTGATACAGTCCATTTCCTCGCCACAAACGTGGCAACCTTTGCCATTATAGGCCCCCGGAGACGGATCTGCAACCGAGCAAGAAAAGAGGAAAACCATGATCAAAGCTGTGATTTTTGACGTAGGCGGGGTATTGCTTCGTACAGAGGATCCCGGCCCGCGCCGGGCGTTGGAGATTCAATATGGGCTGGCTCCGGGTCAAGCCGAAGACATGGTCTTCAACAGCCCGTTGGGGCAAGCCGCCCAGCGGGGGGAGATCACCACCCAGGCGTTGTGGGCCGGGGCGACGGCGCGGCTTGGGCTGAACCCTGCCCAGGCCGCGGCGTTTGAGGAGGCGTTTTTTGCTGGCAGCCGCATGGACCAGGCCTTGGTCGATTTCATCCGTAGCCTGCGTCCCCGTTATCGCACGGGGATCATCAGCAACGGGCTGGACGACCTCACCTATGTGATCACCGACCTCTTTCCCATGGCCGATGCCTTTGATGTGGTGATCGGGTCCGCCGCCGAAAAGGTGATGAAGCCCGATTCCCGCATCTATCAGATCGCCCTGGACCGGCTGGGGGTGAGCGGGCCGGAGGCGGTCTTTATCGACGACTATGCCCAAAATCTTGTGGGGGCCCAGGTTTTTGGCATCCACGGCATCCATTTTGTGCCGGGGATTGATCTGCCGGCTGAACTGGCCAAGCTCGGCGTTTGTGTGGGTTGAGTATCTTCCCGGAATGGGCCACAAACTCTTGCTTTAACCGAGAACTGCTGGCCCATTCCGGGAAAGTGTGTCGCTTATGCCACCGACTTGGATTCGCTCAACGTCCGCTGCCCCTCGGCTCGCAGACGGCGTGATTCCTCAAATTCGTCGCTACTCATGCCCACGGGTTTGTCTTCCCCGGCCATGCGGCCCAGATTCAGGCGCAGCCCCTTGAGGGTGCGGCCCAATAGATCCTTGCTGTGGCTTTGCACAAAGGTGACCACCGCGGTCTCTGGCCCCAGGGGAGCCAGGCCGAACTTGGCGGCCAACTCCTCCCGATGCAGGGCGATCCAGAGGTAGAGGTCAGTTTCCGTGTGGTGGGGGAACTGTTTGGTCAACTCCAGCCGCTGGATCTGGGTGACCACTGGGCAGTAGATCGTATCGTGCCAGCTCATCACCGCCCGTGCCCAGTCCAGACGATCCGGGTTGCCCATGCGCTCCAACTCCTGGTTGACCAAGAACCAATGCACGCTGATGTGTTGCAGCAGGGTATCGTATTGGGCCGGGTCGGTCAGCACCATAGGGTTGTGGGGGCGCAGATAGCTCAGGCCGGTCTCTTCCAGAAAACGGACATGGCGCTCCTTCAGGGCCAGAAACTCGTCTTTGCTCAACCCCAGCAGGGTCTCGTCCCCAAAGACCTGGTGCAGATTGAAACGCAGATCCTTCATGGCCCGGTTGATGGGCCGATCGCTGTAGACCGAGGCAAAGGTAGCCACAGCCTGCTCCGGCGGCAGGATGACCAGCCCAAAGCGTTCGACCAACTCTTCCCGATGCTCACTCAACCACAGATAGAGATCCGCCTCGGTGCGGCCAGGGAACTCGGCCAATAGTTCGGCTTCGCGGATGGCCTGGCGCATGGGGATATAGACCGTGTCCACCCAACTGCCCACGGCGTTGGGCCAATCCAGCCGGTCATTGACCCCTTCCCGGTCCAGATCCTGGTTGCGTAGGTATTGATGCACATGGATCTGGTTGAGGAAGGTGCCATAGCGGCCCGGCTCGGTCAGGGTCAGATCCAGATCCGGGCGCAGGCCGGACAGACCGGTTTCGGCCAGGAAGTCGGCGTATTCGGCTTTGATGATCCAGCGATCCCGCACAAAGTCGTGCGCGGTCAGCTCCACGGGCACGGTCATCTCGGTGACATAGGCCTCGATGCTGGTCAGGCCATTGGCCCGGGCCACGCTGACCCGGTGGTTGCCGTCCTGCACAAAATAAACCTCGCCGATTTTGTAGAGTTCCACCGGCGGCCAGCCTTCTTGACCGGTCATGGCGGTCTGCACGCCGGCCCAGCGCTCTTTGTTAATGGCCTCTCGGGGCAAAAATTCCGTGGTGAAGTCTCGATAGCGGCCCACGCTGCCCACAATTTGATTCAATCCTACATTGTGGGTGCCCATCTCCATGCGTTGGAAAACGTGGAAACGTTGGGTCACTTCCTCGAAGCTGGCCAAATCGGTCTTTTCACCGGTCAGCCTGCCCAGCAGATCCCGGATCTGGGCGGCTCGGTGTTGGCGGTCATAGTTTTCGCGGGCGTTGTGTTCGTCGTTCATTGCAATTTCTCCAGTTTGGCACTTGGCGCACAACACACCCACCACCTCACCGGAAAGACCGCAACCGAGGCGGGGCTATCCAGAGGGTGTTTGGGGATGGGTGTGGACGGGTCGGTTCGAGCAAGCGTCACTGCGCATCGGCCAAAATTCCATACAGTTCAATGTCCAAGCCACCATGGCCCGGACCCTATAGCGTTTCGTACATCCTCTATGTTCCCCCCAAACGCCCATTTTGTCAACCCATTTTGCGTTAACGTTTGCTTAGTATTTGCTGTGCAAAGTGCTGAAGGGTGGGGGTCGGGGGTTGGGGGTTGGGGATTGGGGATTAGGGGTTGGGGATTGGGTCAAAACGGTCTGTCAACGCCGAATCCCTAATCCCCAATCCCCAATCCCTATTTCTTAATCCGCACCAGATCCGACTCATAGCGGACCAAAATGCGGTAGCCGTCGTTCCAGGGGGCGGCGGTGGCGAATTGGCTGACGATGCCGGTGACTTGCCACACTTCCCCCAGGTTGACATAGGGCCGCCGCCAGGCCAGGCTGCTGCGCACGGTGACCCGCACGGACTCGGTTTCCGGGTCCGCGCCCGGATCCGCGGCCAAATAGAGACTGTCCCACCCCCAGCCGGTGATGACGCCCCGCAGGGTGACCAGGCGGCTTTCCAAAGCTTCGCCGATCTCCCCGGGCTGAACGGGCAGGGGGGCCAGGGGATCACCTGGCCCCATGCGCCAGATCTGCTCTGGGCTGTCCAGGATCAGCTCCAACTCGCCCCGAAAGGAGTCCAGGCGACCCTGGATGTCCACCCAATCCCCTTCGGCCAGGGGCGGATAGTCGCCCCGACGCAAATAGACTTGAACGCCCAGCCCGCCCACGGACGCCCCGGCAGCCGGTTCGGCCACGTAGATGCTGGTGTTATACAGCCCCGGTGGGGCGATGATCTGGGCGCGGAAGCGCACGGTGGCATCCAGCCCGGCCAATTTGGCCGCGGCCAACGAGCCGGGGGGACCGGGGGCCTGGCCGTAATTTTCGGGCAAGCGGGTGGGGCCGGGCGTGGGGGTGATGGTGGGGGTGGGCACGGGCGTGGGCGGGGTGCTGGGGATGACCAGGGGCGCGGTGAGGGCGAAGTCCCCGTCCGGCTGGGTGGCGACCACGTAGTAGACCCCGGCGGCCAGGGGGACCGTGGGCGACCAGCGCCCATCCGCCGGGGGGAGGTCCAAAGTGACCAGGGGGCGGTCATTGCGCCACAGAGTCATGCCGGCGGGTTGGTCGGCCAAGTCGCCGTAGTGGATGTGAAAGGTGAGGGGACCGCTCAACTGTTCCACCGGGGGCAGGACCGTGCCCATCCACGCCTGATCCGTGCGCAGGGTGAGCCAGAGACCGGGCCGGTTGGTCAGCCAGCCCCGGCGGGCGGCCAGGGCCTGGAGGATGCCGGTTTGATCCGCCTGGGTGACGGCCAGCCCGCTGAAATGGGGGGCCGGGTCCACTTCGCCGGGGAGGGTGGGGTTGCTGTTGCCCGCGGGCAGCCATGCCGCGCCGGATTCCGCCCACTGCCGGGCCAGCGCAGTCCACCCCCCGGTCGCGGCCACATCGTCGCCGGGGATGGCGACGACCGCCGGGTCGGTGGGCGGGTTGGCGGAGAGCCATTGCAGCACGCCCCGGTCGCGGACATGGGCCAGTAGACCAGATTGGTCCAAGTTTGCCTGGGCGGGGGCGGCATAGACGACTGCGGATGCCCCAAGAAGATCCCCCCAAGCCCACGCCTCCACCAGCACAGAAGCCTCCTGCCGGGGCGAGAAGGTCAGATCCGCCATCCCGGTTCTGCCCGTTTCTTCTGAAATTGGATCGGCAAGGGCTACAAAAGCCAGCCCTTGGGCATGGGCAGCGGCCAGCAGATAGCCGGGGGGCGCGGTGCCGTTGGGGGAAAAGTTGCTGCGGGCGGCCAACGTGCCCCACACGGCGCGCAGACCGGTGTCCAGATTGGGGGAGGTGTGGGACGAGGCGGGCAGCGGGGGCAGGGGGGCGAAGGGGTCGGGCGGGGCAAAGAGATAGCGGTGGCGGCCATCGGGCTGGGCGGGGAAGTCGGGACCATCTACCCGGTGCAGACCGGCATCGCTGGCCGGGCGCAGGTCCCCGGAGAGACCCAGGGCGGCGTAGTCGCCATTGGCATAGGCCACCGCATCGGCCAGCAGCCCGGCGGGGTTGAGGAGCAACACCTCGTCACCGCTGTCGTTGAGGGCCAGGCTGCCCGACGCCAGATCCGTGCGCCGGGCCAGCACGGGGATGTCCGGCTCCGTGGCCTGGATCTGGGCATCCGGCGGGCGACCCCAGCGGGTGCGGAAGACGGCCCCATTGCGGGCGATGACGAAGCGGGCATCCGGGGCCAACATTGCGCCATCGGGCAGGGCGTGCATGCCCTCGCCGTCGCCGGGGAACTCGGCATCGCCCACGGCCCAGCCGGACAGATCCAGGGGGGTGTCGCCCCGGTTGCGCAGGACGATAAACTCGTTGTCCGCGCTGCGGAAGTAGATCTCGTCAAAGATCAGCGGGCTGGGCGCGTTGACCGGTTGCCAGCGGGCCGGAGGCGTGCGGGTGGGCGTGGGGGTGGGGCTGGCGTCCGGCGGTAGCACATAAGGTTGGCCGGGGCTACCCCGATCCCCGGCGGAACCGGGCCAAACGGTCTGGGCCGTGCGCCATGCCGCCGGATCGGTGAAGTCCGCCCACTCCAGACTGGCCCCGTTTGTGACCGCAAGACCGCCATCGCCCCAGGCCACCCGGTTTACCAGGATGCCGTTTGGGGCCAAGAGCAGCAATTCGTCGGCGGTGTTGGCCAGTTGCAGCCCGCCGCTGACCACATAATCCGCCGCCACGCCGCCATTGGTCGTCGGGTCGCCGTTGCGGGCCAGAATCACATACCCGCCCACCGGCACGGGCAGATCCGCTGTGATCACATGGCGGTCCGTGCCCTCGTCGGCCAGAATCCAGCCCTGCAAATTGACCGGGTGCGGGCCAGGATTGTGAATCTCGACCCATTCCCCATCGCTGTCCGCCACGGCTGCGGGGTTGGCCAGAAATTCGCTGATCAGCAGGGTGGGCGGATCAGCGGGCAGGGTCGGGGTGGGGGTCGGGGTCGAGGTTGGCGAGGGGGTCGGTGTGGGAAAAGAAGTAGGGGTTAGCGTGGCGGTCAATGTGGATTCACCGGGCAGGGTCGGCGTGGCGGACAGGGTGGGCGGCGACGACGGGGTTGCCGATGGGGACGGGCTTGGGCTGGGCGAGGGGCTGGGCGAGGGGGTGGGCGTGTTCGTTGCCGGTGTCGTCCCCCCAAAGGGCTGGCCGGGGCTGCCCAGATCCCCAGCGGAACCGGGCCAGGGGGTGGTGGCCGCGGCCCACATCCCGCTGATGGCGCGCATCGCCTTGTTCGTTGCCGCGCCCAAATCTGTGCGTTCCAAGCTGGCCCCGTTGGGCACGGAGAGATCCGTGCCGTCCCCCCACAGCACCCGGTCCACCTCTGCGCCGTCTGGGTCTAAAAGCAGCAATTCGTCCGTGGTGTTGGCAAGCTGCACCGCGCCGCCATACACATACGCCGCAGTCACCCCCCCATTGGCCGTCGGCTCTCCGTTGCGGGCCAGCACCACATAACCGCCCGGTGCAATGGTCACCTGCGCGGCGATGGTGTGGTGGTCCGAGTCGAGATCGGCCAGTATCCACCCCAGTAGATTGATCGTGTCTGGGCCGGGGTTGTGGATCTCGATCCACTCCCCCGCGCTGTCACCCACCGCGGCTGGGTTGGCCATAAATTCGCTGATCAGCGGGCCGGCCGCGGCGAGTTGGAGGGGGGTGCGTTCTTGGGCCGTCAAGATTGGAGAGAACGCCAGAACGAGCAGGATCGATAGCGAAGCGGCCACAAATCGAGGCATAGGCATAGGTCAACTCCGTTTGATTGAATAAGAAAGCGAGAATGGGTCTCTATCTTATCCAATCAAACGGAGCGGCGGTATGCGCGCTTGTGCGTATTTTTTTGCCTATCCCCCCAAGGGCACGTAGTAAACCACCACCCGCACCGCAGACTCGCTGACCACGGACCCATCCGCGCCCAGGATGCGGGCTTGCAGGTAGAGGGGGCCTTCGGCCTGGGCCGCGTCTGGCTGCCAGCGCCAACGCCCGGCGGCGTCTACGCTCACGGTGACCACTGCGACGCCGTTGACCCGAATGCCCACCGCCTGACCGGGCTGGGCCACGCCGGTGATGGTGAAGCGAGCCGTCTCCATTCGCTCCGGGGTCGGGTCCAGGGCCGGGGCGGGGACGGTGGGGGTCTGGGCGGTGACGGTCAGCACCAAGGGGCCGACTTCGTCCCCGCTGCTGGCGTGGACAACCAGCCAATGGTCCCCCACGGCCAGGGGCGCGGGGGGCAGGGCATACCAGTTGCCTTGGGCGTCCGCCTGGGCTGTGGCCGCCACCTGGTCGTCGATCCGCACGATCACCTGTGTCCCAGGAACGGCCAGGCCATAAATGGGCGGCAGTCGATTGGACAATAGACCGGGTGCGGGGGCGCTCACCTGTAAACCAGTGGCCAATGCCCCGGACATCCCAACCTGCTCTGGAATCAAAACCGCCAGATCATGCCGAGCCGACACCCCCCCGCCCACAATCTGCACCGTGGCGGTGGTCACCCCAGAGGCCAGGGGGAAGGTGGGCACGAAGGTCCAGCGTCCATCCGCCCCGGCGCGGACATAGCCCTGCTGGGTGTTGCCAGCACCATCCACGGTCTGCACCCACAGCAGCCGGTTCGCCTCGGCCTGGCCAGAAAAGCGCGGAAAACGCGTACCCACAGTGACGGGAGCGTGGACCACAGCTGTCGGCGCAACCGTCGGGCGGGTGGGTGTGGGGCCGACAACCTGGGCCACTTGAGCGGTCTCGACCACCTCAAACTCCACGGGAGCGGATCGCCCGGACTCTGCCCCGGCTGGGTCCAAAGCCACGGCCACCACTTGATAGCGGCCCGGCGGCAAGGTTTCGCCCAGCCCCACAGACCAGTGTCCATCATTGGTCACCCAGGCTTGGGCCGAGGGCAGGTTGGGGAGAGAATCCGGTCCCGCCGTGAACGCCAGGCGCAGACGGCTGGCGGCAAGGGCCGTGCCGGCAAAGAGCAAATCCACCTGGGCGATCTGGCTGTTCATGCCCGGCTGTAAAATGATGGGTAAATTCAGTACAGGCTGTGTACTAGGGTCAATGAGGGGAGCGATGACGGGCTGGATCGGTCCGGTCACCGTCGGGGTGATGACCGGGGCAGCCACTGGGGGCAACGAGACGGCCGGCGCGACTGTGGCCAAAGCCGGGGTCGGAACCGGGGTTGGCGGTGCGCTTGTGGGCTGGGGGGGCATCTCCGTGGCGGTGAGGGCGATGGGCAGAACGACCTCGGTCGGGTTGCTTTCGTCCAGCACCGCGCCCGTGGGATCTTGGGCCACCATGACTATCTGGAAGGGGTTTGTGGCCGGAAGCCCACTGTGTACCTGCCAACGACCGTCACGGTCCGCCTGGGCCTGGCCCAAAGGGGTGCGCCGATCCTCGTCGATTTCCAGCACAGAAAGCGTCACCCCTGACGGGGCCTGGCCGGAAAGCAGCAGGATCGAGCCATCTTGGGAGAGATCAGCGCCCTGCAAAAGCAGAGGCGGTTGGGGCGAAGAGAGGGCCACCACGGGAACCACCATGCTGCCGCCGGCCAAGGGCTGACCGGTGAGCGGGTCCAGGGTCACGGCTTGCAACCGGTAGGCCCCGGCTGTCCAGGCAGAGCCGGTTTCCAGGGTCCAACTGCCATCCGCCAGGGGCATGGTGCGGCCAAGCTCGCCCAACTGGGCATCCATCACCGCCACGGGGCTGTTGACCGGGGCCGTGCCGCGGAAAAGTTGGGCGGCGTTCACATCCACGCTCCCCGGCCCCGGCTCGGTAAGGGTGAGGGGGACAAGGGTGGGCGGCGGGGGCAGTTGGCTCGTGGGCGGAGCCTTCAACAGCCAGACCCATAGCAGGACAAAGAGCAGCAGGGCCGCACCGATTTTCCATCGGTCCAGGCCCCAATCGTAATATGGTGGCCGCTGAAAAGGATTGTGGGTCATAAAAAGAGAGGGGAAGTGAGTATCGACTGGGTGGAGGGGACGCGGTGGGGTGCAGAGGCAAGCGATCGGATCCTCTGCACCCCACCATGAAGGGTCAACTTAACGCCACTGCCTGGGCGATCCAATCCACAAAATCCCCTCGGGAGGTGGGCAGGGCAGCGGCCAGATCATCGGCTGTGGTGGCGGCCAGTTGGGCATAGGTGAAGATGCCAGCCCGATAAAGCTGCTGCTCGGCCCCTTCGCCAAGACCTTTGAGTGCAGAAAGTTTGTCCGGCAGCGGACCGTGATAGCGAGCCCCCATACGGTTGTTGGCCAGGGCCAGCGCTTGGGCTTGGGCGGGCCAATCTCCCGCGTTGGCCGCGTCGATGGCCTCTGTGGCTTCTTCCAAAGCGCTGACGGTCATGTTGGCGACCTGATCCCAGGTGTAGATGCCGGCACGGTAAAGGCGGGTTTCATAGACCCGGCCAATGCCCAGGATCTCGGTCAGATCATCGGGATAGTTGGTGTTGGCCGGGGCTGTGCTGCCCAGGCTGGGAGCCTCCACATCGGTCAGCTCATCCGCAACCTTGGTGGGTTCAGCACTGATGGCCGCGCCGGCGGCCAGGGCTGCCCCGCCCAAACCGATCTTGGCACCATCCAGATCCACGTCCGGCAGATCCACGTCAGCCATCTCGACATCGGGCAGATCCATGTCCGACAGATCCATGTCCGGCATGTCAAAGTCAGGCAGATCGGTATCGGGCATGGCCACGGCGAGGTCGGGCAATTCGGCAGACACATCGGGCATGGCCAGGTCGGGCAGCTCTACATCGGGCAGGTCGAGGTCGGGCAGGTCCGCGGCGGTGTTCATGGAGGCGGCGAGGACGCCCAGCTTGGCGCTGGGGGCGTCCAGGTCCGGGGCTTCCAGGGCCACGTCCCGGTTGGCGGCTGGGGCGCTGGCGGCCCCGGAAAAAGCAGCGGTGCCATCTTCACGAGAGAGGGTTGCACCCATATCAGCCGAGGCGCGCAGGGCATTTTCTAACTCGGCCACGCGTTCGTCGCGTACCTCCATGCGTTTGCGACGGAACCAAATCCATTCAATGAGTGTGGACAACAGCCAACCGATCAGGATACCAACAAGAAGCCACCAATACCAAGCCATTTTTATTACCTCCGTGTGTTGAGGGTGGGGTGTGGGTATGTTTTAGAAATGGTCAACAAATGCCGGGGGTGGGCAATTGCTGTTCCAAATGGGTTTGCGCCAGGGGCAGGGTGACGGGGATCGCACTTGTGTGTATGATACACCGAGCCGGGATAGGATGTCAATGAATTTTCCTCTCCCTGGGCGATTGGCTGTGCTGAATCGTAAGCGTTCGCCCCCCTCGGCCCCCAATGCTGGGGGAGGTGGTGGACAGTTCTCCCCAAAGCTGGGGGGTCAGGGGGGCGGGGGATGAACGCTTATGCTGGATCTATTGGCGGCGGCGCTGACGGGCGGCCTCAAAGAGGATCACAGTGCCAGCCATGGCCGCGTTGAGGGATTCGGTGCCGCCGCGCATGGGGATGGCCACAGGACGTCCCATCTGACGGGCCGGGGCACTGGGGCCGCCTGCCTCACTACCCAAAATCAACACGGCGGGCTGAGTCCAGTTGACTTCATCATAGGTCAACTCGCTTTTTGCATCGGCCACAAAGATTGGCCACGCTGGGTCGAGGTGGCTTTTGACCTCATCCCAATCGGCGCAGGTGCGCAAGGGCAGGCGGAAGTGGGCACCCATGCCGGCCCGCAGCACCTTGGGGTTAAAGACGTCCACAGTCTGGGGGGCAAGGAGAACCAGACCGACCCCAGCGGCTTCCGCCGCCCGCAACAGGGTACCCGCATTGCCAGGATCGCCGATGGCGTCCAAAATCAGAACCAAGCCAGGCTGGCGGGGAGCGGGCAGATCCGGCGTGGGCAGCACCGCGGCGATGCCCTGGGGGGTCACCGTGTCGGCCAGACTTTGGAAGACTTGGGGAGTGCAGGCCAAACTCTCGACACCCGCGGCGCTGATTTCCGCCACCAATTGGGCCAGGGCCGGGTTGGTCTCGGCGACTGCGGGGACAAAGAAGATCCGATCTGGGCGTGCGCCGGCCCGCCAGGCGTCTTCGACCAGACGCAGCCCCTCCAAGAGGCAACGACCGGCGGCCAAGCGTTGGCGTTTGCGCTGCAAGCTGCGGGCTTCTTTAATGCGGTTGTTGTCTGTGCTGGTGATCATGGGCATAAATGATAGATCAAAACGGCAGAGACCTGAGTCTCTGCCGCTTTGCTGCTTTGTTGAGTTTGGTACCGGTTCTGCGGCGGCTTCGGATGAAGACCGGTAGCAGATCAGGCCAGTTGGGCCTTGGCCAGATCGACCAACTTGGTGAAGGCGGCGCTGTCATAGACAGCGATGTCCGCCAGAACCTTGCGGTCAACCTGGACGTTGGCCAGCTTCAGGCCATAAATCAGACGGCTGTAGCTGAGGCCATTGATACGAGAGGCCGCGTTGATGCGGGTTGTCCACAAACGACGAAAATCTCGCTTGCGGTTGCGTCGGTCCCGGAACGCATAGAACAGGGACTTCATCATGGCCTCATTGGCCCGACGATACAGTCGATGTCGACTGCCGAACTGTCCTTTGGTGAACTTAAGGACTCTTTTGTGCCGCTTGTGAGAAGCGACCTTGGGTCTTGAACGTGGCATGTGTTATTCCTTCCGTGATGGCGGGTGTTTTTCAATCACACCGCTTATTCCTGGCCCGTCACGTACTTTGGATCGATCGTGAGACCGGTTCGTGCTGCCAAAGAAATGTCAAAAAAAACGAGATACTACGGTTCCTTCGGAAAAACAGAGGGTGAAACAGGCTTGACTGGTCGTGCCGAACTAGGCCACAGAAACGCCAGCAATCGCCTTCACCATCTTGATGGTGCTCGTCACGCCGGACGAGACACTCTTGCGGTACGAGCGGCGCATGCGCTTGGTTTTGTTACGGCGCAAGTGACCACCGCCCTGACGGCGGCGGATCAACTTACCGTTCTTGGTCACGCGGAAGCGGGACGCAGCGCCTTTGTGTGTTTTCATCTTAGGCATAAGGGTTCTCCAACTCAACAGTTCAGGGTCAACAGACGGGGTCAGTTTTTGGCTGACCGTACAATCAGGCTCATCAAAACTCAACAAAGCAGGGTGGTGCGGTTTCAAAAACATACAAAAGCGGACCGCAGCCCGCTCTGGTATCTATGGGAATGCGACAGCCACAACAGCTATCAGATCGACAGGGCTTGACCTAGCCTTCGGTGGGAGCCAGGATCATGATCATGCTGTTGCCTTCAAAGGCGGGCCGTGACTCAACGCCAACCACATCGGCCACCTCTTCGGAGACGCGCTGGAGTAGATCTCTGGCAACTTCCGGGTGATAAATCTCCCGGCCGCGGAAGCGGATGCGCACCTTGATCTTGTCACCCTCGCCGGCAAACTTGCGGATTTTGGAGAGGACGACCTGAATGTCGTGCTCACCGGTTTTGGGCCGCAACCGTACCTCTTTGACTTCGATCTGCTTCTGCGACTTGCGGGCATCCCGCTCACGCTTCTGCTTTTCGTAAAGGTACTTGCCATAATCCATCAAGCGGCAGACCGGCGGATTGGCATTGGGGGCGACCTCAACCAGATCCAGCTCGCGCTGTTCGGCGATGGCCAGGGCTTCTTTAATGGACAATATGCCCAATTGTTCACCTTCGGCATCAATGACCCGCACCTCGCGGGCAAAGATTCGGTTATTTATGCGGGTAGTGTCTCTACTAATTTCCGTGCTCCTTTGGTCGTGCAGGCTACATCATGTTCGATCACGATTGATCATGATCGACAAGCCGTTCTACATAAGCTTACAAACTGTGAGTATATCATCAGAGCGGCGGGTCGTCAACTTTTTTCGGGATTGAGGGATTGGGATCAGGGATTGGGATCAGGGATTGGGGATTTGGGATTGGGCAATCAATCCCCTAATCGCTCAAACTCCAAATCCCTAATCCCCAATCCCTGATCCCTACAACTCCGCCGACCGGGTGGCGATGCGATCCGTGACCAGGGCGATGAAGTCGGCGACGGGCATGGCATTTTGGCGCTTGCCGTCCCGCCGGCGCAGGGCCACGGTCTCGTCGGCCACTTCCTGGTCGCCCACGACCAGCATGTAGGGGATCTTCATGAGCTGGGCGTCCCGGATCTTGGCGTTCATGCGGTCGGATCCCAGATCCGCGGTGGCCCGCACCCCGGCCTGGCGCAGACGCTGGGCCAGCTTCTCGGCATAGTCGTTGTGGCCATCGGTGATGGGCACAACCCGCACCTGTTCCGGCGACAGCCAGACCGGGAAGACCCCGGCGTAGTGCTCGATCAGGAAGCCGATCATGCGCTCGTGGGTGCTGAGGGGGGCGCGGTGGATGCACAGGGGCACCTCGGCCTGACCCTCTCGGTTGATGAACTCCAGGTTAAAGCGTTCCGGCACGGCGAAGTCCACCTGGTTGGTGCCCAGAGTGAACTCACGACCGATGGCGCTCCAGATCTGCACGTCGATCTTGGGACCGTAAAAGGCTGCCTCGTCGGCCACTTCCACAAAGGGCACGCCGCCGTTGATCATGGCGTTGCGCACCATCTCCTCGGTCTTGAGCCAGAGTCGCTCGTTGTCCACATACTTTTTACCCAGCCCCTTGCGGTGATGGGTGCTGAGGCGCATGACAAACTTCTCCACGCCAAAGAGGTCAAAGTATTTGAGATAGAGACCGACCACGCCCATGAACTCCTGCTCGAACTGCTCTTCGGAGCAGTAGATGTGGGCGTCGTTCATCTGCATGGAGCGCACCCGCATCAGGCCGAAGAGTTCGCCGCTCTTTTCATAGCGATAGCAGGTGCCATACTCGGAAAGACGCACGGGCAGTTCCCGATAGCTGCGGGGACGGCTGCCGAAGATCTTGTGGTGCATGGGGCAGTTCATGGGTTTGACATAATACTTGACCCCTTCCAGCTCCATGGGCGGGTACATGCTCTCGGCATAGTAGGGCAGATGGCCGCTGCGGATGAAGAGATCCTCCTTGGTGACATGGGGCGTCCGCACCTGCTGATAGCCGGCGGCCAGTTCCACTTCTTTGGCCAGCTTCTCCAGTTCCTCGATGATCACCGTGCCCCGGGGGGTCCACAGGGGCAGACCCGGCCCCACTTCTTCGTCGAAGGTGAAGAGATCCAACTCCTTGCCCAGCTTGCGGTGATCCCGCTTCTTGGCCTCTTCCAACATATTCAGATACTCTTTGAGATCTTTTTTGTTGCGCCAAGCCGTGCCATAGATGCGCTGCAACATAGCCTTGTGTTCGTCGCCCCGCCAATAGGCCCCGGCCACGCTCATCAGCTTGAAGCCATCCGGCGGAATCTGGCCCGTGTGGTCCACATGGGGACCACGGCACAGGTCCCGGAAGGTGTCGTGCTGATAGGTGCTGATCACCGGTCGCTCGTCGGTCTCATTGCCATATTCGTCCACGCCCCCCTTGTCCAGGCCGTCGATCAATTCCAGCTTGTATTGCTGACCGGCGAAAAGGGATCGGGCCGCGTCCGCGCTGACTTCCTCATATTGGAAGGGGAACTTGCCGCCGATGATCTGGCGCATGCGCTTTTCGATGGTCTCCAAATCTTCCGGCGTGAAGGTGGTCAGCTTGCCATCTTCTCCCCGGCCCAGGTCGAAGTCATAATAGAAGCCGTTCTCAATCGGCGGCCCGATGGCGATCTTGGCCTCCGGGTAGATCTCTAGCACCGCCTGGGCCATGACATGCGCTGCCCCGTGGCGGATCTTGTACAACTGGTCTTGCTCTGGTGCGTTATAGTCACTCATTTCAATCTCCCTTGCGAATGGCAAATGGCGAATGGCGAATGGCGGCCCAAGCTGTGTCCAAGCCCGCCAATCCAAAATCGCCAATCAAAAATCCAAAATCTATCTTCACCCGGCCAGCCACTCCGCCGCCCACCAGGTCAAAATTAACAGATGGGCGCAGCCTCGGCCCAGGGGATCCGGGTTTACCCACTCCCCCGTGCGGTGGGCGTCCCCGCCCAGGGTGATGCCCACGCAGACCGCGGGGATGCCCTGGCTGAGGGGAATGTTGGCGTCCGTGCTGCTGATGCGCATGTCGGAGGCCTCCGATACCCCGGCGGCGGTCAATGCGCGACTGGCGGCCTGGACCAAAAAGTGGTCCTTGGGGATCTCCCCGGCCGGCCGGTCGCCGATCACCGCCATCTCAATGCGTACATCCGGTTCGGTTGCCACGGCTTGTTGATGCCGTTCTACGATAGTTTGGGCCTGGGTGACCAGTTCGGCCAGGGCCTGGGGTGATTCGCTGCGCATGTCCAGTTCCAGATGGGCTTCCTGGGCAATGGTGTTCACCGAGGTGCCACCCCAGATCCGCCCGATGTTGAAGCTGGTTTTCGGCCGTTTGGCCACTTTGAGCCGAGAAAGATCTGCGGCCAACCGCACCAGCACATGGATGGCGCTGCCCGCTCCAAAATCTCCCCAACTGTGGCCGCCGGGCGCATGGGCGGTGATGCGCAGCCGCTTGGACCCCAAGGCTCGATGCACGATCCGGGTCAATCCCATGCCTTCGATGACGATGGAGGCCCCCAAGCCATGAGGCAGGCGAGAAAGTCGGGCCACCGCCGCCCGCATCCCCTTCAGATCCCCCAAGCCTTCTTCGCCGCTGTTGGCCACAAACCACACATCCACAGGCGGACGCCCATCCGGCTTGGCTGCCAACCGCTGCATAGTCTCGGCCACGGTCAGCAGCCCGGCCACCCCGGTGGAGTTGTCCCCGATGCCGGGACCATAGATGCGTCCGTCCTGGGCATCCCGGCGCACGGAGAGATCTGTGGATAGGGGGAAGACCGTGTCCGTGTGGGCGCTGATCATGAGGGCCGGGCCAGGCTTTTGGCCGGGGATGCGCCCATACACATTGCGCTCGTCGTCCTGGTCCACATCGACCAAGCCCAAACGGCGCATGGCCGCCATCACCCAGGCCGCCCGCTCCGTCTCCTGGCCTGTGGGCGCCGGGATCTGCTGGATCTGCACACACAGATCCGCGATCCGGGCTTGCTGTTGAGCCAGATCCCTGGTCGCCTCCGCCACCTGGGACGGCAAATTCCATCGGTGTTGTGCCATTATTTTCCCCCGAGGGTCAAAAAGGTGACGGAAATCCGGTAAACCTGATCGGTCCCCTCCCCAATCTGGGGAGGGTAGGGTGGGGTTTCTCTGGTCGCAAAAGAACAAAAAACCCCGTCCCAATGGGACGGGGTTCACCCGTGGTTCCACCCAACTTATCCGTCGTGCGCCCCAAGGCTTTTGGGGTTCGACGAATCGCTTGAGGGCCGATAACGGAGCCAGCCGGAGGGGCTTAGTGGGTCCGAAGACCGTTCTGCCCATCGCTCCCAGGGGGTTTTCCGAGAAGGTCTCTACAGCGACTTTCAGCCAATGGTCGCTGTTCTCTGCAAGGTTGCTGCTCGTACTCGTCCTGGTCAACGCATTACTCTATAAAAGAAGCCGAGTTTTTTGAAAAACTCGGCTTCCAAAGTGTGGGAGATACTGGACTTGAACCAGTGACCTCTACGATGTCAACGTAGCGCTCTAGCCAGCTGAGCTAATCCCCCGTACGTGAAAAGCAGTATAGCATAGGTGGATGGGTGGTGCAAAAGTTTGGGGGGATTGGGGATTGGGGATTGGGTAGATTGGGTAGATTGCCAAGCTTCCCAATCCCTAATCCCCAATCCCTAACTCCCGACTCAGTTCGGAAAAATGTACCCGGTCGGCCCGCTGCTCATGGCCAGGACTTGTTGCTGGGTGTCAAGGGTGTATTGGAGCAGTTGGAGTTCTCGGCCCAGGTAGAAGTTTTCCCAGTCCAGCATTTCGGGGACGCCGGCTTGGGCCAGGATCTTTTGTTTCTCTTCCGGGTTCACCTGCATGGCGATGCCGATCAACATGGCCAGGGTGGTGGGGTCTTCGGGGATCTGGGCCAGGTTGAGCTGGGCCCCCGTACTCTTGGCCAGCAACCCCACATAGCGCAAAATCTTGGGCCGAATGCGGTTGGCCATGACCAGAGCTTGGGTGGTGCTGCCGTTGAGGATGGGGTAGTGGCTGACCTCGGCACTCAGATAGGCATGGGTGGTATCGTCCAGCTTTTCGATGCGGAAGCGCCGGGTGCCCACGGTCATGATGTTCATGCGCCCGTCGGCCTGCTTCTCCACCTTGGTGATGCGGGCCGCGGTGCCGATCTCGTGGGGGATGGCCGGGCCGCCGCTCTCCTGGCCCTCCCGGATCATCACCACGCCGAAGGGGCTTTGATTCTCCAAACAGTGGTGGATCATCTCCCGATAGCGCGGCTCGAAGATGTGCAAAGGCAACATCATGCCCGGAAAGAGGGCGGTGCGCAAGGGAAATAGGGGTAGGTGCATGGGTTCCATCGGCTGCTCTGGGTTAGAAATTCTGCCGGACCCGGCGTGATGGTCGGCATGACGCCAAAAGGACTGGGCGTTTTGAGATCGGTTGCTGTCGCTCATTGTAAAAACCAAACCTTTGGGACTTGAGGTGAAACGTGATGCGTGAAGTCGTTCGCAATCATTCGCGTTATACGCATCACGTTTCACGCATCATGTTTCACTTTGACTTACTCATCCTCGTCCGATCCCACATCCGGGATGTGGGTCAGGTCAACTTTCATGATTTCGCTCAACACGGTGGTGGCATAGGATCCCTTCAACAGGGAAAACTGAACCACCAGAGTGTCGCCGTCATCCCCGGCCCTGATGGTCAGATCCGGCACAAGAAGCCGCCCGATGCGCCGGGTGCCTTGGATGCGGGCCTTGGCGAAGTGCTCGAAGGTGACGGAGGATTCGGCCCACACCGCGGCTTCCAACTCGCCGGACGGTCCCGATGCATCCCACATCTTTGGCCCATACACCGGGGCGGTGAAGGTGATCTCCTGGGCAGCGTAGCGGGGCTGCTCGACCTCGGCGTCCTCCACCTGGAACATGCCGCCCGTGGCGTACTTTTTGGCCACGTCCCCGGCCAAGATCTGCTCGAAGAGACCCCGTTCGATCCGTTCGGTCAAATAGCGGTTGCACATGTAGCTCTGATAGCTGGAGATCATCAGGCGGCGCAGCCAGCGGTCTTTGATAAAGCGCTTGCCTTGCACAATCGCCAGCCCCCGGCGCACGTTGTCTCCGTTGATGCCCAAGCGTTGTGGGCCATAATAGTTGGGCAACCCCGTGCGCAGCAGCTCGTTGGCGATGGCCTGGGCCTGGGGCAAAGCCTCCGCGGCCGGCATGGCCATCCCCGTGATGGTGATGGTGAAGCGGTTGCCGATTAGGTGGCCGACCTTGAGCTTGTTCCTATGCAGCTTGGCCCAGTGAACCGTCACTGGCAAGGCATCGGCCACCCGCTGGGGCAAGGCGGCCACCCCGTCGGCGTCCATAAAGCCCACGTTGACGCTGAAGGTCTGGGTGGTGCGGGCGTACTTGTCCTTCATGCCTGCAAAACCTACCTGCTGCTCGGAAACCTTGAAGAGCTTGGCCAGTTGGCCCTGCACCTCTTTGGTGGTCAGCCCCTCTTTGGTCAAGTTGATGTAGGCGTGCTGGCCATCGCCTTGGGGGTCGTAAAGAGGCAACTCCTCCACAACAAAATGGTCCGGTGTGGACCGCAACGCCCCACCGATACCGGGCAGGTTGGCGGTGATAAAGGGAACTTCGAGAATGGGATCGAACTCGTTTGTTTCAGTCATTGTGATAGAAAGAGTACCATGTGTTTAGGAGTTTTGGAAGGAAGAAAGGTTCCAGAAGGTGGAGGAAGAGCCGAAAAAACATGGGTTTCAATTTTAATCCGGTATGCCTGTCAAGGAAACGATACGGTTTCGGAAATTGTGCCATGCATCACTTCCTGACGTTTCGAGATCGTCAAGGTGATAAAATTGGTTGGTGGATGGCGACTCGCGTTTCGCTTGATCAATATCGAGTCCCATTACGTTGAAAACCGTCCAGCATTCCACAAACCCCATCTGTCGAGCTTTTTGATGGCTTTTCTCGGCTTCTCCCAATCGATTATGGATGTTGGAATAATCGGTTCCGCCTTTCACCTCGATAGCAATGATATTGCGAAATCCGCCTGACGACATTCTTTCTCGAATAATGATGTCTGGGTCTGGGGCAAATTCTATCAATACTTGGCGACCTGCTGCGTTTAGGACATCAATAAGGGTGGAACCCGATGATTGCGCATGGTGGGCTACGATACCGTGGATCGCATCAAAGACTTTTGCAATCGCCGAAACGCCTTTAGCGACGTTACTACTGCCACGCAATTGAGGTCCAAGTGTCAGAAGAGTCAGATCATCCAGTAAATTTCGACTTATCCGTTTGGCACCTATCTGATCCATCAGGAAACAGGCACTCTGAGTGAGGGCTGTACAGATCTCAAGAAGCCTTTGTTCGGCGACTTTTGAAATCTTTCCCTTCTCTTCCATGCTTTTGAACGGGGATGTCCCAAATGCAGATTTGTAGAACTCTTTCTTGCTATAGCCAAGCAACAGTCGATAATAGCTCAATAGTTGTGGGGTTTGGGTCAAAATGCATGGAACAGGGAACAATAATTCTCCCCTCAGTCCATTCTGAGCCAAGCCACTCAAGTACGATCCTGGTACGATGGATGCTAATTCCGCATCTACTTTGGCAATATCGATCTGTCCTACCGTACGCCCCAGGGCTTCTTGAAGATAAAGATCACGCGCTTGGTTGAGTAAAAAAGCGAAGTCAACCTGCAATTGTGGAATTGGGACATTAATCATCGGCGGCGTATTCATAGGGGACTTCTTTCTCGAAGATTTCAATATGTGAGGGATCGATCCTTAAACGATTTGCGGCAATTTGTACATATTCTGGATTCAATTCGATACCCAAAAATTTCCGTGAATGCTGTTGGCAGACCAAGCCGACAGTACCCGATCCAAAAAAAGGGTCAAGCACCAAATCTTGTTCCCGACTCCCAGCCAAAATACAGGGCTTGATCAGATTTGGCGGGAATGTGGCAAAATGAGCATCAGCAAACGGCTGCGTGTTCACACTCCACACGCTACGCCGATTGCGTGTACGATTGCCAACTGGTTCGCGAACAGACTCGTAATCGTAGTAATATTTTTCAGACTTTGTTAGAAGAAAGATATACTCGTGGACTCGTGTAGGTCGATCTTTCACACTTTCCGGCATACCGTTGGGTTTATGCCAAATGATATCGCTTCTGAGATACCATCCATCATCTTGCAGTGCAAATGCTAGTTTCCATGGGATTCCAAGTAAATCCTTTGGTTTTAACCCATCAGGTGTATCTGGTCGAACATTCATGGCACGCGCCGGATTTTTCTTGTCTGGCGCTCGCCACCGTCTATTGCCACTTGTAAATCCATCTCCGATATTAAGCCATAAAGTACCATCTGGCTTCAACACACGTCGAACCTGAGAAAAAACGAGAGTTAAATTTTGAATATACTCGTCTAAGGTTTCCTCAAGTCCAATTTGGCCGACTATGTCATAATCGCGTAAACCCCAATATGGCGGCGAGGTAACCACGCACTGAACATGTTCATTCGGAAAAGACTGAAGAACACTTAACGTGTTTCCGTGAACGATACATGATCCTTCTTGGCTGGGATCAAATAATGGTATGGTCTTCATATTGAGCATAGGAAACTATCCAAGCGTGAACGGTTTTACTGTCTTCTGGTAGGTGGCTAATCACGAAAGAAGATCGTCGTGTAAGAGATCGGCGACCCTTGATGTCCGCCGAAGCGGAAACCGGCGGCCTCGACCAGAGTGCGCACGCTCTTGGGCGGCAAATAAGCGGGCAAAAAGATTTCCTCGCCCACCACCAGCCGGGCTTCGGGCTTGAGTACCCGGTGGATCTCCGCCAAGGCCAGCGCCCGGTCGGGGATCTCGGACAGCACGGCCATGAGCACGGCCAGATCCATGCTGGCGTCTTGCATGGGGAGGCGGTACGCGCCCCGATGCTCGAAGCGCACTCGGTCATTCAGCCCGGCCTCGGTGATCCGCACATGGGCCTTGTCGATCATGGCCTTTTGCAGATCCACGGCGTGGACCCGGCCCGTCGGTCCCACCAATTTGGCCATCTCCACGGTGAAGGTCCCCGTGCCGCAGCCCACCTCCACCACCTGCATCCCCGGCTCATAGCCAAAGACCGCGGCAGTCTGGGCCGGTGCGCGCAAGGTCAGCCGAGCCGGATTGTCCAACAGCCCGGCAAATTGATGCGGGAGGGGCCGGGGATCCAACGCACAGGCTGCCCGATATCCAATATGGGAACCGATGACCACGCCACCGGCCAGGGAAAAGATGTTTGTGATGCCCATGGGATTGACCTTTTTATCGAGTGTCGTGTATCGAGTATTTTGTGGAATACAGACGTTGTTTCTTCACATGAGCCAGCGTCGGTTGAGTAGCCGCCGCCGAAATCTCCGCTGACCATTCGGGTACTCGGCGGCGTATCGAAACCTGTTACGGATCGGTCGGGCTACTCAACCTGCGTTCGCCATTCGCCATTTGCCCGTTTACGCGGCAGGCGGGAAGCGCACAGTCAGGATGCCGTTCTCGAAGGTGGCCCCGGCGGCGTTGCGTTGGGCCAGGACCGCGGGGAGGAGCAGTTCCCGTTTGAAGTTGCCGATGGTGACGAAGAGTTCGTCCCCCCGCTTGGTCAGCTTGACCTTGTTCAATTCCAGATGGGGCAGGGGCAGACGCAGGAGGAAGTCCTCGCCGGATTCTTCCAGGGTTTGGGCCGCGCCTCGGTGGAAGATCTGGCCTGGATCTTGGTCGCCAAAGAGGGTGCGGGCCAGGGCGCTAAGTTGGGGCAGCCCCACCATTTCCGTGTTGGCCCAGCCGCCCCGAAAGATGGGCAGAGGATAAAAGTCCCGCTCGATCTCGCCCAAATAACGGCTCTGCACCTGCTGCAAGCCGCTCAAATAGGGGTCATCACTCGGCTCAGTGACGGTCACATTGCCCACGCCGTCGCTGGTCAGCCCCGGCAGGATGCGGTTGGCGATCACCGCGTCCACGGGATAGCCGAAGAGGTTCAAATAGGTCAGCGCCCGCCCGCCCTCCTTGATCACCATCTTCTCCGGGTTGAGGACCACCCGATAGCTGGTGATCTCCGGGTCGATCAGGATGGTCTGCAACTCCTTGACCCCCTGCACCAAATTGGGCAGACCGCCCAGGGGATCCTTGTCGGGCATGATGCGGCGCAACAGACTACCGGCGATGCGGGCCGTGGTGTCGCCCCAACTGAAGAAGCGCTGCACGTACCATTGAAAACTCTCGGGCATGGTGAGCAGGCGCATGGTCTCGCCCGTGGGCGCGGCATCCACGATCACCCGGTCATAGTGGCCGTCCCGGGCCTGCTTGTTGATGTGGAGAAGGCTGACAATCTCCTCCATGCCGGGGATGATGGCCATCTCTTCGGCGATGGCCTTGCTCATGCCCTGTTTGCGCAGGATCGAGCCGAGATAGCCCTGCAAATCGCCCCAATGCTCCCGCACCTCGGCCAGGACGTCGATCTCCTGGGCGAAGAGGTTGGGGGCCACTTCCACGGGATGGGGGGCCAGGGCCGTGTCCAAGCTGTCGGCCAGGCTGTGGGCGATGTCCGTGCTGACCACCAGGGTGCGGAAGCCCAGTTCGGCGCTGCGCAGGGCCGTAGCCGCCGCCACCGTGGTCTTGCCCACCCCGCCTTTGCCCAAATAGAGAATGATGCGCATGTGTTTGAGATGCCTTGTTGATAGGTTGATTTGTTGATTGGCTGGGAGATTGGGAGATTGGGAGATTAGGCGATTGGGAGATTTTTTGTGGCGATGGACACAATCGCCCAATCTCCTAATCTCCCAATCTCTCACCCCTTCGGCTTACGCCACAATGACAGCCCCACCCCGCCCGCCACCAACGCGCCGGCGGCGATGCCATAGGCCGCGGATCGATCCAGCCCGAACCAGCCCCGGATCTGCCACCAAAAGCGGGGGATCTGGGCCCAATAGGTCCAGCGCCAGCTCCAGGTGCGGCCAATTTGCAACACATATTTGCCCATGTGGTTGTGGGGACTCCACACCACCACATAGCAGCGCCCGCCCACCAGGGTGCGGGTATCCACCACGGGGCCGGGATAGTAGCGCACCTGGGTCAGCAGATCCTGGACTGGGGCGATCAGTTCCGTGGGAGGCGGGGCGACGATGGCGCTGTAGCCGGCGGGGACATCCACGGGCAGCTTTTGCACATCTGCGCTGTAGGGCAGGCTTTGGGCCACCACGCCAAAGGCCGGGATCACCGAGCCGCCCCGGGGCAGGACCGGCACCACCATCTGCACCCGCAGACGGTCCCCGGCCTGGCAGACCGCGCTGTAGACATGCACCTGCCCAGGTTGCTCCAGGCGGTTGAAGAGCAACCGTTTGTGGGAAAAATCACTTAGGGGCAGCCCCGTGTTGAGCTTGCCGCCGGGGATGCCGGGGAAGATGGGCGTGCTGCCCGCCAGATCCACCCCCTGGGCGACCATGTCGTCGTCGGGCTGAATCAGGCTCTTGGGGAAAGTGTCGTTCTTGCTCACAATTGACCTCGCTGATAGAACGCGGATGACGTGGATTGCTTGCAGTCTAGCATTCCCCCGGTTGGGCGTCAAAACGGTGTGGGATTGGGGATTGGGGATTGGGGATTGGGGATTCTTTGCTTTGATTTCTTAACCCATCTGCATTATACTAGTCTTGACTATCATAGTTATAACTAGGGTAAGGCTTCTATGTTTGTCGATCGGGACCGCGAACTCAATTTGTTGAATCAGTGCTACCTCTCCGAGAAGGCGGAACTCTTCGTCCTCTATGGGCGGCGGCGCGTGGGCAAAACGGAACTGTTGCGCGCCTTTTGCCAGGGGAAACGCCATATTTTCTATGTGGCCGATCTGGGCACGGAAGCCGCCTCTTTGGCCGAATTCACCCGCCAGATCAGCCGTTTTTCTTTTGGCAACCAAGATTCCCTCAGCCCTTTTGCCACCTGGGATGCCGCCTTTGAGTTTTTGGCAGATCAAAGCGCGGCAGAACGGCTGGCGGTGGTGATCGACGAATTTACCTATCTGATTGATGCCAACAATGCCATTCCGTCTGTGATCCAACGTCTGTGGGATACCCGCTTGCAGCATACGCGGATCATGTTAGTATTATGTGGCTCGTATGTGGGCATGATGGAGCAGCATGTTCTGGCCTATCGCGCACCTCTGTACGGACGACGAACAGCCCAATGGAAACTTCAAGCCTTGGTTTTTCGGGATGCGCAATTGCTTTTGCCAGGATTCTCAACCGATGACATGGTGCGGGCCTATGCTGTTCTGGGTGGAATCCCTGCCTATCTGCGCCAGTTCGATGATCGGCGTCCGCTGTTGACGAATATCGTGGAAAATGTTCTAGCCCAAGGCCGTTTTTTGCATGACGAACCTCGTTTTCTCATGCTTCAGGAACTGCGAGATCCCAGCCGCTATTTTTCGGTTTTGCGTGCCATTGCCGGCGGGCGCACACGAATGAATGAGATCGCCCAGCAAGCGGGGATTGCCGCCTCCTCTGTCTCTTTCTATCTCAACACCCTGCAAGAGATGGGGTTGGTGGAGCGTGTGGTGCCGGCGACGGAAAACCCGTCTCATAAAAGCAAGCGTGGCATCTATCGTTTGCTAGATCACTATTTTCGTTTTTGGTTTCGTTTTGTCTTTCCAAACCGCTCTTTGCTGGAATGCGGAGAAATCGAACAAGTGCGAACTCAGATCGAAGCCGAATTGGACCAGTATGTCGGTCCTATTTTTGAATCCATCTGCCGAGAGCATGTTTGGCAATTGCACAAAGACGGCACACTGCGCTTTACCCCCCAATCGGTCGGGTCTTGGTGGGGAAGCAATGACGAGATCGATGTGGTTGCCATTGGCGAAGACGCCGCGCTCCTGGGTGAATGCAAATGGACAACCAAACCCGTGGGCGAAAATCTGTTGGATGATCTGATGCGCAAGGCGCAACCCCTGATTCGCCAACACAAGTGGCGCACAGTCAATTATGCGCTCTTCTCCCGTTCCGGCTTCACACCCGCCTTGGCAGCCCGCGCCGAAGCAGAATCGGTCTTGCTGATTACCCCGCAGATGCTGTTGGGCCATGCCCAATCATAGGCGTCATACGCCACAAAAACGGACAAACCACCATGCCCACAAAAACCCACCCCAACCGCCCGGTCTTTTCCGTGGTCGTGCCCATCTATTTTGAAGAAGAAGTCCTGCCGGACACCTATCGGCGCATCACCCAGGTGATGGATGGCCTGGGCGAGCCGTGGGAGCTGATCTGCGTCAACGACGGCAGCCAAGACCGCTCCCTGCCCATGCTGCTGGAAATGCGCGCCCAGGACCCTCGCGTCAAGATCGTGGACTTCAGCCGCAACTTTGGCCACCAGGTCGCCATCACCGCCGGCACGGACTTTGCCGACGGGGACGCGGTGATCATCATCGACGCCGACCTGCAAGATCCGCCGGAGGTGATCCCGGATCTGGTGGCCAAGTGGCGGGAAGGCTATGAGGTGGTCTATGCTCGCCGGGCCGAGCGGGTGGGGGAGACCGCCTTCAAGCTGTGGACGGCCAGCCTCTTCTATCGCCTCCTGCGCCGGGTGTCGGACGTGGACATCCCCCTGGACACGGGCGATTTCCGGCTCATGGACCGCCGGGTGGTCCTGGCCATGCGGGAACTGCGGGAGAAGCACCGCTTCATGCGCGGCCTGAGCAGTTGGGTGGGCTTCAAGCAGATCGGGGTGGACTATCGGCGGCTGGAGCGCTTCGCCGGCGAGACCAAATATCCCCTGCGCAAGATGCTGCGCCTGACCGGGGACGCCATCACCAGCTTCAGCTATCTGCCCCTGCGCCTCTCCACGGGCTTTGGCTTCTTTCTGGCCATCCTCAGCCTGATCGGTATCGCCATCACCATCGGCCTGCGTCTCTCCGGCAACAACGCCTTCTTCGGTCAGGCCACCACCCTGGTCGCCGTCTTGCTTTTGGGCGGCATCCAACTGATCTTCCTGGGCATTTTGGGCGAATATCTGGGCCGCATCTACGACGAAGTCAAGGGGCGGCCCCTCTACGTCATCTCCAAGGTCTATGGATTCATCGGGGATGACCCGCGCTTTGAGCCAAGCGAGGAAACCGACGATGAACGTTAAAGATCAAGGCATTGGTCCAGCCAAAACCGGGGGGAAACAGCGCTATCAAGCCGTCCCCCGCACGTTGATCTTTGTCACCAGTCGCAACCCGGAAAGCAGTGGAAAAGAGGTGTTACTCTTGAGAGGTGCGCCCACTAAGCGCTTATGGGCCAATCATTTCAACGGCCTGGGCGGCCACGTGGAGCGGGACGAGGACATACAGACCGCTGCCCAACGGGAGTGGGCCGAGGAAACCGGTCTCTCCGTCACCGACCTAACCCTGCGGGGCGTAATCAACATCGAGATCAGCCCCGAATCCGGCGTACTCGTCTTCGTCTTCCGAGGTCGCACAGACCAGCGCACCCCCCGCCCCAGCCCCGAAGGCACCCCCGAATGGATCCCCCTGAACCACCTCGCCGACTACCCACTGGTCGACGATCTGCCCCTTTTGATCCCCCGCACCCTGGCCGATGGCCCACTCTTCTTCGCCCACTACGCCCCGGACGCAGACGGGGTGATGCAGTACAGCTTTCGTTGATACGTTGATTGGTTGATTCGTTGACATCCCCGGTCCCAACCCAATCAACAAATCAACGTATCAACGTAGCAATTCCCACGCCAAATGCTGCATCTCCGGCAGGATCAACTTTTGCATGGCCAGCTTCACCGCCCCGGTGGACCCAGGCGTGCTGACGATCAGCTTGCCCCGATAGGTCCCCGCGGTGGCCCGGCTGAACATGGCAGCGGAGCCGATCTCTTCGTAACTCAACATACGGAACAACTCCCCAAAGCCCGACAAGGTCTTCTCCAGATTGCGGCTGATCACATCATACGTGCGGTCCCGCTGGCTGATGCCTGTGCCGCCGTTGAAGATGATGATCCGAGCCTCGCCGCCGGTGAAGTCGTCCAGAACCTGCTGCACTTGGTCCGGCTCGTCCTTGACGATGCGATAGTCCACGATGGTGTGACCCGCCTCCTCGCACAGCGCCCGAATGGTCTGGCCGCTCTTGTCCGTCTCGGTGGTGCGGGTATCGCTGACGGTGACAATGGCCACCGGCACGCTACCCTGAGATTCCGCCAAGCCCCGATGTTCCTCTGCGCTCACAATTTCCTCCTTTTCAAAGATAAAAATAGAACACGGATTGAACGGATAAAAACGGAACTTTTTCTCAAATTCGATCCTTTCGGATCAGTGAAAATCCGTTTAATCCGTCCAATCCGTGGCCTATTTTTTGCTTTGCGATTGAACTCAATACAATCCGCTGCCCGTGATCCAAACCGATGTGCCGGCCAGGGGAATCTGGCCCAGGCGGGTTGAAGCGGTGATGCAGGCGATCTGGTTGTAGAGCAGGCCATCCTTGGCGATCATGCCCACGGTGACCGGTATATTGCCCAGCGCGGCGGTCGTGGGGACGTCCCGATAGTTCAGCCGCACGCTGCCGTTGGGGTAGAGGACCATCTGGAAGCTGACTGTGTAGACCGGGGAGACGCCACTGGACGCCACCCGGTCAAACTCGATCACCCAGCGGCTCTCCCCGTCCGGCTGGAAGGTACGCACGCTGCCTTGGCTGGGGTCCAGTTCCGCCCACCAGCCGGCGATGGCTTTGTGCAGCCAGTCCGTGCCGTCAATGTCCGAGAAACAGCGGTTGGGGCTGGCGCTGACCAGGGGATCGCTGGGGTCGTTTTGCAAATAGATCAGTCCGTTGGCCGACAGTCGAGCATAATTATAG
Source organism: Caldilineaceae bacterium (assembly GCA_018003515.1). Taxonomy (GTDB): domain Bacteria; phylum Chloroflexota; class Anaerolineae; order Caldilineales; family Caldilineaceae; genus JAGNDO01. The sequence goes on from JAGNDO010000002.1 coordinate 51,118, forward strand.
GATGCCCCCTTCAATGTCATGGTGAAGGGCAGTTGGAAACCGTTGCTGCTTCCGGCAAACATGGTCAAGGTGATGGGTGTGCTGCTGCCCGGTGTTTCCCAGACCAAGGCGGAATCGCTGGGGGTATAACGGGCCAGGATCAAGGGCAGATAGACCTGATCGGGCGCGCCGTTGATCATCACGCTCACATCCAGGCTAAAGGTGAGACGGTCGCCGTTGCTGCGGGTGGCGGAAAAGGTCACCTGGGCCGTGTGGGTTCCGGTGATCAACCCTGTGGGCGAGATGGCCAGGCTGATCTGGCCGGGCCGGTCAAAGCGGGATGTGCCGGACGTGGCCCCGGTCACTGTCAGCCAGGTGGGCGAGGTTCCTGTCACCTGCCAGGCGATGGGGTCCGTGCTGGGATTGGTCACCATCACCGTGGCCGTGCGCGGCATTGTCTCACCCGGGGGCAGGATCAGGGCCGCAGCGCTCGGAACCAAGACCAAGTTGCTGATCATGGCCCGGCGCAGGGCGGCCTGGGCGTCCACCCGTCCGCTGCCCACTTTTTGGACACCATCGGTCAACGGCACCGCTGTCTCCCGCAGGATCTGGCGCACCTGGGTGGCGGTGAGGTCCGGGCGCAGGCCACGGATCAGGGCTGCCGTGCCGCTGACAAAGGGGGTGGCCATGCTGGTGCCGATGCTGTTGCAATAGCTGCTTTGGACTTGATAGACTTGATTGCACAGGGTGCCTGCTGCCCAAGTGCTGAGGATGGGGTCGTTGACCGGGGGAATGGTGGAGGCTTGGACCAACCCGCCCGGCGCAGCGATCTCGATTTCAGGACCTTGGCTGCTGTAAAAGGCGTGGCGGTCAAAACGATCCATGGCCGCCACAGCCATCACATTTGCATAGGCGGCGGGCCATTGTACCGCCCCGCCGGTGTTGCCCGCCGCGGCCACCAACAGCACTCCCCGGCTGGCGGCCAGGTTGATGGCGGTGGATAAAACCGTGCTGGAGACCGGCGATTCGACGCTCAGGTTGATGACCTTGGCCCCGTCGTTGGCCGCCTCGAAGATGGCATCGGCCAGGTTGTTGATGCTGCCGGTCAGCCCGCCGGGGCCATTACTCAACACCCGGCGGATGTCCAACTGCACGTCCGGGGCCACGCCGGTGACACCCACGCCGTTGCTCTGCCCGGCGGCGATGATCCCGGCCACATGGGTGCCGTGGCCGTTGTCATCCTGGGCGGGCTGGGAAGGCACCACATAGTTCTTGCTGGCGATGATACGTCCGGCGAATTCCGGGTGGGTGAGGTCGATGCCCGAATCGATCACCGCCACCCGCACACCGCCACCCTTTGACAACGTCCACGCCCGGCTGACGTTGATGCGCTGCATCCCCCACTGATAGCTGTCGTAGAGGGGGTCCGTGGGCGCGATGGGCGCAGGGAGTTCCGCGGCCCATACCACGCCGTTGGGTTCGGCAAAAACCAGGTCGGGCTGGCCTGCCAGGAAGGTGAGGGCGGCGACTTCCTGGCCCGGCTCCACCCGCCACAATTGCACAGTCACCGACCCATCCATCTGGGCCGCGGCCATGACCATGCCGCTGGCCTCCGCCCATTCCTGGGCCGACAGGGGCGGCAGCACCGCCGGGTCTGCCAACGTCGCCCCCACCTGGGCCATCAGCCCAGACAGGATCACCGGCGCATCCGGGCCGATGGCTTGGGCCTCACTTATGGCCGGGCCGCTCACCCCCACCAAAATTTCTCCCGGCACAAAATAGCCCGCGGCATAGCCTTGGGTCAACGTCGTCGCCCGCGGCTCAAGCTCTGATGGGGATTGGGATTGGGATTGGGGATCGGCTGCTTGGGCCAGGGCCGCAAGCGTACCCGTCCACATCAACCCGCCGGCCAACAGAAAGCCGAGGAAGGAGACGATCAACGTACTCAATAAAAAGAGGAGTTTACGACGATGCACGGCAGTCACCTCGGTGTAGGGTACAAAGCAATTCAGCGGTCACACCCTTTCCGGAAGCTACCCTCAATCAGTTTCTCAATCCAAGGATCTTCCGGAAAGGTCGCAACCCTGACAAAACAAGAAAGCGCGGCTCCAAACAAGACGACAGACCGGCCCGGCGGGTTCCCACCTACGCCAACCCCATCATCTCCCGGTCCAATTGCTCAAAGAACAGACGCATAAACTCATGCCGTTCCTGGCCGATCTGCCGGGCGGTTTGCGTGTGGAGGGTGGCCAATAGCCGCTGCAACTTATACACAAATTCATGCACCGGCGTGTAATCCGCGCCCTGGGGCTTGGCGTCGTCCCCCGGCACCGCGGCCATCGGCTCGGTCCACAAGCGGCTGGCGTGGGAACCGGCAAAGGCAAAGGCCCGCCCCACCCCAATCGCCCCGATGCTGTCCAGCTTGTCCGCGTCGTAGAGGCAGCGGGCCTCCAGGCTCTGGGGCTGGATGGACTGATCCCGAAAGCGGTGGGCGCGGATGCAGTGGGCCACATTTTCGATCTGGGCGGACTCCATGCCCATCCCGGCCAAAAAGTCCCCGGCGAAGTCCGCCGCGGCCAGGTGATGGGCGCTGCGTCCCTCGGCCACGGGCACGTCGTGGAGCAGGGCGGCGGCTCGCACCACGATCAGGTCCGCGCCCTCGGCCTGGGCGATGCGTTCGGCCAGACCGGTCACCCGCAGGACATGGTCGAAATCGTGGGCCGCGTCCCCGGCGGTGTAGAGGGCGCGCACGGCCTCTACATCGATCAAACTGGTCATGAACCGGACTCCTCGGAAGATGCGTCGGCCAGAGCCTGGCCGCGTCGTCGCCCCACGGCCCACAAATAGACACCGGGCAGGCTCACCACCAGACCCATTGCGTGCTGCAACAAGCCCACGGCAAAGGCCAATCCCTCCGCCACGCCCACCAGCCCCAGCAGGACCACGAACGCGCCCTGCCTCAGCCCGGCACCGCCAGGGGCCAGGGGAACCAGCAGCACAAAGCCCACAATCGGATTCATGGCAAAGATGGAGAGAAAGTTGATGCTGCCCGGCTGGATGGCCTCGGCGATAAACCAGATGGCCACACTGCTCAGAAGCAGAATGGTCAGACTGCCCAGGGCGGAAAGCAGGATGGCCCCATAGTGGTCGTGATAGGCGTTGAAGGCGTCGGCCAGGGTGCGATAGATGGGCAAAGTGCGGTCGGCCAGGGGCAGCCGGGCCAGGATACCCTCAAAGAAGCGCTTCAGCCGCCGGCTCAACATCACCGCCAGGATGACCACGAGCATCACCGCCACCAGGGCAGCGGCCAGACTCAACAGGCCCAGATAGCTCTGGTTCTCCGGGGTAAAGGGAGTGCCATCCGCCTGGCTGCCGTAGCCCAGGATCACCCAGGAAGCCACCGCCGCGGCCACCACAAAGGTGGTCAACCCCACAAAGCGGTCGATGATCACGCTGACCGCGGCATCGGCCCGGCGGTTGGTGTCCCGGGCCAGACCATAGCCCCGCAATAGATCTCCGCCCACGCCCGTGGGCAGAGCATAGTTGAAGAATTCGCCCACCCACTGATAGGCTACCACGGCCCGAAATGGCACGGCCACCCCCCTGGTCCGCAGCAGCACAAACCACTTCAACGCGCTCACCGCCACGGCCCCGGCATAGAAGGCGCTGGCGATCAGCAGCTTGAGCTTGTCCGCCCCCAGGATCTGCTCCCAGAGGGTTTGGGGATGCTCCAACCGAGTGTAGAGGAAGTAGAGCAGCCCCGCCCCAATCAAGATTTTGATGATGTCAAACAGTCGATTGCGTGTACTTTTCATAAGTAGTCGGTCACTCTTGTCCTGATCAGGGGATGATAAAACGCAGGTACGGTTTTTAACCGCACGATCCGTCGGCGCATGTGGGTTGTGCGGTTAAAAACCGCACCTACACTTCAAAGAACAACCGCAGCCCGGCGGGGTTCCCGTGGCTGCGGCTGGAAAATACGAAAGAAGCGAATGGCGAATAGCAAATGGCGAACGGCGAACGGCGAATGGCGAATGGCGGTGCCGGCAGGATTCGCCATTTGCCATTTGCCATTCGCCATTCGCCCTATTTGCCATTCGGCGCGATCAACTGGGTTTTGGCCATGCTGCCACTACCGTTGCCATTGCTCCCGTTGTTGCCGCTGGCCTCTTGCCCGTTGCGGCGGATGGTCTGAACATCCTGCTTTTGGCTCCAGGCCATGTTCCACACCACATGCCGATCCCGTTTGATGGCGAAATCGTACCAGCCCAAGATCCGGCTCCAGACTTCCAACGTGGCCAGCAGGAAGAGGATCCACAGAAGTTGTATGACGCCCATCAACTCTTTGAAGGCAATTTTCAACACCTTTTTATTTTGGATGCTGCTGACCGCATACCCATATTTATGTTTCAGGTAAAGGTGGCCGGCGTGGTTGCGTCGCCTTTGTTTGACAAAATCACCGATGGTGGAGGGGCCGGTGTTGTAGACGATGGCATCCGGCGCGTATTTCACCTGCATGCCCCGCTCCACCACAAAGGCCTCTACAAAGGCCTCGTCCATGGCGATGTCCGAGGGGATATGGTCAAAGACCTTGCGGAAGGCGATCATCTCGCCCAGGCGCGGGATCGACAGACACAATTCGTGTTCCATGCGCAGGCGCAGATGACTGAGCAGCCCGGCGATGTGATCCGGGGTGTTGACCGCCACCTTCTGCGCCCCCACCATGCCCACGGTGGGATCTTCAAACATGCGCACCATGTTTTCCACCGAGTGCTCGTGGGGGATGGTGTCCCCGCTCTCCAGCACGCAAATGTCCTCGGCGGCGGCGGCCAGGAAGAGGTTGATGGCGCTGGTCTTGCCTTCCCGTTCTTCCTGCTCGATCAAGAAGATGCGTGAATCCCGCTGCATAAATTCCTGAACAATCGGCACTGTGCGATCCGTGCAGGCGCTGGCCACCACGATGATCTCGCTGATCTCCACCTGGTACAGATGTTGTTCCATCAAGGCATCCAACAGCGCACCAATATTTTCTTCTTCGTTGTAAGCCGTCACGCCAATGCTGCAACGAATTCGGTCATCTCTGGATACTACCACAATAAAGTCCTTCCTGAAACGTAAAACGTAAAACGAGTGATGCGTAACGAGTCATTGTCTGTGCGTTACGCAGAGAATGACTCGTTACGCATCACTCATTACTCCGCAATCGGCAGTGCGGCCATATCGCCTTCGATGGTCACAAGGCTGGCAAAAACCCAGCCGTTGACTTTGAGATCTGCCAAGAAAATCTGCACCCATTGGCTGTCTGCGCTGCGCCCCACCGCGGGAACCACCGCGCCGTTGGGCAGGGCCGTCAGCGCCGTGGTGGCAGTGGAGGGACCGGAGCGCACATTCATCCCCGACTCCGCCGAGATCGTCACAGTGACCGAGCTGCTGGTGCCGGGAATGACCGGGGTCACGTCCACCGCGGTGGGCTGGGCCACCGGTTCTGTGGTCGCCTCGGCCACGGGGACCACGGTCGGCTCGACTACGGGGGCCGCTGTGGGGTCAACAGGCGCACTCGTCACCTCGGCCACGGGTACCGTCGTCGGTTCCACGGTGGGCACCTCTGTGGGAACCTCGGTTGGGGCCACTGTAGGCGTAGCCGTGGGGGCCACCGTGGGCGCAGTCGTGGGCGCAGTCGTGGCAGTCGCTGCCGGGATGTCCGTGGCCAGAGCCGCCACGGCCAGGGGGGTGGGGGTGAATATGGGCATATCCGGCTCCGCGGCCGCATCGACCACGGCCTGACGTGCCGCCAAGGTGGCCTGCACCGCCGGCGAAAGGTCCGCTGACCCGTTGCCGCCAAAGCGCGCCCCGTCCGACATCACCGGAATCAAGATGCCGATCAGCAGGGCCGCAACCACGGTAATGGCTGCCATAATCATCATCGACGAGCGTTTTTTGTCCATTGCGTTTCCTCTGGCTCTTTGTAATGAGTAATTTTGTAATGAGTAAATTTGGCGCTGTTGCAAAAAGCTTTCAAACCGCCAAGATCGCAGAGGATTTGCCGAGTTTCGCAGAGAAAATAAAGCTTTTCTCTGCATCCTCCGCGCATCCTCCCCGCCCGCTGCGGCTAAGTTTTTCCTATTCGCCCACAAACTTGGCCACGGTGACGCCATCGCCGCCTTCCCCGGCATCACCAGGGCGGAACTGGCTGACCAGGGGATGGTCCCGCAGGCGCAGACGCACGGCATCCCGCATGGCCCCGGTACCCTTGCCGTGGATGATGCGTACCCAGGGCAGTTGGGTCAAATAGGCATCGTCCATATAGCGCTCCAACTTGGTCAGCCCCTCTTCCACCCGATGGCCGCGCAAGTCCAACTCCATGCCCGGTCCCTGGCCCAGGGGACGGCGTTTTTGCCCGCTGTGGGAAACTGACACTGTTTCTGTTTGACGCACAGCCTTCTGGCGCAGTTCCAGTCGCTGGGTAGGCAATTTAAGCCGGAAGGTGCCGATCACCACTTCGGTCTCGCTCGCCCCCGCATTCAACACCTCGCCGCTGGCGTGCAGGCTGGGGATCCAGACCCGATCCCCCACCTCAATGGGACCGGCCAGTCGGGCCGCCTCTTGGCCAGGCACGATCACATCCTGGTTCACCTGGCCGGAGATAGCTGCCTCCCGTCGGGTCAGTTCGGCCTGGGCCCGGGAGAGAAAATCGTCGTGGGCGTTGCCGCTGAAGCCTTCGCTGCCAAATTGGCCCAAGCGCTTGCGGGCCTGTTCGATCTCTCGTCGGGCCTCGGCCAGCTCGGTCTGCATGGTCTCCCGGGTCTCGGCGATCACCCGCCGGCGCACGGTCTCGATCTCGGCCAGTTGATGGCGCAGGTCGGTCTCGATCAACTGCACCTGGCGCTCCCGATCCCTGGTCCGTTCTTCAATACGCAGCCCCTCTTGCCGGGTACGTTTGATGTCATCCAGCAGGGACTCGGCTTGCAGAGCGTCCGGGCGCACAATGCCCTCGGCGGCCTCCACAATCGTCGGGTTCAACCCCAAACGGCGGGCAATGGTCAGGGCATTGGATCGCCCCGGCAGCCCGATGCTCAACTCATAGGTGGGGCTGAGGCTCTCCACATCAAACTCCACCGAGGCGTTGCGCACGCCGGGGGTGCTATGGGCGTAGAGCTTCAGGTCGCTATAATGGGTGGTGGCCAGGGTGGTGATGCCCCGGTCTCGCAAATTTTCCAGCAAGGCCATGGCCAGCGCCGACCCCTCGTCCGGGTCCGTCCCCGCCCCCAATTCATCAAAAAGCACCAGACTCTGGGGGTCCGCCTCTTCCAAAATGTTGATGATGCGGGTCATGTGGCTGCTGAACGTACTCAGGTTCTGCTCAATGCTCTGCTCGTCGCCGATGTCCGCATAGATGCCGCTGAAAAGGGAGAGCTTGCTGCCCGGGTCCGTGGGGATCATCATCCCCGACTGGGCCATCAAAATCAGCAACCCCACGGTCTTGAGCGTAACAGTCTTGCCCCCCGTGTTGGGGCCGGTGACGACCAGCAAATAATAGGGTTCGGCATCGGCCTCGTTGCTGGCCTGCACAATGGCTTCGCTGTCGCCCAAATAGACATCAATGGGCACCACCGTGGCCGGGTTGAGCATGGGATGTCTGGCCCGACGCAGGTCGATCACCGAACCGGGATGTTGCAGGAGCGGCTGGGGGTCAGTGCCCTCTTTGCCATTTTTCTTGGAAGATTGAACAGCTTTCGGGATCTTAACTGGGCGTTGGGGCGGAAAGGGAACCACTTGGGGGGCGCTGGCTTCAAGTTCGAAGGCGTATCTAGCCTTGGCAAAGGTGAAGTCCAATTGGGCCAGGGCCTGCACATTGCGCCGGATATAGACCGCCTCATCCCCCACCAGATTGGACAACTCGGCCAGGATGCGCCGAATCTCCTTCTCTTCCTCCAAGGTCAGTTGACGCACGGCGTTGTTTTGCGTCACCACCTTCAGCGGCTCCACAAACAACGTAGCTCCGCTGGCCGATTGGTCGTGGACAATGCCGTCCACATAGCCCTTATATTCGGCCCGCACGGGCACCACATAGCGGCCCTGGCGCTGGGTGACAATCGGCTCTTGCAGATATTTGCGCATGGAATCGCTCTGCACCAGCCGGTCCAGGGTACTGAGCAGCCGGTCCTGAGCAACCCGCAGTTGGCTGCGGATGCTGCCCAATTCCGAGCTGGCGTTGTCCAACACATCCGCCCGGTCGCTGATGCAGCGGCTGATCTCGGTGATCACATGCTCGCACGGCTCGATGATGGACGCCATGTCGGCCAGGTGGGGAAAGGTGGCCGACAGCCGCATCAGGGTGCGCTTGAGGACGCTGGCCCGCAACAGGGTCAGCTTGATATCCAGCAGTTCCTGGGGAAACAGGGAGGCTCCCCGCTCCGCCTTCTCGGCCAGGGGGCGCACATCCGTGGCCCCGCCAAAATGGATGTCCGTCTTCTGCGCCAACAGCCGATAGGCCTCGGCGGTCTGGGCCAGCCAATCTTGCACCGTGCGCAGATCATCGCTGGGCAACAGGGAACGCGCAATCTCCGCCCCGGCGCTAAACGCACAGTGGGCGGCCAATCGCTCCAAAATCTTGCTGTATTCAAGGACACGCAAGGCTTGCGGATTCATGGACGGACTCGAAAACTAAAACTCACCGCAAAGAGCCGCTTTTCCTCTGCGAATCTCCGCAACTCTCTGCGCTCTCGACGGTTTGCTCTTGGCAGTTTGCCCGAAACAAAAACAGCGCCTGACAATTTGGGCGCACAGGCCATCATATCACAGGGCTAAAGGGAATGGCAAAGGGGATGGTCAAAGTCGAGGTGGAGAATAGAACGCGAATGGCCGCAACCCCACCCTAACCCTCCCCAATCTGGGGAGGGTTAGGGTGGGGTTAGAAGTTGCAAAAATCCGGGGCAATCCGCCAAATCCGCGTTCTATTTCTTCCCCTTCTTGGGCAACTGATAGCCCAACCGCATCAACATCTGCTCCTTCTTGCGCCACTTCTCCCACACCTTGACCCACAATTCCAAGTAGACCTTGGTGCCCACCATCTCCTCGATCTGGGGGCGGGCCAGCTTGCCGATCTCTTTGATCATGCTGCCCCCTTGGCCCAGGACGATGCCCTTCTGGCTGCGCCGCTCCACATAGATGTTGGCGGCAATATAGGTCATGTTCTCATCCCTGGGCTTGAACTCGTCCACCACCACGGCCAGGCTGTGGGGGACTTCGTCCCGCAGCAAAGTCAGCGCCTGCTCGCGGATCAACTCCGCCACAATGAAGCGAGTTTGCAGATCCGTCACCTGGTCCGCCGGATAGAAACGGGGGCCGAGGGTCAGCAGCCCTTGCAGGACGGTCATCAAGGCCTCGGTTCCCTGGCCCGTGGTGGCGCTGAAGGCGGCGACTTGCGCCGGAACCAATCCGCCCAGGATTTCCATATAGTCACCCTGGCGGCGAGCCTGGGCCTCTTCGCCCTGATGCCAGCGATCCGCCTGGTTGAGTCCCAGCACCAGGGCGGGCAGGGGTTTGGCCCGGTGCATCTCGCCCAGACGCTCGGCAATCAGCTGATCTTCTTCCGTGGGGGCATCGTTCACATCCACCAGCCACAGCACCACATCCGCATCCCGGATGGTCTCGTCGGCAATGGCCACCATGGCCTGGCCCAACTTGTGCAGGGGCTTGTGGATGCCCGGCGTGTCCAAAAAGATAAATTGGGCCGTGTCCGTGGTCAGGATGCCCATGATCTGATCCCGGGTGGTCTGGGGCTTGGGGCTGGTGATGGCGATCTTCTGCCCCAACAGCCGGTTGAGCAACGTAGACTTGCCCACGTTGGGCCGCCCGATCACGGCCACAAAGCCGCTGCGATGATCTTCGGGCAGATTTTCCGGCGCGAACATGGGGTCCAGATCCATCTCAAAGCTCGAATCGAGATCCAATGATTCTATCTCTTCTGTGACAACGTGCGGTCTTCGGTTGGCCATGTCCACTCTCCCATGAAAAATAAGGTGTGGGACGATCAACCGTCCCACACCTTATTTTAGTCTAGTTTTGGGCTGGGGTACAGAAATAGAACGCGGATGACGCGGATTTGCGGATTTGACGGATTTACGCGAATTTTCCTCCAATCTTGAAAAAAATCCGTTTTTATCCGTCAAATCCGTCTCATCCGTGGTCTCTTCCTTACGCCTTGGGACCGGCGTTCTTGATGGCATCGCTGACGCCATCGGCGTAGGCGGCGAAGTTCTTGGCGAACATGCCGGCCAGCTTCTTGGACTGGGCATCATAGGCCGCGCCGTCGGTCCAGGTCTTGCGGGGCATCAGCACGTCATCGGGAATGCCTTCGATGTGGACCGGGATCTGCACGCCAAAGACCGGGTCGGTGACGGTCTCCACACCGGCCAATTCGCCTGCCAGGGCCGCGGCCACCATGCGCCGGGTGTATTTCAGCTTCATGCGGGAGCCGACGCCATAGGGGCCGCCAGTCCAGCCGGTGTTGATCAGCCACACATCCGAGCCGTGCTGGTCGATCTTATCGCCTAACATCTCGGCATAAACGCCAGGGTGCAGGGGCATGAAGGGAGCGCCAAAGCAGGCGCTGAAGATGGGGGAGGGTTCGGTGATGCCGATCTCCGTGCCGGCGACCTTGGCCGTGTAGCCGCTGAGGAAGTGATACATGGCCTGTTCCTTGGTCAGCTTGCTGATGGGGGGCAGCACGCCAAAGGCATCCGCAGTCAGGAACATGATGTTCTTGGGGTGACCGGCCATGCCACCGGGATCCGCGTTGGGGATGTGGCTGATGGGATAGCTGGAGCGGGTGTTCTCGGTCAGGGAGTCATCGTCCAGATCAACCCGGCGGGTGTCGCTGTCATAGGCCACATTCTCCAGAACGGTGCCGAAGCGCCGGGTGGTGTCGTAGATTTCCGGCTCGCCTTCCGGATCCAGTCGGATCACCTTGGCGTAACAGCCGCCCTCCAGGTTGAAGACGCCGTTTTCGCTCCAACCATGCTCGTCATCACCGATCAAGGTGCGCTCCGGGTCCGCGCTCAGGGTGGTCTTGCCCGTGCCGCTTAACCCAAAGAAGATGGCGGCATCGTCCTTGTCCTTGCCATAGTTGGCGCTGCAATGCATGGACAGCACCCCCTGCTTGGGCAGATAGTAGTTCATGGCGCTGAAGATGCTCTTCTTGTTCTCGCCGGCATAGGCCGTGCCGCCGATGATCACCATGTTCTTGGCCAGGTTCTGGACGATGAAGGTCTGGCTGCGGGTGCCGTCCTCTTCGGGCATAGCATGGAAGCTGGGCACATTGATCACCACCATTTCGGGCACAAAGGTACGCAGGGCTTCCGGCTCGAATTCCCGAATGAACATATTGCGCACAAAGAGGGCGTGATAGGCCAGCTCGGTGATAAAACGCACCTTCTTGCGATACTGGGGGTCTGCGCCCACATAGCCATCAAAGACAAAGACATCCTTGTTCTGCAAATAGGCGCGCAGCCGGCCAAAGAGACTGGTAAAGCTGGCTTCAGAGATGGGCTGATTGATCTTGCCCCACCAAATATCGTTTTCAGACGTGGGTTCTTTGACCACAAACTTGTCGCTGGGGGAGCGGCCCGTGTGGTCGCCCGTGCGCACGACGATAGGCCCCAGGTGAGAGATCACCCCTTCGCGGCGGCGGATGATCTGTTCGTACAGCATTGGGGTGGTCAGGTTCCAATAGACCGTACCCGGATTGGTAATACCATGTTTGTCGATGTTATATTCGCTGACAAACGCACCAAAGTTTTGCATGTTTCCTCCTCAGTTGTTGAATTTTTTGAAACGGCGTCACCGATGTGAATAGAAATGCAGGCCAGTTTATCTTGGGTTTGCGTCGTTGCAAGTCCAACAAAACCTTACTAAACTATTAAATAACAGATAGTTGGATCGGGATAGTGACAAATAGACTCTAAGTAGGGAGACAGATGCCCTTTTTAACAAAAAAAGCCGCATCCCTGGGTAAGGGGCAGCTTTGAACAGAGATAGTTTGGAAAACGATGGGTGGGATCGACAACAAAGATGGCGGTCATGACCTTTACCTGCTCTTGACATCAAAAAAGGCAGATTTGCAAGAAAGGGCTAAAATCTCTACTGCAAAAGTGTCAAAAAGCCGGTGGGTGAGTTACTCGAATTCCTGACTCCCCAGGCGATCCAACACCGCCGTGCCGCCGATGAAGAACGCAGAGAGCGCTGGCATCAGCGGATCAGTGCGCAAGCCCTGAATTTCGGCTATGCCAAACCAGGCTAAACACCCCACCCCAAGGAATAAAAGTCCATTGCTGATCCATCGGTTACGAGCTGACATACGCATCTATCCCATCGAAAACTGGCCCAAAAACAAGCCATCCTTCATCAAATTACATCCTGCATGCTGCGTCACATTATAGTGCGCGCACGCTCTGTGCGCAAATGCAGACCACTCGCGGACCAAATCCAGACCTGTTCCCGGCAGATACCCCCTGACCAAACAAAAGGCAATCGTTCACGCCCCCCGGCCCCCAATTCTGGGGGAGGTCGTGGACAGTTCCCCCCAAGATTGGGGGGTCAGGGGGGCGGGGGGTGAACGATTACAACAAAAGACCCCTCGCCGTAGCGAAGGGTCTAATGGTTCCATGTCTGCCAAGAGGTTGAGCAGGGCAACCCAGGCAGACAATGAGGGAGGAAACGAGGCAGCCCATAGGACTGATGATAGATCTATTCTAGCACGCCGGTTTTGTGCTGTCAACTACAATCTTTTTTGTCTGGCGCTTGACGCCTGGAAACAGAAGGCGTATGATCATGATCCATGCAGACAAGATCGGCGGCAGCATCTGGCTGATTCCAGCCGGACCAAAACAGACAACAGGAGGCTACGATGGGCAAGCGATTCTGGTTTTTCCTGACAATTTTCATGGCTCTGGGCCTCTTCAGCGCCTGCTCGGCCGCGTCCCCGGCGGCAATGGCCCCGTCCGCCGCGCCCATGCCAGCCGCGCGTGAGTATCCCGCGTCCGAAGCGTCCGCGGCGGACAGTGCCTCCGCCGACTTCCAGCGCAAGGTGATCGCCCGGGCCTCCCTCTCCCTCGTGGTGAGCGATGCCAGCGCCAGCATGGACGCCATCCAAAGCGTGGCCGATGAGATGGGCGGCTATGTGGAGTCGGTCAATCTTTATAAAAGTGGCTACGACAGCAGCCAGGCCATGAGCGGTTCCACCACGGTACGGATACCCGCCCAAAAGCTGGAAGAGGCCCTGGCCCGGTTTGAAGCCCTGGCCGTGGATGTGCAATCCCGTTCCCTGAACCGAGAGGATGTGACCAGCCAATACACGGATCTGGACGCCCAGTTGACCAACCTGAAGGCCGCCGAAGAAGAGCTGCGGGCCTTGTTGAGCGAGGTGCGCCAGCGCCCGGCGGCCACGGCGGAGGACATCCTGGCCGTCTATCGCCAATTGACCGACATCCGGGGCCAGATCGAGCAATATCAGGGACAGAAGAACATGCTCGACAACCTGATCGGTCTGGCCACGGTGCAGATCGACCTGACCCCGGACGCCTTGACCCAGCCGATTGTAGACGAGGGCTGGCAGCCCACCGGCGTGGCCCGCAGCGCCCTGCGAGGGTTGGTGACCATGCTACAATGGATCGGCAATGCGGGCATCTGGCTCGTGGTCTTCTTCTTGCCCCTGGCCTTGCTGGCGTTGATCCCCGTGGGCATCCTGGCCTGGTTTGTGCGCTGGCTGAAGCGGCGATCCGATGCGGCCAAGGCGGGGAAATAGAACGCGGATTTCGCGGATTGGGCGGATTGACGCGGATTTTTGAAAAGAAATTGCACAACAAAAAGGGGTGGGAAGGTGAGCAATATGCTCACCTTCCCACCCCTTTTTGTTGTTACCGCCAGTCCCCCCACGATCTCCACAAGTTATCCATGCCCTCTCCACACAACTGGGAGATAATGGGGGCATCAGGGCAAATCGCCCGGAGATTCATCGACAATCACATGGCAGGAGATCGCAACGGTTCCTGCATGACCCACCATTTACACAAGGAGAACACCCATGAAACCTTTCCGTATCGTCATCCCCGTCCTCTTCGCCGCCGTTGTGGCCCTTTCCCTGGCCATTATGCCCGCATCCGCCCAAGCCGCCCGACCCAATCCTGTGCCCGTCACCCAGCCAGCGGTGATCGCCCTGGATGCCGTAGAAATCGCCGATCTCGAATACATGCGAGAAGAGGAAAAGCTGGCCCGTGATGTCTACCTCACCCTCTATGACGTGTGGGGTGTGCGCACATTCCAAAACATCAGCCGCTCGGAACAGAGCCACATGGACGCCATCTTGACCCTGCTGAACCGCTACGCCATTGCGGACCCGGCCGTCGGCAACGGGGTGGGCGAGTTCACCAACCCAGAGTTGCAAGCGCTCTATGATCAGTTGATTGCCACGGGCAGCCAATCCCTGGCCGATGCCCTGAAGGTGGGCGGGGCGATCGAGGAGATCGACATCCTCGACCTGCAACGGGCCGTGGCCGAGACCGACAAAGCCGACATCCAACGGGTCTACGCCAGCCTGCTCAGCGGCTCCACCAACCATCTGCGGGCCTTCGTCTCCACCTTGGCCAACCAGACCGGCGAGGTCTACGCACCCCAGTATATGACGCCAGACGCCTACAGTGCCATCGTGGATGGGTCCGGCAGCAACGGCGGCCAGCGGGGCGGACGCCGGGGTCGGTAGCCCAAATCCGCAAGCACGAAAAAGGGGGGATGCGCCAGTGGCGCATCCCCCCTTTTTCGTGCTTGCCTCTCGGCAAATGCCTAGTTCACTCGATCTCGACCAACATCTCCTCCAGCACCACGGTCTGGCCGATCTGCACGCTGATCTTGCGCACGGTGCCCGCCCGGCTGGCACGGATCTCGTTCTCCATCTTCATGGCTTCCAGCACCACAATGGGCTGCCCGGCCTCCACGGTCTGGCCCGGCGTCACCAAAATCCGCCCGATCAGGCCGGGGATGGGGGCTTTGATGCGCCCGTCTCCGCTGGCTGGGCGGCTGACCGAGGCGTTCGTGTCTCGGGCCGCAACGTGATGCAGTCCGGAAAAGCTGCGCATCCGGGTCAGTTCCGGGTCAAAGGTCACCTCATAGGGACGGTTGTCGATCACCATCCATTCTAGCCCGGTCAGGTCCGACACATCGGGCACGTAGATCGGCAAGGTCCGATCGCCCACGGTGACGGTGAAGTGGCCGCCAGTGGTGCCGTCTCGTTGCACATCCACGTCATATTCCTGACCATCAATGGTCACATGCACTTTGGTCATGGGTTGCTCCTCTTAGCTGGGCAGGCGACGGCTGGAACGATGCCACCCCGATTGGGTGCGCTCGGAGATCACAGGCCGACCGGTCTGGTTGCGGATCACAAAGGCCACGGCCACGGCAGCGGCCAGATCCGGGCCCCGGTCGCCCAACTCCCCTGTGTCCCGGAAGGTGGCTCGGTGCATAAAGTTTGTGTTGTAGTGGCCCTTGGCATAGCGCTCATCAGCCAGGATGTGCAGGTGCAGGGGGATGTTGGTCTGTACCCCCACAATCTTGAAGTCCTGCAAGGCCCGGCGCAGACGCCGATGGGCCATCGCCCGATCTTCGCCCCAGGCCACCACTTTGGCCACAAGGGAATCGTAGCGCACGGGCATGGGATAGCCCACATAGCCCGACGAATCCACCCGCACCCCATGACCGCCGGGGATGCGGAAGCGTTCCAAGACGCCAGGGCTAGGCAGATAGTTGTTCCACGGATCTTCGGCGTTGACCCGGCATTGCATGGCCCACCCGCTCAGGTGGATGTCCGCCTGGGTGAAGCCAAGCGGCTCCCCAGCGGCAATCCGAATCTGCTGGGCCACCAGATCCACCCTGCTGCGCATCTCGTTGACCGGATGCTCCACCTGGATGCGGGCCTTGATCTCGGTGAAGTGAAAGCCGCCCTCCCCATCCACCAAAAACTCCACCGTGCCCACGCTGCTATAGTTGAAGAGCCGGGCAATAGTGATGGCGGCCTGGGTGATCTCTTCCCGCTGTGCCGGGCTGAGATAGGGGGCCGGGGATTCCACGATCATCTTCTGGTTGTTGCGCTGCAAGGAGCCGTCCCGCTCGCCCAGGTGGACCACATTGCCGAAGCCATCGGCCAGGATCTGCACCTCCACATGGTGGGACGGGGCGATCACCCGCTCCAGATAGACATGGTCGCTGGCGAAGACGCCCAGAGATTCCCGCTGGGAATTGGCGACGGTCTCGATCAACCGCTCTGGGCGATCCACGATCCGGGAGCCCCGCCCCCGCCCACCCCGGCAGGACTTGATCACCAGGGGATAGCCCAGATCAGCCGCCTGGGCGATCAGCAGATCCGGCTCCGCCGCGTCTACATGGGTTTCGGAATGGGGCGGCGTGGAGAATCCGGCCGCTTCCACCTTTTCCAGACAGGGGATCTTCATACGCAGGGTGCGGATCACCTCTGCCGGGGGGCCGATAAAGGCGATCCCCGCCGCGGCGCAGGCCTCGGCAAACTCCGGCTGCTCGGCCAGAAAGCCATAGCCAGGATGGATGGCGTCCGCGCCGCAGGCTTTGGCGATGGCCAGCACCTCGTCCCCATCCCCAAAGCGCTTCTCCGAGGTGATGGGATAGCACTCATCGGCCAGGCGCACATGCAGGGCATTGCGGTCATTCTGGCTGACCAGGGCCACCGTGGCAATCCCCATATCCCGGCAGGTCCGGATCACCCGCACAGCAATTTCGCCACGATTGGCGATTAGAATTTTTTTGAACATCGTTCCTCTTTTCAATGCACAATGTAGCAAATGGCGAATGGCAAATGGCAAATGGCGATATCAACATGCGAAGTTGTCGCCATTCGCCATTCGCCATTCGCCATTCGCTACATGGGCGAAATACCGTGCTTCTTCGGCACGTGGGTTTCCCGCTTGGACAGGGTGAGTTCCAGGGCTTGGATCAGGGATCGGCGGCTGTCTCGGGGTTCGATGACGTCGTCGATCAGCCCCCGGGCCGCGGCCACGTAGGGATTATTGAACTTGTCTTCGTAGTCGGCCACCAATTCCTTGCGCCGGGCTTCGGGATCTTCCGCCGCCGACACATCCCGGCGGAAGAGGATATTGACCGCCCCCTCGGCCCCCATCACCGCAATCTCGGCGTTGGGCCAGGCGTAGATCAGATCCCCCCGCAACCCCTTGCTGCTCATCACACAATAAGCCCCGCCATAACTCTTGCGCAGGATGATCATGAGCTTGGGCACGGTGGCCTCGGAGTACGCATAGATCATGCGCGCCCCGTTGCGGATGATGCCGCCGTATTCCTGGGTGCGGCCAGGCAGAAAGCCGGGCACATCCTGCAAAGTGACGATGGGGATGCTGTACGCATCACAAATTCGGATAAAATGAGCGGCCTTAATGGAAGCCTTGATATCGATGGTCCCGGCCAGCACCATAGGTTGGTTGGCCACGATCCCCACCACATGGCCGTTGAGCCGAGCATAGCCCACCACCATGTTCTCCGCCCACAGCTCCCGCACCTCGAAAAAGCGGCCATCGTCCACAATGCTGGCGATCACCTGGCGCACGTCGTAGGGCTTGTGGGGGTCCACAGGCACGATCTGCTCCAGTTCGGGACAGCGCCGGTTGGGATCATCCTTGGGCGGCACATAGGGCGGATCATCCTGGTTGTTCAGGGGCAGATAGGAGAGCAATTCCCGCACCTGGGCCAGACATTCCTGGTCGTCCTTCGACAAAAAGTGGCTGACCCCGCTCTCCTGGCTGTGGACCAGACCGCCGCCCAGTTCGTCAAAGCTGACGTTCTCCTGCATCACCGCCCGCACCACGTCCGGCCCGGTGATGAACATGTAGCTGTTCTCGGTCATAAAGACAAAGTCGGTCAGCGCCGGGGAATAGACCGCCCCACCCGCGCACGGCCCCAAAATCACCGAAAGCTGGGGGATCACCCCGGATGCCTCGCAGTTGGCATCAAAAATCTTGGCATAGCCGCCCAAACTGTCCACGCCCTCCTGGATGCGCGCCCCGCCGGAATCGTTCATGGCCACAAAAGGACAGCCATATTTGATGGCCATGTTCATCACCTTGACGATCTTGTTGGCGTGCATCTCGCCCAAGGATCCGCCCATCACCGCCGCGTCCTGGGCCGCGGCAAAGACCCGCCGCCCGTTCACCAGCCCAAAGCCCGTGATCACCCCGTCGCCGGGCCGGGAATCCTTGCCCCCCATGTACGCCTCGTAGCGGGGCATGACCAGGGTATCGATCTCCTGAAACGAGTCTGGGTCAAAGAGCAGATCGATACGCTCACGAGCCGTCAGCCGCCCCTTCTTGTGCTGCCCTGCCGCTTCCTTCTCGGACCCAGCGGCCAATGCCCGCTTGGCCCGCAGTCTGCGAATATATGTCTCCACCTGTTCCTCCTCGTGCGAATGGCGAATGGCGAATGGCGAATTGTGTCCGCCCATCGCTTTCGCCTTGCCTTTATCAAAGGTGTTTGATGACCAATGTCAACACAAACCCCTCGTATTCCTGCCACCAGCCTTCAAATTTTGAAAAAGAAATACCCGTTTGGTCCACCAGATCTTGACATACCTGCACCTCCAGGGCCTGCCACCGGGGGGGCGACGACGACCGATCCGGTTGTCTTTCGGCCACCTCTGGTCGGGGAACAACCGTCACCGAACGGGTGTCCGCCCGCAACCCCATGCGCAGGGCCTTCAACACCGCTTCCTTCCCGCTCCAAATCGCCGTGATCAAAGTGTCCCGAAAGTCCGGTTCACACCCAGCGATCTGCGCCATCTCATCCGGCGTAAAAAACTGAGCCACAAAGCCCGGCTCCCGATGCTCGATCCACTCCAGATCCGCGCCTACCGCCCCAACATCCGCATCTATCACCGCACACAAACTCGTGTCCCGGCTGTGGCTTATTGACAGCGAATGGCGAATGGCGAATGGCGAATGGCGATCATTGTGCATTTCTACTTCCGGCGCCCCATCTGCCGCTGCCACAATCGACAGATCAGCCAATGCCCAACGCTCTCCCGTCTCTCGCTCAACAACACTCTGCACCAAATGCTTCGCCGTCCACCGGCCCAACAGCCAATCCCGCCGCCGCTTCTCGAAGCGCAGTTCGGCACACCGGGCCAGCTCGGTCTCGCTCAACAAGCCCGGCGGCGGCGCGGCACGCAGCAAATCCGGGTGGGCGGATGTGGTTTGGATCAGGTAGTGAATCATGGGAATCAGCGAATGGCGAATGGCGAATGGCGAACATCACGAATCGCCATTTGCCATTCGCCATTCGTCTAAGCCGGCATCTCAACCGTCCGATAGCCGGTCAATTTCACATACACATTGCCCGCTTCGTCCACCACCTGGGCGTCGTAGCGGGTGCCATTTTCGATGGCCGTGACCTGGGCGTAAAGCCGCCGTCCCTCGGCCTGCGTGGGCTGGCGGAAAGCGGTGACGCTGTCGTAGCCCGCGGGCAGGGCCATGACACCCTTGGTCTTGATGCTCCACCACGCCGCGGTCTGGAAGC
Organism: Caldilineaceae bacterium; assembly: GCA_018003515.1. Classification (GTDB taxonomy): domain Bacteria; phylum Chloroflexota; class Anaerolineae; order Caldilineales; family Caldilineaceae; genus JAGNDO01. The sequence continues at coordinate 70,699 of JAGNDO010000002.1, forward strand.
AGAGTTCGATCAGCCGGGGAGCCATCACCGAGGCCGCGTCCGCCGGGGCGGTGTTGGGGCCGAGATTGTCGGCCATCAACGCCACGGCGTGGCCCCCGTCCACCGCCGCCCGTTCCATGACCTGATAGGCCGGGCCGTGGAAGAAGACCTTGTAAATTTCCTGGGCCGTGTCGGGCAACTCCACCGGCGCGGTGAAGGCCACGGTCGGCGTCTCCAGCCCGGCGGGGGTCAACCGCACCACCGCGGCGAAGTGATCCTTGATCTGGGCGGGCAGCTCCGGCTTGGGGGCCTGGAAGATGGACTGCACCCGCACATGGGCCAGCAGATCTGAGCCATCTGGGCTGGCGTAGCCGCTCAGCACCAGGCTGCGGGGCTGGTTGCGGTGGAACTTGAACGCCCCCAACATCTGCACACTTTCCACCGCCGAGACAGTGTAGCCGGGAGCCAACAAAGTGGCAAACTCGGCCATGCTCTCCGTGCCCATGACCCCAGGCAACCACGCCACCCCCGGTTCAACCTGATGGTCGAAGAGGAAGGGCTGCGCCGTCGGGTCCAGAATCGTCTCCACGGTGATGCCGCCATAGAGGCTGCTGCCCGTGATGGTGCCCAACATCAGCCGCCGGGGGGCACTGGCATCCAAAACCGCCTGGGCCTTGGCCAAGTCCAACCCGCCGCTGGCGTCCGGCTCCTCTGCCATGGCGCCCAGCCGCCCGGCCACGATGATCTCCCCACGGGTCCCGCCGTAGGTTAACTCCCGGCGGATGGTGGGGACGCCTGCCTCGGCGGGCAGCATGTCCACGCCCAGGGCCGCCATGATCTGGGGCACGGAGCCCCGGGCCGCCATGCCGATGCCGCCCCAAGCGGTCCAGTCGATGGCGATGGCCCGGGTGTCGGGCCGCCAGCGGCGCATACTGCTGCTCACCTTGCACAGCAGGTCGTTGGCCGCAGAATAGTCGCTTTGGCTATGGTTGCCAAAGCGTCCGGCCACGCTGCTAAAGGCCACGGTGGCCCCAATCGGCATGCCCGTGGCCGCCTTCAACAGGCTGAAGAAGCCGTCGGCCTTCACATCAAAAACCAGATTGAAAATGCGAGGCTCCTTCTTGGGCAGGGGGGCGTCGATGATCACACCGCCGGCGTGGAGCAGCACATCAATGCGCCCGTGGGCTGCTCGGATCTCGTCCACGACCGCGTTCACCGCGGCCTGATCCATCAGGTCCACGCTGTGATAATAGGCCGTGCCGCCAGCGGCTTCCACGGTCTCAATGGCCCGCAGCGCCGCCTCGGAGCGCTCCACGGCCATGATCATCTTGTCGATGATCACCGGGGTGGGCCGCTCGCCCTTGGCCTTGACTTCGTCCATAAACTTGCGCTTCAATCCATCTACGTCCGTGCGGAAGAGGCGCACATTCTCGTCGTCTCGGGCCGGGGCCTGGACCAGATCCAACAGATAGAAGCTACCCTGGCTGGCCACGGCCAAGTCGGTGACGATGGCGCTGGTAATGCCCCCCGCCGCGCCGGTGACCACGAAGACGCTTTCCTTGTTCAACACCATGCCGGGCTGACCGTCCGCCGCAGACCGCTCCTCGAAGGAGACGGTGATGCGTCCGCCGTTGCTATAGCCGACCTCCACCACGCCGGGGTCGGTGAGGGTTTCGGCGATCAGCAGGTCAGCGGGGTCGGCGGTCTTGCGGCTGATCTCGAAGTCCACGGCCTTGACGGTCACATCCGGGCGTTCCCGCTTAAAGGCTTTGGTGAAGCCGACCACAGCGCCGCCCAGGGGCGCTGTGGCCCCTTCGGCGTTGTAGCCATGCTGTCCGCCCAACCGGGTGGCGGAGACCAGGAAGCTCCCAGCTTTGTCCACCACATCGTAAAGGGTGCGCATGGTCAGGAAGAGGTTCTTGGTGCGCAGCCGGTTCAGCTCCCGCCACTGGGCCAGATCCATCTCCTCCAACTCCGGCTCCACATCCAAAGCGGGCAGCCAATAGACGCCGGTGATGGGGCCATCGGCCAGCCAGGCGGCCAGGGTGGCCTCCAACTCCTCAGCGGTGGGCGCACCGTCCAACTGCAATACGGTTGCGCCCCGCTTCTCGAGCCGGGCGACCAGGGCCTTGCCCACGCCGCCGGCGTCCATCATCACGATCACCCGGCTACCCTCACCCAGGTTGACCCCCGTGGACTTGCACAGATCCAGGCCGGGCCGAACGACCGCCACGGGGACTCGCCGGGGCATGGCGTCCGCGTCGGCCAGGGTGCCGATTGTTTTCGGGGATTGGGGATTGGGGATTGGGGAGTGGGCGGTTGGTTGATTGGTTGATTGGTTGATTGGTTCAGCACCACCCCGATCCCCAATCCCCAATCCCTGGTCCCCAATCCCCAACTCCGGCCGCATGGTGTGGACGAAGCCCACCACTGCGCCCAAAGTCGGGTAATCCCGCAGACTCAGCCCGTCCACGACAGGAATGTCGAAGGCTTCCCGCACGGCTTGGAAGGTCTCGGCCTGTTTCACCGTGTCGATGCCCAGGTCGGCTTCCATGTCCAGGTCCATGTCCAGCATGTCGCTGGGGTAGCCGGTCTTGGCCGCCACGATGGCGATGATCTTGTCTTCGACTGGGGAGTGGGGAGTGGGGAGTGGGGAGTGGGTGGTTGGTTGATTGGTTGATTGGTTGATTGGTTCAGCACCACCCCGATCCCCAATCCCCAAGTCCGGTCGCATCTTGTGGACGAAGCCCACCACCGCGCCCAAAGTCGGGTAATCCCGCAAGCTCAAGCCTTCCACTACGGGGATGTCGAAGGCTTCCCGCACAGCCTGGAAAGTCTCGGCCTGTTTCACTGTGTCGATGCCCAGGTCGGCTTCCATGTCCAGGTCCATGTCCAGCATGTCGCTGGGGTAACCGGTCTTGGCGGCGACGATGGCGATGATTTTGTCGGCCACGGGATTGGTTGATTGGTTGATTGGTTGATTGGTTGACTCGGCGATTGGAAGAGTGGGCGATTGGGCAATTGGCGCAGACGGCTCCTTGTCTCCTTGTCTCCCGGTCTCCTTGTCTCCGACCAACTCAGGCCGCATCTTGTGGACGAAGCCCACCACTGCGCCCAAAGTCGGGTAATCCCGCAAGCTCAAGCCTTCCACCACAGGGATGTCGAAGGCTTCCCGCACGGCCTGGAAGGTCTCGGCCTGCTTCACGGTGTCGATGCCCAGGTCGGCTTCTAGATCCAGATCCATGTCCAGCATGTCGCTAGGGTAGCCGGTTTTGGCGGCGACGATGGAGAGGACTTTGCCTTCGACCGGGGATTGGGGAGTGGGGATTGGGAGATTGGGAGATTGGGAGATTGGCGCGCTCGCCGGCGCAACCGGCGCGGGGGCCGGGGCGGGCGCAGGTTTTGGCACAACCGGTGCGGGTTGAGCCACTGGCGCGGGCATGGGTTTTGGCGCAGGGGCCGGGATGGGCTTGGGCGCGGGGGCGCTCACAGGCGACGGCGCAGGCATGCGCATGGCCGCCACCCCTAATCCCTGATCCCCAATCCCCAATCCCCGATCCCCCGGCGCGGCGGCGCGGACCAGGGGGCCGGTGCCGTATCGCCATGAACTGCTGATGGGCTCTCGGCCCGGCGTGCCGTTGGCGACGATGCGCAGAACCCGCTTCACCACTTCGGTTTCGGCGTGGTCCAGGCCGGAGAGGTCGGCCAGCCAGCGGCGATATTGGGATTTGTTGTCCGTGCGATCCAGGTTGCCGGGGATGCGCCGGACCAAGGTCATGCTGATCTGGGAGCCGAAACCGGCGGCCAGATGCAGGGCATACTGGACGGGGTAGCGTCCGCCCCGGCTCAGGGTGAGCGGACCCAACTCCGGGTCGATCTCTTTGAAGTTGGGGACCGGGGGCACGATGCCATATTCCAGAATCTTGACGGCGATCACATCCTCGATGCCCACGCCCATGGGGTGGCCGGTGAAGCCCTTGGTGTTGGCCATGATCAGATCGTTGGCCGCCTCCCCAAAGGTGCGGCGCAGGGCGGTGACCTCGGCGGAGGCGCTGCCGCCCCGGGCCGGGGTGAAGGTCTCGTGGCTCATGAAGACGGTCTGCCCGGCCATGCTGTGCCGGTTGACGCCAAAACGCCGCTCCGCCGCGGTGACCAGGTTGTCCATGACCAGAGAGATATGCTCCACATCCAGCCGGGTGCCGTGGAAGGCGCTGTTGGCGGTCTCGCTGCTCAGGACTTCGACGATGCCCCGCATGCCCCGCTCTCGCACTGTGTCTTCGCTTTCCACCACCAACCCGCACGCCCCCATGCCCAGAATTGTGCCGTGACGGCGGCGATCAAAGGGCAGGGCGGCTTCGTCCACCCGGTCGTCCGTGGCCACCGCGCCCACGGCCAAAAAGCCGGAACCCACCCATTCCATCAGATGCTCGCTGGTGACATTGTCCGCGCCGATCACGATCACCCGGCGGCACCGGCCACTGCGGATCCAATCTTCGGCCACGGCCACGCCCTGGGCCGTGCTGGCACAGGCGGCGTTGACATGGGTATTTGGCCCGCGAGCGCCGATGTATTCGGCAAATTGGCTGTGGCCCATAGCCAAGATGCGGAAGAGGAAGCGGCGGTCAAAAATGTACGGCTCCCGCTCCATCTGCTCCTTCATGTCGGCAATGCGCCGGGTGATCTCCTGCAAGGTGACCGGGTCGGTCGTGTAGCGGCGCAGATCTTCAAGGGTCTCCAGGTGGCTGACCTTGTTTTGCCAGCCATAGTAGCGGCTGAACTCATCGGCGAAGCGGTCGCCGCCGGGGAAGGCGCTGGCAAAGATCACGCCGGTCTCGTCCCGCAGGGCCGGGGGCAGCAGCCAGCGGTCGGGCAAAAAGGTGCCCTTGCTGGTGGTGCGATAGGTCTGTACCAGGGGGATGCCCGCCTCCCGCAGGGCGTCCAGACCCGCGGCCATGGCCAGTTGGGTGGTGGTGTCCAGGGCCTCGACCAGCTTGACCGGGACGCCGTACTCTTCGGTCAAATCAAAGGAGCCGCCCCGGCCGGCCAGCTTAATCACCTCGCTGGTGTCGCTGATGATCTCGAAGCTGCCGCCGCCATCTGCGGCCTTGACCAGCCGGGTGATGTTCTTGTTGGCCATGCCCTTGCGGAAGCGTTCGGGGATCAGGTCCACGAACTGTTCGCCCCGCAAAATGCGCATGGCGTTGTCCGGGTCCATCACCGCCTTCTCCGCGCCGGGCAAGCCCAGCCCCGTGCCGGAGATGACGATGGAGCCGGCGGGGGCGTCGTTTCTGTCGAATGGCGAATGGCGAACGGCGGATGGCGAGGGCGCGGCGGCCATTTGTTGCAAGGCTTGGGCCAAAAGTTGGGTCAAATCCGGTGTAGACATAGTTGTTTCCTCAGAAGATACAATAACTTGTTGCGTGTCCCGTGTTACGTGGGCATCGGCGACCAACCCGCCATTCGCCATTCGCCATTCGCCATTCACCCCATACCCCGCGGCATACAGCCCGCACAAGGCATGGTTGAACGAGGCGATCTCTCCGGTCTTGGGGTGGTTGGTGAAGAGAGACCAGACGTCGGGCTTGCTGCCCAGCACGTCGTCGGTGAAACCCTTGAGCGCCTTTTTGGGGCCGACCTCCACGAACATGCGCACGCCCTGCTCGTAGAGGGTCTCCAAGCCCTTCACCCACTGCACCGGGGAGGCGATCTGAAGCTCAAGAATGTCCTTGATCCCCTCAACCGTGGTGGGATAGAGATTCCCGGTGACGTTGGCGACCAGGGGCAGGTGGGGTTGGCGGATGCTCAGCCGATCCAGCACTTTTCGCAGGGGTCCGCTGGCCGGGGCCACGATCTTGGTGTGGAAGGCGTGGCTGACCGGGATGCGCATGGCCTGGAAGCCCAGGGCCGTGAAGCGGTCGATGGCCTCCTTCACCGCGGCGCTGGCCCCGCCCACCACCGCCTGATGGGTGCTGTTGATGTTGGCGGCCACCACATAGCCGTCCACCTGGACCAGGGTTTCCTGGATCACGCCGATGGGGGCCATGACCGCGGCCATCCAGCCGTTGTCGGCCATGCTCACCTTGGTCATCTCCGCACCCCGGGCCGCGGACGCCTCCAAGGCGTGGGCGAAGGGCATGATATCCGCCGCGATCAGCGCGCCGTATTCGCCCAACGAGTGACCCATGACCATGTCCGGGGCAAAGCCATATTCGCCCAACAATTTGTAAAGGGCCGTGTCCACGGTCAACATGGCCGGCTGGGTGATGGCGGTCTGCATCAGGTCCAGCTCGGCCTTCTGCATGGCCGCGGGGTCGTCCGCGTCCACAAAGATATAGCTGGTCAAGGGCTTGCCCAGGATGGGGGTCATCACCGCGTCGGCCTCGTCAAAAACCTGCTTGACCCCGGGGTTGAGGGCGGCCAACTGGCGGCCCATGTTGGTATATTGGCTGCCCTGGCCGGGGAAGAGAAAGGCGACCTTGCCCGGCTTGGGTCCGCTGCCCCGGAAGATGCCCTGGCCCTGCAACGCCCGCCAAGCCTGGGGATTGTCGAAACCCAGCGCCTTGCGGGCCTTGCCCAGCTTCTCCATCAACTCAGCGTGATCCCCAAAATCGATCACCAGCCGCTCGGCGGCCCGCAGATCAACCTGATCCGGCACAGCCAACGAGGGCGTCCACCCCGCCTCGGCCTTGCGGAAGGCGTCGTCCAGCCGCTCTTTCAGCCCAGTCGGGCTGTCCGCGCCCAGGGCGAGGATGCCCCGCAACGGAGTTTTTGTTGATTTGTTGATTTGTTGATTTGTTGATGGGGGGGTTGACGCAGATAAATCAACCAATCCACCAATCAACGAATCCCGCTCCCGCAACCCCGGCACATGCTCTTCGATCACCAGATGGAAATTCGTGCCGCCGAAGCCGTAGGCGCTGACCCCGGCCCGGCGGGGCGTGCCGTTGGCAGGCCATGCCTCGGCCTGATGGATCAGGCGGAAGGGGGAGTTGGCGAAGTCAGCGTTGGGGTTGGGCTTTTCCGAGTTGAGGGTGGGGGGCAGAATCTTGTGGTGGATGGCAAAGACGGCCTTGAGCAGACCGGCCGCGCCGGCCCCAGCCTTGAGGTGCCCAATATTGCCCTTGGCAGATCCCAGTCCGATGCTATGTTTGGCCGCGCTGCCGAAGACCTTGGTCAGGCTCTCCAACTCCACCACATCGCCCACTTTTGTGCTGGTGCCGTGGGCCTCGATCAAGGTAGCGGACGCCGGGTCCAGCCCGGCGTTCTCCCAGGCCCGGCTGGCCGCCAGGATCTGGCCGACCGGGTTGGGGGCGGTGATGCCCTTGCCCTTGCCATCGCTGGAGCCGCCCACGCCCCGGATCACGGCGTAGATCTTGTCCCCGTCCCGCTCGGCATCCGCCAGCCGCTTGAGCAGGAAGGCCCCGGCCCCCTCGCCCATGACAAAGCCGTCGGCCCCATCCCCAAAGGGACGGCTGCCCGTGGCAGAGAGGGCGCCGATTTTGCAGAACTTGACAAAGACCTCCGGCCCCATGTTGCGGTCCACGCCCCCGGCAATCACTGCGTCCACATGATGCTCGGTCAGCATCTCCACCGCGGCGTTGATGGCCGCGAAGCTGGAGGCGCAGGCAGCGTCGGTGATGAAGTTGGGACCGCGCAGGTTGAGTACGTTGGCCACCCGGCCCGACACAATGTTGGGCAACTCACCGGGCATGGTGTCCTCGGTGATCTGGGGCAGCCAGTTGTCAAAGCGCTCGTGCCACTTGGCCAGAATCGTCTCTTGCACGCCTTGGGGCAGGTGGGCAAACTCACTGACTTCGGTCAAAAGCTGGGCGAATTCGGGAAACTTGATGCGCAGGGTGGTCATATACGTATACTCGCCACCCATGGCCGTGCCCAGGATCACCCCAGTGCGTTCCGTGTTCAGGGGACGGTCAGGATAGCCGTAGTCGGCCAGGGCCTCGGCGGCGATGGTCACCGCCCACTTCTGGCTAGGGTCCATGGCGTCCGCCACCCGGGGCGGGATGCGATATTTCTTCCAGTCGAACTCATAGCCCCGCACCCAGCCGCCGATCTTGCTGTACGTCTTGTCCGGCGCGGCCGGGTCCGCATCATAATACAACGCCGGGTCCCAGCGCTCGGCCGGAATCTCGGAAATGCTATAGCGTTTGTTGACGATATTCTGCCAATAAGCCGGGGCATTGGGGGCATCGGGCAGGATCGCCCCCACGCCCACAATAGCAACGGCTCGGTCGATGGTGGAATTCATGGGTGGGTGAATCTCCTTCCTGGGAAATATCGTGTATCGTGTATCGAGTATTTTTTAGCATGGTCTTGATCCCACGCTAAAAATACACGATACACGATACACGATAAATTTACGCCGGAAACGCTTTCGCAAGCTCGGCGGCGGCAAAGTCCATGTCGGCGATGGCCCCGGCCTGGGCGGCGTAAATGCCGGGCAGGTTGAGCGAACCGGCCAGGTTGGGGTCGGTCTGCCCAGCGCCGATGGCCCAGCGCAAGCCGTCCGTGGCCACCTTGAGGGCGGCGTCCCGGGCGTGGATGCGGGCCAGGGCCTGGCGCAGGGGCACGCCCAGCTCAATGGCTTCGGTGGGATGGCTGACCACCCGCTCGCTGAAGATGGCCGCGGTCTCGGCAAAGGCGATCAGCTCGCCCAGGCGGAAGAGGACGTGCTGGTTGCGGGTCAGACGGTCAATGCGGCAGCGCTCCAAAATGACGGAGAGGGCGCGCAGAGCCAGGGCCGCGGTGGCCGTGCCGTTGTTGGGTTCGGCAGCATGGGCTTTGTCCAGCCGGGCCGCCCACTCGTTATAGAACGCGCCCCGGGATTTAAGGTGCAACTGCCAACGGTCCCGGGCAATCGTCCACTCCATGATCTCAGATGTACCTTCGTAAATGGTGGTGATGCGCACGTCCCGCTTGAACTTCTCCACCATATATTCCTTGGTGTAGCCGTAGCCGCCCAGGGCCTGGATGCTGTCCTCCGCGGCCTTGTTGCCCCCCTCCGTGGCCAGATATTTTGCCACGGCCCCCTCGGTCTGCAAGTCCTCGTCCCCGCCGTCGATGCGCTCGGCGGTCCATTCGATGTAGGCCCGGGAGGCTTCCAAGCGGGCGGCGTTGGGCACGATCAACTTGTGTGTGTAGCCCTGTTTTTGGCTCAACGGCGCGCCGCCCTGGATGCGGGTCTGAGAATAGGGGATGGCTCGTTTGAGACAGGCCCAGCCCGCGCCCAGGCCAAAGGCCGCCACCATCAACCGGGTGTAGCCGAAGACCGCCTGGGCCTGGGCCAAGCCCTGGCCTTCCACACCGCCCACCAGCCGGTCAGCGTCAAAATAGACATCTTCCAAGAAGAGGGCCGCGGTGTTGCTGGCCCGGATGCCGTGCTTGTCCTCCGGCTTGCCCGTGCTGAAGCCTTCGACCCCCTTTTCCATCACAAACCAGCTGGGGCCGCCGGGGGCCAACGCCAGGATGGTGTAGAGATCCGCCACGCCGCCGTTGCTGATCCACTGCTTGCGCCCGCTGATCCGGTAGCCGACCACCTTGTCCCCCTCCATCACCGGCACGGCCTTGGTCTTCATGGCCCCCAGGTCGCTGCCCGCCTGGGGTTCGGTGGCCCCATAGGCCACCAGCAGCCCCTCTTCGGCGATGCGGCCCATCCACAGCGCCTTCTGTTCCGGCGTCCCCCCCACGGTGATGGGGTCCGTGCCCAAGAAAGTCGCCAACACCCCGGTCGCCACACCCAGATCGATCCCGGCCATGACTTCGGAGATGCGGTAAATGTCATAGGCCCCGCCGCCCAATCCGCCGTACTCTTCGGGGATAAAGGCCAGGTGCAGGCCAAACTTCATGGGGTCGTAGAGTTCCGCCAGTACTTTGGTCGGGAACTCATCCTTGTGGTCAAGGTCAAGCAAAAAGGATGGGGTCAGCTTCTTATCAGCATACTTCTGCAAGGTGGACAGCACCATCTCGCGGGTTTCGGCATCTAGGGTAGACATGGGTTGGGTTTCTCCTTCTCGAAAAATCGACAAACGCGCAACAAGACGCAACAAAAAACGGGGCGACAGGCGATTCAATTATCAGCACAAAAGTGGAGTCAAGCAGAGAGGAACCCAACAAGCACAAGCCGCTCGGCACAAAACCGACGGTTGATGCGTATGTATCCATACCCGAAAACCATGCCCGAAACAGAAAGCAAACTACTTTCCGGTAAGCTCTCCCCACCAAAAATGATACGCCCATCCGGTCCAAAAACACAGGGACAAATGTCCCAGATCCAGGGGGATAGTATCACTCTTTTTGTGAAAATAATCACAAATATAGATTTTTAAGAGGTTTTGACAAAATACGTCAACGGCGTTGGGATCTGCCGAGCAAGCGAGGACGGGTGGCCAGGAGAATGCCGCCCAGAATGAAGAGAATGCCAAATGCGTGGAAGGTCTGGAAGCGTTCGCCCAAAAAGAGGATGGCCATGATGCTGCCAAAGAGGGGCATGAGGTGAAAGAAGAGACCGGCCACGTTGGCCCCGGCCAATTCCACCCCCCGGTTGAAGCAGAGATAGGCCAAGATCGACGGGAAGACTGAGACATAGGCCACGGCCAACAAAGTCACCCGGTTGAACTGCATCACATTCCCGGCCAGGTTTTCCCACACGTAGAAGGGAGAGAGGATCAGGTCACCCACGATAAAGGTGACAGCCAAAAAGCTGAGGGGATGCATGGCCGGGCGCTTGCGCAACAGCACAGAATAGGCCGCATAGCCCACCACGGCGATGAAGATCAGCAGATCTCCTGAATTCAACGACAGGCTGAGGAGCAGGGTCAAGCTACCCTTGGCGATGATGGTCAACACCCCGGCCAGGGAAAGCACGATGCCGCCAACCTGGGCCGGGGTCACCCGCTCGCGGAAGAGGAGGAAGGACATGAGCACGATCACCACGGGCATGGTGGATTGGAGCAGCAGGGCGTTGATGGCCGTGGTGGCATGCAGCCCGGTGTAGACCAAAGTGTTGAAGAGGGTGATGCCCAAAATGGCCAACAGGGTGATCAGCTTCCACGCCCGCCGGATCACGGGCCAGTCCCGGCGCAGGTGGGGCCAGGCAAAGCCGATGATGATCAGGCTACCCCCGGTCCACCGCCAAAAGGCCAGGCCCACGGGCGGCACCTCCGCGTTCACCGCCCGGCCCAAAATAAAATTCCCCGACCAAAAGAGCATGGTCAGGGTGAGAAGGACGTAGGGCTGGTTGGCGAGTTTGGCGAAGGGTCGGGTGGGCATGGGATTTGGGATTTGGGATTTGGGATTGGGGATTGGGGATTGGGGATTGGGGGGTTGGGGACTTGGATTGTTCCAAATCCCCAATCCCAAATCCCCAAATCCCCAATCCCCCTAATTCATATACCGAATCACCGACACCACCCGCCCGCTGATGCGTACCTTGTCCGCCGGGCGCACGATGGGCTGGTAATCGGTGTTGGCTGGGATCAGTTCCACCGTGTCGCCCTTCTTGTTGAGAAACTTGAGGGTCGTCTCGTCATCCCCTTCCAGCCAGGCGGCCACCATATCGCCGTTGTTGGCGCTCTCCTGATAGCGCAGGATCACAATGTCCCCATCCTGCACCGCGGCGTCTTTCATGGAATCGCCCTGGACGCGCAGGGCAAAGAGACGGCTGGGGTCGCCGAACATCTCGGCGGTCAACTGCACCCACTCCTCCGCCGTCTGCCAGTTGCGCACATCGGGCACATCCACGGGCAGACCGGCCTGGATGTGGCCAAAGACCGGCACCCGGATCAAGCCATTGAGGCTGCCGTTCCCCGTCAACAGACCGGAGAGGGTGCGCTCCACCTGTTCAAAGTTGACGCTCAGCCCCCGGCTCACCTCGGGCGTGCGGTCGATCAGCCCCATCTCCTGCAACTTGGTCAAATTATAGTTGACCACGGAGGTGCTGGAGATCCCCACGGCCTCGCCGATGTTGCGAATGGAGGGCGGAATCTTGTGTTCCCGCAGGTAACGGATGATATAGACCAGAATCGACTCTTGGCGGTCAGACAGGCTGAATTCGGTGGACATGAGGTGGCTCCCGGTGATATAGATGGGCGGAGGGACGATAGGTTTCCCAAGTTGAGTCCAAACTATCCCAAATAAGAACGTTTGTTTCCCAACTTTTCCCAAGTATACCCGAACAAACGTGCGATGTCAAGAGGCAAAACGCACGTTTGTTCTGCGATCACGAATTTCACAAGGCAACCACGAATGACACGAATTTCACGAATGCGCCTCTCTCACAAAAATTCGTGTCATTCGTGAAATTCGTGGTTGCATCACCCGCAATGACCGTCTGACGGCCCGCCGGCGATAGCAAAGATCGCTCCTTCGGGTTCGGACGAAGCAGACGGAATTGATAAAGAAAAGAGCGGAGACCCGCCCAAGATCAAAGAAAGTGCGGTCCATAACAAACCAAGCGCGCTCATCGCGTTGACTCCTTGTAGAAAGGAGCTCGATGAGTTCCGGGATCCCACCGCCAAGGCGGCGCACGTGCTTTTCCCACGGAGCTAAGTTGGATACAGTGATACGATTCCTGCCAGCGCTGACTTCATTGACGAAGAGGCGGGCGGCTCACTGACGTTGTGAACACCCCCTCCCCTGCCAATGCCATCATAGCAGGATTTTTCTCTCATGATCTACCGCATCTCTCTCACGGGTCTATCATCTTTTCTCATGGATTCTCATCACCATGAGTGGTGTCGCAGAGTTCGCACTCCAAAATAAAAAGAGACCGCCCGCACAATGGCGAACAGTCTCTGGTGTAGGTGCGGTTTTCAACCGCACGATTCACATTTACCCTGGGTTTGTGCGGTTAAAAACCGCACCTACCTGGTTTTGCTTGGCGACAGTGCGCCCAAAGCTACTTCACCCCGCTCACCCCTGCATGGCATCAAAACCCCGGATGGCCGTGGCGATCCGTTCCGGGTCGTGCCAGTAGGCGGGCAGAACCAGCTTTTCCAACTTGCGGATTTCCTGATGCCGTTTGTAGTAGAGATCCACCTTTTTGGCCGGGACACCATATTCTAGCCGCAGCTTCTTCAAAAAGTCCTCGATCTGTTGCGGTATCTCTGCCAGAGGCCAGGGGCGAAAGACAAAGCCATCCGCCGCACAGGGCGATTTCTCGCAGGTACATTGCACAGCAATGCCCTCAGTCATGAGGCGGAAGGCGCGCGTGGCCAACACCCGCTCTTTGGACCGCAGGACAAAGGCCACGATGGTCGGCTCGGTCTCGTAGATGTCCACCACAATGCGCACACCGGTGGCCGTTGGCGCGGGGGGCGGGGTCTTGATCGCCGGCGCTTTGGCGGATGATTTGTCCTTGCCATCGCTATTTTTGGTTGAAATCGGCGGACCTTTGCTGGGTCGGGGGCTGGGGGGCTTGGGGGACGGGGCAGGTGATTTCGACGGGGTCGGCGCGGGGGCTTCCGTCACCAACACAGCCGGTTCGCCCTCAGCCGCATGGCACAGATTTTGGTGCGCTTGGCACGTGCCCCGGCCACAGGTGGGGCACTTGATCAAACTGGGGCGACAGACCGGCTGATGGCAGACAATACATTCCTGTATCTGATCGCCGCACAATCGACAAAAGGCGCGCTTACAGTCGATGCACTGGGGGGCCAGACAGTCCTCGTGGGCCAGATGACCGCCGGTACACAAGGTCATCCCCTCACCGGGCTGACCGCACACATCGCAGACCAGGGGTTCCAGGTGATGGAACAGGGGATCCCAGACCACCGTGCGCTGGATGGTGGCCGTGCGGTTGCCGATGGTAGCAGGCAGGGTGACTTTGGGCTGGACCATGATCAGGACGTTGATCAGCTCGATCTCCACGCGCAGGACGTAGCGGCCCCGCACATCGTCCAGCTTTTTGCGCCGCTCGGCATCCAGGGCGGTCAGCTTGTCGTCCAGGGCTTGGATGCGGTCGGTCTCGTCCTCGGCCAGGCGGGTGCGGCGACGGCGCATGTCCCCGGCCAGACCGTCGTAATATTCCTCGATGCGGGCCAAGTCCAGTTCCAGGTTGTGCTGGATGCGGGTCGCCACCCCGTCCAAGCGCTCGGCCATCTGCGCCCGCAGGACGCTTTCGGCCCGGGGCAGGAGGGCTTGCAAGGTTTCGTCGGCCAGGGCATCCCCGGCGGCGGTCCAGCGGGGCGGGGCCGAGAGGAGGGTGTCGAAGGCGGGTTGGGGATCGAGGACGGCCAATAAGCGCAGTTGGTCCGGATCGGTGACAGCGTGACCGGACTGGAGGTCCATGATCACCGTGGCCTGGGACTCCTGCTTCTCTTCGGTGATGGTGGTGATCTTAAAGTTGAACTGGACGTAATGGTGAAGTTCCCGCTCCTCTTGCATTTTGGGCACGCCGTCCAAGCGGGCGTTGGGGAAGCCGAATTGCTTGCGGGCCAAGTCGAGCAGCCCGGTTTTCTGCAAGCGCACGCCGTTGATATAGGCTGTGGCGTTGGCCGGTTGCGCCGCCACCCGCTCGGCCATGGTCTCGACTAAGGGGTGGTTGACGCTCAGGCGCAGGGGACCGTCCGGGGTGGCGGGCTGTTCCGGGTCAAACGAGAGGTGCACGAAGTCGTCGATCTGAAGTGAGGCCGCCAAGTCCTCTGGCAAGAGGGCCTCGTGAATGCCAAAGGAAGGGGGCGTGACGACACTGCCTTCTTTTTCCAAAAAATCGAGGACAAAGCGGGAAAGATCGAAGCGCTCTTGTTGGGGTTGGGCCGCGGGGCTGTTCATTCTGCGCTAAAATCCTCGCCAAAGAGGGCCTCGTCGTACTCCTTCATCTCCTGATAGTCCTGGCGGGCCTTGACCAGATTGTCGCCCAGGGCGCTCATGCTGGCGGAGAGGTCGGCGTCGTCGTGGGCCTGGCTCCAGATGTCGGTGACGATGGACTCGAAGTCCCGCTCGTCGGAGAGTTGGCCCAGGATCATGTCCATTTCGCCGATCACCAGCTCGAACATGTTGAGTTTGCGGTCCAGGATGTCCAGGACGTACTCCTCGATGGTGCCCTGGGCGGCCAGGTTGAAAATGTCCACGGGCTGGGTTTGGCCGATGCGGTGGATGCGCCCGACCCGCTGCTCGATGCGTTGGGGGTTCCAGGGCAGGTCGAAGTTGACCAGCACCCGGCAAAATTGCAGGTTGCGCCCCTCGCCGGCGGCCTCGGTGGAGAGCAGCACGGGCAGGTGGTCGGTGAAATCCTGGATGGCCTGGTTCTTCTGGGCGGGGGTCAGCCCGCCGTGATAGAGGGCGAAGGGGACGCCGGACTGGGTGAGGTGAGCGGCCAGCATGGCTTGGGTGGCCAGGAATTGGGTGAAGATGACCACCTTGCTGTGGGTGCCACCCGACGCCGTCTGGGCGTCCAATAGTTTGGCCAGGGCGTCGGCCTTAGCGCTGGTCTGCACGGCATCGGCCTGATCGGCCAGGGCGCGCAGTTCATGCGCATAGGCGGCCAGATTGTCCACCTCGGCCAAAGAGCGCAGGGTGGAGCGGGTGGCCGCGGCGCTGCTGCCCGCCTCCCGCAGCAGGGTGCGCACGCCGAAACGGTGGGCGCTGGTCTGGTTCTCGTCGCCCAAAATGCGCCGGGAGAGATCGGCGATGGCGGTGTAGAGGGCCTGTTCGTCGGCGTGCAGGGCCAACTGAATCGTATGCGCCCGCCGGGGCGGCAGTTGCAGGTTGATCTGGCCGCGAGAGTGGCGCACCATCACATCGGCCAGGAGTTCCCGCAGCAAGCCTCGGTTCTTGGGCAGGCGGGGGTCCCCCCGCACCACAAACTCCCGCTGAAACTCCTTGGGGCTTTTCAACTGGCCGGGCTTGAGCACCGTGACCAAATTGTACAACTCGGTCAGGCTGTTCTGCACCGGCGTGGCCGTCAGCAGCAAAATAAAGCGTTTTTGCAGCTCGTTGACCAGCTTCCACGACACGGAGGCCCGGTTCTTGAGGTGATGGGCCTCGTCCACGATCACCAGATCGTATAGCTCGCTGGTGATCATCTTGCGGTGTTCGGGTCGCCGGGCCGTGGCCAGGGAGGCGATCACAAAGGGGAAGTGCAGCCAGGCATCCGCGCCCAGGGCACGGAATCTGTCGTCCGTGCTGGTGACAAAGTCCGTGATCTTGAACTTGCTCTCCAACTCCTCCCGCCACTGCTCCACCAACCCCGGCGGGGTCAGGATCAGCACCCGCTTCACCATCTGGCGCAGCAAATACTCCTTCAGCACCAGCCCGGCCTCAATGGTCTTGCCCAGGCCCACCTCGTCGGAGAGCATGCCGCGTCCGCGGAAACGGCGCAAGGCCGTGCGGGCGGCCTTGATCTGATAGTCGAAGGGGGTGAAGTCGATGCTGTCCAGGGAGAGCAGGTCGTCAAAGCCTGCGACCAGGTTCAGGCGCAGGGCCATAAGGCGGAGGTGGTAGGCGCGCAGGGCTTCGGTGGGGGCGGTGAGGATTTGGTCCGCGCCGGGGAGGAGGGTGTAGGTGGGGGTGATGAGGGTTGGGTTGGGTTGGGGTTTCATGGGCATGGGTGGTGAGTAAATGACGATTACAGGATATTGCGCATAGGGTTACGTTCCGCCATTATACCACATGGGTCCGCTCAACCGCGGACGCAGTTCGGCATGGCAAGATCCCTGCCCCTGCTCACGCATACGCATAGCTGAAGACTTCCAGGGAGACCACCTCCATGGGCTTGGCCTCGCCGTGGACCATGCGGCGCACGATTTCCGTCGTCGCGCGGTCAAAGGTGACCTCCGCGCAGCGCACACAGACCCGGGCCGGAATGCCATCCACCAGAACGCGTCGCCCCTCGATCAAAAAGACTTCCGAAACATTCTCAGTCCGAAACGCCTGGCTGCCACAGACTTCACATGTGTTCATTGTACCCTCCGCTGGGTAAACCGATCATTCCATTCATCGGGATCTGGCTCGTAAAGCGTGATGATTTTGACCAATTCTGTTTCTGCACGCGACACCTGTATGTGCAAGGGGCGTCCCGCTTTTGAAAAACCAAGCAGCAAACAACTGGCTGTGTACTTATCGTCCGGATAGTCTTCAATCAACCTGGCATTCATGGCCATCTCTCGGATCTCAGCATCACTGATATTGCGTTCCACAGCCCGATGGAAGGCGTGTCGGCTAAACTCAAAGCGCCCCTGCGAGAGTTCCCGGCGTAGTCTGCGCAGAATTTTCATCAGGTTCCTCGTCTCATTCTATCCTACATTGTCAAAGCCCAAAAACCGTCAGATTCTCGACAAGAGAATGCTCTTGTCAAACACAGGTGGGACGTGTCAAACGCCGCCCGATAGTGACCAGGGATGTTGGGCCAAAGTGTACCAGGGGGTCAATGGCAGTGATGACTCGTCCGCGCCGGGGAGGAGGGTGAAGGTGGGGGTGATGAGGGTGGTGGTGGGTTTCATGGGGATGATTATATCATAAACAGAGTGGCGCACCCGTGTGGGTGCACCACTCTGTTTTAATCTTGGGTGCGTTTGGCAATCTGGTGTGGCATTTTCATATCAACGTTATGAGAGCCAAAGTGAATTTGGATAGCTCACAGAGCATACCCAATTTCATACCATCCGGCCATCAAGTTACTTACCGCTCAGTGGTTGTTGGCCAACTTTCGCATAAATAACAGCAGGTTTTCCGTTTATCGAAATTGGCAAATCTGGTTCGGAAATTTCAAGTCTCCCTACCTGACCCATATCTG
Organism: Caldilineaceae bacterium; assembly: GCA_018003515.1. Classification (GTDB taxonomy): domain Bacteria; phylum Chloroflexota; class Anaerolineae; order Caldilineales; family Caldilineaceae; genus JAGNDO01. The sequence continues at coordinate 88,427 of JAGNDO010000002.1, forward strand.
CATGTAGTACAATCCACACTGCTTGACCAAAGGGCCGAGGAGGTGTCAACTCAATCCCTAGACTCGCCGGTGCATTACCGCCGACAATTCTCGCATAGCCTATTAGATCGCCAAGCGTTCCATTTGCATCTCTGTACACGACCGCCCAACCATCACTTGGCAGACACACATCGTCAATCCTCAGGGTATGATCATCCAACATGATAGGGTCATCCACCATTAGGAATGGTTCACTTCCAGTGAATGAATATCCGAATCCAGTTAGGCCACATGTTAGCGGATCAATTGTGACTGTGAGTGCTTTCGCAATTATCTTTCCATCAGTCATTCTAATACTATCCGGCATGGGCAACTCTGCTTTGTTGCCGAGTCCATTATCTTGATGGAGGACTGCAAGCAAATCAACATTACCAGTCGGCGGAACATGCACATTGAATGGAACTGCCAAACCTCCACTTCGTCCGGCAGGAACTTGCTTATAACCCAGCAACTGTTTTCCAGCCATATCGTATATTGCCAGCCACCCTGCCTGCGGAGAAATCAGATCGCGTACCACAATCGATCGTCTAACCACTTGATTACTATCAACGTCGATAATGGGTAGGCCGTAAACAAAACTCTCGGCCACGTATTCGTTGTTGGTCAGCAATGGTGGATCAGCCTCAGGATAATCAAATTGGTTGAGTATCCCACTATCTTCATGCATTACGGCCCAAAGCACTGCCCCACGTGGCACTTCTCGGTTAAAGTATACTAAGACATTTGGCGTACTTCCAGCACTGACTCTTTTAACTCCGACCAATTGGTTTCCATTCTCTTGCTGTTCATATACTGCAACCCAAGCATCATTGGGCGTGACAACGAGATCCAACAATGCACTAAAACCCGCCCGTTCCTGATCTTTCGCCAAGATCGAAGATGTCTTCCCCTCGGATACCGGTTTTGGCGTTGGATCTGATATCACAGACAAAGAAACTGTGATTGGTTCAGTTACGGTCATCCCGCCATTGTGTGTTAACTCAAGTATGTAAAGAGTATCTGAGACCGGTTTGTTGTCTTTAGAAATCCCCAGGCGAATACCTTCATGGATCCCATGCGGGAAGGATTGTTGGGATACAGGCTCTGTATCCGAGCGATTAGGCTCGAAGAGCGTAGCGGTGACCGGTTCACTCACGGCAATTCTGGTGATGCGAACAGATGAGCCATCGCCCTCTTGTTCCCGGTCGATATCAACACCAATCAATACTGGAAGATCGAGAGTGACAGTAACAGAATTGTGCGGTTCAAGTTGTCGTCGACTATACACACTTAACCAGAATGTTGAGTCAGCAACATACTGCTTGTCGAGTTCAAGCACAATGTTGGAATGTGCCCCAGGCTCGATGGATTCCTGGAAAATCCGCGGCCCTGGTTCTCCGTTCGAATCCAAATTGAGGGTCAATGTAACCTGTTCAGTTACGTCAAGTTTTGCGATTGTGATCATCTTGCCATCTCCAAACTGAGGACTCACGACATCAATATCTGATATCACAGGTAACAGTTTGAGGGTAACTGAGATTGGATCAGCCGCTCGTTCTCGGTCAAGAGAAGATGTATGAACCCAATAAACAGTATCCGTAACGGGGCGAACCTCAGCAGGTATAGACAAGATCACTTCAGGGTTGAAGGCATCTGGATATTCACCTGCACGAAGTTCAATAAAGCTAATCGGTTTTGAATCAGGGGGGCCATCACTATCGGCATGCAGACTAACAACAATCGGTATATCTGTTGTTAGTCTGGTGATTTCGACCTGTGCACCGATACCGACTTGAATGGAGGACGACGTCAATTCCGGTGGCCCAGCTTCAAAAATCAGTGTTGTGGGAATCGGGTCAAAAACTTCATTGCCCATGGCATCAACAAACTGGTACCAGAATACCGTATCCTCTTTTGGCTTTCCCGCTGGCGGGATCGAAAAGTGTAAATTTTCGTATATGCCAGGCTCTTCTAAACGCTGTGTAAAAAGTTCTTTTTCGGAGGGCTTTCCCCCACTATCACCATGAAGTGTAATCTGAACAGGTTCGCTAACCTGAATATAACCAAGCGTCATTGTCAACCCCTTGCCTACCTGACGAGTCGACAAATCAATATCGACGACTGGGGTAAGATCTAGCAATACGACTGCTTCAGTGATCGGCTCGGTTGTTTCGCCAGCGTATACATAGACCAAATACGAAGTATCTATCTTTGGTCTTCGTTCCAGTGGAATCGGGAGCAGAATATCTTCATAAATCGGTTTGCCTTCAAGCAAAGATTCTGAAATGATATTCTGATCATCATCTTGAAGTTCTAATGTGACTGGTTTACTGGCACTAATCAAGCCAACAGATACTCCCTCTCCATTACCAGCTTGCACTGGAAGTACGTCAAAGTCTGTAACCATCGTGCGCAAAACGAGTTGGAGCTTTTGTCCTTCCGAACTGGGGTCATTGGGAGTTTTGTACAGGCGTACCCAAAGTAAGGAATCTTCTGTAGGTCGTTCATCAGTGCCAATAACCACCCGTATGTTTCGATATCGTTTTGGGCCAGGGAATCGTTGTTGGCGAAGCAAGTTATTCGGATTCATTCCTTCGCCAATAGAATTACTGCCAAGAACGCCCACGAAAATTTCTTTACTGAATACGACTAACTCCGTCAGCGTGATGGTTCTACCATCACCTATTTGGTACGGATCGATAACAAATCGATCTTTCTTGTCGTTAAGTTGTAAGTGAACTGGAATCTTCTCAACTGGGGTAACTATATCTGCCTCGTATACTTGAATCCAAAAAATCGAATCGTCCAAGGGTCGTTCGTATTCTGGGATTACCAGGAATAGATTTTCGTGAGTCCCTGAAAGCACTTTTGACACGATAGCCGACTGTGCAGGAACGTCATTGTCGTTGGTATAGAGCGACACGGTGACAGTTTTACTGGTTGATAACTGATCTATCATGATCTTACTACCATCACCAACTTGAGCAGTAGTAATTGTGATGACATCGGATCTAAACTCGTCTACCAATTGCAATTCGACTGGAAGCATCTTTGATGCTCTCACAGAACCTTTCTCAAATGCTTGTACCCAAAAATGTACATCGCCGAGCGGTCGTCCTTCTCCGGGAAACGGGTGCCTCCCGGTTGGAAGGGGTCTTCTGCCTTGCGGAATTATCAGTGGGAAATTTTCGTATGTCCCTGTTTCTGTAAAGACGGTAGATGTAATCGGCAAATCGTCCGGGACGCCGTAGAAGTCCTCATACAATGAAACAGTTACTATCTCAGTGGCCGAAAGTCGGTTTACGACAATTTGACTGCCGTCACCTGTCTGTTGCGCTGCAACGTCAAAAACATCAATCGAACTCGGTTCACCTTCTTGATCTGCTTCGAGTTCCACTGAAACCACCTTGCTTGCCATGATGTCATTGGGTCCAAATATCTGTATCCAAAACAGAGAATTTTCCGCAGACTGACTATCTTCTGGGATTGTCAACCGTATTTGATTGTCATTCTCATATGTACCTGTCGGAATAACCAAGGAAACAAGCGGAATCGAAGCAGGCACACCTGTATTATCCGCATACAATGACATAGTAACGGTATCGCTTACAGACAGAAGATCGACTAAGATCTCACTGCCATCGCCTATCTGCGGTGACTCTATGGAAAAGGCGTAGATCGAACTTTGTTCGGCTTCCCAGTAGAATTCGACCGAAGCTTGGGCTAAAACTGTCGTTGAATATGCTAGCTGTACCCAGAAGAGATTGTCACTCTCTGTCCGAATATCCTCTGGGATTACCAAAGGAAAATCTGCATAGGTACCTGATACAAGAATGGTGTAGGTAAGTGGAGGTTGAGCAGGTACACCTGCATCATCCGCATGTAATGACATAGTTACAGTATCACTGACCGACAGAAGAGCTACAACGATTTCATTGCCATTTCCACTCTGTGTCGTCACCACCTCAAAGCTTCCGACTAATTCTGTGAAGCCATCGGATAACGTAAGCAAATCTACTTTGTTTGTTATCGTGGATAGATCAACAAAGACAGGCTCCAGATATACCACGGCTTGCCGATTCGGAGAAGAAATTCCCTCTTTGACACCAACATTGTTATTAGCAAAAGTTGTCGAGAATGTGAGGCCCTCGATCAGAATAACCAGCAGAAGTGCTGGCAAGATGCCTGCAAGAATCCATTTTCGCATGATATTCTCCCTTATTTGAACTATTTCTGTGATAGGTAAATTGAAAAATCACGGATATCGGTATCTGCGCAGAAACGCGCCTGCCAAGCTTTTTCAACTGTACGCAGTTCAAATCTATCGTAAGCCAAATCGTACTTTGTTGGCAACGGAAGATCACAGATGTCTCCAACACGTTCGTATAAATACGCATACAAGGTGACTTGAGTGTTATTGGCTGCCTGAGCGCAGAACTCTTTGTAGACTGATACTGGGGTGGTGGGAATGCGAACTAAGGGGACAACTTGAGATTTAGGTGATTCGGTTGCAGAAATATCAGTCTTTGTTATTTCTGCATGTTTTTCTGCATAGAAATCATCTGTAAGAATGACGATGCAAGCATTTTTCGGCGTATAAACATTAGCGGATATCTCCCCTGGCCAGATTCCAATTTTCACAGCTTGGTTGCTAACGGAGATATACGGAAAAGCGTTATCTTCAGGTACTTTCTCGTCGTCAAGAGCAAATCCAAAAAGCGTATCTAATAGACGAAAGGAAGAATTGGAAATTTCCGGCAACTGCAGCCTATCAATTCGTAGCAGTTCTTCTTTCACCTCACTGCCCGCGGTCCACATATTCTTCTCTGGCCAAGGGAGCGCCCAACGGGCATATAATTCTTCCGGGACACCTCCCAAAACGATACCTATTAAGGTGCCGTCAGTCTTTCTTATAACAGGCGATCCAGAATCACCTGCCTCTAATGGTCCCTGCAGATTCAATATCTTTGTCTTAAGATCGGGACTTTTGCGTTCCCCTAAGTATTTGTAATAATCTTCAGGTATTCGATCTATTACGAATGCACCAAACGTCCGTATACATAATACATCAACGACTCGCTTGATGATTGCATTTGATCTTTTAGGGAAGCCGAATACCAGCACATCTACTATTGACTTGGTGTCGCATGACAATTGATTAAACGGCAAGGGCGGTGTGTTAACTTGTAATCCATCATTCGGCCAATAAGATCCCCTGTGCTTACCTAATAATGGGGAGTACAGATGTACAATATCTCCAGCAACATAAACCTCCTTCACCTGAAGACAATCATAAGTGACTATGCCTCTCTCCCTCATGTCTTCATCTTCTTGATCAAACGCCCCCGTAACTGTAATTTCTATACAGGGTCCCATAGTACCGGACTCTTTTTCTTTAAAACAACCAATAACACCATGTAGTGCAGTGATAATTCCCTCTTTATCTGAAGAGAAGAAACCCGTAAGATGGCGCTGTTGATCTGCTTCTTGCCCAAAGCATCCATGTACTGTCAATATTACGACATATTGGCCAATTCTTAGCTCTTCGTCAGGTGAAGAGATTTCCTCATCAGCAAAGGATTTTGACATGGTAAAAACCATGATAAATATCTGAGCAAGAATTATCGAAATTGCAAATTTTCTCCACATGATCTTCTCCGATGTCCATAGTTGTTAACGATGGACTGGCCCAAAGTTATGGTTTGCTTGCAGCAAGGGGATCTAGATCACACACGATGTCGTCCACAAATGTGCGTAGCTTAACCGTATCAGTGATAATTGATAATATCTCAAGCTGCGGTGTATACCGCAGTGCAAGTTGGATATTCCCGTCATAGCGGAGCAGGTTTTTTCTCATGCTTTCGCAAGTTGAATCCGATGCACCGCTGTAAAACACAGAAAAAGTTGCTGTTTCCTTGGTTGGCTCGATAGGGTTTGGCTTTGCGGTATCTGCCAGATATTGAAGAGCAAAAAGTCGCTCTGCTGTAGTGGTTGAGCTAATCCCGACAGAAGACCAAAATTCCATTGCGTCCTGCACATCAGCTTGTGACATCTCCCACTTATAGTCTCGATAGGGATACGTATTATCAAAGAGTCGTTTTGCGATAACTTGCTCATCAAGTTTTGTTAGTTCAGCCCACGTCTGGACCTCCAACGTGGTAGTGGTGTTACGCTGCATTCCAGGTATTGCACTAAAAAGGTTGTGCGTGCGAACCGTCAAACCCACTGTTGTACCAATTACAATGCCACCTACCACCCACGCAAGCTGACCAAGGGTAATTGTAGTTACTTTGCTGGCTGTACCAGAGGTTACATCTGCATTTTCTTTTGTGCCTCGTCCCGAGCTGAGCGCAGCGATTACACCCACAATGGCTGCAATCACAATGTTTACTACAGGTGATGCGGACATACCTGTCAGCCATCCGATTCCGAAACCAATTACAAAAAGAGAAATTCTCAGGCGCATTTCCGTCTTGTTGCCTTTAATAGATTTGTTTTCACTCATGCTGTCACTCTTGTTCCTTTTTTCCCTTCATCATCAGTCGATGATTTTCAGGAATTCTTAATGAAGGTATCGGTAATGCCCCTGTGTGTCTATTGATGGACTCTAACTTCTATCCCCACTTTAGCCCATTCAAAAAGTCGTTTGGCATCATTAACTGGCAGGTTTACACATCCATGACTGACTGGTACACCAAAATCGTTATGCCAATAGGCTCCATGAATCGCATAATTATCATAAAAGTACATAACCCAAGGCACATCTGCTGTATCATATCCAATACCGCGCATACGAGTGCTTCGAAATTTCGTGCGAACATTAAAAACACCCGCCACAGTGGGAAACTCTGCACGACCAGTACTAATTGCGGTTTCTAGTATCTTCACGTCATCTTCCCAGGCGACCAGACGCTGATCACTTATATCTATATCAATCCACCGAACAGCATTAGAAATACCGGACGGCTCAGAATTAGAACTGGTAGGTTGTTGCCAGAGTGATGATGCCGATTTAGGTGTCACTGAATTAACCGAGCGATCATTTTTGATTGTGATCGGTAAAAAATACTCATCATAATTGAGATCGCTATGAACCACACGTAGGCGCAGAACATGATCACCATCTGGATATCTCGTTGTGTCCCAGGTAATGAGATCAGCCTCAATGTCAATAGCTTTTTCACCAAACACCAAAAACGTTGCTTCTTCCGAATCACCACTGAGAAGAAGATCAAGTTGCCATTTGCGAAGTTCTGGATGTACGGCGACACCACGTATGACCGCCGACCCTGCTACGACTGCATTCGGACTCGGTGAAGTAATTCCGCTAGCCATCTCCGCAAGTACCGTCCCAGTCGCCAAGGTAACTAGCACAACCACACACACGACAATCACAAGATAGCGCAGGAATATATGCATCAACTGTTCTCCCAGATGTAAGCTCTTCCGCAGAACTTGTACGGTCAGAAAATGTGTGATCAAGGATAAAAAGAGCGACCTCACCACCCGCAATATGACGAGAATCTTTGTGGGTTCTGAATTGTAAATCATTTTCAGATCGTTGGTTTTCAGTCCATTATGTGCCTCTTTTGGCGTATGCACCCATCCGTAAACAACTCAGCACATTTCACGCATCAAGAGGCCCTTTGAAACAAAAACCGGGGATTGATCTGCCCACACTGCGGCAAATCAACCCCCGGTCATTTCTCATACTCTGTCAGGGTCGACGAAGATTTTATGCGATTGTAAACGCAGCCAATCGATCAGCTTTCGCCGTTGAAAGCAACAGGACGAAAGTTTATACTCTTGACAGTACGCACGAACCGGAGTTTGCCGTTCTCGACAACCAAGTGAATCTCGCCGTACTCTCCAACCTCTTGAAGACACGATTCCAGGAATGAAATAGCAAGCGGGGTAAGTTTTGTGCCGTCATTATAGTATTGTACGTTTTTGGTCAAATTATTGCTCATTCATCGTTTCCTTCGCGATCAAAATGGGGAAGTCACCATAGACATGTAGACCGTCAAGAAATAGACGGATATACACGTGTTGTCGGTTAAGTTTGAATCAACGAAGATGGCTGTGTCCTCGCAGGTGACAGTGACGAGAGAGCAATATTCCTGGGTCAGGCGACCACGGACTTTAGTCGAAAAAGAGAGGAGTGGAAGAAAGGTTACATTTCCCGCCTATTATAGGGTATGTCAATTCTGATTGCAAGTTGACATTTGACCTGAAACCTGCATGACAATTGCCCTGACCATACGCCTGACCAAGATCATCGTGACGCCAAATACATCCTCTTCGCCGAATCCTGTGCATCCCTTTTCGTATTTGCAAACCCAGAACTGCCGCCGGTCGGTGTAGGGGGTGGCGTTACCGCCACCCCCTACACCGATTCAGCCAAACGTGGGATTCAGCACACCCTATGTGTCTCCCACGCTCCTCTGCCTACATCACGTCCTTACCTGCCTCAAGACTGGCCGTGTGGCCGGGGAGGTCGCTGGCCGTGGTCACCACCGTGCCTGCGCCGCCGGGGTGGTCGACGGTGGTGACGTATGCCCACCACAGCCCGCCGGCGGGGGTGGCCGCGCCCTGCTCCACCAGGGTGCCGTCCGCCTGGGCGATCACAAAGGTGACCTGCGCCACCTGGACATCATCCCGCACCTTGGCCCGCAGGGTTTCGCCTACCCCGCCGCTCCAGCCCGCCAGGTCCACCTCCACCACTTCGGGGGCGTGCAACCAGTCCGCAGTCGCCACGTTGAAGGCCGATTTTGTCGTGCCCTCTGCCTTCTCCACATAGACCGGCTCGTCTTTTGTCTCTTTGGCATAGGCAATCGCTTCTTGGAAGCGGTCACGCTGGGCCTGCTGCGCCGGGCTGGCCGGCTGGTCGCTGGGTCGTGGCTTGGTGCGGATAATGGTCTGGCCGCCCTTGCCGGTCTGGATCACCAACTGGTCACCCAACGAGCCGACCAGACCCGTGATCACGATGTTCTTATCAACTTTTGCCATAGGGTATTGCCTCCTTTGGGAGTGAGTTGGCCCCTGATTCCCAAACTGGGGGACAGACCGTACCATTCAGGCCATGCTGTCCGGGGGGCCGGATAGACTAAATACGTTACGCCTTCGCTGCACCTTCACTGCACCTTCACTGCACCTTCACTGCACCTTCACTCAAGCGATCCCGCTCACCTCCTCTCCGGTCAGGGCCTTTCCGGATGCCTCCACGCCCAGCACTGCTCAAAACAGGCCACAGATGGCACGGATCTGGCTGCTTTTCACGGATAGGCTCTTGAACAAATCCATGATCAGCATGGCGGTTGGCCGATGTCCTGCAACCCCAGGATCATCATAGCAGAAAAACACTCTCAGTGATCTATCAACTTACTCTCACGGGTCTATCATCTTTTGCGCAAGGGGAGCCGTCGCCACCAGTATCGAGAGGAGACGAGCAAATCAGGATTGGGTAGTGGCTCTGCTGTAGAAAGGTTCTTTTCGCCACAAAGATCACAAAGAACTCAAAGAACTCAAAGAACTCAAAGAAAAGAAGGTGTTTCCCTCGGTGAATCCTCTGGGATCTCAGTGTTCTCGGCGGTTTGAAGGCTTTTTGCAGCAGAGTCATTCATTGTCAAAGTATTAGCGGATGAATACTTCATTGTGCATTGAAAATTGTGCATTGCTCAACGAAATCACTCGCTGAGATCAAACAACTGCCCCGTCTGCTGACATAGATACAGCACGGGCTTGCCCCATTCCAAGGAGCCGGGGAAGTGGTAGTCCAGGGCCTTGCGGGCTTCGGCCAGGGCGGCATCGACCGGGTAGTTGGCGGCCAGGGCGGTGTAGAAATCCGCGGCCAGTTGCACCGCGGCCCGGTCGGTGATCTCGCTCTGCATGGCGATCACCGCCGGCAGATTGCGTTGCACCAGGCTGGTGGCTACCCCCCGGAAGGGATCCCCGTCCGTGGCGGAGACCGCGGCCCCTTCACAGGCGTTGAGGAAGACCAGGCGCATGGGGAAGTGATCCCCCAACAGACTGCCCAGAATATGGCCGGGAACCAGTTCTGGCTGCTCGTTTTTGCCCTCAAAGAGCAGATAGCCAATGTCCTCGCCCTGGCTGTAGGTGCCGTGGCCGATAAAGTGGAAGACGTGATAGCTGTTGCTGCGCAGCTTGCCTTGCAGCGCGCCCAAGGTGGCATCCTCCAGAATTTCCAGTTCAATCTTCCCGGCCAGGTTGGGATCGGACTGCAAGGCGGCCAGGATGGAGCGGCTCTCCGTGGCCGTGTCCAACTCGGCCACGCCTGTGGGCCGGGATTCCACCACCAGCACTCGCAGGGGCGGCTTGACGGCCAGGGCCTCCACGCTCAGGCTGGCCGTGCTGCGGCGATAGCGCACCATAGGCCGGGTGCTGTCCAGGGCCAGGAAGCGGCGGGAGCGGGTATCGTAGAGATACTCCCAGGGCAGGGCGGAGAGTTCCGGCACCTCCTCGAAGTTAAAACGCAGCACCACCCCTTTCTCCTGCCCCCGGGCCTTCTCCACCGTAGACATATAGAGATCCCGCACGTCTTCGTTCACCACGCCGTCAAAGAGCCGGGTGCCAAAGGCCTGCAACACCAACTCTTCCCGGTTGCCCACGCGGCGGCTGGGGTTGGCCGCCCGCAGACCGGCCAGCTGGATGGCGCTCTGCACTTCGGTCAAATAGGACGGCTCGAAGGCCAGACTGAAGTTGTGGGCGGCCTCCCGGTCGTCCAATTCAGACTTGGCCAGGATTTTATAGCCGCCGGCGCTGGCCCGCAGCACGGAAAAATTGAGGCTGGTATAGCCCTTGATGGGCGATGCCGTGATCACCGGGGACGGTTTCGCCAGCAAGGGGGCCGGGGCCGGGTCGGGCTTGCTGGCTTGGGGAGCGAAGGGCTGGCGGCGACGGCGGATTTCTAGCACGGCCAGACCGCCCACGAGAAGCAGGGCGATCACCATGCCCCACACGACCAGGTTGGAACCGCCCTCATTGGTTGGATTGGGGATGGGGGCCGGGGTGGGCATGAGGGTGGGAACAGGGGTCGGGACCACCATTTCTGGCCGCACCAGCTTGACCGGGAAATCAAAGCCTATGACCAGATCGGCGAAGGCCACGCTCTCCGTGGCCCGTTGATAGATCCGCACCCGCACCTCGGAGACCCCGGCGGGCACGCGCGCCGTGGCCGCCTCGCCCTGGACGATCCATTCCCACACCTGGGGCGTCTGCCGCCAGCGGGCGGCAGCAGCAGAATTTTCGCTCTTTTCCACCAACGAGCGCCACACAATCTCGTCCAATGGCGGCCCATCCACCCACAAGATGCCTGGGGACAGGCTCAAACTCACCCCCATTTGGGGCGCGGCGGGCAGGGTGTGGGTGATGATCTGGCGCTCGGCTTGCAGGCTGGGGGTGAGATCCACCGGGTCCACGGTCGGGTTGCTGATCTCGATGATCACGCTCTGGGTCTCCGTGGCGTCCACGGTGAACTGCACCCGGATCTCCGTGCGATCGTCATCCTGCCCGATCTGGGCAGGCAGATCCGCCAGCAGTTCACCCAGAGGCAGCACCCCCGATGGGATCTCGTCCACGGGCAAGGCAGGCAGGAGCGGCAGCATCGGCAGGGGAAGGAGCGGCAGGGGAAGGTCTGTCCCAGAAGGCTGATCGGTGAGTGCTTCCAGGGGCGGCTCAGTCGCTGAGGAGGAGGGACTCAACGGCCCCGTGATCTCGCTGATGGCAGGCGTGGCGTCTCCCAGGGTGGGGACGGCGACGGGTGTTGGGGCGGCGAAGGGTGGCTCCAGGCCACCCACAATTTCCAGCGTGGGCGTGGGCATGGGCATGGGCGTAGGCATGGGCGTGGGTGTGGGCGTGGGCACCTCGACGATCTCTACTTCTGTGGCGAGGGCGATCGTCTCTTCCGCCGCCGGCCCCGGGGCCATAGCCGGCTGACCTGCGCCAAAGCAGCCGCTGAGGAAGACGACGGTTGCCAACAAAAGAGAGGCGACGACAAGAACCCTCTTCCAGCCCGATCGATGTCCAGCAGGACGAGGGGAGACGGATGATTGGGGGCGTTGGGGAGCGATGTTTGGCACGATGGGCCTCCAGGAACGAGGGGGAGGAATGGAGAATGGAGAATGGAGAATGGAGAATGGAGAATGGAGAATTGAGAATTGAGAATGGAGAATTGAGAATTAAGAATGGCGGGGATTTCACCCTTTCACCCCCTCACCCCCTCACCCGTTCACCCCCTCACCCCCTCAGTTTGCGCGATCTGTAACGCCAACGCCTCCTCGCCCGCTCGGCTGTGGAGGCGGCCGTCCAGCCGGGCGGCGCGCAGACCGTCCAGGATGGTGCGGAAGAGGGGGCCTCGGCGCAGGCCCATCTTTTGCAGGTCCACGCCGTCCAGCAGGGGGACGATCTGCTGCCATTCGGTTTCGTAGCGGTCCAGATAGGCGCGCAGGCGCAGGTCGGGTTCCAGCAGGCGGAAGAGGAAGCGGGCGGGCGCGGCGATGCGATCCAGGGCGTGGACAACCTGGCTGGGCAGGAGGTCCGGCTGGTGCAGAAAGTCTCGCTGGGCTTGCAGCTTGCGCAGATCCGCCACCAGGTTTTGGGTCTCTTTGCGCAGTCCCAGCCGCTCGGCCAGGTGTGTGTCCCCGTTGGGGTCTTGTTCGTTTTGTTCGGGAAGAGGAGGACCGGGCATGGCATAGACCAAAATGCCCCAATACAGCCGCTCGATGGCCGTGGACCGGATGGCCGCCAGACCTGGCGGGTCAAAAAGATGCGTGCTTTCCAGATCAGCCAGGGCCATCCGCAAGGCAGAGAAGGTCTGGGTGGCCCACGGGGTCATGGCCAAATGGGGGTGAAGCTGGGCCAAAATGTTCAACTCACCCAAGCGGGCCAAGGTTTTTTCAGGCATCTTCTCCTGCAAAATCCGATCCAGCTCGTGGCGGATGCGGGCCGGGCTGACCTTGTCCAGCAGTTCCGTGGCGTCCCGCAGCAGATCCAGGGTGCGGGGACCGATCTGGAAGTCGAAGCGCTGTTCATAGCGCACGGCCCGCAGGATGCGCGTGGGGTCATCCACAAAGCTGAGGCTGTGCAGCACCCGAATGCGCCCTTGGGCCAGATCCGCCGCGCCGTTGTAGAAATCCAACAGCTCGCCCCATTGGTCCGGGTCCAAATTGAGGGCCAGGGTGTTGATGGTGAAATCGCGCCGGTGCAGGTCCAGCTTGATGCTGCTGCGCTCCACCGTGGGCAGGGCCGTTGGCTCGGTATAAAATTCCGTGCGGGCGGTGATGAAGTCGATAAATTCGGGCAGGTCTCCGGGCAGATCCTCCAATAAATCCGGTCGATTCACGGGAAAATCTGGGTCGGTGAGCAGCCACTTGGCCGTGCCAAAGCGCCGGTGGCTGACCAAGCGGCCTCCATAGGCGGCTTGCAACCCCTCGGCCAAGAGGATGGCGTCGCCTTCGATCACAATATCCAGGTCCAGGGAATCGACCCGCCAGGCCGTGTCGTTGAGGAGCAGATCCCGCACGAAGCCGCCGACCACATAGGCCGTGGCCTGCATGGCGTCCGCGGCCTGGCCGGCCACCCGCAACAGGCGATAGGGGACCGGGGGCAGGGCCTCCCGCAGCCGCTGGCCCATTTGGCCCCGGCCATCGGCAGGGGTTTCCCGTTGCTCCCACAGCTTGATCAAGTCCGTGCGGGTGACGATGCCGATCAACTCGCCGCCCGGCCCGACCACGGGGATCTGGCCCCAGCCGCTCTCCACCATCAACTGGCGCAGGGTGGCCACAGAATCGTCCGGGGTGACGGTGAAGCGCCCCTCCCGCATATATTTGGCCACGGAGACGTTGCCCAATCCGTGGCCCATGGCCCGGTCCACCTCTTGCCGGGTGATGATGCCCAGAATCTGCTCTTGGCTGCCGTCCGGGCCGGTGGCGACCACGGGATAGCCTTCATGCCCATAACGGCGCATGAGGTCGTGGGCCAGGTGGATGGGCAGGGCCGCGTCCAGGGTTTGGGGACGGCTGAGGGTCATCAGGTGGCGCACGGTGCTGGCCGGGCGGCTGTGGGTGCGGCAGAGGTCGATGATGCGGGCGCGCACATCGGCCACGGTCATGCCCCGCACGGGCGCGGCCGCGGCCCGGTCGTGGCCGCCGCCACCCAGGGCCGTGGCGATGGCCCCCACATCCACGCCATCGCTGGTGCTGCGGGCCACCACCTGCACCCGATCCCCCAGATCCACGATCAAAAAGAGGGCGTCCGGCTCGTACAAATTGCGCAATTTGTGGGCCAGGGTGCTGATCTCGTCCTTGAAGCCAGGGGCATCCGCACAGGCCACCACCACCCGGTTGCCGTCGATGGTCAGATGCTCGCTGTTGTCCACCAAAGTCTGGTAGACCTTGCGCTGCTCCTCGCTGAGGGGGTGGCGCAGGAAGCGGGCGATCACTTCCAAATTGGCCCCCCGTTCCGCGTCCAACAGCCAGGCCACGCAGATCACATCCCTGGCCGTGGTGGCCCGATAGGTCAGGTTGCCCGTGTCCTCGTAGATGCCCAGGGCCAACAACGTGGCCTGGGACGAGGTGAGGCGGATGGCCCGCTCCCGGATCTGCTCCACGAGGATGGTGGTGTTGGCCCCCACATCGTCGGTCCAGAAACGCCAGTGGGACCGGGATGCGTCGGCGGCAGGGGTTTCCCACACATCCGGCGCGTCGGCCTCCTCCGCCGCTTCATCCTCTTCTTGATCCTGGTGATGGTCGATCACCAGGACGCGGGTGGTGTCGTCCATGCCCCGCACCCAGTTGGCCGAGCGGGTGTCCACCAGAATGGCGTCATCCACATGCTGATGCTTGGGCAGATCCTCCGGCTCGATAAAGGGCAGCGCGCCTTTGAAGAGATGGGCAAACTCCCGCACATTGCGGTTCATCTGCCGGGGCAACACGGGCAGGGCATGGGGATAGAGCAAATGCGCGCCAAGCAGGGACGCCAGGGCGTCGAAGTCGGTGTATTCGTGGGTGAGGATGACGGAGAGGGTCATTTTATTTGAGACCTTATTTTTGCGCAAACTCACGGGGTTTCTATTCGTTAACGCAAACACAGGGCATTTCTATTCGTGATTTTCGTCCAAAACTCAACAAAACTACCTGCTGACAAAATTTGCTTTTGACTTGGGCTATGAAAACAGGGAATTTTGGCCTATATTTACTCATCATCAGTAAATGCTTCAGAGTTGTGATTTCCCATCATTTTTTGGAGGGGAAATAGGTGATTTTCGAAGCAGAAACAACTATATGTGCCGATCGCGAGGTGAATTTACCTATATGTGCCACCTCATAAGTCAAAAGCAAATTTGAATCTCTTGCAAAAATAGGAGAATTTTGGTGATTTTCCCGAATAGAAATGCCTTCTGTTTGCGTTAACGAATAGAAATCGGCTGAGTTTGCGCAAAAATAAGGTGAGAATTGAAATTTGAAAATGGAAAATTTTTAATGGGTTGGGGATGACTGGGAAATTGAGAATTGAAATTTGAGAATTGAAAATTTTTAATGAGTTGGTACACGACCGGGAATTGGACATTGAAAACGAATAGGCTCACGACCACAAATTAAAACTTCCCCATTCTCAAATTTCAATTCTCAATTCACCAGCTCCCTGGCCACCCGATTGTGTTCTTCGATCAACATGGGCAAATCCACCTGCACGGGCTGCCCATCCTTCACAAGTAGCCGCCCATTGACCAAGGAAAAGTCTACATTCTGTGGATGACAGAAGACCAACGCGGCCACGGGATCGTGTACCGCGCCGCCGGCATAGCCCAGGGCGTTGAGGTCGAAGGCGATGATGTCTGCGGCCATGTTGGGGGCCAGGGCACCGATGTCATCCCGGCCCAGGACGGAGGCGCCGCCCAGGGTGGCCAATTCCAGGGCCTGCCGGGCGGTGAGGGCGG
This sequence comes from Caldilineaceae bacterium, assembly GCA_018003515.1. Lineage (GTDB taxonomy): Bacteria > Chloroflexota > Anaerolineae > Caldilineales > Caldilineaceae > JAGNDO01. Next base: position 104,400 of record JAGNDO010000002.1, read on the forward strand.
CGGGGTTGCCCATCACCCGCTGGAGGAGCAAGGACTGGCGGGCCTCGGCCAGGAGGTGACTGCTGTCGTTGCTGGCGCTGCCGTCCACGCCCAGGCCGATGGGCACCCCGGCGTCCAGCATGGCCCGCACGGGGGCGATGCCGCTGGCCAAGCGCATGTTGCTGGTCGGGCAGTGGGCCACGCCCGTGTGGGAATGGGCGAAGTTGTTGATCTCGTCCGCGTTGAGATGCACGCAATGGGCGTGCCACACATCGTCCCCGGTCCAGTTCAGTTCCTCGGCATAGGTGCCCGGGCGATAGCCAAACTGGGCGATGCAGAAATCTTCCTCGTCTTTGGTCTCCGCCAGATGGGTGTGGAGATGCACATTCATGGCCGGGCCAAAGCTGCGGGCCAGGGCCGCGCTCTCCCGCATCAGCTCCGGGGTGACGCTGAAGGGGCTGCACGGCGCGATCACCACCCGGCGCATGGCGAAGCGGGCGGGATCGTGGTACGTCTCCACCACCCGGCGGCAGTCGTGGAGGATGGCGGCCTCCGGCTCGGTGCAGCGATCCGGGGGCAGACCACCGTCGCTTTCGCCCAAACTCATGCTGCCCCGTGCGCCGTGGAAGCGCACACCGATGGACTCAGCGGCCTCAAACTGGTCGTCCAGCCGGGAGCCGTTGGGCCACAGATAGTGGTGGTCGCTGCTGGTGGTGCAGCCGGAGAGCAGCAGTTCGGTCAGGGCCAGCCGGGTGCTGACGTTGACCGCGGCCGGGGTCAACTCGGCCCAAATCGGGTAGAGGGTTTTGAGCCAATCGAAGAGTACCACATCTTGGGCCGCGGGGATGGCCCGGGTCAGGGTTTGATAGAAATGGTGATGGGTGTTGACAAAGCCGGGCAGCACGATCTTGCCCGCGGCGACGATCACCCGGTCGGCCCCGTCGGCCAGGGCCGGGGGCAGATCCGTCGTCTTTCCCACCCAGCGGATGGCGTTGTCTTGGATGACGAGCGCGCCGTCGGGGATCTCCCGGCGCTGGGCGTCCATTGTCACCAACATGGCGGCGTTGCGGATCACGGTTGTGGACATGAGGGGCCTCTTTTCGTGTTGGGTGAACAGGCGAAACGGGATATGTGTTGCATGTTTTGTGGGGGGAAGGGGCAAATTGTTTGGGAGTATTGTACACCAAAAGAGGGGCAAGGGACAGCGTTCTATAATCAAGCAAAATAGTGTACAATGGTCCCCTGCGCACCACCCAACACGTAACACAAAAAGGAGCAACCCATGACCGAGAAGATCATGACCCTGCACCCGGACCCCGCCAAAAAGGGGGTCAACATCGACCGAGCCAAGTACGACACGATGAAAGCCGCCATCCTGTATCTGCTGGCTGGCCACGAAGACACCACCTTCGGAGGATTGCTAACAGAGGTTCAGGCCCACCTGGGGGATACCTTCGACGGTTCCATCAGTTGGTATTATGTCACGGTTAAGCTGGATCTGGAGGCCCGGGACGTTATCGAACGGGTGAAAGGATCTGGTCCGCAGGGGATCAGATTGAAGGACAGTCAAAAATAGAACACGGATCGAACCGATGAAACGGATCAAAACGGATTTTAAAAATCAGTAAAATCGTTAGCGCGGATAAGTCCTGGGTTAAGTTCAAAAAGTGATGGTTTCCGGTGTCACAGCAATAGTTTTCGGGTTGTGCCGATACCCCGTTCGGGGTATTAGCCCGGTGAGCAAGCAATGATTTTGACATAATCACCGTTTGGTTAACCCAGGACTTATCCGCGCTAACGTAAAATCCGTCGCATCCGTCTAATCCGTGGCCTATTTTTTAGCTTTACGAAAGGCAGAGAGATGACAAATACAATCGTTGTACGCATGGCCCAGGTCAGCCCAACCACGACCGAGGGGATGATTCGGGATCACAAGGTGGTGGTGGACCGCACCTTGGCCAAAGAGGGCACGGACCTGGGGCCAATGGGCGGGGAACTGCTCTTGGCTGCCGTGGGCGGATGCTTCATGAGCACCCTGCTGGCCGCGGTGCGGGGCCGGGCCGCCGCGGTGACGGAGATTGTGACCACGGTCACGGGGACGATGGGCAGTAACCCCAGCCGCTTCACCGCCATCGATCTGTCGGTCTCCGGGGTCTACGCAGACCGGGAGATGATGGAGAAGTTGATCGTGATCGCGGAGCGGGGCTGCCTCGTCGCCAATTCCATCAAGGATGGGCTGGCGTTGAGCGTGGGGTTGGCGTAGCGCGTTCGGTTTTTCGAGATCAATCCCCCGCCACCCCCACTTCCCACCGCCCCGCTTCGGCCACGGTATCGGCATCGTAGAGGATGACGAGGAGGTTGATTGGTTGATTGGTTGATTGGTCGATTGGGAGGGGCAGGCTGTATTCATCCCGCAACACTTCGCCGGGCAGCCAGAACCCGGTGGGCGCGGCCTGGCGTAGGGGAAATTCGTCGGCCACGGACAGGGTCTCGCCGTCCGGGCCGAGGAGACGCAGGGAGAGTTTGAGGGTGCGGGTGAGGGGGACGGCGGCTTGCCAATAAAAGGCCACATTCAGACTTGGCCCGGCGGCTTGCTGGGCGATGGCCAGATCATAGCCTGTGAGGCGCAGACGGCCCTCGTCGAACTCAACCTGGGCGGGATATTGGGGCGGGCCGGATTGGGCCTGACCTCTTGGCCACACCCGCACCAGGGGACCGGTTCCGGTGAAGCTATACTCGCCCTCGATCCCCGCCAATTCCCGCGTGAGAAAAACTGGATGGCCCGCGGCCACATTTTCGGCCACCAGCGCCCGGCGCAGATCCGGATCATCCGCGGCCACGGGGAGGGCGTTGAGACCCAGCCCTTCGGATTGCTGCATGTACTTGAGTGCGGTCACCTCGCCCACGATGCCGATCACCCGGCTGTCCGGCGGAAAGTCCACCTTGGCCATCGCCACGGCCTGATCGTGGGCGGTCCACGCATAGACCGGCGGGACAAACCCAGGCCCCACCCCTTGCATGGCGATCCCGACTATCAGCATGGCCAGAGCCATCTGATCCGACCAGACGCTCATCTTTTGGCGACTAAATAGCCAAACTGTCCCCGCGCCCACGCCCACGGCCAGCACCATCAAAAGCGGAAGCAAAAAGACCTCCGGGTCCCCCACCCGATAGTTGACCACAAAAAGTAGATTCACCAGCCCGGTCAGGGCCAAGAGCAGCCCGATCCCCCGGGCCGCCCCCCGCTGTCTCCCCAGCCAGATCCAGCCCCCGATCCCCAAAACCAGATAGAACGCGCCCATCTGCCCCATCAAAAAAGCCAGCCACTCCCCGGCAGATCGGCTGACGGCCAGGGCGTTGGCCTGGAAAAAGCCCGCATAGCCCTGGGCCAGCAGATGAAACCAGAAGCCCGCCCAGGAATTCACATAGTCGCCGTTGAGGTCCGCCACGCCCATGCCCGCCCGCAGGGGGAGGTAGAGATAGAGGAGGAGAGGCAGAGACAGGGCGGCGAGCCAGCGCAGCCAGATCCAGCGGGGCCGCCACAGACCGGGGATCTGCCAGAGCAGATAGATGGCCAGCCCAGGGGCCAACAGCAAAGTCGTGCGGTGATGGGTCAGGCTGAGGCCAAAAAGAAGGAACAGGTGGGTCATGTGCCGATCTGGATTCACGACGGACTGTTGGGTCAGGCCCACGGCGGCGTAGAGGAGGGCGGCGGTGAATAGGCCGTGGAGGGCATAGACCTCGGCCACGGTGGCCTGGCTCCACCAGACCGACCCCAGGCCAAAGACCCCGGCCCCGATCAACCCGGCCAGAGGCTGGGCCCCATACCCCGACTGCCGGGTCATCCGGCGGATGAGCAGAAAGACCAGCCCCACGGTCGCCGCCCCGGCCACCGCGCTGAAGAGATTCATGCGCCACGCCCAGTTGCCCACCGGGAAGATCACCCGGCTCCACAGCCCGCCCAAGAGGGTGTAGAGGGGATATCCCGTGGGGTGGGCGATGCCCAGGGTGGGGCCGACCAGTTGAAACTCCAGGCTGTCGTCGTCAAAGCGCACCAGGCTGGGGGCCGCGGTGGACGCGTACAGGACGAACGCGGCCATCCCCACCAGCCAAGGCAGCCACCGGTCCAGATCAATTGAGCGCAGCCCGACCCGCGAGCGAAGATTGGCAAACATGGCCCTCAGTTTACCACATCTGGGGGTCAACTTTGATCCTGTTCCGGTCTGGGGTATCATAACGGCCATTCTCCCGCCGAGACCCCAATCCGTCGGTGCGGTTTTTAACCGCACAAATCGCCGGATCATGTGAATTGTGCGGTTGAAAACCGCACCTACTTTGCGGCAGAAACCAAGATTTTTCCTACGCCCCATCGGACGTTGCCCATGTTGACACCCGTTCAATCCAAACCTGTTTTATTTACCCGCCGCTCTGCGCCAGAAGGACTGGGCGCAAATAATTCCGCCATGATCTGCGCTAGTACACGTCGGCGTACATTGGTCCGGGATAACTTTGCTCTAGCCGGGTCACGGACCCGGCTAGAGCAGCTGATCCCGGAGTTATTTGCGCCGAGCCATACTAGCGCAGGGAAATCCCGGACTTTTCCGCTCCGAGTTGCCCTGACCCTGTTGGCCACCATCGCCGCCATTTTGCTGGCCTGGCCCCACCCTGTCCTGGCCGACGGGATTGCTGCCCCGGCCCTGGCGGAGAGTTTGGCGGCCCCCGGCTTCTGGTATCTGCTGGCTGCGGGGATGGCCTTGCTGGTCCCTGCCGGGCTGGTGTTGATCGGGGCCGCCGGTCTCAGCCCGGAGCGGGCGTGGGATGCGGCCTTGGGCGGCCTGGGTGCGGTGGGGCTGGCGGCTTTGGCCTATTGGGCCGTGGGCTTTGCCCTGCAATTTGGCGGGGTGGGGCTGGCCCATGTGCGCCCGGAATTGGCCGACCTGGTCTGGGAGTGGAGCGCCCTCCCCGCGGCCTGGGGCACGGATTGGGGCATGGCTGGGTTGAGCGGCTGGTTTTTGAGCGGTCCCAGCATCACGCCCCTGGCCTATGCGCTCTTTCTGGCCCATCTGCCCTGGGCCATCACCGCGGCCCTGCTGCCCGTCCTGGCCCTGCGGGGACGCGCCCCGGCCGCGGCCACGTTGGTTTTGGCCCTTGTTACCGGCGGCATCATCTATCCCTTGGCCGGGAATTGGGTGCAGGGGGGCGGCTGGCTGGCGGCCTTGGGTCGAAATTTGGGCCTGGGCCACGGCTTGGTCGATTTTGGCGGCGCGGGGACGGTCTTTTTGGTGGCCTCCACCGTGGCCTTGGCCGCCCTCTGGTATTGGGTGCCCCGTCCGCCCAAACAGGCGTGGGGCCAGCCCACCCTGCCTCCGGTGCATCTGCCCCTCTTGGCCGTGGTGGGTGCATTCCTGATCATGGCGGGCAGCATCGGCTGGAGTTGGTCCAATCCCTTGCAAATTGAGGTTTTGGGCGAAATTGGTCCCCTGCGGGGCAGCGCCAACGCCATTCTTTATGCCGCGGGCGGATTGCTGGCCCCCTTGCTCTACACCTGGTTTGTCACCGGCAGCAGCGACCCCCTCTTCACGGCCCGGGGATTGGTGGCGGGGATGGTGGCCGGGCTGGCCACCGGCCCCTTTGTCTCGCCGCCGGGCGCGCTGATCATCGGCGTCCTGGCCGGGGTGAGTGTGCCCTTGGTGACCTATGTGGTGGACCAACGCTTCCGCCTGGATGACCGGGCCGGGATCGTGGCAATGGGTTTGGTCCCCGCCCTGTTGGGGTTGACGGTGATGGGCTTGTGGGCCGATGGGGTGGTGGGCAGCGGGTGGAACGTGACCGGGGTGGGCGACTATTTGGGCGTGGCGGGCCAAGGCGTCTCCGGGATCTTCGTGGCCTCCGGCTTCCAGGCCGACTTCCCCGGCCAACTCCAGGCCCAACTGATCGGGCTGGTCAGCCTGACCCTGTGGGGGAGCGTCAGCGGTGCGCTGCTCTCTCTGCCCCTGGGCCTGATCTTCCGCACCCTGCGCCCGGTCCAGGCCGATGACTATGGTCATAATGAGATAGAATATGAAGACGACAGCGGCTACGATCTTTCCCCGTTGGATTCAGAACTGGCCGCCTTGGCTGGGGATGGGCCGCAGAGAAGATAACAAATAGGCCACGGATTGAACGGATTTGACGGATGAAAACGGATTTTTCTTTTTTAGAAAGATCCGTTTTTTGATCCGTTTGATCCGTTCAATCCGTGGCCTATTTGTTGAAGGCAAAATGGCCCAGGGGCGTATAGACGCTGCCTGTGGGCCGCAGTTCGCTGTGCATGAAGACGACCTCTTGCACATGGACCGTGCCCAGATCGGAGAGATCCAGGGGCGGGGCGGCGCGGAAGGTGGTGAGGACGGCACCCAATTGACGCTGTTGTGGGGGCGAAACTTGGCGTCCCACGCGGGCCAGGGTGATGTGGGGCGAGAAGGGGCGGCCTTCGGCGGGGAACCCGGCGGATTGGGCGATCTGCTCTGTGCGGGTCTGGAGGTGGGCCAAGGCGACCAGATCCCCGGTGAGGCCGACCCACACCACCCGTGGACGGGCGCATGTGGGGAAGCAGCCCAGGCCGGTGAGGGTCAACGCGAATGGACCCTGGTCCCGCACCACAGCCGCCAAGCCCACCTTCACCTGCGCCACTTGATCTGCGCTGGTTTCTCCCAAAAAGCGCAAGGTCACATGGGCCTTCTCCACCCCGGCCCAGCGCAGCACCCCGTCCGCCACCCCCGCCCGGCGCAGATCTCCCCGTAAGGCCCGCTCCACCCGGCCCAATCCCGTTCTCATTTCGTCGGACAGGTCAATGGCGATGAATGTGCGCATGGTTTGAATGGCGGATGGCGGATGGCGAATGGCGAATGGCGAATTCAGTTCACCCTTTCACCCGCTCACCCCTTCAGCTTTTCACCGCCCCACCCGATCATCCCGGCGGGAGCGGATGAAGAAGAGGCCGCCCAGGAAGGAGAGCAGGCTGAGGCCGCCGATGCCCAAACCAGAGAGGCAGAGCAGGCTGGTGAGGGTGTTGCCGCCCAGCAGCCCGGTTTGGGGTGTGGGGCTGGCGACGGGGGTACCGTTGGTTGACCCCAGCAGACCGCTGAAAATCCCCGCGGCCAGTGGGGTGGTCGTGGGCAGGGGGGTGAAGGTGGCCTGGGGCTGGCGCACGGGGGTGGCGGTGAAGGTGGCGGTGTGTACCACGTAGGGCGGTGTGGGGCTGCCCGGCTCTGGGGTGAGGGTGGCCGTGGGCGTGGGGGAGGGGATGGGCGTCTCTGTGGCCGTGGGGGTTGGGCTGAAGAGAGGCGTCGGCGTGGCCGTGGGGGTGGCAGTGGGCGTCTCGGAGGGGGTGGGCGTGACCGTGGGGGTGGGCGAGGGCAGGGGGGTGGGGGTGATGTTTAGCCCATAGCCGCAGCGCACGAAGATTTCGCCGGGGTCGCCGTTGCTGGTGATCTCTTGAAGTTGGAAGCAATAGCTGACGCCCCGCACCAGGCCGAAGGCGTTCAGGCTGTAATCTGCGGTCTCTGTCAGGCTGCCCGTGGCCGTGATTATGCCGCCGATGGGATGATAGGCGCTGTCCGGCTGGTTTTCCTCTTTGCAATAGACCCGATAACCCAGGAGGTCATACTCTTGGGTGGTGCCCCAGGTCACCCGCACCCGATCTGCTTGGGCGATGGGGTCAAAATAGGCCAATTGCAGCGCGGCCTCGGCACTCTTTGCCCCCAGGAAGATGCCCCCAATGGCTCCTGGGATCAGACCCAGCAGTAAACCGATCAGCCACAGCTTTCTCCACCAGGGCGACGGGCGCGCAGAAAGGCCAGGGGCGGCGGGGCGGTGAAGACGGATGGGCACGGTGGCCTAGCCCTTTTTCAAGAGATACTCGATGTCCGGGAGCATTTCGGCGGGGGTGGACTCGAAGGAGAAGAGTTCGCGCAACAGGCCATCCTGATCGACTATGGAGACCCAGGCGGTGTGATCGACCAAGTAGTCGCCGGTTGCCGTTTTATCGGTGGGGTTTTGCTCGGCAAAGGCCCCAAAGATCATCTTTGCCGTCTCCAGTTCCGGCCCGGCGGGGATGCGCAGGCCATAGAAGTTGGGGTTGAAGGCGGGAATATAGGTGGCCAGCTTCTCCACGGTGTCCCGTTCCGGGTCCACGGAGATGAAGACGATATCCACTTTGGCGGCGTTGTCGCCCAACATGGCGTAGAGTTGGACCATCTCGGCCAGGGTGGTGGGGCAGACATCCGGGCAGAAGGTGTAGCCGAAGAAGACGACCAGCACCCGGCCCTTGTGCCCACTGAGGCGGAAGGTGCTGCCGTCCCAATTGGTGGCGGTGATGTCGTAGAGTTCCTTGGGCGGGTCCAGGGGGGTGCCGTTGAATTGGTATCCATTGCCGCAAGCCGACACGAGCAGACTGGTCACCAGAAGGATGACCAGGATCAGGAGGGCTGGGCGGGCTGGGCGGGTTGGGGTGGGCTGGGTGGGCTGGGTGGGCATGGTGGGTCCGTGAGAAGATTGTTGATTGGTTGATTAGCGTTTGCGATTGGATGAAGGGCGGCGATCCCCGGTGTTTGGGGTATCCGGGATGTCGGGGGTGTCGGGGGTGTCGCTCTCTTCGGTGACGAGATCGGCCAAGAGGGTGCGGATCTCTGTGACCGCGGCTTGGTCGGCGGTTTTAGCGTACCACATGCGCATTTCGTGATAGAGACGCTGGGTCAGCTCGGTCAACTGGTTATCTTGGGCTGGGCTGATGTCGTCGTCATCCAGATCCATGAGGGCCACATAGTCGGCATGGGTCTCCATCCACCGGTCCAAGAAGCCGTCGGCCACCTGGGGCCGAGGCCCCCATTGGGCGCTGACATCCCACTCCTCGTCAAAGACCAGGAGCAAGGGGAAGTCCAGATCGGCCTCCTCGTCCAACAGATCCACCTCCTCAACCAGCCCAGCCAAAGAGGTCAGATCATCGTCCGTGGTCAGAATGCGCAGACTAAGACGGGTGCCAGCCTCGGCCAAGCGGGCCAGCAGGGGCAGCAGGATGAAGGTGTCCGGGCTATCTGTCTCGACCACCACCATCAAGTGCAGCCAGTCGGGATAGGTGGCCAAAAAGAGCTGGTCCTCCGGGCTGAGCCGGGTTTCGTGCCAACGTCCGCGCAAGATGGAGGCGGCTTCGGGATAGGCGGTCAGGTACTCGGCAAAGGAAAGGCCAGCGGTGACGGCCAGGGATTTCTGTTTAAGGGAGATAATTTTGGTGGTGGTCAGGTCCAGATCGAGGTCGATCATGCAGGCTCCACTTGGGCAGGGGGCGGATAGATTCATAGAATTGGTAACTACCATCCCCTCCCCGCCTCCCCCAATCTGGGGGAGGCGGGGAGGGGGTGGTCATTATGCTGAATTTTAACATACCCTTTTGTAATTGCTCATTTTCAACGCAGAGGCAACATTCATGCCCCACGCATCACGCCTCACGATTGACCAAAAATGAGAGGAATGGTATTGTGAAACCGATAACAAATTCATCTGGCGCACGGGAGACCCTGTGCGTTTTTCTCTTGGGAGGAGTATCCACATGAGCCTTTCTTCTGAACTGTTGGCCAATTCTTCATCCACCGTGGGGGCGTGGACCGACGCACCGGATCCCCGAGTGATCCTGCGGGACAGTGACCCGGAGCTGTACAGCGCCATTGAGCTGGAGCGTCAGCGCCAAAGTGACGGCATCGAGTTGATCGCCAGCGAGAACTATGTGTCGCCGGGGGTGTTGGCGGCTATGGGCAGCGTGCTGACCAACAAATATGCCGAGGGGTATCCGGGCAAGCGCTATTATGGCGGCTGTGTCTATGTGGATGTGGCGGAAGAGATCGCCATCCGCCGGGCCAAGCAGCTTTTTGGCGCCGAACATGCCAACGTGCAGCCCCACGCCGGGGCCCAGGCCAACTCCGCGGTCTATTTGGGCCTGCTCAACGTGGGGGACACGGTGCTGGGCATGAAGCTGGACCACGGCGGCCACCTGACCCACGGTTTCCGGCTCAACAGTTCGGGCCAACTCTACAACTTCATCAGCTATGGGGTGAAAGAGGGAACCGAGCAGATCGACTATGACGAGATGGCCCGCTTGGCCGACGAGCACAAGCCCAAGATGATCGTGGTCGGCGGCAGCGCCTATCCCCGCTTCTTCGACTATCCCCGTCTGCGCCAAATTGCGGACAGCGTGGGCGCGCTGTTGATGATGGACATGGCCCATGTGGCCGGTCTGGTGGCCGCCAAGCTGCACCCGGACCCGGTGCCCTATTGCGATGTGGTGACCACCACCACCCACAAGACCCTGCGGGCGGCTCGCGGCGGCATGATTTTGTGCAAAGAGAAGTATGCCAAGATCATCGACCGAGCAGTCTTCCCCGGCACCCAGGGCGGCCCCCTCATGCACATGATTGCGGGCAAGGCGGTCGGCCTGGGCGAAGCCCTCCAGCCCGCCTTCGCCGCCTATCAACAGCGGGTGCTGGACAACGCCCAGACCCTGGCCCGCACCTTGGAAGCCGAAGGGCTGCGCATGGTCAGCGGCGGCACGGACAACCACCTGCTCTTGGTGGATCTGGGCGTGCTGGGCGGGGATGAGATCACGGGCAAGTCCGTGGAAAAGGCCCTGGACGACGCTGGCATCCACTGCAACAAGAACATGATCCCCTACGATCCCAAACCGGCCCTGGTCACCAGCGGCATCCGGCTGGGCACCCCGGCGGCCACCACCCGGGGCATGGGCGCAGTCGAGTTCCAGCAGATTGGCCGCTGGATCGCCGCCATCGCCAAGGAGCCGGGCAACACCACGTTGCAGGCCCAGGTCAAGGAGGAAGTGATCGAGATGGTGAAGGCTTTCCCCGTGCCTGCGTAGGGGATTGGGGATTGGGGATTGGGGGTTGGGGATTGGGGGTTGGGGGCAAGCGCAGGTTGAGTAGCCCGGCTTGACCCAACCAGGTCCAAGGCCCCAGAAGAAAGGGCGTATCGAAACCGCAGCGGGTTGACCCGCTGCGGTTTCACTTCGATACGCTTCGCACTCAGTACAAGCGATACGCCGCCAGATCTTGAATGGTTTGCGGAGTTCTCGGCGGCGGCTACTCAACCTGCGCTAGCCTTGACACATAACACGCCACACCCCCAGACGCCGGAATCGGACCCAATCCGATTCCGGCGTCTTTTGCTTCCCCCGCTTTCGTGCTACAATGCGTCCCACCCCGATCTCCTCACGTTTCACGCTTTACGCATCCCAAATCTCTATCTCTATCTCTATCTCTATCTCTTCACCTCTATCTCTCATCACCCATCATCCCAAAGGACATCGCCATGCAAGCAAAGGCAGAGATCGGCTACAGCCGCCGAGAGCAGGTCGGCTGGTATTTTTATGATTGGGCCAACTCGGCCTTCTCCACCACGGTGGTGACGGTCTTCCTGGGGCCGTACCTCTCCTCCCTGGCCCGGGACGCCGCGGACGCCGCCGGGCGAGTCCACCTCCTGGGCATTCCCATTGCCCCGGATTCGTTCTTTACCTATTGCGTCTCCCTCTCTGTGCTGCTCCAGGTCTTCTTTTTGCCCATTTTGGGGGCGATTGCCGACTATTCTCATCTGCGCAAGAGCATGATGCAGTTCTTCGCTTCCTTGGGCGCGGTGGCTACCATCCTGCTCTTTGTGGTGACGGGAGACTTGTGGTGGCTGGGCGGGCTGCTCTTTATCATCGCCAACCTGGCCTTTGGGGCGGCCATCGTCTTCTACAACGCCTATCTGCCCGACATCGCCGGGCCAGAGGATCGGGACAAAGTGTCGTCCCAGGGCTGGGCAATGGGCTATTTGGGCGGCGGGCTGCTGCTGGCCGTCAACCTGGTCTTCTATCTGATGCGGGACAACCTGGGGGTGAGCACAAGTTTGGCCGTGCGCATCAACCTGGCCTCGGCCGGGTTGTGGTGGTTTGGATGGTCCTTCATGACGTGGAACCGTCTGCGGTCACGTCACGCCGCCCGTCAACTGCCCAAGGGCGAAAGCTACATCAGCATCGGCTTTAAGCAATTGCGTGCCACCTTCGGGGAGGCCAAGGAGTACCCCCAGACCATCCGCTACCTGATCGCCTACCTGATCTACAATGACGGCATCCAGACCGTGATCGCCGTCTCCGCGGTCTTCGCCGCCGCCCCGCTGATCCAGGGCGGGCTGGAGATCGAGCAGGGCACCCTGACCATGATCATTTTGATGATTCAGTTTGTGGCCTTTGGGGGCGCGTTGCTGTGGGGACAGTTGGCCAAGCGGGTGGGGGCCAAACAAGCCATCCTGATCAGCTTAGTGATCTGGTCGGCGGTGGTGATCTATGCCTATGGCGGGTTGAAAGGCGACAGCCGCATCCTGCAATTCTGGATCTTGGGCGCGGCCATCGCCATGGTGATGGGGGGTAGTCAGGCCATCAGCCGCAGCCTCTTCGCCCAGATGATCCCCAAGGGCAAGGAGGCCGAGTTCTTCTCCATCTACGAGATCAGCGAGCGGGGCACCTCGTGGCTTGGCCCCCTGCTCTTTGGCTTGGTCAACCAGCTCTTCAACAACCTGCGCCTGGCCATCATCTCCCTGATCTTCTTCTTTGTCCTGGGCCTGACCCTGCTCTACTTTGTGGATGTGCGCCAGGCCATCGTGGAATCGGGCAACGAAGTGCCAGCCAAAATATAACCCCCTCCCAGCCTCCCCCAGATTGGGGGAGGAGCCAGATCGCCGCAGACGGGCATCCGCAATTCGAGAGATAAAAAGAGGCGACGCCGGACCGGCGTCGCCTCTTTTTATCTCTCGAACTATCGGACTACTTCACCCACTCATACACCTTGCCCTGCTTGGCGTCCAGGATGACCCGGCGGCCATCGACCAGATCTTCCAGCTTGCCTTGGACGCCGATCACGGCGGGGACGCCCAGTTCGATGGCGGCCATGGCACTGAAGCTGTCGATGTCCCCTTCCCGGGTGATCAGACCGCCCACCCGCTGCAAAAGCTGCACGCAGGAGCCGTCGGTGTAATCGGCAAAGATGATGTCGTCCGGCCCCACGTTGACCTTCTTGGGGTCCACGGGCATCTTCAGGTGGACCAGGCGACCGGCCACCTTGCGCTGGCCCAACCCCGTGCCCTCGGCCAAGATCCGCTCCACCGTGCGCACGGTGAGCAGATTGGTCATACGGGGCACGCCGCTGACCATGCCGGCTGTGATCACCACGGTCTCGCCCTCTTTGACAAAACCATTCTCCCTGGCCACCCGGATGGCATCCTCCACCACCTCGTCCGTGGAGTTGAGCCGCTTGCTCAACAGGGCCGTGACGCCCCAATAGAGACAGAGACGGCGCTGGGCCATGGGGCTGGGGGTGACGGCGATGATGGGCACGGAGGGGCGGAAGCGGGCCAACATGCCGGCGGTGAAGCCGCTGGCCGTGGGGGCCAGGATGGCCGCGGCCTGCACATCCTTGGCGGTCTGCACCGTGGCATGACAGACCGCCCCGGCAATGTTGACCACCTTTTTGTGCAGATCCAGCATGTCATTCTGCTTCATCTGGCGCACCCGTTCGGCTTCTTCGGCGATCTTGACCATAGTCTGCACGGCCAAGACGGGATAGGCCCCGGTGGCGGTTTCGTTGGAGAGCATGAGGGCGTCCGTGCCATCCAGCACGGCGTTGGCCACATCGCTGGCCTCGGCACGGGTGGGGCGAGGGTTGCGCACCATGGAATCCAGCATCTGGGTGGCGGTGATGACCGGTTTGCCCGCCTCGTTGCAGGTCTTGATGATCATTTTCTGCGCCATTGGCACGGCCTCTGGGCTGGTTTCGATGCCCAGATCGCCTCGGGCCACCATGATGCCGTCGGCGGCTTTGACAATTTGGGCGATATTATCCACCGCTTCCGGCTTCTCAATTTTAGCAATAATCGGTGTAATACGACCAAAGGTGGCCCGCTCTTTGGCGAGAGCCTTCAGTTCCAGCACTTCCACATCCGAGCGCACAAAGCTGAGGGCGATCCAGTCCACCTGATGCTCCAGGGCAAAGCGCACATCCTCCCGATCCTTGACGGTCAGGGCGGGGATGTCCAGGGAGGCCGAGGGCAGATTCATGCCCTTGTTATCGTTGAGGATGCCACCGATGATCACCTTGGTCATGATCTCGGTCTTGCTGGCGGAGACCACCTCGATCTCCAACAGGCCGTCGTCGATCAGGATGCGCTCCCCCTTCTCCACTTGGCGGGGCAGATCTGCGTATTGGATGGGCACCCGGCCTGGCCCGCCCACAATGTCCTCCGTGGTCAGGATCAGATCATCGCCGGGCTTCAAAGGCACGCCGCCGGGCTGCATCTTGCCCACCCGCAGCTTGGGGCCTTGCAGATCCGCCAGAATGGCCACGGGCTTGCGCAATTCCTGAGAGATGGAGCGGATCAGGCGGATGCTCTCCCGATGATAGTCATGGGTGCCGTGGCTGAAGTTGAGCCGGGCCACATCCATCCCGGCCAGGATCAAATTGGCTAGAACATCCGGTTCCCGGACAGCCGGGCCGATGGTGCAGACGATTTTTGTTCGTAACATAAGTGCCTCTCAGTAAATTAAAAATGCACAATGGACAATGGACAATGGATTGTATTGTAACATCGTCTCAACAGCTTAGATCATTGTACCCGGACCAGTTGGAGCAACGGACTATCATTGTGCATTGTCCATTGCTAATTGTACATTGATCAGCCTTGATCAAACTGAATCCACACTTCACCTTGGCCGCCGCCCAGCGTAAAGGAGAAATTCTGGCTATCCCGCTCGCCGTTGCCGTCCAGAACCCAGCCGGTGTAGTTACCGGCTACGGTGCCGCCGGGCAGATTACCCAGGCCGAGCTTGAATTCGTAATTATACCGACCTAGGGTCCCCTGATTTGCATTCAGTGAAATACTCTTGTAAGTAGGATCGATATTTAACGTCTGCCCATCTTTCACTAAGTTTACACGGTAGCTACCCTGGGGCTGACCGCCATCCACGCCGCTGTGGATAAAGAAGAACTGCAATTTTAATTCCAAACCATCATTATTGGCGGACGTCGGCCCGCCGGTGACCCGGAACTTGCAGCCATCCCCGCCGATGTTGGCACAGGGGTCTGCGGCGGCGGGGGGGGCGGCAGGGGCAGGCGTGTTGGTGGGCGCGGCCGGTGGAGAGGTGGGTACGGGGGGCGGTGCAGGAATATCCAGGGCCACGGCCACCAGCCCCGGGTTGTCCACGGTAACCAACGTCCCGAAGATCCAGCCCTGCTCGCCGTTGACGCAGCAGAATTGATACCAATCCCCAGCCGCGTTGCGGCCCAGCACGTCAAAGCTCATGCCCTGGGAAACCTGGCCCACGACGCCAAAGCTGGTGTCCGGTCCCCGGCGCACGTTGATGTTATCACCCGTGACGGTCAACTTGGCCACCTGGGGAACCGGTGTGGCCGTCGGTTCGGCGGGGAGGGGGGTGTCGGCGGGGGCAACTTCCACCACAGCCGGGGCCGGGGCGACCTCCGCGGCCGGGGCTTGGGCCAGGGGAACCTCTGCCGCCGGGGCCTGGCCGACCGGGGTGGGGGTAAAGGTGGGCACCGGGGTACGGGGCATCAGGGTGGGCGTGGGCGTGGCCTTGTCACCACCGCAGGCAGTCAACGCCAAAAGCAGGATCATCAACAGGGCCAGAATAGCCACACGACGACCGAATGCCAATTGTTTTGTTATCTTAACCAAATTCATAAAAAGCTCCATCTTTCTAAAATATCAACCATTTTCATCACAACGGGCTGATTATACAATAACTGTGCAGTCACGGCACGAATGGGCAAGGGTCGGGCGCATAATCCCCATATTTGGCCAAAACCAGGGCGAAACTTTGTCGAGGGGGCAATAGTCGAGGGGGCAATAAATGGCATTGATGTTATAATAGCCCGGCGATCACCCGCCACCTCGTCTGTCCCTTGGGCTAACTTTCCACGACCGGGTTGCAGCCTGAGCAGACCAACTCTCCATAAGGACGCACTATGGACTTGCTTTCCACCATTTCCAGCATGGGCTTTTTCACCCTTGCCTTTGCCGTCGTCGCCCTCTCATCCCGCCAGATCGGCCACTTTCTAACCCGTTTTCGGTTGCCCCTGATCACCGGCTTTCTCTTCACCGGCATCCTGGCCGGCCCCTTCCTGCTCAATTTGATCACAACCGATGGCCTGGAACATCTGCACTTTGTGGATGACGCCTCCCTGGCCTTCATCGCCTTCGCCGCCGGGAGTGAGCTTTATGTCAAAGAGTTGCGGGATCGCTTCCGCAGCATTACCTGGGTCACCACGGGATTGGTGACCGCCACCTTCACCCTGGGTACCTTGGCCGTGCTGCTCTTGGCGAATTTTATCCCCTTTATGCAAGAGTTCGGTCTGGCCGGACGGTTGGGGATCGCTATGCTGGCCGGGGCCATCCTGGTGGCCCGGTCGCCCTCCTCGGCCATCGCCATCATCAACGAAGTGCGGGCCAAGGGACCGTTCACCCAGACAGCCCTTGGGGTGACGGTGATCATGGATGTGGTGGTGATCGTGCTTTTTGCCCTGATCATCTCTGTGGCCGACGGGTTGTTGACCAACATGAATTTCGATCTGAGCTTTCTGGTCTTGTTGGCCGGGGAGTTGCTCATTTCGCTGATCTTGGGCTATGGGGTCAGCGTCCTGCTCACAGGCATCATGGCCCTGCACATGGAGGAATGGGTAAAGAGCGGGCTGATACTACTGTTGGGCTACAGTGTCTTTGTGCTGGCCCGGCAGATCCGCCACGTCAGCCATGAGATGATCGGGGTGGAGATCTTGCTGGAGCCTCTGTTGATCTGCATGATCGGCAGCTTTCTCATGATCAACCGCAGCGAGTATCGGGCGGATTTTCTCAGCGTTCTGCACAAGGTGGGACCGGCCATCTATTTGGCCTTTTTCACCCTGACCGGCGCGTCCCTGGGGTTGGATTTCCTGGCCAAGACTTGGCCCATCGCCCTGGCCCTCTATTTTGTGCGCATCGGGGCCATCTATATTGGGGCCTTCACGGGCGGGGTGATGGCCCGAGAACCCATGAGCCACAACCGGGTGCGCTGGATGGCCTTTGTAACCCAAGCCGGGGTGGGGCTGGGGCTGGCCAGAGAGGTGGCCGTCGAGTTCCCCGACTGGGGCCCCGCCTTCGCCGCCATGATCATTTCCCTGATCGTCCTCAACGAGACCACCGGACCGCTCTTCTTCAAATGGGCCATCAACCATGTGGGTGAAGCCCATAAACGGGGCGATTTTCAGACGGACAATGGACCGCAAATCGCCGTGATCATCGGTTTGGAAGGGCAAGGGCTGGCCCTGGCCCGACAACTTCAGGGCCACGGCTGGGATGTGCGCATCGCCTCCCGCACGGCATCAGACCGTGATGACGTACTCAGCTCCGATGTCCCCATCACGCTTATTCCCGATCTAAAGCTGGAAACCTTGATGGCCTTGGAGGTGGGCAAGGCCTCCGCCCTGGTGGTCATGCTGTCGGACGAGGAAAATTACCAAATTTGTGAACTGGCCTACGAACATTGCGGCACCCCGACCATTGTGGCCCGGCTAAACCACCAAGCCAACTACGACCGTTTCCACGATCTGGGCGTCCTGGTGGTGGACCCGGCCAACGCTATGGTGCATGTGATGGAGCAATTTGTGCGCGCCCCCACCGCGGCCGCCCTGCTCATGGGCATGGAAGAGGGCCAGGAGATCGTGGATCTGGAGATGCGCAACCCCAATCTCCACGGCATCGCCCTGCACGATCTGCGTCTGCCCTTGGACACCCTGATCCTCTCGGTGCATCGAGGCAACCAGATGCTTATTTCCCACGGCTATACCATCCTCCACACGGGGGATCGGGTCACGGTTCTGGGCAGCACAGAGAGTTTGGTCGAGGTAGGGCGGCGACTTAGTGCGTAAAAATGTGAGCCTGATTCCAGGCCGACGGCTGATTTTAGGGCAAAATAGGCCCATCAACCAAGAACCACCCATGACCATTCAAAGAGGGAGCGCAGCATGACACAATCCAAACGCATGAGCCGCAAAGAGCGCCAGGAACAGATGGCACAAAAAAAGCGCACCCAGAATATGCTGGTCTACGGTGGCGGCGCCGTCGTCGCCCTATTGCTGATCTATATCATCTATTTGGGCGTGCGTCCGGCCCAGCCCGTGGGCCAGGAGCAGATTCTGTCCACCCAGGGCAACAGCCACATCGCCGACGGCAGCCGCAGCCCCACGGCCTACAACAGCACGCCGCCCACCTCCGGTCCTCACTATCCCGGCATCGCCCCCTGGGGATCCTACACCCGGCCCTTCGTCTATGAGCAGCTACTCCACAACCTGGAAGATGGCGGCGTGGTGATCTACTATCAATGCGCCGATGGCTGCTCGGATCTGGTTGACCAGTTGGATTCCGTGGTGCAGCCTTATTTGAGCCAAAACAAGCACGTGGTCTTGGTTCCCAACGACCCCGCCTGGACCAACGATGGCAGCGCAACCTGGCACCAGGACATGGGATCCCGTATCGCCCTCACCGCCTGGCAGCGCTTGGACAAGTTTGACGATTTCGACGCCGCGCGCATCCGCCAGTTCATCGACGCCTTCGAGGGCATCGACAACCACGCCGGGTCAACCGGCTGATCCCCAATGTCAAAAAAACCAAGCCCATCCTCTTCCCGATCCGGTCACTTTTGGGAAATCGACGCACTGCGGGGGGTCGCCATCGTCATGATGGTGACCTTCCATTTTGTCTATGACCTGTACGCCTTTGGCATCAGCAACACCCTCTTTGAAGATCGCTTCTGGCACTACTTCCAGCGCACCACGGCCAGTCTCTTCATTGGGCTGGTGGGGGTCTCCCTGGCCGTCAGCTATGCCCGCACGGCCCAGGGCTACGCGGAGCGGAGCCAGCCCGTGCCAAGCATGGGCCGCAAATATCTGGCCCGGGGTGGCCGTCTGCTGGGCTGGGGGCTGCTGATCTCCACCGTCACCTACTTCGCCCTGGGGCCGGATGCCTATATCCAGTTCGGCATTCTGCACTTCATCGGTGCCAGTGTGATCCTGGCCGCGCCTTTTCTTGGGGGGAAAATCCTAGGCAACTCTTGGGTGATTTTGATCGGGGGGGCGACCTTGTTACTCTTGGGACCGATAGTGACGGGGGGGCCAGTGGATTTCCCTTGGCTGCTCTGGCTGGGTTTTGTGCCCGCCGGCTATCAGGCCGTGGACTACTTCCCCCTGATCCCCTGGTTTGGCCTGGTGCTGATCGGCCTCTTTTTGGGCCGCGTCCTCTATGCCGACAACCGCCGCCGCCTGCCCCTGCCGGATCTTTCCCGGCTTTTACCCATCAAAGCCCTGCAATGGCTGGGGCAAAGATCCTTGCCCATCTATCTGCTGCACCAGATCATCCTCTACGCCCTCTTTGTCCTCTTCACCGGGGGGCTGTGGTGACCCCGGCCCCCGTGCTGCCCAGGGTGCGCCAATGCGCGGACCCCGCCTGCCGCTTCCGCTATCCCATCGCCGACGCCCGCTCGGATCGCCCCCACTGCCCCCTGTGCGGCGCGGAGACCCTGATCACCCACACCTGGCCCGGCACCCAGCCCGAAGCCACGGATTCTGCGCCGTCCGCCGCCCCCACCCGCCCGGTGGAGGCACTCTTGGACAACATCCGCAGCACCCACAACGTCGGCTCCATCCTGCGCACGGCAGACGGCGCGGGTGTCCGCCATGTGCATCTGGCCGGCATCACTCCCCACGGGGACAACCCCAAGGTGGCCAAGACCGCCCTGGGGGCCGAAAGCCATGTGCCGTGGACGCATCACCGCAACGGCGTGGACGCCCTCCTGGCCCTGCACACCCAGGGCAAGCAGATCTGGGCGCTGGAACTCACCCCCACCGCCCTGCCCCTGGCCCAGGCCGTGACCGCATGGCCCGCCCAGCCCGACACAGGGGCGCTGATCCCCGTGGTCCTGGTGGTGGGCAACGAAGTCACCGGCATCGACCCGGCCATTGTTGCCTTGGCCGACCGGGTGGTGGCCATCCCCATGCACGGCAGCAAGCGATCCCTCAACGTGGCCGTGGCCTTTGGCGTGGCCGCCTATTTTCTGGTCGGGGGGTTTCAATAGTAGGGGCACCCGGTGACTTCTGAAAAGCCCTGGGCACTTCAACCGCAATTGACAGAAACCGTCCCTTGTGCGAAGATCGCTCTTGTCGCTTTGCTCAGGGCAGTCTATCGGCTCGTCATCCGCCTATTTTCATTCAAAAGAACCCTTTCATTGCCATGAACAGACTCTCAACTCTGCTAGATCGCTACAGTCTGCGTATCGCCCTGGTCGCCGCCTGGGTGGCCATGATGGGCAGCCTCTATTTCAGCGAGGTACGCCACTACATCCCGTGCCAACTCTGCTGGTATCAGCGCATCATCATGTATCCCCTCACGGGCATCATCGCCTTTGGGCTGTTGCGCAAAGACACCAACACCCCCCATGTGGTGCTGCCCTTCTCCGTGTTGGGCATGGGGGTCGCCACCTATCACTATCTGCTGCAAAAGACCACCCTCTTTTCCACCGTCAGCACCTGCCAGGTGGGGGTACCCTGCACCACCATGTGGATCAATTGGTTTGGCTTTGTCACCATCCCCTTCCTCTCCCTGGCCGCCTTCACCCTCATCACCGCCATGTGCCTGGTGGCCCTCTTCGCCGCCGAGCCGGTGATCGACCCGGAAAAACGCGCACCCTGGATCTCCGTGGTGGGGCTGATCGGCCTGGTGATGATCGTCTTCAGCGGTCTGTGGGGCACAGGGACCGAGGCTGCCTTGGCGGATGTCCCCCCTGCCCAATCCTCCGCCGCGGGTACGCAGACCGGGCAATCCCTGGCCATCGCCTATGACGGGGCCACGCTCTACCGTCAGGCGTGCGGGGGATGTCACGGCATGCAGGCGGAGGGGGTCACGGGGCTGGGGCCAACCTTTGTGCAGAACCAGTTTATGCAAGAGAAGAGCGACGACGAACTGCTGGCCTTTATCGAAACCGGCCGCGGGCTGGAAGACCCCCTCAACACCACCAAGCTGATCATGCCCGCCTGGGGTGGCCGCCCGGATTTGAATCCTGAACAGTTCAAGGCCATCATTGCCTATCTGCGCACGCTGCAATAACCCGCCCACCCAAACCGGCCTCTCAACGGCCCACCCCTCACCGGAATCTGATTCCGGTGAGGGGTGGGCCGCTTTTTTTGTAAGCCATCACGCCCCCGGCCCCCAATTCTGAGAGAGGTTGTGGACAGCTTCCCCAAGGTTGGGCAACTAAGGGGCGGCAGTCTATTGCCGAATAAAAAACAACATTTTCACATTTTCGCGCCCTGTTCTGATGGAAGCAATCCGCTGACATCTCCACTTTTTCTTGCTCCACACGATGACCTAATGACATTTTTGGAAAAATCCTGTGCGCTATTTACCAACATATTGGTTGATTTATCGGGTACGTAGTGGATAATTACGGGCAAATACGTACTAAATTTACAAAAATAATGTGTTTTTCTGTCAGCAGCTTGCAAGCTTGTTTTTGGGGAAATGGATGTACACTGGTAACAAGAAATCGACCTGACAGCCAACGGAGACACCAGAAATGACCACTCAGCCCAAGAACGTCACCCTCATCACCGCCCTCATCATCGCCATTCTCTTCGTCGTCACCAGCGTCGGTTTCGCCGCTGCCAACACCAACGACGCTGGCTTTGTCACCGGGACCACCTGGTTCGACAGCAACGAGAACGACATGCGAGAGCCGACTGAGACCGTCGCCCCCAATACCGCCGTTTACCTGCGGCTGGTGGACGCCAACGTTGCAATGGCTGGCGGCATGGTGGTCTTCTCCGATGCCAACGGCATCTTCGACTTCGGTTCCGTGGCCTTTGGCACCTACGAAGTCCAGGCCGAAAATGGCGACACAGTTGAAATCACCCTGAGCGAAGTCAACAGCGCCGTCAGCGTAGACATTGCGGTCAACGACTCCATCACCGCCCCAGTCGTCCAGGGCTACCCGGTACATCAGATTTTCCTACCCCTGGTGATTCGCTAACCCTTTCGCCCCACAAACTGACCTTCAACGAACCCCTTGGCTAGCCAAGGGGTTCGTCGCGTCTGGGGGTATAGTATAGACGCAAGATTTTGCGTCTATACCGGGCGCGGGTGATTCTTTCTGCTTTGACAGCGCAACCGGTTGCCAACTATAATCAGGCAGCTACCCCAAATCCCATTTCCACGCGAACGCCCAAACTTACCCCAAAGGAGTTTCCCATGACCCTTTCGCTGCCTTTTTCTGCCAAGACAGGCATCAAATTGCTGATCCTGCTGCTGGCCTTGGCCCTGTGGGCGGTGATCCTGGCCCCGGCCCAGGCTGCCCCGGCCGCGGATGAACCCGCGCCCGGCACCGCAGTCATCCACTATCACCGGGCCGACGGCAAGTATGACGGCTTTGGCCTGCATGTGTGGGAGGACACGGTCGAGGCGGTGACCTGGGGCGAACCCCTGGCCCCGGCCGGCGAAGACGACTATGGCCTCTTCTGGGTCGTCCGTCTGGCCGACAACCCGGCCCAGATCGGCTTCATCGTCCACGCCGGGGATCTCAAAGATCCCGGCCCGGATATGTTCCTGGACTTGACCGAGGCCAACCAGGCCTGGGTACTTTCCGGGGATCTGAAAGTCTATACCGAGGAGCCGGACCCCAACGCCATCCTGCCCGGCAACATCGACGTGCAGAAGGCCCACTGGGTCAGTGCGGACACTGTCCTGTGGGATGTGGCCCTGCCGGAAGACGGCACAGTAGAGTTGGTGGTCAGCCTCTCCGGCCAAATGCAGCTCACCGGGGACGGCGTGCTGGGATCGGGGCTGACCGTGATCCCGTTGACCGTCAACCCGGACGGGCCAAGCGCCGAGATTTTGGCCAAGTTCCCCCATTTGGCCGGGTTCACCGCCTTCACCCTGCCGGAAAACCAGTTGAACCGGGTGCCGTCCTATCTGCGCTCCCGTGTGGCCATCCACGCCCTCAATGCCAAGGGGGAATTGGTGGACGCCACGGGCTTGCAGATCCCCGGCGTGTTGGACGATCTCTTCACTTATGACGGCCCCTTAGGCGTGACGTGGAACCGCAGCGACCAGGGCGGGGACATCCCCACGGTCAACCTGTGGGCGCCCACGGCCCGCAATGTGCGTCTCTATCTCTACGATGACAGCACGTCTGCCATCGAGCCGGAGATCGTCAACCTGCGCCGGGTGGGCAATGCCGCGCCGGGGGTGTGGTCGGTGATTGGCAATGCGGATTGGCAGAACAAGTTCTATCTCTTCGAGGTCAAGGTCTTCGCCCCCAGCGCGGGCGCGGAGGTGGTCAACCTGGTCACGGACCCGTACAGCGTCAGCCTGGCCGAGAACAGCACCCGCAGCCAGATGATCGACCTGGCCGATCCGGCCCTCAAGCCCGACGGCTGGGACGAACTGGCCAAGCTCCCCCTGGCCGCGCCGGAAGACATCACAGTCTACGAGCTGCATGTGCGGGACTTTAGCATTTACGATCAGTCCGTGCCGGAAGATCTGCGGGGCACGTATGGCGCGTTCACGTTGGAAGAGTCCACGGGCGTGGATCACCTGAAAGCCCTGGCCGCGGCTGGCCTCAGCCACCTGCACCTGCTCCCCACTTTTGACATCGCCACCATCGACGAAACCAAGGCCGATCAGCAGAACCCGGACCCGGCGGAACTGGCCAAATTTGGGCCGGATTCCGAAGAACAGCAAGCCGCGGTCAACGCGGTGCGGGATGCGGACGGCTTCAACTGGGGCTATGACCCCTTCCACTATGCAGTCCCCGAGGGCAGCTATGCCGTGGAGCCGGACGGCAGCGCCCGCATTTTGGAGTATCGCCAGATGGTCCAAGCCCTCAACAACATGGGCTTGCGGGTGGTGAACGATGTAGTCTTCAATCACACCAACGCCGCCGGCCAATCGGACAACTCCGTGCTGGACAAGATCGTGCCCGGCTACTATCACCGGCTCAACGCCAGCGGCGTGGTGGAGACCTCCACCTGCTGCCAAAACACGGCCACGGAACACACCATGATGCGCAAGCTCATGGTCGATTCCCTGCTCACCTGGGCCACCCAATACAAGATCGATGCCTTCCGCTTCGACCTGATGGGCCATCACATGGTCAGCGACATGCAGGCCGTGCAGGCCGCCCTGGGCAGCCTCACCCTGGCGGATGACGGCGTGGACGGCAGCGCCATCTACCTTTACGGCGAGGGCTGGAACTTCGGCGAGGTGGCGGACAACGCCCGCGGGGTCAACGCCACCCAGCCCAACCTGGCCGGGACCGGCATCGGCACCTTCAGCGACCGCCTGCGGGACGCGGTGCGGGGCGTCGGACCCTTTGATAGCGGCGAAAATCTACAAAAACAGGGCTTTGTGGCCGGGCTATACACGGACCCCAACGACTTCAATCAGGGCAGCGAGACCGCCCAACTCAAGCGTCTGAATCTGCTGGCCGACCAGATCAAAGTCGGTATGGCGGGAAATCTGACCGATTACAAACTGATCGACGGCCAGAATCGGGCGGTCACCGGCAGCGAGGTGGACTACAACGGCTCACCGACCGGCTATGGCGCGGACCCCCAGGAACACATCGTCTACGCCTCCAAGCACGACAACCAGCCCCTCTTCGACATCATCCAACTGAGCGCGCCCGCCTCCGCGGACATGGCCGAGCGGGTGAAGATGCACAATCTGGGCATCTCCATCGTCGGCCTCAGCCAGGGCATCCCCTTCTTCCAGGCCGGCGACGACCTGCTGCGCTCCAAGAGCATGGACCGGGACAGCTACAACTCCGGCGATTGGTTCAACGCTATCGACTGGACTGGCCAGACCACCAACTGGGGCAAGGGCCTGCCCATCGCCGACAAGAATGGCGACAACTGGCCCATCATGCAACCCCTGCTGGCGGACCCGGCCCTGACCCCGACCCCGGCGGACATCGCAGCGGCATCGGCCCACTTCCAAAATGTGCTGGCCATCCGGGCCAGTTCGCCCCTCTTCCGCCTGCGCACCGCCGAGCAGATCGAACAGATGGTGCGCTTCCTCAACGTGGACCTACCCGCTAACATCGTCATGAGCATCGCCGATCTGGGCGACAATGACGTGGACCCAGACCGAGATCTGGTGCTGGTTTGGATCAACGCCTCGAATGTGGAGGCGAAGGTAGTCACTCCTTTCGCCGTGGGGCTGGATCTAGTTCTGCATCCGGTCTTGGCCGGGGCCAGTGGGCCAGACAGCCTCTCGACCTTTGACAGCGCCACGGGGACCTTCACGGTGCCCGCCCGTACCACAGCGGTCTTCACCGCGGACGCCCTGACCGACACCTTTGTGAATGCCCTGGCCGATCTCGACGCCCAATGGGACGAACTGCGGGCAAATCCGCCCGTGGTCGAGACGCCCGCCGCCCCGACAGATCGTTCTCTCCCCACCTCGGTCAGCTTCCCCGGCAACTATGTGCCCCTGATCGGCGGCGCAGAGTGGGCGCCGGACGACGCGGCCATCCAAGCCGCGGACGAAGACGGTGACGGCATCTGGACCCTGACCGTGGAATTGCCCGGCGGGGAGTACGAATTCAAGGCCGCCCTCAACGGCTCTTGGGACGAAAACTACGGTGCGGACGGCGAACTGGGCGGGGCCAACCTGAGCCTCACCGTGCCCGGCGAAGGCGCGTCCGTCACCTTCAGCTATGACCAAGCCACAAACTTGGTCAGCGCAGAGGTGGCCGAGCCGGTCGTCATCGTGGAGCCGGACCCGGTCATGGGCGACGGTCTCTTCGTGCGCTCGGCCATCGCCCACGACAGCCGCAGTGATGCCTTCCGCACGCCCTTTGGCGCGGTGCCCTTCGGGACTGAGGTCACCTTGCGCCTGCGCACGGCCGCGGATGACGTGGAAGCGGTCAGCGTGCAGATCACCAATATCTCCGCCGAGGGCAAAAGCAGCGCCGATCTGGCCAAAGTGGCCTCGGATGGGGCCTACGATTGGTGGCAGACCACCTTCACCACCGGGGAGGCCGTGGCAGTCTACGCCTACAGCTTCATGCTCCAGGACGGCGACGGCCTGCTCTACTTTGCCGACAACGGCAGCCAGGATGGCGGCAGCGGTCAAGCCTACGCCACCGCCCCGGTCACGGACCTGGGCTGGAATATCTACAACTATGTGCCCGGCTTCGAGGCCCCGGAGTGGGCCAAGAACGCCGTGATCTACCAGATCTTCCCGGACCGCTTCCGCAACGGCGACCCGGCAAACGACCAGACAAATGAGGATTGGTTCTATCCCGACCAGCGGGGCCACCGTTTCTTCATCGAGCCGTGGAACACCATCGTGCCGGATCCCCAACCCTATGACGCCAACCTGAACCCGGAATGGTGGGCGACGTGGAGCAACACCTTCTATGGCGGCGACCTGGCCGGGGTGCAGGAGAAGCTGGACTATCTGCAAGAATTGGGCGTGACGACCATCTACTTCAACCCCATCTTCGACAGCCCGTCCAACCATCGCTACGATGGCCGCAGCTACACCGAGGTGGATCCGAATCTGGCGGTGATGGGCACCCCCGCCGAGAACATGGCCTTCTTCGACCAGTTCGCCCAAGAGGTGGCGGACCGGGGCATGCACATCATCTTGGACGGCGTGCCCAACCACCTCAGCTCGGACAGCCCGCTGTTCGACCGCTTTGGCCGCTTTGAGGCGGATGGGGCGTGTGAATCCGAGGAAAGCCCGTACCGGGATCTCTTCTTCTTTGACCCGGCGGCCCCGGCTGGCAGCGGGGCCTGCGCCGGCGACACCAACTATCGAGCCTGGGCCGGGGTGGACACCCTGCCCCAGGAGGACACGGGCCACCCGGCGGTGATCGACGAGTGGTTTGGCGATGACGGCGTCGTCAACCTGTGGCTGACCAAGCCCGGCGTCAGCGGCTGGCGCATCGACGTGGTGCCCGACGTGGTCGCCATCAACCCCGGCTTCTTCGAGCAGTTCCGCACCACGGCCCAGGCCGCCAACCCGGACGCCATCACCTTCTCCGAGACGTGGAGCGAGCGGGACACCCGGGAACGTGTGTTGGGCGACGAGTTCGACAGCACCATGAACTATCGCTTCCGCAACGCCCTCTTGGGCTTCCTGCGGGACACGGACTTCGACGACGGGGACGGGGGCATGAAGGCCCTGACCGCCACCCAGTTCGAGGCGGCGCTGCGGGCGGTTCAAGAGGACTACCCGGAGGCCGCCTTCGCCACGGCCATGAACCTGATCGACAGCCACGATGTCAACCGGGCCGTGCGGGTGCTGGACCATAACGGCATCGACTACGCCGCCCTGGAACCCGTGGGCGGCTTTGTGGATGGCCGGGCCCGCCTGGGCTTGGTGGCCGTCCTCCAATTCACCCTGCCCGGTGCGCCCACGGTCTACTATGGCGACGAGGTGGGGTTGGTCGGCTTTGGCAGCGACATCCCCCGGGACGACCCGTACAACCGTCAGCCCTATCCCTGGGCCGACGCCGCGGGCTACGACGAGTTACCCACATGGCGACAGCAGGACACGGATCTGTTGGCCCATTATCAATTCCTGGGCCAGTTGCGGGGCGCGCACAGCTTCCTGCGCACGGGATCTTGGGAGACCTTTGTCACCGACGACGCCGGGGTCTATGCCTTTGGCCGCAAGGATGAAACGGGCGCGGCGGTGATCGTGATCAACCGCAGCGACAGCGAGCAGACCTTCGATCTGGATGTGACCGGCTTTGTGCCCTTTGGCAGCGTGTTGGTCGATGCCCAAGATCCCAGCTTTACCGTCACTGTGCCCATCACCATGCCCGGCCCTGTGAGCCTGCCAGCCATGAGCTATGCCATCTGGCTGACGGCGGAGGGCACGGATCTCTCCGCCCCGGCTGCGCCTGAGCTTTTGGGCGTGGACGAGGGGGACGGATCGGTTACGCTCAGTTTGGGTGCTGGGGAAGAGGACGGAGAGGTTGTTATTTGGCGTTCCCTGGTCGATGGGGGATATCAGGTTGTCGGCGCGGTGGCGGCGGAGACGGCTGCCTTTATGGACACGGATGTGCAAAACGGCACGACCTACTATTACAAAACCACCTTCGTGCGCTCGGATGGCATGACCAGCGATCTGGCCGATGCTGAGTCCGCGGCTGGCACGCCCCACCTGATCATCGATCTGGCTGATCTGATCGGGCCGGTCAGCTTTGAGCATGTGATCAGCGCCATCACCCGCACCCAAACCCTGGTGGGGGCAGTGGTCATCCCTGGCAGCGAGGGGTTGGGAGAAAGCATTCCCGGTCTTGTGGCCCAAGCGGGGTATGCGCCAACCAGTTCCGTTGATTCAGCCCCAAGTTGGATGTGGACAGCCGCCCAGCTTCAACTCAACGCCGAAGACGGCACCCTGACTTTCCAGGCCGACTTCCTGCCCGATGGCGTGGGCGACTATGCCACGGCCTTCCGCTTTAGCACCACGGACGGGCGGGATTGGACGATGAGCGAGACCTTGGGCACGATGACCGTGCTGCCCAGCGCGGACACGGAGGCCCCCAAGACCCCCTTCCGGGTGGATGATCTTTTTGCGGGCAGTTCCAGCCTGGTCTTCAGTTGGCGGCTCTCCCGGCCCAAGGATCTGTACGGCTATGAGATCTGCCGGGCGGATGTGACGGCTGGCGAGAGCGGCTGCGCCAGCCGTGTGCTGGTCGTGGGCAGCGGTACGGTCTTCACGGACACGGCGGTGACCACGGACCACACCTACGCCTACACCGTGGCCGCGGTGGACACCAGCTTCAACAAGAGCGCGCCGACCGAGCCGTTGACTATGACCGCGGCGGTGAGCGTGGTGGATGTGACCTGGCAGGTATTGGTCCCGGCGGAGACCCCGGCGGGGGAGACGGTTTACATCGCCGGGGACAACGCCGATGTCTTCGGGGCGGCCTTCAACCCGGCCCTGATGCCCATGACCGACCTGGGCGACGGGCTGTGGACGTGGACGGCCACGGTGAAGGAGGGCACGGTTCTCAACTATAAATATGTGCGGGGCGACTGGACCATGGTGGAGCAGTGGGGCACGATCATGGGCTTCACCAACCGCATTCTTGAAGTCACCCCCGGCCCGGACGGCACCATGTTGGTGGACGACACGGCCACGGACTGGGGCGCAGAGGGCGCGGACGACCGCCGGGCCGTACAGGTCTGGCGGGATCCCCTGGTGCGGGAGGTGACGGCCACGGCGGAGGGGGTGCGGGTGCGGTTTAGTATTCCCAATAGTCCTTTGGTGGGGTTGGCGGACGTTGTGGAGGTTGTGGACGGGGTGGGGAGTTCGATCTCTGGCATGGTGGCCCAGGAGTCGGGTGGGTTGATCTATACGTTTACGCCGGATGGGGCGTTGGCGGCGGGGACGTACACGGTCACGGTCTTTGGCGTTACGGACACGGCGGAGATGCAGCGGGCGTTTGTGACGACGGTTACGGTGGAATAGATCGTCTATCGATCAAAAAACGCCCCGGCGCAGTGGTGCCGGGGCGTTTTTTGATCCCAGATCTCGTTCCCACGCTCTGCGTGGGAACGCCTACTCGGCGCTCTGCGCCACGGGACGCTGGAGCGTCCGGGGGCATTCCCACGCGGAGCGTGGGAACGAGGGATGAGTAGTTTTACCGCTCCGGCGCTCTGTGCCACGGGACGCTGGAGCGTCCGGGGGCGTTCCCACGCAGAGCGTGGGAACGAGGGATGAGTAGTTTTACCGCTCTGAATAGGGGCGGGTGATGGTTTCGGCGTAGCCGGAGAGTACGGTCTCGGTCAGGCGGGCCAGGTTGTCGCCGTCTTTGGGGAAGCTGACCACGAAGCTGTCCAGATAGATGCGGCCAGCGGGCAGGAGCATTTCGCCGGGGAAGCCGTGGCTGACCATGCGCTCGGTCACATCCGCCACGAGGGTCTCGGCGTCTGCTTTGGCCACGCCGGGCAGGGCCACCATCACCGAGCCGGTGGAAAAGGCGGCGACCACAGCGTCGGGATCTGCGCTGTCGATAAACTGGGTGAGTTGGTCCAACATTTCCTGGGCGGCGGTTTTCCCAAAGGCGTTGGTCACTTCGTCGAAATAGCGAATGCCGATCATGCCCAGCGTAAACGGTTTCTTGTCGCTGCGGGCCTGATGAAAGGCCTGGGCCACCCGGCGCTGAAAGTCCAGCATGGGGTCAACCGGCTCATCCGGGGCGGCATTCCGCGCCGAGGCCTGGGCCGGGGGGGAAGCCGTGTCACCCATTCGATCCAAAAGGGCGGCCAGGGCGGCGACCAAGACAGACAGGGCGGTGACAAACAGGCCCGTGCTGTTGGCTTGAAAGGCAACGAGCAACAGGAGTAACAGGCCCAGGGCCAAGATGGCAAAAATCACCTCTTGGAAGAGAAGTCCTCTGCTCTCACGACGCACTTTTAGACCAAACGACAAGGCCTGAAAGATCAGACAGAGCAAGATTCCGCCCAGGATGGCGAAAATCGCCTGTTGTCGGCCAATGTCCGCGCCGGGCGAACTGGTGCGCAGAAAATTGGCCAGTTCCACCAGCAAACTCAGGGCCGACCGGCTGCCCAGCCAGGGCGAAAGGGCATAGCCAAAGAAGGCCAACACAATACCTGTGGCGTTGATCCAACGGATGCGAGATACATGGGTCATGGCTTGAGTCCTCACGATATTTTACCGGCGCGCTTACTCATTACTCGTTCAACAAACTCAGAGCCGCCTCAAAGTCTTGGGCGAAGAAGCGGGCGTAGACTTGCCGGATCAGGGCCTCGGTCTGAGGACCGGGGGCTTCCCGGCGCAGGGCCAGGATACGGGCCGGGATCTCCAGGGCGGATGGGGGCATGTCTCGCCCGGTGTAGGCGCGAGCTTTGTCTTGCGTGGCCGCCAGAAGATCCGTCCCCCCAGCCAGGGTCGGCTCGATCTGGGTGCCCTCGTTCCAATCGTTCCAGGTGACGATCTGCACCCAAGTGGGTTGGCCCGGCGCTTCTTGGGCCTGGGCTTTGAGGGCCAGATCCCAGGTTTGATCGTACACGGCACCGCCCTGGCCATCGATAGACCGGGGCGTGTTGCCCCATCCCCCCACCCGGCTGTCATCGAAGGCGGGCCACACGCTGCCCACGGTCAGGTCCAGGGCATGAAGTCGGGTGCGGAGATCCATCTCTGGATAGACCCAGTTGGCATAGTCCTCGCCCCAGTCCAGGGGGTTGTCGTTAGCCCCGCTTATCCAAGAAAAGAAACCGTCCACCACATCCAAGAATTCGATCTCCGCCCCCATATACAGCAGGTAATGAGGCGGCAAATTCCGACGCACCTGGGCCAACTGCTGAGGTGACAACAACCCTGGCTTGCCATCCTGCCAGGCCTGAAAGTAAAAGATCACGGGCAGGCCCCGAAAGGTCAGGTAGGCGGGCTGGGTGGCATAGCTGGTCAGAACCTGGGTCAAATGTGCGGTCAGTTGGGTCTGGCGATCAGCGGCATCCACACCCAGTAGAATCTTCTCCTCGTAAGCCAGCCCGACAAAAAAGGAGAGGCCATGCGTGCGCTGCCATTGATCGACGGCGTCCAAGGTCTGCTCAAAGGCATGATCGATGCCGCCATCATCCTGGGGACCATACCAGTCTATCACAAAGCCGTCAATGCCCGCGGCCCAGGCCGAGGCGATCTGATATTCGATCACCGCCGGGTCGGATGAATCGTAGGGGCCGATCAGGGGATAGTCCACGGCGGCGATCTGGCGCAGACCGTCTTCGGCCACTTGGTCCGGCAGGCTGTCGCCGAGGTCAAATTGTCCGTTGCCATTGGGATCCCACTGCCAATGTTCCCAGCGTCCGCTGAAGGCACGGGTTTTGAACCAGGTCATATAGTGGGCCAGAATCAGCGCCTGACCCGGCGGGGCGACCGTTGAGACCGTCTGGCTGATCGGTGGGGCAGGTGTTGACATGGGGATGGACGGCTGCACCGGGGGGGAGGATACGCCGGGTGTTTCGGGGACCGAGATCCCGTCGATAGTTTGGGCATAGACCCAATCCGCCCCCTCCCCGCCCACGCACGCGCCCAGGGCCAGGAGAGCCAGGCCGAGGAGCAGACATACTTTGTGGGAAAGACGCGGGCGCGGGTGGGACATGGTTAGGCCGATTTCGGGCAAAAGAGATTTGGACCGGGGGGCCGCTGGACTCGAAACGTAATCATACCTCCTTTGGGGTCTGGCGTAAATAGTACCCTTAGTCTCTCACAACATCCAGCTTTGATATCCGCAGGGGTCGTGCTAGCATGATCCGCATGGACAACCCTGTGCTGCTTCTGCCCGGCTATACGGACAGCGAAGAAGATCTGACCACCCTGGCCGCCTATCTTTGGCAGGCCGGTTTTCATGTTCATCCCTTCGGCCCTCGCCCCAGCGATGGGTCTGTGCTATTGGAGGATCTGGCCGCCCAGCTTCAGGCCTACATTGACCTCACCTTTGGCCCGGATCAGCCCGTGGATCTGGTGGCCTTTAGCATGGGCGGATTGGTGAGCCGCTGGTACGTGCAGAAACTGGACGGGGCGACCCGGGTACAGCGGCTGATCACCCTGGCCACGCCCCACAACGGCACCCTCTTTGCCTATCTGCCGGTCAACAGCCCAGGTCTGCGCCAAATGCAGCCGGAGAGCGCTTTTTTGACCGAACTGAACGGGGATCTCTCATCCCTGGCCCGGATCAACTTCACCAGCATTTGGACGCCTCTTGACCTGACCGTCTTTCCCGCCACCAGTTGTTTGATGGATGTGGGCAAGATGGTGCGGCTGATGTTGCCCCATCATCGGGCGCTGCTCTCCTATCGCCGCTGTTTCGCCGCTGTGGCAGATGCCTTGCGTGTGCCCGTGGGATAGAGGCTTCCGAAAACCGTGGCCGTCTGGTCTTTACCCCGATCATCTAAAAAAGCGCCCCGCCTGGCATAGACCGGGCGGGGCGCTTTTTGTATCCTTTTTTAACTCCTGCCCGGACCGTCAGGGCTAAACCGTAGCGGAGACCTTGACCGGAGCCGGGGTGCCGCAGTTGGCGCAGAATTTGTGCTGGGGGGCCAAGGCGGTGCCGCATTCTGTGCAGAAGACGACGGCATCCGCACCGGCATCTGTGGCGGGGGCGACGCTCGCCTGTTTCGACTCCACTTTGCGCTTGCGGTTGATGAGCATTTCCAGTGCATCGTCCGCGACGGCGGGCGTGTGGCCGTTGGTGGCGGCCTCTCGCTGCACCTTGTGCTTGCGGCTGATCAGCATCTCCACCTGATCGTCCAGGCTGGCGGTGACGGGGGAGAGCTGTTCGATCTGCTGGATCAGCCCCACGGCCTGACGGCGCAGACGCAGGTTGAAGCGTTCAAAGTCTTCATCCGTAATCTTGCCCACCTGATAGTCAAATTCCAGATCCTTGATGCTCTTGAGTACCGTATCTTTTTGACCCATCAGTTCCGCCAGCCGATCATCCTCGATCATCAGCGGAGCCGGCTTGGTGTCCACCAGAGGCCAGATCACATACCAGAGGGCAGCCAGTGAAATCAGGGCAGTAATGCCAATTGTCAACCAAATCATGGTCGGTTCTCGTTTCTGTTAAGACTGGGGATCAAATGACTCGTGCGTTTGGGAGATTAGGCGATTGGGCGATTGGGAGATTTTGCCGTGCGCCTAATCTCTCAATCACCTAATCGCTCAATCTCAAACCTGATCGACGAGTCACCCGATCTATATTCCTAAACTAATCCGCCGCCGCACCAATTCGACGATTCAGAGCAGCCACGGTTTGAGTTTGACGACGTTGGGCAGGATGGGGCCACATGGCAAAGAGTACACCAATGATCAGGAAAATGCCTCCCACCCACATCCACACAGTCAGGGGGTTGACATAGATGGTAAAGGTGGCCGATGAACCACTATTTTCCCAGCCGTTGAGTACCACATAGACATCCTCGACCGGAGACATGCGCAGGCCAACTTCGCTGGTGGGCATGTCCGGGGTCTTGGGATAGAAGTTGTTGCGGGGGGTGATGGCCCCCAACAGTTCGCCGGACTCTTCCCGGAAGACCATGAGGTTGGCGTTGCGCTGAACATGGTTGCCGTTCTCCACAAAATCCATGCCCGTGTAGGTCAACTCATAGCCGGAGAGAACGACGCTCTGGCCGGGGACCAGGGTGACGTTGGTCGTGGTCTGATAGAACTCGTTGCCCACAACGGCCACACCGATCAGGACGATGGCCAG
Source organism: Caldilineaceae bacterium (assembly GCA_018003515.1). Lineage (GTDB taxonomy): Bacteria > Chloroflexota > Anaerolineae > Caldilineales > Caldilineaceae > JAGNDO01. Next base: position 138,745 of record JAGNDO010000002.1, read on the forward strand.
ATGCACGATATAGCCCCCATAGCGGCGGCCATTGCGCCGCAGCAGGTTGAACATGGCCACGGGGACCATTTCCCCAGAGTTATGGCGGCGGGCCTGTACCCCGCGCACATATTCCTGCACAATGGTGACAAAGGCGAAGACGCAGATGGAAAGCCCCAGCACCGGGTAGAAGTTGGGGGAGAAGTAGGCCAGCACCGCCCCAAAGATCACGGCGACGCTGGTGGGCCACACGAACTGCTTGCGCATGGTTTTGCCATCCGTGCGTCGCCAGCTCAACAGAGGCGCTACGCCCATCAGCATGACCAGCAACAAGAAGAGGGGGCCGTTGACTTTGTTGAAGAAGGGGGCCGCCACGCTGATGCGATCCCCCGTGAGGATTTCGCTAAACATGGGGAAGAAGGTGCCCCACAGGGTGGCAAAGGCAATCCCGGTGAAGAGCCAGTTGTTGCCCATGAAGGCGGCTTCTCGGCTGGCGTAGGAATCGATCTGGTTCTCGTCTTTGAGCAAAGGCAACCGGTCATAGAGCAGCCACAGGAAGCCAAAGACGATGAGGATCATGAAGGCCAGGAAATAGGGGCCGACATCGCTGCGGGCGAAGCTGTGGACGCTCTCCAAGACGCCGCTACGGGTGGTGAAGGTGCCCAGGATGACCAGGAAGTAGGTCAGGAAGACCAGCACCACATTCCACACCTTCATGATGCCCCGTTGTTCTTGGATCACGATGCTGTGCAGAAAGGCCGTCCCGGTCAACCAGGGCAGGAAGCTGGCATTTTCCACGGGATCCCAGGCCCAGTAGCCGCCCCAGCCCAGTTCCATATAGGCCCACTGGCTGCCCATCAGAATGCCCACAGAGAGGAACATCCACGGGATCAGGGTCCACCGGCGCACGACTCGCACCCATTCGTTGCCCACCTGTCTGCTGGCCAACGCGCCCACGGCAAAGGCAAAGGGCACGGCCATCCCCACATAGCCCAGATAGAGCATGACCGGATGGATCACCATCCAGTAGTTCTGGAGCAGGGGATTCAGCCCCTGCCCATCCTCTGGGGTGAAGCCGATCTGCTTGAAAGGATTGGTGGCAAAGACCAGCAACGTGAGGAAAAAGAGAGTCGTGGAAAGCAGAACGGCGTTGACATAGGGCATCATCACTTGCATCTTTTGACGCTGGGTGACGGTCACAGCCATGCTAAAGAGGGAGAGGATCAGCACCCAAAAGAGCAAGCTGCCTGCCTGCCCCCCCCACAGGGCCGAAAATTTGTAAAAGTTGGGCAAGGCCCGCTCCGAATGATTCCACACATAGCTCAGTTGGAACTGATCCGTGAGCAACGCATACCAAAGCAACGCCGCGGAGATGCTGACCAGAGCAGTCACGGCATAAACGGCGTTCGTGCTGGTGGCAGCCAGCCGCGTGTTGCGGGTACGTCCGCCCCAAAAGCCAGCCACCACACCAATGGCCGCCAGAATAAGCGCTGTAACAAGAATAAGATAGCCAACGTTAAAGATCATAGGAAGTCACCTAGGGTCGAATTTTGGCAAGATAGGCATCCATCTTGGCCTGATTGGGAATGGGACCAATCACAATGTCGGTAATCTCGCCGTTGGCGTCCACGAAGAAGGTCTCGGGAACACCTTTGATGCCGTAACGACGAGCGGCCTGGCTGCGCAGATCCGGGCCATTTGGATAGGTAATGTCAAACTCGGCCAAATACGCCTTGGCCGCTGGTTCCTGGTCTAGATAGTCCAGCCCCAAGAAGAGGATGCCGTTGCCCTGCTCGCGCCGCCATGTTGTTTCCAGCATGGCGGCTTCGTCTCGGCAGGGTTCGCACCAACTGGCCCAGAAGTTGATCACCACGCCCTGGCCGCGCAGATCGTCCAGGTTGATGGTTTCGCCTTCAAAGGTGGTGAATTCCAGGACGGGGGCCATACCGGCGGCCCGCTGTTCAGAGTTGTTGGTCTGGTAAAGACGCAAGGCCAGCATGACCACAAAGACCAGGGGGATGGCGATAAAAACCAGACGCCAGACCAAAAACGCCGATGATTTTGGGGTGTCCACACCCGCAGCCGGTGCCATATTCGTTGATTCTTCCGCCAGTTGTGGCGAAAGACCAGCTTCGTTTTGCTCAGACATACCGCTTCAATTCCTCTTCCAATTTGCTCTCATAGTCATCGACCGCGGGTCTCTTCTTGTCAGGGCTGGTGAACGCCTTGACAGCCGCTCCCTCCAAGCCAATCCCCGTCTTCACCATGCCCCGGGCACGCATCCAGAGAAAAGTGCCACCCAGAGCCATCATGAGAAAGGGCATGATCCACGCCAGCCAATTAAAGCCCTCTCTGGGCGGTTCACCCAACACCTGGGGACCGTATTGGTCGATAAAATAGGCCCTGATCGACTCAACATCTTCGCCCTCAGACAGTTTGATGGCGATCATGTCCTTCATCTGATCGCAGGCTTTGAGTTCGCAGACATCCAGCCGTACGCCGCTGCACAGGGGGCACCACAGCTGCTGGGCCACGTCGTTGACCTGGTTGGCGGTGATGCCTGGGGGTGGATCCATTGTCTGTAGAGAAGGCTGGGCATAGCTGGCGGATCCCAGGCCGATCACCAACAGCCCCGCGCAGAGCAAGAAAAGAGATAACGATAGGAAAAACGCACCAAAACCTGGTGATGTATCGTGCTGCTGGGTTCGCATCATAGGGTAGAATTCCAAAATCTGGCAGTCGGTCAGTTTAGGTAATGCAATATCGATCACGCAGAGACGCGTAATGGCAATATAGCACGATGGTTACAAAGGTGTCAACAGAATCGGGAAATCACTCACCGATTATTCATCAAACAGATAGAGAATAAAACAAAAAGGGCAAAGAAAAGGCCGGGCACGGATGACGCACCCGGCCTTTCTTAACTGGCTGTCCACCTGCATGGAATCTGAACAGTCATGGCTTAACGATCATACGTGTCAAGCCATGACTGCCTGAATTCCGGCAACCACCAACCCCACCCTAACCCTCCCCAAGTTTCGATACGGCCATTCGGCCTACTCAACCCAAGGATTGGGGAGGGAACCGATCAGGTTGACCGGACTTCCGATTACGGTGATCCGGCTCCTCCCCCAGGTTGGGGGAGGCTGGGAGAGGGTGGCAGTTACAAAACGGCTGGATTAGGGCCGTTCCATCCCACTGACGTCGCCGCCCATGTCTTCAATCGAGTCAACCAGCAATTGAATGACATAGGGAGCGTTGTGGGCAAAGGCGCCCGGATCCTTGGACACGTACTGGTAGTTGTACGCAGCCCGCAACAAGCGCGGGGTCCAGGTGTTGTAGCCGCCATCATCCGCGTCCTTCACGCCGTCGTTATTGACGTCCATGAAGAAGTACGGATAGGCATGGGAATCGTACTGGATACCGGTGCCCGCTGTTTCGGCAGCATAGGTCCGCATAGCGTCGTACAACACGGTCTGCAGACTCTCGATCTCGTAGTAGACGCCTTCTTCTTCGTCACCGTTGCCGTCATAGTCCGCGAAGTTGTAGCGGATATTATGCAGATCTTCAACGGTTTCGATCTCGATGTCGTCATGACATTCGGCGCAGGCCTCGACCTGAACTTCCAGGGAATGGGCGCCGTGACAGTCGGTGCAGTTGTTCATGTCATTGCTGTGATCAAAGAAGGCGGCGTATCGCTTGCCATCATACTCATAGCCACCCTTGGCCTCGGTGCCGAAACGGGTTGCGCCGGCAGCGAAGTAATGGACGTTGAGGAAGCGCAGCTTGTCACTGACCACATCATCTTCTGCATCACCGATCAGCCGGGCAACGCTGACGCCCGACTCACGACCCATGTGGCAGTTCATGCACAGGTTGGTGTTGGCATCGCCGCTGTCAATCTTGGCCCCACTGGGGAAGGTGACGCTGACGATTTCGGGCAGCGCGTACTCAACCTGATCCGTGTGGCAGGTGGCGCACTGGAAGCCATTGGCCACGGGCTGGCTGATGCTCACGCCTTCCTTCAGGAACAGGGGCAGGCCACCGGCGCTGTGACACTTGGCACAACTGCCGGGAACGGCACCGTCCTCATCCCAGTGACGGAAAGCTTCTTCCGAACCGGCGAAGTGGCCGGCGTCGATGCGGCTGGCAGCCGACATGTCAACCCCTGCTTCGCCCAGCGCCAGATTCAGGTCGGCGATGGAATCGTACATGAGCTGGATGTCGTACTTGCCACCGTGGGCATAGGCCCCCGGATCTTTCTTGTACACCTGATAGTTGTAGGCTGCCTTGAGCAAGCGAGGTGTCCAAGTGGTATAACGGTCGTCATCCGCGTCCGCTTCCCCGTTGCCGTTGGTATCGGCAAAGTAGTACGGATGGGAAGCAGGATTGTAAACCACGGGTGTCGTAAGCACCGAGGTCGAGTAGGCCTGAATCGCGCCGTACAACTGATCGGACAATCCCGACATCTCGTAGTAGATGCCCTCTTCCATATCGCCGTCCCCATCATAGTCACGCAGGGAGCCGGCCATACGCACGTCCTTCAGGTCATCTACCGTGGCCACGCCCTCATGACAGGTGGCACATTCCTCAACCTTGACTTCCAAGGTGTGGGAATTGTGACAACCGATACAGGTATCGTAGCCTTCAACATGGGCAAAGTTGCCATCATAGGTCAGACCGTCGTACTGGAAACCACCCTTGGCTTCGGTACCGTACTTGGTGGCCGCAGCGGCATAGTAGTGGATGTTCAGGAAGCCGAGGCCTGTGCCGATGGAATCGTCACTTTCAGCCGCAGCCTTCTCCAGCGCAGCGGTGACACTGGTCATGGACTGTCGGCCCTGATGACACTCCATACAACGGGCTTCTCCGCCCAGACCGGTCAGCTCGACACCCGAAGGCATCACCACGCTGTCCTTGGTCAGGGTGGCATCGTTGTGGCAAGCCACACAAGAGACGACCGTGCCAGTGATGGCAGGGCTGTCTACGATACCGGCTTCTGTGCCGTCTGCGCCCAGGAAGTCTAGATAGCCTGGTTCGCTATGGCACTTGGCACAACTCGCTGGAACTTCCGATGGATCGTCCGCATCCCAGTGGATGAAAGCCTCTGCCGTTGCATCGGCATGGCCTGAACTCATCCATTCTTCCAGAAAGGGAATCTCTGGAGCTGTCATGGTTTCGGGGGTTTCTTGTTGGCCTACGGCAATCTGAACACTCATGCCTACTAACGCCAACGCCACGATCAACCCCACGAGGATTGTGATCTTGCGCATAGATCTCTCCTTTATTCTCGCGCGAGAATGTGAAAAATGTGGGAAAACTACAGTTTTGTGGCTTGAACAAAGACCGAAGCATAGGGTAGTTATCCGATAAGCACCTCCTTGTGCCATACGCACGATACCTGAACCGGTCCGGGGGGTGTGCACGCCAGTTAGATGAGCAACCCCCAGAACGACACACTCCGGTATGTGACCAAGCCAATTTAGGAATATCCAATCCTTGCCCTGAACACTCACTGAGTCCTCATAGAACAAAAACTGGAACCCCCTAAACATACCCAATTATTGACCGGTCGGATAGTGGCAAATGTCATGTTATTGACATAGCATTTGTAATGGTATCCGCCGATATGGACAGCGCATCGGTTATGACGCCGGGAATGATGGCGTTCATGCCGCTGCGTTGAGGGGACCAATTCGTGATTGTTCACCCGCTGCCCCTGCCCCCAAATTGGGGGGCAGTCGTGGACAGTTCCCCCCGAGGTTGGGGGCCGGGCTTTGACGTGGGTTCAGCCGAAGGGGGGCGGAGGTGAACGGTTACACCACCGATCAAGGCGCGGGGGTAACGATTTCCACATTCTGTCTGGGAATGGTGGTAATCGCCGTCTTTTCGAAGCTGACAAAGAAGATCAACCCGGCAAGCAGCACGACGGAGGCGAGTATGGCAACCGGCATGAAGACGGCTCGGCGGCGGCGCAGGGTCTCTGCATCCGGGGCGGGGCGAACCAACCCGGCCTGGATCTGAGCCAACTCCAGCCCATGCTCCTCTTCCATCTCGTGGTGGCTGATCTCCCCGGTGAACATGCTTTTGTTGAAATGCTTCACATGCACATTGTACAGATGCCAGGTGACAATGGAAAGGACCGCCAAAAGCGCCTCCCCACCGTGGGCCGCCTTGGCCGCCGGAATCCAGGAGCCGGGCAGGAAGTGAGTTACGGCAATGGGGTTCCACAGCACGAAACCGGTGAGGATCATGATCACCGTGCCCCAGATCACCGCCCAGTATTCCAATTTCTCCCCAAAGGTGAACCGGCCCATCTGAGGGGCTTTCTTGCTCAGGCCAAAGTTATAGCCCAAGGTTTGCACAATATCAACCGCATCCTTCATGCCGGGCAACATGGTCATTTCCACCCGGCGCACGAAGATCTTGTACCCCACTGCCGCCACATGATAGATGGTCTCGAACATAAGGACGAAGGCAGAGACCCGATGGATCACCCGCACGACCTCAATGCCGCCCATGAGGGCGATCATGACGCCGGCCCAGTCACTGCCGGCATATTTCTGGGGGATGCCCGTAATCGATAGAATGGTGAAACTGCTCAACAAAAGAGCGTGTTCAATCCGCTGCCAGCGGTCAAAACGGCGATACTTGACGGGCGCGCCCCCGTGGGCGGCCCCGTGAACGGTCCCGTGAACGGCCCCACGGGAAGCCCGGGAGCGACCCTGTTTTTCCGCAGAAGCACTCATGATACACCCTCTTTCTCTGGCGACCGGCGCAGAATGAAGCGACGGAATAGATCTGATGCAATGAGAACCGCAAAGAAGGCCAACACCCCTGGGATCAAGATCTGATAGAAGAGATTGACCAGATAGATCAGGGTGTTGTGTTCCAGGGACGGTTCAAAATGGCTGGTCCACGAGTCGGAGAAGTTGACCGTGGCGTCCGGGTGGCATTGCTGACAGGTGACCAGCAGATTCTCCTTGATCACCTGGGAGGATTCGCTGGAGACGGGCATGATGTTATGCACCCCATGACAGTCATAGCAGACCGCTTTGTTGGTCTCATGGTCCGGGGATTGCTTTTCAAAGAGCGTGACCGTGGTGCCGTGGAAATCCGCCACATAGGAGTTGAAGACATTGGTCGAGATTTCATACTTGGCCATCATCTCTTCGTCCGCATGACAATCGCCACAAAGTTTGGGTGACCCCAACCGGAAGAGGGTGGTCAGGGGATCGCTGATGTCGTGGACCCCATGACAGTTGGTGCAGACCGGCACGTCCGGGTTGTTTTGCCCAAGCAGGGCCGCGCCGTGGACGCTTTGGGCATACTGCTCGGCGATCTCGCTGTGACATTCACCACAAGTCAAGGAAATTTTACCCCGTGGCTTATTGGGTGATTGAATGTTGTGGCTGCCATGACAGTCGGCGCAGGTGGCCGCGGCCAACTCCCCGTCTTCCAGGGCATGGGCGTGGATGCTGTCTTGTTGCTGAGCATAGATGTCCTCATGGCAGTCGGCGCACACATCCCCAACCACCAGGGTGATCTGTCGTCGATCCGCCTCTTGGATCACCTGATGGGGAAAGGCATAGCGCTCTTCGTCGCTGTGACACTCGGTGCAGAGCAGTTCGTGGTATTGGAACTCTTCAATCTGCCGGGTGCCGTGGACCGAATCGGCCAGTTGCTGTTGATCCACATGCAGATCCAAGGTTTCGCCGGACCCCAGGGTGATCTGGCTGGTCAGCAGATCGTGGCAGGTGCGGCATTGGGCATCGGCAGGATAAAGCGGCTCGTCCGTGTGACAGGTACGACAGCTCTGGCCTTCACCCAGGTTGGCCACCAGTTCCTGGTGGGCACGATCGACCATTTCATTGTCATAGTTAGTGTGGCAGCTTTGGCAGGTGGCAACAGAGTCCGCGGCCATCAGAGCCGAATCCTCTACTTGATGGCCGCCGTGACAATCCACACAGGTGGGCAACCCCTGGGCATCCTCGACCAAGAGATGGCCTGGGTTGTGGGGCTGTGTGTTGATATGGCAATCCTGGCAGCGCTGGGAGGTCACCTTGTTCAGATCCTGAAGGGACTGGATCGGCGAATCACCCTGGGCTTTGACATGCGGAAACTGAAAGTCGGTTTGGGCATGGCAATCTGTGCAGTAAATGGGTGCAGTGCCATCCGGCCCGCCTGTGACGCCGCCGTGGATTGATTCCGCCAACAAGGCCAAATCCACTCCGACCACCAAGAGTTCACCGGAGGGCAGCGTAACCTCCTTGGTGCTGTCTACATGGCAGCCCTTACAGGCATAGTCCGGCGGTGGCGTGTCCATTGGGACATCCGCCCGCAGCCCTTGCACAGCCAGCCCCCCAAGGATCACCAAGGCAATCCCTGCCCAGGCCAGCACGAGCGCCACAGAGCGGCTCCAACGCTTTCCCCCAAAAGAGGAGTGCATCGCCACTTCTTGCCTGCCTCTAAAATTTTCTCGCACTTCAATCGCCCCTGGGGCACTTTGCCTTTCAGGAACCTCTATGAGCGCGGAATCCCCTCGTTTATCCATTTTTCAATCCATTCTAGTTCACGGGGGGCCAACCGATTCGGGTGGCCTTCTTTCTGCAATTGGATCAATAGACTGGCATCAGCATCACCGGGCACGACCGCCGCCCCGAAATTACCCCCAGCCAGCAGGTCTTCATAGGTATCCAGGTAAAGCCCCGCGGTGCCGCCATGACAGGAGGCACACCGGGTGTGCAAAATCGGCCCCACCAGATCATCCCACGTCAGGGGAGATTCTGGGTAAGAGGGCAGCAATTCGTCCAACACATTGGTCAGGTCCGTAATGCTGGGTGCGTTCAGCCCGGCAAAGGTCCACTCCGTGGCGTGGCAGCCAGCGTTGGCGCAGAAGCTGACATTGTCCTTGCCGCCGGGGTTTTCTACGCTGTGGCAGCCTTCGCAGGTGCTGTCAAACTCGAAGCGGTGGCGGGAGATCCAGTTGCTGTCGATATGGGTATCCGGCTCGAAGGCAGTTTCCACCGTCAGATCGGGCATGGTGCCGTCGGGTCGGTTCTGCACGGGGATGGTGTGGCACAGGTTGCACTCGATGCGCACGCTCTCCGCTTCGGCGTTCAGGTGCTTGCCGTCATGACAGCGGAAACAACCGGCGGATTCCAGGTGGCCCACGTTGTTGGGGTGGGTCTTCCAGCTCACATCCATGTTGGGGTAGACCATCCCCTCGTACAGGGCCGCCAGTTGATCCACGGAGGCGTCCACGGTAGTCTGATAGTCGGCATAATAATCGGGCCAATTGGCCTGATAATAGCCTTTTAGCCCCCAAATGGCTGAACGAGCCTCGTCGATGTTGGGATAGCCCCGTTCCATCACAGCCAGGGCGTTCTTTTTAATATAAGGAATGGTGACATCCACAAGACCCCGGCTCAAGGCATCGTCCAGGGCGGCATCGGGCGAATCGAAGGGGTGGGAATCCCGGTTGTGACAGGTGATGCAGTCCATGACTTTGATGTTGCCCTGGTTTTGCTCGGCAAAATCCGCAGGCAGATCGACGCTCACGTCTGTATAGACATCAATTTCGCCCGTGGCCGCATCGGTCACCCGCACCCAGGGGATCTCCTGCTCCAGATGCACGCTATCCGTGGCGATGTACTCCACCTGGTTTTCGATATGCCAGTGGATGCCCTTGCCGCTCCCCTCGCGTTGGGTGCCGCCGCCGGTCTTGAAGGCCATGTACATGGTGGTCAATTCGTTGTTGCGTTCGGCGCTATAGGTTTTGAACTCCCGCAGGCTGTCGTCGGAGAATTTTTGCGGGCTGTGACATTTCTCGCACGCCTCGGTGGCCGGACGCAGTTTTTTGGAATAGATGGGCACCTCGTAGTGGGCACCGATAAACTCGATCACGTGGCTGATGTCCTGGGCCTTACGGGAGAATTGGGTGGCGATATAGGCCCGGCCAATATGACAGTCTACACAGTTGACCCGGCTGTGGGACGAGACCTGCCAGGATTCATATTGGGGCGGCATGGTGTGGCACGATTCACCACAGAACTGGGAGCGGTTGGTATACTCCCACCCCGCTCCGCCGACCAGGAACATGGTCAGCCCGGCAAAGACCAGGGCGGCGAAGGGCATCAGCCGCATCCACAGGGGAGAGGAGCGTTCAGGTGTGATGAATCGATTGATTTTATCCCACATGGGATTTTCTCCTCAGCCAGACAAAACGCGCCACCAAAGCAGCCCCGATGACCGCTACCAAGGCCAACACCCCATAAAAGAGCGGCCATACCCAGGCAAAGTCCACATAGGCCGACACCTCGTGCTGTTCACCCGCAGAGGGCAGAGGCGTGGGCACCGGCGGCGAGGCTGGGGTTGGCCCCGGTCCAAAGGGAGAGGTGCTGCGGATGACATATTTATCCAGCGCCCAGGAAATGGTGGTCGCCGCCCATTCCGGCGTTTCGGACAGATTCTTGTGACACTGGTTACAGCCATTGGGCATGGCCGCCAGCCCGCCATGATCCAGTGTGCCCTGGGGGTTCGGCTGCTTGAACGTATGGCTATGAATATCATAGTCCACAGCCACCGTGGCCATCATCGGCATGTGACAGTCGTTGCAGGCGAAGTCTCGCTTCTTCATGGCCTGTTCATGATAGGGGATATGGTTGGCCAAAGCCAATTTCTCCACATGACACGAGGCACACAGTTGGTTGGTGGGTTCCACCAACTGGGACGGTCCCTGGCCCGCGCCATGCACAGCATGACAGGTGGCGCATTGGATCTCGCCGGACTCCTGCATGGTGTTGCCCAGCATCCAGTCCGCGTATTGTTGATTGTGGATGCGGGCGCTGCCATCGGGCCAGCGGGTGGGTGCATCCGTGGTGAGGGTGAAATGATCGGTCAACGTGTCGCCCGGTTTGTAGGTGGCCGGGAAGGGATGGCCCTCCGGCGAGCTGCCCCGGCTGTGACACGCCCCGCACACCTGATCGTCGGCCTGATTATAGGGCTTGACGGTGGCGGGGTCCGCCACGTGCTCTGCGCCGGCACCGTGGCAATCTTCGCAGCCGATGCCAAACTCTTGGAACGACCAGCCGGCCGTGGCCGAGACCAGGGTGTCGGTCATGGCAACCCCAGCCGCATCAAGCATGGGGGCCGGGTCAGCAATCTCCAGCCCGGTGACATGGCAGAAGCTGCACGATTCCACCCAATTGACCAAGGGCACGGTCTCGCCCTCCCCTGCGCCCTCGGCGGCGTGATCCGCCACCCACTCCTGGGTAGCCACATTCCAGTGACCGGGGAGGACCAACAGATCCCCAGACACGGTCTGTGTGATAAAGCGCTGTTGCCATCTTCCGCCGATGGTAAGGGCCACCTGCGCCAGGTCAAAGGTGCGATCCGGGTCATCGACCGCAAAGTCGGCCACCACAGCCTGGGGGGCATCCGCCACCCGCTGGATGGTGGTGGCGTGCAGGGTCTCCCGCCAGGTCAGGTAACGGTCCGCATGGCAGCCCATGCAGCGCTCGCTGCCTACGTAGCCGTCGGCCCCTTGGCCCAGGCCCGGTCGAGGAGCCAGGAAAGCGGCCGCCCATTCTTCGGGTTGATCCGCGTGACAGGTCACACAGGCCCCCGGCATGATCTCGTCGATCTGATCCACAGGGGCGACCTCGTGGTTGCCGTGGCAATCTGTACAGGCGGGCAACCCTTCTTTGTCCAACAGACCCGCAACGCCGTCACCCTCCACGGGATCTTGGATTTCATGAAACGGATTGTGGGGATAATGGCAATCCACACAGACCGCCGACGCCCCACCACTGAACTCGGTCAGGCTTTGGGCCGGGTTGGGCTGGTGAGGATAGCGATAACGCAGCACGCCCGTGTGGCAACTGGTACAATTCACCGGCGTTTCGGCGTTTCGCGTGTGTACCGAACTATCCAGATGTGCCAGAGAGACCAACAGCTTTACCGCCTCGCCCGAAGGCAAGACGATCTCCCGTTGGTTATCCCCGTGACATCCCCGGCAAGCCGTATCCGGCGCGGGTGCCGGCTGAGAAATTTGGCTGCTGGTCTCGGCCAAAACCGGTGTGGCCCAGGAGGCTCCCAGAATGACCACGCCGATCAGGGTAGCCATGCAAACGCAAAAAAACCACAGCCAGATCACTCTCTTGGCTGGGGGAGGCGGCGCATACCCGTCGATTGGTCGGTGCATAGTTCATATCCCCGCGCACACTAAAACAGAGTTGGCAGAGACCCAGTTTTTGGCCATCTGCCAACTCTGCTGTGAAAAAGCTAGGGTTTGTTCAACGAGCCGGAGAGATCCCGGTCGTGGAAGCCCAAGGCGGCCTCCATCAAGGCATCATTTTCCAGGTTCGGCCCCTTGCCACCATCTCGATGGCAACTGCGACAGGCGAAATCCAGGGTGACATAGGGCTGAGAAACGCTGCCGTCGGAGGCGAACTGGTTGTTGGCATTGGGGTTGATGGCCATAAGATGGCTACGCACATCCCCAGAGAACTTGTCCGGGTCCGCCAAAGCAACCTGGTCCATGCGCGGCATGTGGCAATCCACGCAATTGGCATGGCGACGGTCATTGATCTTTTGATACTCATCCTGATCGAAGTGACAGGTTTGACAATCCGTGGTCGTCGGCTCCAGGTCGGCCTTGCTGGCATAGACCACAGTCTGGTGGGGATTATGACAATCCACACAGTCCATCACCCGTTTCTTGGATGAATAGAGCTCGCTGTATTGCTGGCCCACATGCACAAAGCCATCACTGGCGCTGATGGTGGTGACATCTTCCTCGGCGTGGCATTGACCGCAGAGCTGACCATCTCGCTCAATGGACATGCTGACCTTATAGGGGTCATTGACATGGTTCTCGCCCGGTCCATGACAATTTTCACAGCCGATGCCATCCTCTGCCCAAGTGCCGACCAGTCCCTCCAGCCCCATTTGGTGGCCATCGGGCTGATAGCCGGTGGTGTGACAGGAAACGCAGTCAAGGGAAACAATCTCCCCTGCGTGGTAGGCTGCCCAATCATCCCCCATCTTCAGGTCGCTGTTGGCAAGGTTGTACGCAGTCGTCGCATCCGCGTCCCCGGTGATGACATAGCCTTCTTTATCGACAAAGACCGCCTGCCAGGCGAACCCGCCAAGTACGTACAGGATATCATCCCACGTAGAGCCTTCGGGCGGGTTCGCCACCTCGGAGAAGGGGAAGGTTGGGGCCTCACCATCCACCACCTTCGTCAACCCGAAGGCGTGACCGGTTTGGGCGTAAGTGTTATACAGATCCTCATGACACTCCTGGCAGGCGTCGGACCCCACATAGGTGGGCGCGTGGTAGCTGAGTCCGGCTTCCCCCGTGGGACCGGCAGGACCAGCAGGCCCCAGAGGACCAGGAGGCCCAGCCTGACCCGACGCGCCTTGTGGACCCGGAGGCCCCTGGGGGCCAATCGGGCCGGCAGAACCAGCGGCACAAGCAGCCAACAGGACGATGGCCAGGACTAACGTAATGAAGAGCGCTACCTTTCGCATATGTCCCCTCCTTGGGTCATGTACACGAGATCGGTTCAAGACTTTTTTTACAATCATCTGAGCCAACACGCGACTTGCCGCATACTCGCTCTCGTTGCGTGTTGGCTCAGATGTAAACTTGTGGATCGAGTCGGTGGAATAATGCACAGGGGGTATATTCAGGCCTGTTTCAGAAATCCCAAAATAGCGATATGCCCAACGAAACAGATCGAAATGTAATCCAGCACACATGAATCATACATTAATAACACGTTGCGTGTCAAAGCCGATTACTAAACCGCTTTACTCCCTGGATTCAGGGTTGCCCGCTTGTTGTTTCGTCAACTTGGCCGCGATTTGGATCAGTTGCGCCTTCAATTGGCTGCGTTGCCGCTCCCAGGCCAACCCATCCAGTTCACCCAAGGCGTGCTGATCATCCAAGCGGGCAATCTGGGCGACCAGGTTGTTGCGTTCCTGACGCAGATCCGGGATAGACACCCGCCCATCCACCTGCCCCCGGCGACGTGACCAGATCAACCCGGCCACCAGGGCCAAGACCACAACCGCCCCACTGAGCAAAATCACCCACATTTCCAAAGGTTGAGCCACATCAGATCCACCCGCTGCACCGGCGCTGCTGCCACCTGAAGCGGACTGAACGGATCGGGGATCGATAGCCCCTGGTGCCAACAGCCCAGTAAGGGTGGCCGTGATTTTCTGGGGGGCCAGCTCCAGTCCTTGCCAGAGCAGATAGCTTTGATCCGAAAGGCTCTGCACACCGCCAAACTCCAATCCGGTCACATTGCCTTCCAGTCCGGGCAATTCCGCCACCAACAGGGTAAAATCCTGGGTCGGATAGAGCAACTCCTGATCGATCATGGCTTGGGTATCGTTATAGGGAATCACATAGCGCACGATGATCTGACGCGTGCCGGCTCCTGGGGCGATGGGCGATGTGTCATAGATCAGGTTGCCCACCTGCTGGAAACGCCCGCCCAATTCACCATTTTGGAAGCTGATCTCCTCGGCTGCCGCGGGCACATACATGGCCACGGTTCCCGGTTCGGTCATCCCCGCCACCGCTGCGCCGATGAAGGTGCGGTCCCCGTCCATGCCATAGGTGGCGATCTGCCCCACAATCAGAAAACCGGGCTGGGAATCGACGATCCAGTGCATGCGGGCCAGGGTCAACCCGGTGGGATCATCCGTGGTCTCGAAGACCGTCATGCTGGTGTCCAACACATTTGTATCCGGGGTGAAGTTGAGGGGCTGGCTGCTATAGCCGATGGTGCCATAGTAGGCGGACGCCATGTAGATGATCTCCGGGTTGGGGTCCAATCCGTCAAAGACGAAGGTGCCATCCGCCGCCACCGTGGAGGTGAAGTTGGCGATTGGCTCAAAGCCCATGAAGGCGTCCAGTTCGATCTCGATCCCGGCCACATCCGCGCCGTGGGCCGAACCTTGGATCACGTTCCCCTGAAAGACTGCGTTCCCGGCGCGGAAGGGGGGTTCCCAGGTGGGGGCATAGTTGAAGGAGCGAATATATTCCAGCACATTGCGCTGCTGCTGTTCGCTCCACGCCCCGCCCTCTTCTGGGTGGGCCGTCTGCCAACCGGCCATCCAGTCCGCCTGGCTGACGGACATGGCATAGGTCGGGTCGGCCAGGTTGAGCAGATCCGCCTCGGCCTCTGGACCATCCCCCGCGCCACCGGAACCATGACAGGCGGCGCACTGCTCATCATAGAGAACCTGACCGTTGACCAAATTCAGCTCATTGGTATGCAATTGCCAGGCAAAATAGATGGTGTCCCAAATTTGGGCGTCGGTCATAGAATTTTGCCAAGGGGGCATCAGCTTTTCCAGCCGCCCAAACTTGGCGGCATAGAACCACTCCGCCGGGGTGATTTCCCAGGCCGTGGCTGGGTCTGCGAAGATGGAGGGGGGATCCGGCAGCTGGGGAGCCGTGGGACCATCCCCGTTGCCGGTGACCCCGTGGCAGGGCGAGCAGTTTTCCGAGAAAAGCGGCTGTCCGCGCAAGGCCAAGGAGCGGCTGGCGGGTGGGTTGACCTGGGTTAGATCAAAGGTGGGAGAGGGCTGCTGGGCATAGGTGGCGGGGGCCGCCGCCGGCAACAAGAAGGCAAAAGCTGCCAAAACTACCGCAACCATCACCACCACACCGGGACGTCCAAAACGACGTCCGCTGAAACCACGAGGAGAAAGCTTAAACATGAATGGTTCTCTATCTTTCACAACAAGAGGTCGTAGGAAAATTGACAAGATACCACAAACAGCGGGGCATTTGTGTGCGCACGTTCAGAGGTTTACCTAGTATACCCCATGATCCCCATATCGAAAACGGTCGATTAGCCTAAACTATTTGGGTCATCTGACCCTTACTGTAACCAAATCCAGGCAATGGACAGCTGGCGACCGAGTTCATTCCGGTGTCACATAGGCGGCGGTGATGCCGCCGTCCACCACAAAATCGCTGCCGGTGACAAAGGACGACTCATCCGAGGCCAGGAAGAGGGCGGCCTGGGCCATCTCTTTGGCCTGGCCAAAGCGCCCCATGGGGATGTGGACCAGCCGCCGCTGCTTCTTTTCCGGAGTGTTGAGAAATTTCATCAGCAGTTCCGTGTGCAGGGGGCCGGGGCAGAGGGCGTTGACCCGGATATTCTCCCGGGCGTGGACAATGGCCAATTCCCGGCTCATGGCCAGGACGCCCCCCTTGCTGGCCGTGTACGCAATCTGCGGGGTGGCCGCGCCCAAAATCGCCACAAACGAGGCCGTGTTGATGATGGACCCGCCCCCAGCCCGACGCAGGGCAGGGATGCCGTATTTACATCCCAGGAAGACCCCCTTGAGGTTGATGTTCATGGTCAGATCCCAGACATCTTCCTCGGTGTTGATGGCGTCGTCGTCCGCGCTGTGCATGATGCCGGCATTGTTGAACAGCACATTCAGCTTGCCAAAGACATCCTCGGCCGCGGCCACCATCCGTTCACAATCCGCCGCTTTGGAGACATCCGCATGCACATAAACGGCCCGACCACCGTCGGCGTCCATGATCATCTGCACGGTCTCCTGGCCGCCGACATCATTCACATCCACGGCCACAATGGCCGCGCCTTCCTGGGCAAAAAGCAAGGCGGTCTCCCGCCCAATTCCACCGCTCGCCCCGGTGATCAGGGCGACTTTGTCTTGTAAACGCATGGGTTAGCTCCGGGTTTGTTTGTTGGTTTGTTGGTTGGTTGACAGAGAGATTGGGAGATTGGGAGATTGGGAGATTGGGAGATTGGGAGATTGGGAGATTGGATGGTATCACACCGTCTCCTTGTCTCCTCTTCTCCTTGTCTCCCAATCTCCCTGTCTCAAATTCGCTCAAAATACCGCTGCCGCTCCCAGTCTGTGACCGCGTTGTCGTAGGCGGCTTGTTCCGTGCGGAAGAAGTGGGTGTAGTGTTCGACGACTTTTGCGCCCAAAACCTGTTTTGTGAAATCGCTGGCCTCGAAGAGATCCGTGGCGTGGCGCAGGGTCTTGGGGACGTGGGGCAGATGTTGGGCGGCGTAGATGTCCCCCTGGAAGAGGGGCGGCGGCTCGATGCGGTTGGCGATACCGTCCAGCCCGGAGGCCAGGGCCGCGGTGTAGGCCAAGTAGGGGTTGACATCCGCGCCGGGCACTCGGCACTCAATACGCAGACTCGGCCCCTTGCCCACCACCCGGAAGCCGGCCGTGCGGTTGTCATAGCACCAAGCCAGCCGGGTCGGTGCCCAGGAACCGGCCTGATAGCGTTTGTACGAGTTGATGGTGGGGGCGTAAAAGACCATCATCTCCGGCGCATGGGCAATCCACCCGCCCAGGAACCAACGGAAAATGTCCGACGCCATCACCGGCCCCAACGCCGTCTCCCCAGGGAAGGCGTTGCCCGTCTCATCCCACAAACTGAGGTGGATGTGACAACTGGAGCCGGCCTGGCCGTGCCGGGGTTTGGCCATAAAAGTCACACTTAGCCCCATCTGGTCTGCCACCTCTTTGAGACACGTTTTATAAACAGCATGACGGTCGGCCATGGCCAACACGTCCGCATAGCGCACATTCAGTTCGTGCTGACCCAGCCCCCACTCACCCTTGGAATTCTCCACCGGAATCCCCGACCGCTTGAGATGCCGGCGCACGGCCCGGTGAAAGTCCTCCGTGCGCGCCCCTTGCAGCCCGTGATAGTCCTCGATATACCAGCCCGCCGCCTCCATGCCCTCATACCCCTGCTTGGCCGCGTCCCGATAGGAGGTGCGATAGAGATAATACTCCAACTCGGAGCCAGCCTTGGCCGTATAGCCCATCTGCGCCGCCCGGTCCAACTGGGTGCGCAACATGGAGCGAGGGGCAACGGAGACCAACTGGTGGCTCTTCTCGTCCTCCACATCGCAGATCACCATCGCCGTTTTTTCCTGCCAATCCACCATGCGCAGGGTCTCCAGATCCGGCACCAAATGGAAATCGCCGTAGCCCAGTTCCCAACTGGCATACTCGTAGCCCGGCACCGGCTCCATCTCCATGTCCACGGTCAGCAAATAATCGCAGCTATGGGTGCCGTCGTCCAGGGAGGCCAGAAAAAACTCCGCATCAAAACGCTTGCCCATAAACCGCCCGTACAGATCCGTAAAAAAGACCGCCACCGTCTCGATCTCCTCACTTGCCACCAATTGCGCAAGCTGATCAACGGTGAGCATCCCTCGCAAAGCGGCGCTGGGTGTGGACATAGAACTGTCCTCCTGGTGGGTGGTTTGGGTTTCCGGTCTTTTTTGGAAAAACAATGGGATGGTCGGGTCGTGGAAATCCTATTTTAGCAGGGAACCGCCAAGAGTACAACGTGGGGGCATGGGGCCTTTCAGGGTGGGGCGGGTGGTTGTACCCCATTCACTCGTTTTTGATTAACCCAGGACTTATTCGCGCTAACAGTGATTTTGAGATCCCCCATAATCCCAACCAGATCAACACCCCTGCCCCGCTGATCCACAGCCCCCGCCGCCAACCCAGGGGATCGTATGCGAAGATCACCGTATGCGTCCCAGCGGCCACAGAGACCCCCCGCACCAGCCCGTTGACCGCCAAAATAGGCGCGGCCACCCCGTCCACCGTGGCCTGCCAGCCGGGATAGAAGCTGTCGCTCAACACCAACAGGGCCTCCTTGGCGCTGCGGACTTGAATTTCCACCCGCTCCGGCGCATAGGCCAGGATCTCGGCGCTGTCGTCGGGGCTGGGCGAGCCGGTGAGGGCCAGATCCCCCTCAATGACGGCGCTGTCCGGCCCCAGGTCGCCCACTTTCAGCCGGGCCAGGGCCGCGTCCACATCCACAGCGGGCAGGGTGTTGTGGACCAAATAGGCTCTGGGCAGCAGATCCATGTTTTCATAGATCTTCACATCTCCGCTATGGACCAGGCGGAAACGGCCCCGGTCGCTGGGCAGCAGGGACTGAAAAGTGCTCGTGCGCGCATCCACCAAAGTGACGGCCTGCACGGTCACGCTGATCCCCGGCGCGGTGGCGTAGAGGGTGATGCCGTCCGGCGTGGCGGGGGTGACCAGAGGCAGGCGGACCAGATATTCCTGCTTGCCGCCATCCACATCCCGATAGGCCACAACGGCCCCGGCGGATGCGGCCAGGGGGCTGTCCAGGGCGGGGTCGGCGATCTGGGCACCGGGCGCGCCGCCCGCGGTCAGCGACCAGGATTCCGCCGATTTTCCATCTTGGGTCAGCTCGATCTGGGCCACGGGCAGGGCTGTGTCGGCCAAGCCAGAGAGATCTCCGCTCACCGTGGCGATGAGGGCGATTTGGGTGGCTTGGAAGGGCAGATCCGGGATTAGCTCGATCTGTGCCAACCCATCGGGGGAGATCTGCGCCCCGATCTGGCGGTCAAAGTAGACGCCCTCGAACCAGAGATCTCGCACTTTGTCCGTGATCACATATTGCACGTTGAAGCGACTGAGCAGGGCGGCAGGGGGCATCTCCGCCACCTGTTCCCGCAAGCGGCCATCGGGCACCACTTGATCCGCGGGGATGAAGAGGCTCAACCCCTGGATGTAGCGTTGCAAGGGCAGCACCCCGCCGTCAAAGCCGTCCAGGGCCGGGATGCGCCAGAGCAGGGGCAGGTTGGGGGCCAGAATCTCTTGGGATTTTTGGGCGATCACCAGTTCCCGGAAGGCGGTCTCGTCCAATTGGGACGGCTTCCCCTCCCGGAAGATGCGGCGGAAGTCGGCCATGTCCCCGGGGTCAAAGGTGATGGTACTCATGCTCAAAAAGCGTCCGGCCCCGGCGGCGGAGAGGGTCGTGCGGGCCGGGTCACTGAGCAAAAAGGCCGGGGCCGTGCGCACATCATAGACCGCCTGGGGCGCGGTGGGGTGGGTGTGGGGCAGGGCTGACGAAGCCAAGATTAGATCCGTGGCCAGGAAAAACGTGAGGAGAAGGAAGATTGAAGATTGAAGATTGAAGATTGGATGCGACGATCTTCTCGTCATCCAATCTTCAATCTTCAATCTTAAATCTTCCACGCCAGCCCCAGCCAGCACCGCCGCACCCATCGTATACAGCATCATCCAGCGGGCTGGGGTGCGGAAGAGGTCGAAGCCGGGGAGGACTTTGTACATCAAGAAATAGATAGGGTTCCAGCGGCCCAAGGCCAAAAAGAGGCCCAGCCCCACGAAGATCAGC
Organism: Caldilineaceae bacterium; assembly: GCA_018003515.1. Taxonomy (GTDB): domain Bacteria; phylum Chloroflexota; class Anaerolineae; order Caldilineales; family Caldilineaceae; genus JAGNDO01. The sequence continues at coordinate 158,945 of JAGNDO010000002.1, forward strand.
CCAAAGGTGCGACCGATTCCCCGGCCTTTCCATCCGCCAAGTATCGCCAAAATCAGCCCGATCAGCCCTACGTAGGCCACAAATTCTGTGTAACCCAAGGTGTCGAAGACCACGCTCAGATCCCGCAGACCGTAGCTGGGCAGCAGGGTCCACAGCAGATACAGGGGCTTGAGGCTGAAGCTGCTGGCTTCGGCATAGGTCAACCCGCCGCTGCGCAGACCCAGGCCGCTCAGTTCCAACGTGGGCAGCAGTTGGGCGGCGGAGAGGAGGAGGCCGAGGGCGGTGCCGAGGAGGTAGATTGAGAATTGAGAATTGAGAATTGAGAATTGAGAATGGGGGAGCGACCCAGAAGTCCGACTTTTTCCAAAAGTCGGACTTCTTCGGATTCGGCTCCCCTCGGTTATGGCCACCCAAACGCCCACGCCGAAGAGGTTGATATACGCTGTTTGGGTGTGGCCCGCCAGCAACGTCAGCGCGACAAGCAGGGCGAAGGCGCAGATGGCGAAGAGGGGGTTGGGGATTGGGGATTGGGTGTCACCCGCCCCACTTTTGCCTTTTGCCCTTTGCCTTTTGCTTTTTGCCTTTCCCTCACCCCCCACCCCATTCTCAATTTTCAAATTTCCATTAAAAATTAGAAACATCCACGGCAGCCACGCCACCCCGTTCATCTGGTTGAGGTGGCCCAGCAGCCCGCCGTAAAAGCCGCTGCCGGCCAGGATCAGCCCCGTGGTCAGCCCGGCCCAGGCGCTGTAGCCCCAGCGCCGCATGAGCCAATAGCCGCCGTAGCCCAAGATCCAGCCGTGGATGGCCCCGCTCCAATAGATCTGTTTGGTGACGGCCAGCCAGCTCAAGGGCCAGTGCAGGGGATAGAGGACCGCGGCTTGGGGATTGGCCAAAAAGGGCACGCCCACAAAGATGAAGGGGTTCCACAGGGGGATGCGGCCCCCTCGGAAGGCGGCGGCCGCGTAGTCCCGATAGGGGTAGAAATAGTGCAGAATATCCCCGCTTGCCAGCACCCGGTCCGTGAAAAGCAGACGGGCAAAGAGGGCGAGGATGAAGCAGGCCAGGGCCAGGGCGACGGCCACATGGGGCAGCCAGGATCGGCGAGATTTCATGGCGCGCCTCCTGGTTGCGAACCCGTGGCTCTAGCCGGGTCCGTGACCCGGCGGGTTGACCAAAGAAGATCCTGGGAAGCACCCGCCGGGTCACGGACCCGGCTAGAGCAGGTTTGGGTGGCGTATTTTGCGTCGCCACAAGGTGGTTGAGCCATGATTTCGTAGACGGTGAACTTGCCCGCATGGAAGCGGGGCAGCCAGGCCATGTCCCGCATGGGCAAATAGCGGGCCTGATCCCGGGTGGCGGCCCAGTCGGGTTGGATCATGAATTTGCGCAGGGTGGGCGTTTTGGCGGCGTTGTCGGCCAGATAGACGGCGCTGGGGGTCCAGCGTAGGTCGTAACCGCCATGCTCTTGGGTCTGGTCAAAGAGATAGAATCTGTATTGAGATCCCAATTCCTGGTGATAGAGTACGGCATCCGTTGGCGCATTGGCCTGAAACCAGGCCAGGGCCGCGTCAAACCCGGCGTAGTCCCCATGATCTCCACCCAAGGGCGCGCCGCCCTGAGCCGCGGTCAACCCGGTTGGCAGGAGCAACAAGATCCACGCCAGCCCCAAGATGGCCCCAGTCCGGTGGCCGTTCAATTGGGTCAGCCCATGCCCCATCCACCCGGCCAAGAGGGCCAACATGGGGGCCAAGGGCAGCAAATAGCGGTCCCAGGGCTGGACGGTGGTGAAGAGGTGGAGGACGACGAAGCCCAGGGTCCAGAGGAGGAGGGCTTGGGGATTGGGGATTGGGGATTGGGTGTCAACCCACAACCTTTTGCATTTTGCACTTTGCCTTTTGCCTTTTGCCTTAATTAAGATCACCCCTACGGCCAACCCAACCCACACAGCCCAGCTCCCGCCCAACTGCCAAAGCAGCCCACCCCACGTCTGCCAGCGGGACAGCCATTGATCCGGCGACAACAGCGCCACCCCGCCATAATTCCCCACGGCCAAGTCCCACGGTGACGGAGCCACGGCCCACCGTCGGCTGTCCCAAAGGACGATGGGGGCGATGATCGCGACCAGGCCGAGGGAATGGCGAATGGCGAATGGCAGAGTGGGGATTGGGGATTGGGGATTGGGGGGTGGGGGGCGGGAAGGATTGCTCTTCGCATTCGCCATTCGCCGTTCGCCATTCGCCATTGCCACAAAAACCAGCGGCACAAACAGCACCCCCTGCTGCTTGGTCATGATGGCCGCGCCGAGAAATAGTCCGGCCCAAAAGGGACGGCGGGAGAGGGCGGCGTAGAGGGCGACCATCCCCCACAGCACCAGCATGGGGTCCGTGTAGACCGTGGGCGCGAAGCTGAGGACGAAGGGGTTGAGGGCAAAGGTGGCCGCGGCCCACAGCCCGGCGGTGCGGCCCCACAGGCGGTGGGCGATGGCGGCCACCACGGGCACGGTCAGCGCGGTGAGGGTCATGTTCAACAGGCGGGCGGAGGCCGGAGAGGCACCGATGATCTCGAAAACCCCAGCCAGGCTCCAGAGAAAGAGAGGCGGCTTGTCGGGCCACACGGTCAAAAACCAAGGATCGATCCTGGCGAAGACAAGAGCCCAATACGCGTAGATGGCCTCGTCTTCTCGAAAAGGAAAGCGCTCCCAAAGCAGAAAGCCCAGGCCAAAGGTGAGGAGGGTGAAACCCATCACTCCCAGGCGGAAGAGAGTGGCATTGGAGAGCCGGGCGCGGGCCAACACAAAAGAGACGCCCCAGCGGAGCGTCTCGATGGGTGATAGATTCGTGAAAATTCGTGGAGATTTGTGGATCATGCCCGGTTTTTAGTCCACAAAGCGATATTTGACCAAGGTGGCCAGGGCGCTGAAGCCGTCTCGCCAGGTCAGTTTCTTGCCTTCGTGGAACTGGCGGCCATTGTAGCTGATGGGGACTTCGTAGATGGCGTAGCCCCGTTTGAGAATTTTGGCGGTCATTTCCGGCTCGATCTCGAAGCGGCGGCTGTGCAGGGGGATGCCGGTGATCACGTCCCGGCGGAAACATTTGTAGCAGGTTTCCATGTCGCTGAGAATGGTGCCATAGAGCAGGTTGGTGATCACCGTGACCAGGCGGTTGCCCAGGGTGTGGGTCAGGCTCATGGCCGAGCGGGGACCGCCCATGAAGCGGCTGCCGTAGACCACGGGTGAGCGGCCCTCCAGGATCGGTTCCAACAGGAGCAGATAGTCCCGGGGATCGTATTCCAGGTCGGCGTCTTGGATCACGAAGATGTCGCCCGTGGCGTGTTGGAAGCCCGTGCGCAGGGCCGCGCCCTTGCCGCCATTCTGCTCGTGATAGATGATCAGCATATCATCGGGCTGGGCACTCTTCCAGGCGTCCAGGATGGAGCGAGTGCCGTCGGTGGATCCATCGTCCACGATCACGATCTCCCGCTCGAAGACCACGGGGCCATCCAGCATGGTGTTGGTGCTGTCCCGGTTGATGGTCAGATCAACCGCCCGCACCCGTTCTACAATCTCTTCCAAGGTCGCCCGCTCGTTGAACACGGGCATGATGATAGAAAGTTTCAAAACGTATGTCTCCGAGTTGCGAGGGGAGAATTGCGAATTTACAATCGCTCCCAATCCCCAATCCCCAATCCCCAATCCCCGATCTAATGTTCCCCAACCTGGTGGGCCAAGATGATGGCCTCGGCCACGGCTTTCATGGGTTTGCGGTTGTTCATGCTCATCTTTTGGATGCGGCGGAAGGCCTCGGCTTCGTGGAGACCTTGGGTGTCCATGAGGATGCCCTTGGCCTGCTCCACCAGCTTGCGGGTTTCCAGGGTCTCTTGCAGATCCCCAACTTCCCGTTCCAAGGCGCGGAATTCACTGAAGCGAGCCAGGGCCACCTCGATGGCCGGGGTCAGGTCCGTCTCCCGGAAGGGCTTGACCAAATAGCCAGCCACCCCAGCCTCCCGGGCCCGTTTGACCAGATCTTGCTGGCTGTAGGCGCTGAGCAACAGCACCGGAGCCACCCGATCTTCGGTCAAGATCTTGGCCGCCTCAATGCCATCCATGTCGGGCATTTTGATGTCCATGATCACGATGTCCGGGCGCAATTCCTTGGCCAGGTTGACGGCGCTGCGGCCATCCCCCACATCCCCCACCACCAAATAGCCCAGATTGGTCAGCATCTCCCGCAGATCCATGCGGATCAGAGATTCATCGTCAGCAATAATTATTCGTGTTCTCTCCACGGCCATCTCTCCTTATGTGGCTGGCGGCATGTGGCTGGCATATAGGCGGTTTTCTGTTGGCCCAAGCCCCAATAACTTTGTACTCTATCCGTTATTTTGTAAGCGTTCACCCCCGCCCCCCTGACCCCCCAACTTTGGGGGAACTGTCCATGACCTCCCCCAGAATTGGGGGCCGGGGGGCCGGGATGAGTGACTGCTTCCATTATTTTAGAGGCCAGGGGCCAATGTGCCTAATCTGGCCCACGATCTGCAACGCAATTGGTTCGATATTCTCGGTCTGTCTGTTCGTAACCGTTCATCCCCCTCAGCCCCCCGGCCCCCAATTCTGGGGGAGGTGGTGGACAGTTCCCCCAAAGTTGGGGGGTCAGGGGGGCGGGGGGTGAACGATTACGTCTGTTCAGCCGGTCTGCTCACTCTACGGCCAAGGATCGTTTGGGAAATTTGATCACGGCTCGCGTGCCACTGATCGGGGTGATGACGACCTCGTCCGTTGGGTCTGCCTTGGCCGGTTCGATCACCAATTGTCCCTTCAGGTCATCGGTCACCAGGGTGCGGATGATTTGGAGACCCAGGCTGGGGCTGTCATCCAAGGCAAAGTTGACCGGTAAGTCGTTGCCATTGTTCTGGATTACCAACTGGGCCTGATCCCCTAGATCCGTCAGGGTGATGGTGATGCGCCCGTCCAGCCGGTCGCTGATACCGTGTTCCAGGGCGTTGAGCAGCAGTTCGTTCACCACCAAGGCTGTGGCCGTGGCCTGGCTGGCCGGCAGGCGGATGTTGGGACCGCTGATCTGGATGTCGATCACCTGATCCGGATTGCTGGTCACCTGCTGTACCTGGGTGGCGATGCGCCTGCACACATCTTTGATATTGATGGGATGGTGACCATCTTGGCTTAAAAATTCATGGATCACCGAGACGCTCAAGACCCGATTGACGGCGTCGTTCAGATTTTGACGGGCTTCATCGCTTTGGCTGCGCCGGGACTGCATACGCAGCACAGCAGCGATGGTCTGCAAATTGTTCTTGACCCGGTGATGCAACTCCTGGATCAAGGCCGACTTGACGTTGAGTTCCCGCTGTTTTTGCACGGCCTCCGTGGCGTTGTGAACCAAAACCAGGGCGGCGTCCATCTCCAGGCTGTTGTCCTTGGACCCGGATCGGGGCCACATAAAGCGGCGGCGGATACGCTGCCAACTGTGGGGCGGCGCTCGCAAGGGTATCACCTTGCGCACCCACAGGCGGCCATCCTCGTCCTCGCGGGGTTTTTCCAGACAACGCTGGGCCCGCAAAGACTGTTCCACCATCTCCTCGTCAATGGATTCCAGGGTTGAGACATGATGACGGCGCACATCGGTCACCAACCCAATGGAGCGAAACAAGTTGGCCGCGATCCCGCTCAGATAGACCACTTGGCGGTCGGTGTTGACCATGTAAATGCCGTCAAAGGGGCCAAAGCGGCTCAGATTTTGACCTGCTTCGATCTCGCCCCGGGCCACCATCAGATGTAGCCAGTGCAGGGCCTTGCGAAAATGATTGTTGCGCCGCTTGTGCCGCTCATGCTCGATCATGTTGGTTTCGATCACCAGGGCGGCGATCACCCGGCGGGCGGCGTTGAAAACTGGGATCACCTCTTGGATCACCGGGGCACCGTCGGTGAGGACAGGCTTGCGATAGCGTCCCCCGGTTCCTTCGTGCAGTGCCCGGTGGACCAGAGGTTGATCATCCTTGGAAAAGGTGCGCTTGTTGGCTGATTGACGATAGAGCGACGCAATGGAGGCGGGAGCCGCATGGCTAAAAACTTGGATGCGCTGTTGATTTGTCTGGCAATAAAGCAACACATCGGCCCGGCTGATGTCCGCGGTGAGGGGCAGACTGGTCTCGATCTGCTGCAACAAGGCAATGTCCCGCTCGGTCAGACTTGGGTAAGCCTGGGTCAGTTGTTGACTGATCCCCGTTATCGCTTCTGTTTTTGCAACACCTGTGTTGTTCATTTGCCCAACGCGCCCACCGTCCGCCGTGCCTATGCTCGTTTAACTTGATGGTAATATAGACAAAAACCGACGGCAAATGCCCCCGGTCCCCATGAGTTGGCCCCAGTGCCATGCCTCAATATCAAACAAAAACGCATCTGAGCTTTTGAATAACGCAGCGCGTTGTGGTCAATTAGACACAAGTAAACCCTTGCCAGTTTAGCAGAAGGAGAGGCTTTGTGCAAGCAGATGATGCCAACAAAAAATGCATATAATGTTTGGTTAAACCCAGACGAATTCGACAACTCGCGACTGATTGGTTATACTTGCAACGTTTTGGGCTGGTCATGGGGATCTCGTGACCAGTTCTTGTTGTTTTGGTCTTTGTGCTGTTTTAGATTTGTTTGGGTTTTATCCAGGAGTAAAGAAGATGCCTATTTACGAATATGTTTGCCAAAGCTGTGGCGATGACTTTGAGAAATTGACCTCCTATTCAGACCGATCGGTTCCCGCTTGTCCGACTTGTCACGGCACCGCGGTGGAGCGACAGTTGAGTACCCCGGCCATCCACTTCAAAGGCAGCGGTTGGTATATCAATGACAGCAAACCCAGCACCAAAGAGTCGGCCAACGGCTCCACCAACGGGACCGGGACCGGCAAAGAGGCCGACACCGCCGCCAAGCCCAGCGAAACCGGCACGGAAATCAAGGCGGATGCCGCCAAAGGTGACACGGCCAAAAATGGCGCGTCCACAAGTGAGCCGGCAAAGAAGAGCGCTGACACGGCCAGCCCAACCAAGAGTGCAGAAAAGGCACCCACTGCCTAACGCTTCTTACCCTGCCCTTTGCATAAATTTAGCTACTTCCACACCCTTGCATCTTTCGCAAGGGTGTTTTATTGTGATTGTATGGAGTCGGGGGATTGACCTGAATCAATCTCCCAATCTCTTAATCCCCCCAATCTCAACCTCAAATAAATTCCAAAAATCAGGAGCAGAAAACCATGAACAGCGCACAAATGATGGTACCCAAGCGGTTTGGGATGTTGCGGGTGATCGGGATCTTGTTGAAGGTGTTGGCCTGGCTCTCCCTGGTGATGGGGGTGGTGGGGGCTGTGACCGGGCTGCTGGCTGGCGGGGCAGTGACCGATCTGCTCTCCACCAACGGGATCGCCTCCCCCCTCGGCGGCGGCGAAGCCATCATCCTGGCCCTGGGCGGCCTGCTGACCGGGCTGATCAGCTTCCTCGCCCTCTACGCCGCCGGGGAAGGTCTCTTCCTGCAACTGGCCGTGGAAGAGAACACGCGGATCACCGCGGCGTTGTTGATGAAGATGGATCAGGAGGCTGGGGCGGAGGCGGGGTATGCGGTTGTCAATTAGGGCAACCTGATTTTTCGCAAGTTCGGGGTATACCAAGTTTGGTGTATACTATGCGTGTCAAAATCTTTTTGTCTGAAGGAAAGGAGGGTATATGGCGATTGATGTTATCTCAAAACCGATCTATCAAATTCTGAGTGAACTGACTCAAGAATTGCGTGTAGAAGTCGCCTTGTCCCTGGCAATGAAGGATTTGGTGCGTTTGCGACTCAAAGAAGTCGTGGCCCAAAGGGCGCTTTTTGAACAACGCTATGCCATGACCTTCGCAAAATTCGCGCAAGAATGGGAAACGGGTCGTATCCCGAACGGCCATTCCTACACTGTCGAACAGGATTATTGGGAATGGGAGGCCGCCGTTACTGATGAGACGCGTCTCCTAGAATTGGGTGCGACCTTGCCATGACGCTGGCAGAATTTCAGGCCCATATCTTCTTGGTTGCCCGAAACTCAGGGATTTGTACGATTCCAATAGTCTTGCGTCTCACGACCACGGCTATCAAGGTGCGTGTGGAGCTGGTTGACGGTGATTATATGGACGCCTTTTTCAACGAGGTGTCAGGGCGAACAGCGTTTGCTCTTATTGACCAAGGGGAACGGATTTTTGGTGCGGACAATGCAGGCGGTTGGCATGTTCATCCTTTTGCCTCCCCGGGAGATCATCTGCCCGTGGACGCACCCATCTCTTTTGCTGAGTTTGTGGCCGTGATCGAGCGTCACTTGGTGGAATAGAAATGGAACAAACGAGACGAAAAGAGGGGCTGGAGATCCGCGGATCTCCAGCCCCTCTTTTCGTCTCGGCAACATAATATTGTTGATCAGCGCCGTCGCGTAAGCCCCGCCACCATCAGATCGATGGTCGTTTCCTGATCCGCACCGGTCTTCATGGCGTAGTCGGCTTCTAACATCTGTTCGAGGATGTCTTCTAACTGCTCAAAGCTGTAGGATCGGCTTTGGCCCAATGCTTTCTTGACCGGGAAGGGGTGGATGCCCAGTTTCTGGCCGATGGCGGTTTCGTTGCTGCCCAGGCTGCGCTCCGCCTCTTTGACCTGCAAGATCACCCGATATTGCCGGGCGATCATGGTGAGGAGATAGAAGGCGTTGGCGTCCCCCTTGCGCAGTTCGTAGAGCGCCTGCATGGCCTTGCGCCCGTCCCGGCGGCTGAGGGCGTCGGTCATGTCCCAGATCAGGGCCTCGCTGACGTCGCTGACTAGCAGGCGCACATCCCCGGCGCTGACGGCGCGGCCACTGGCATAGGTCGCCAACTTCTCCAACTCGTTGTCCAACTGGCGCAGATTTGGCCCCACAAAGGTGCTGAGCATCTTGATGGCTTGGCCCTCAATAGCGATCTTTTTCTGCTTGGCCCGGCGCATCAGCCACCCTTCAACTGCCCCGGCGTCCGGCGTGTTCAACTCCTCCAGCGCCACGGTCTTGGCCTTGACCAGATCCGCCAGCCCCGCCACCTTCGCCCCGCCGCCGTCGGGCTTGAAGCCCTTCCACAGGTGACGGCGCTTGTCCACTGCGTTTTCCAGAAAAATCAGATGGCAGGTGTCCGGCAAAGCGGGCAATCCGGCCAAGGCGGACGTGGCTTCTGCGTAGGCCGCGTTGTCCGTGCCCTTGCTCTGGCCCATGCGCTTGTCCAAGTGGGAGAGGTAGCCGCTCACGATCAACAAACGCATGGGGGCCAAAAAGGGCATCATGCTGGCCTGGCCCAAAATATCCGACGCGCTGGTGCGGGGACCGTCGATCTCGGCGGTGTTGAGGTCCGCCATCTCCGGATCCCCCAGGGCGGCCTTGAACTCGGCCATGCGCTCGGCGGCCATATATTCGTCTGGGTTGAGCAGGAGTGTGATCATGGTGGTTAGCGGCTGAAATTGACTCGAAACGCAGATTTGCCCGCCAATCGAAACGGGCGGATTTCTTCCACCCAGCGGTCAGAGACCGCGCCGGTAGTGGTGTAGGCTTGAAAAAACATACCCAGCTTCGGCGCGGCGAGCAGGGCGGCGGTGACCAAAAATAGGGTGGATGTGAACTTGTCCAAACTGTCCCGCTTGCCCGTGGTGCCCAACATGGCCGCAAAGGTGACCAAAAAGGCGGTCGTCGCCAGATTCGTGCCACAGTTGGGGTGGATGGCCAAATGATCTTCCCCGGCCTGCAACCGCAGCAACGCATCCCCCACGGCCCGGCGCAGATCCGGCTCGCCCATATCCCCCAGGATGGTGAAGCCCAGGGGATCGCTCAGGCCAGTAAACCGCTTGCCCGGATGCCGCGCCGTCAAAATATGGATGGTGGCATGTTCAATCCCGTGATGCTGCCGGGTGCGCTGGACCAGGTCGGTGAGTTGTTCGATCATGTGGAGAGCCTGTGAGAATCGTTGAGCGTTGAGTGGGGCTGGCATCGAGTAATACGTATCGAGTAATGAACGTGGTTAAGGACGATTCAGGGTCAATCCAACCCCGATCCGTTCTCAACCACGTTCATTACTCGATACACGATACGTATTAGATCAGCTTTTTCGCCGCGGCCACTACCGCTTCCGGGGTCAACCCGAACTCGCGGTAGACCCGGTCGAAGGGGGCGCTGGCGCCGAAGTGGTCGATGGCGATGATGGCACCCTTGGCCGGGTCGTTGCCCACCCAGCGCTCCCAGCCGAAGGGGGAGGCGGCCTCGATGGCCACCTTGGGCACGTCCACGGGCAGGACTTCGGCTCGATAGGCCGCGTCCTGCTTGGCGAAGAGTTCCCAACTGGCCAGGCTGACCACCCGCACCCGCACGCCCTCGGCGGCCAGGGCCGCGGCCCCGTCCATGGCGATGGCGACCTCGCTACCGGAGCCGATGACGATCACCTGGGGTGTCTGGCCCGACGCACTGTCGAAGAGGACGTAGCCCCCCTTCAACACGCCGTCGGCGCTGCCCATGCCTGGCGCGGATCGATCAAACGTGGGTAGATCCTGCCGGGTCAGGGCCAGGACCGTGGGGCCGGTGGTGTTTTCGATGGCGGCCCGCCAGGAGAAGGCCACTTCGTTGGCATCCGCCGGGCGCAGGACGGTCATGTTGTGGATCACCCGCAAGGCGGCCACATGCTCCACGGGCTGATGGGTGGGGCCATCCTCGCCCACGCCGATGCTGTCGTGGGTCAGGACGTAGATCACCCGGATGCCCATGATGGCCGACAATCTCATGGCCCCTCGCATATAGTCGCTGAAAACCAGGAAGGTGCCGCCAAAGGGCAGCACGCCGCCGTGGAGGGCCATACCGTTGAGGGCGGCGGCCATAGCATGTTCCCGCACGCCAAAGTGCAGGATGCGCCCGGCGAAGCTCTCCGGTTTCACGCTGCCGGAGCCGGTGATGTCGGTCTTGTTGCTGCCGGAGAGGTCGGCGCTGCCCCCCAGCATGTTGGGGATGACCTTGGCCAGGGCGTTTAGCACGCTGCCGCCGCTGTTGCGGGTACCCATGCCCTTGGCCGACGGCTCGAAGACCGGCAGGGCGTCCCGCCAGTTTTCGGGCAATTCGCCGGACAGGGATCGGCTCAACTCCGCCGCGGTGTCAGCGTGGGCGGCGGTGTAATCCTCGAACAGTCGGTTGTAGTCGGCCTCTTGGTCAGCGCCCCGGTCCAAAGCCGTGCGGAAGAAGGCCCGCACATCGTCCGGGACAAGGAAGCGGGGTTCCGTGGGCCAGCCCAGATTTTCCTTGGTCAGGGCCAATTCCTTGTCGCCCAAAGGCTCGCCGTGGATCTTGGAGGTGCCCTGGCGGTTGGGGCTGCCATAGCCGATGGTGGTGCGACAGCCGATCAGGCTGGGCCGGGGATCGGCCTGGGCGGCTTCGATGGCCGCGGCGACCGCCACGCCGTCCATGCCGTCCACACTCTGCACATGCCAGCCGTACGCCTCGAAGCGCTTGGCCCACTCTTCCGTGTAGGCCAGATCCGTGCTGCCTTCGATGGAGATGTGGTTGTCGTCATAGAGATAGACGAGCTTGCCCAGTTTGAGGTGGCCGGCCAGACTGGCGGCTTCGCTGGAAATGCCCTCCATGAGATCCCCGTCCCCACAGATGGCGTAGACGTGATGGTCCACTACGTCGAAGCCCGGGCGATTGTAGCGCTCGGCCAGCCAACGCTCGGCCATAGCCATGCCCACGCCCGTGGCAAAACCCTGGCCCAGAGGACCGGTCGTGGTCTCGACGCCCGCAGTGTGGCCATATTCAGGATGGCCCGGTGTCTTGCTCCCCCACTGGCGGAAGTTTTTCAACTCTTCCAAAGGCAGGTCGTAGCCGGTGAGGTGGAGCAGGCTGTAGAGCAACATGGAGCCATGCCCGGCGCTGAGGACGAAGCGGTCCCGGTTGCTCCACTGGGGGTTGGCCGGGTTGTGGCGCAGGAAGTTGGTCCACAAAGTGAAGGCGGCCTGGGCCATGCCCATTGGCATCCCCGGGTGGCCGGAATTGGCGGCCTGCACACCATCCGCGGCCAACATGCGGATGGTGTTGACGGCCTTGCGTTCGAAGTCCGGGTCAAGGGCTGGGGTGGTTGAGGTTGGTTGAGTCACGGTAAATTTCCTTTTTTGTCTCTTGCGGTTTGATGGATAAACGAGCCGCCGGTCTAGTACAGTCCGGCGCAAATAAATCTGGGAATTCCTGCGCTCTAGCCGGGTCCGTGACCCGGCGGGTCTACACGATCTTCTGCGGCAAACCCGCCGGGTCACGGACCCGGCTAGAGCATTATTCCACGGACTTACTTTCGCCAAGCGGTACTTGCCGGAACGGCCCGGTTGATTGCACCCTCACATTGTTCCCTTTTCGGGGTGAATTGTCAACCTTTGCCGATCTGTGGACCATTCACGGTGGGGCGGATTTGGCGGGGCGGGGCGAATGCGGGTAGGATCTGTGGATGGAAAAGATAAGGCAAAAGGCAAAAGGCAAAGGGGAAAAGGCAAAAGGAGGTGGGGGGGACAGTGTGTTCTGTGGCTTACGGAACACGCGATATGCCGCCGGGCTGATGGCCGGGGTCGGCGCAGGGCTGGCCGGGTACGCGTTGTTTTGGGAACCGTCGGACGTGCGGTTGGAGCATGTGACTCTGCGAGTTCCCCGGTCCGCCGGGGTGCTGCCGGAGAAGGGACTGCGCATTCTGCACCTGTCGGATTTCCATTTCCAGGGAAGTGATTGGCGGGAACAGCCCAAGATGCGCAAGGTTCGGCGGTTGACCCAGGGATTGGAATACGATTTGCTGATCCACACCGGGGATTTTTTGCATACGGATGGGGGCATGGCCAACGTCTTCGAGCTGCTGGACGCCCTGCCCAAGCCCCGATTGGGTGCGTATGCGGTGATGGGCAATCACGACTATGTTTGTTATGATATGCGGGATGTGATCGTCTATAGTTGGCGCAACTTCCTGCGCTGGGAAGACGCTCATCGCCAGCGCCCGTTTGTCTTGACCCCCAAGAACCGGTGGGAGAAGGCCAAACAAGTGGCCCACTTCAGCCACTTTTTGATGAATTACCCCGTGGAGGCCAAACGCACAGGCTGGAACGATGTGGCAAATCTGACCGATGAATTGGCCAGGCGGGGCATCCAGGTCTTGCACAATCAATCCGTCCGCCTGACCACCCACCACCCCGCCATCGGGGAGGTGGACCTGCACATCGCCGGTATCGACGACCTGCACGAGGGCGCGCCGGATCTGGATTCGGTCTTGGCGGGCATCCCGCCGGAGGAACTGACTTTGCTTCTCAGCCACAACCCGGACATCCTGAACCATCCCGACATCCACCAGGCCGATGTGGTCCTGGCCGGCCACACCCACGGCGGGCAGATCGTGCTGCCCATCCTGGGCGCGGCCCATACCCATTCCGAACACCTGGGCCGCCGGGAAGCCTCCGGCCCGCTGCAACGAGCCAACACCCAGGTCTATGTCAACCGGGGGCTGGGGGAAGGCATCCCGGTCCGCTTCGGTGCCCCGCCCGTGGTGGCGGTGGTGACTTTGATGAACAGGTGAGCGGGTGAAGGGGTGACAATCAACCAACAAACAAACCAACAAATCAACCATGCTCAACTTCCTCTCCTCATCCGCCACTTGGCGGCCCAACTTAGTCAAGAATCTCACCGGCGACGTGCTGGAAATCGGCGCGGGGACGGGGCAGAATTTCGCCCATTATGGGGCCGCGGCCAAAGTTTGGGCCATCGAGCCAGACCCCGTGCGGGCGCACATGGCCCAAGCGGAGGCCCAACGGATCGGCGCGCCCGTCCAAGTGGATGTAGCCCCGGCGGAGAAACTGCCCTATGCCGCTGCCAGCTTTGACCATGTGGTGAGCAGCCTGGTCTTCTGCTCCGTGGCGGATCAGCGGGTGGCCTTTGGCGAAGTGGCCCGGGTGTTGCGGCCCGGCGGCATCCTGCACATGATCGAGCATGTGCGCCCGGCCAATCCGCTCTTGGGCTGGGTGACGGCTGTGGTGACACCGCCGTGGAGCCGCATGGCAAACAACTGCCACTTGGATCGCCCCACCCTGGCTGTGCTGACGGAGTTGGGCTGGACTGTCGAGGTGCTGAAACGGCGCAGTGTTTTCGTCAAGCTGCGGGCTACGCGATAAGAAAATAGCCGGCCAAGGATTCCCTGACCGGCCACTTCCTTTTCCGCCTGTCTTGCCCCTATGGCGAGATTTGGTTCACCTCATCCGAGGTGGAACGAACCCTGGCTTAGGATCGGGGATAGCTTTCCGTGCTGCGGCTACCGTCCGCATCCACAAATTCGAAGGTGTAGGTGGTGTCTGTAAAGCCATAGTTTACGTAGTATTTCTGACCATTCAGCGTATATTCCAAGGAGTATGTGCTATCGCCGGTGGCCTCAAACCCGGTGATCACCGCCCCGCGCAGGGGTTCCCCCGCTGGGCGAAATGGGGTCAGTCTTGGCTGAGGTTCGATCTGATCATTGACCACCTGCACTACGCCCCGCATGCCGCCGTTGATGTACGGATATGTCTCGCTGGCGTGATAATGATAACTCCCCGCCTCATGGATATGGCCGTTGAACTCGTCCAGCCCGATTGCCGGAGAGCCATCCGCCTCGCTCGTGCCGTAGATGGGGAAGCCGTCCAGGGCATAGGCGATGGGGTTGCCCGCCCCGGCAATCTCCTGTAAATGCAGGGGCGCCATGTGGTAATGATAGTCGTCGGCCCGTCCGCAGTGACCGCCCCATTCGTCCAATTCTCCGGCCAAATAGGCGTCATCCCCCCGGTTGTTGAGGGCATTGAATATGGGAATCCCATTCACGGCCAAGGCAATGGCCCCCCGATAGAGGGCGGTCTTGGCAGAGATGGGGCTGTCTGATAGGGCTGGCTTCAAGGGGATTGTCCAGGCGTTTGTGCCACTGTAGTTTTGGGGCGTGGGTACCTGCTGCTGCCAACTGACGATTCCCGTCATCATGCCGTGGGCGGGGAGGCCGCTGGACTCGACCCGCAGGGCGTCGCCCTCGACGATCAGGTTGATCTGATCCCGAAAGGCATCAAAGCCGGGCAGGACAGAGGATACTGTGGACTCAACCGTGACGGTGGGCTCAACCGTGGCTGTGGGATCAACCGTGACGGGCAACAAGGCCGCCTCATCTTCGACAGTCGCCGACCCTGGGACTTGGGCGCAACCAGTCAACAGGGCACCGGCCAGCCCCATGGCCGTCAGGCGCAGAAAGTCACGCCGAGATGCCCCGTGGGCCTGGGTATGCGGATGAGTATGCGGATGAGTATGTGGGTGAATGTGGTCGTGACTGTTCACTTTTTGCAGCTCCTTGTTAGCGGGTATAGGTGATGAAGATGACTCACCAAGATTTCCGTAGTATACGGCAGTGTTATTCAGAAGAGGTAAAGAAGAGGAACAGAATCGATGCAGGTCTGTCCGAAACAGGCTAGA
This sequence comes from Caldilineaceae bacterium, assembly GCA_018003515.1. Classification (GTDB taxonomy): domain Bacteria; phylum Chloroflexota; class Anaerolineae; order Caldilineales; family Caldilineaceae; genus JAGNDO01. Next base: position 174,469 of record JAGNDO010000002.1, read on the forward strand.
GCATGCGTCGGCAAGCCCATCACCGGTCAGGTCACCCCCTATCTGGGTGAATGACCTGGGCGCAGGAGAAACCGCGCAAGATCCAGAGCATTTCAACGCAACACGGAGATCCTATGTTCGGCAATAAATCCACCTTCCCCGACAAGGGCGAGGCCATTGACCATAGCCAATTGCAGCGCTTGGAGCGTTTGAGCCGCAAGGCTATGCTCTCCTCTGCCAAGAAGATGGACCCCATTGCGTTTGAACACATGGTGGGGGCGTTGTTCGAGCGCATGGGCTATGATGTGCGCACGACCGTGGCGTCCGGGGACGATGGGGTGGATCTCTATGTGCGGCAAGGGCGGCGGACGGCGGTGGTGCAGTGCAAGCGCTATCGGGGGGATGTGGGGTCGCCTTTGGTGCGGGATCTGTACGGGGCCATGTTCCACAATGGCGCGGACGAGGCCTACATGGTGACCACGGGCAATATTTCCAATCAAGCCCGGCGCTGGGCCGAGGGCAAGCCGATCCAGATGATCGATGGCTTTGCCTTGGTGGAGTGGATCAGCACCTTGGATCAGCATCGCAAATCTCGCCGCCGGGGATGGGTGATGGCGGCCGTGGCGGTGATGGTGCTGGCCGCGGGCTTTGTCTATAGTCGGGGTGGGCTGCCCGCAACGTTGGATGCCCTGGGATCTTTGACAACGTCTGTGACCCTGCCCGTGGGGCAACCCTCGGCTGACCCCACCATCGATCCCACGCCCGCCCCAACCCAGATTGCCCCCTCGGAGACGGCTTTGGCTCTGGCCCCCACCCCCTTGCCTACACGAGAGATCCTTTTGAGTACCGCCTTTGTGAACGACGAGATGGGCTTCTCTTTCATCTATGACAACCGTTGGCGGCTGGAAAAACAAGAGGGGACGGGTCAGGGCATCGTGGTCAATTTAATCCAGCAGGGGTATACGTTTGCGGTACAGGCCCAAGCACTGCCTTTTGCCGTGCCTCTTTGTCCCACGCCCACGGACGCGGCGTTGGCGAACGATTACCGATCCATTGAGGTCAATGGCGTTACCTTCTGGCGTCCGGCCATTGAGGATGGGGTGGTGGCCGTGGCAGCGGATGGCGCGCCGCTACCCATTTCCGTCTTCACCTTGGCGGGTGCAGGCCGAGAGGAGTCCGTCTGTGCCTTCCCCGCGGGTGCGGGCTTTTTGGCGATCAGCTACCTTCTCCCCGACCACTCGGTGGGCGGCGACGGGGTGGATCTGGCAATTCTGGCCCAGATGGACACCATGCTGCAATCCCTGCGCTGGGAAGATTCTCTCCGTTAATCAATCCATAACCAAAAATTAGTGGTCAATTATCCCCTTGTTACCCTTCGGGGGGTAAATTGAACGCGTCTGGATTCACAAAAACGTGGGGTATGCTGTGCAGGTTGCACAATTGTCCCGCAAACATTTCGTGCGCATTGGTAGATGAATCCCCGCCCAATCCGGCGTAAACTGTTTGTGAAAAGAAGAACAGATGGGGGCAGTTTGAAACAGCAACCGATTCTGACGAAGGCCCAATGACGAGAAGAAATGTGTTGATTGGACCTTTGTCAGAGCGGTGAAGTTCTGGGAGCGCTCTTCACCGCTTGTAGTCTGTTTTCCTCCTTTGCATTATCCTCAGTTGTACCCGGCCCGCCATCACACCTCCTGTGATGGTGGGCCAACCCCTTTCTGGCCCTCCAACCTGGTCAAAACAAAACGGACGCCGCTGAAATTCTGCGGCGTCCGTTTTATTTTGTAGGGACTGAAAAGCGAACGTAACTACCAACCCCACCCTAACCCTCCCCAGATTGGGGAGGGAACCGTCCAAGTTGACCGGACTTTCGACTACGGCGATCCGGCTCCTCCCCCAACCTGGGGGAGGCTGGGAGGGGGTGGCCTTGGCAGTTACAAGCGAACGGCCTATTTGGTGTCATCCACCGAGGGCGCCAGTTCCAGCCAGAGCTGGTTTTCCAACACCTTGCCGTCCGTGTCCACAAAGATGACCTCTGGGACCATCTCAGGGATCTGCTGGCCCAGTTCGCTCGTGTTGAAGATCACGACGTCGTTGGGATAGACCGTGCGTAGGAACTTGGAGCGGATGCTGAGGCTGGTGAAAGCCACTTGAACATAGACTCGGCCCGCCTGCTCCGGTCTGGCGTCTTCCCAATAGACCTGCTCGATGCGGATACCGCTGCCCGCGGGCATGGCCCCCGGCGAGACAAAGATCAGGGCTTGGCTGTCGAAGTCCACCCCTTCGCCCAGTTGTTCCACCACGTCCGGGTCGATGCCCAGGGGCAGGGGTGCGATGGGGGTGGCGGCCTTGGCATCATCCGCGGACTTCACCGGCGGGGCCACTCGGCCCACCGCGGCATCGGCGCGGGTGCGCAAATTGTCCAACACGAAGCGCGCCCATGCCTCGGCATCGGTGAAGAGGCGATACGTCGCCTGCTCCGGGCGCAGATCCAGCCCGATCCGGTGGGGGACAAAGGCGATGGCGGTCAGCTCAGTCAGATCCACGGGAGCCTCTGCCGTGCTTTCAACCAGCGCGGTGGCGGTCGCCGTCGGCATCTCTGTGGGCGTGGAAGTCGCCGTGGATGTGGGGGTGGACGTCGCTGTCGCCGTGGCCGTGTGGGTCGGCGTCAGCGTCGGTGTCTGGGTCGGCTCCACCTGGGGTGCGCTTGTGGCCGGGGATTCCGGCGTGAAGGTCCAGGTGGGTGTGTGGGTCACCGTGGCCGTGTTGGTGGGCAACGGCGTGGCGGTGGCCGTGGGCACAGACGTGGGGAAAGGCGTCCAGGTCGGCGTGCTGCTCGGCAAAGGGGTCTGGGTCCAGGTCGCGGTCCATGTCGGCGTGGGGCGGGGGATCGACTGCCACCAGAACTCGGCCCTGGCCCCAAGGGTATTCTCGTAATATTCCACCCGCAGCACATGCACCCCGGCCCCCAGATCCACATCCGCCACATAGGTGGTCACCGAGGAGTCGTGCCATTCTTCCAGCACGGGCACCCCGTCAATCCACAGCCGGATGCCATCATCCGCCCGCAGGAAGAAGCGATAGCTGCCGGTCTCGAAGGTCACGTTCCGGCTCCAGCGCACGGAGAAGCCATCCACGGGCAGTCCGGGTGCCGGAGCGTCAATGCCCCACTGGAAGTCGATGGCCGCGTCATCCCGCACCAGGACGGGGACGCCCAGCAGATCCGGGTTGGGGTAGTATTCGCCCTTCCAGCCGGTGATGGTCTCCTGACGCTCCCAGGCAAAGCGGATGGTGGCCTTGCCCGTGCGCTCGTAATAGTCCACCCGCAGGGTATGGATGCCCTGGGTCAGGGATCGTTCCACGCTTTGGGTGCGCAAAGAGCCGTCCCGCCACTCGTCCAACACCAACTGATCGTCGATATAGAAGCGCACCCCATCATCCACCTGGAAGATGAAGCGATAGAGACCGGCGTCAAAATTCAGGCTGCGGCTCCAGCGGGCGCTGAAGTTGTCCTCCGGCAGACCGGTACCGGGGCTGGCCAAGGCCCAATCGAAGCTGACCGCCACATCGTTGCGGGTCAGGGCTGGCGGGCCGCTGAGGTCGGGGTTGGCCCAGAAATCCGCCCGCCAATCGGTGAAGAGGATGGCGGTGGGCTGGGGCGTATGGGTGGCCGTGTTGATGGGCGTCTCCGTGGGGAGGGGTGTGTTGGTATTGGTTTGGGTCGGCGTGGGGCTGTTGGCCGGGGCCGATGTGTTGGTGGCTGTGGCCGTGGGTGTGGAGATCACCGCGCCGCCGGATGCAGTGGTGGCCGTGGGGGACGGCGTGGTGGTTAGGGTTGTGGTGATTGGATCTGTGCCGGGCCGCACCACTTGAAAGGCAGTGGTGGCCTGAAGATTGCCATCCGCCGTATAGGCGATCACCGTGTTGGGACCGGGCACAAGCCAGCGGTCGCTGATGGGATAGAGAAAGCCCGTGTTGACCGTGCCATCATTGGCCGAGGTGCTGGCGGCCAAAATGCCGCTGCGTCCGGCCCCGTCTTGCAGGGCCAGGATCACCATTGTACTGGCCGGCCACCCCTGGCCGTTCACCCGCACATAGACCCCCGCATAGCCGCTGGCCGGGTCCAAAGAGAGGGAGGGTCCGGCGTTGGCCACCTGGGTGGCCGTGGGCGCAACCGTCTGCCCCAGGCCTGGGAAGAGGCTGAAACAGGCGCTGAGGACGGTGGCGGCCAAGAGCGTCACCATCACCAAAATGGCCCAGCGGAGCCTCCCCCGGCCCCCAATGCTAGAGTAGGTCTCGGACAGTTCCCCCCAAGGTTGGGAGGCTAGGGGGGCGGAAGGTTGAGTGCTGGCATGAAGAGCGCTGAGTTGTTGTCGAATCTTGTGCATGGAATAAGTTCCCCCTGTGCTGCATAACTCGTCTGCCCGAAAGAGGTGGGCGTGAAAATAGGACGCCATGCCAACGGCGATTGTTCCCAGTATGCCACGGTTGTAACCAGAAAGAAAGCGTCTGTTTTACACAGGCTGTTGGGTTTTGAACCACGGAAGGCACGCAACAGACGGAAAGCGTATAACCCCGCTCACTCCCTTGGCCCCGTTCGGCTGAGTTCACGTCGAAGCCCGGCCCCCAATTCTGGGAGAGGTGCTGGACAGTTCCTCCCAAAGTTGGGGAGCGGAGGGGGTAAACGATTACCCTTTCTGTCTGTTGCGTGCTGTCCGTGGTCACCAATACAAACTGCCTGCCGTGCGCCTGGTTGTGTACCTTTGTGCTATACTTGGTGTCATGATGACGCATCGAGACCCACCCCAACCCGATCCGACAAAATCTTCCCCCCCCTCTTCCTCTATCTCTATCTCCCTCTCTACCTTCTTGCCCTTGCTCCACGAGGCCCTGGCCAAGGAGGGCCGCTTTGTGCTGCCCCTGGCCGGCACCAGTATGCGCCCCACCCTGCCCGTCGCCTGCCGCGTTGAGATCGTCCCCCTGCCCGCCCAGCCCGACACCGTGGCCCTGGGCAGCCTGATCGTCTTTGCCGTGGGCGATGCCCTGATCACCCACCGGCTGGTGGCCCGCCGCCCCATCCAGGGAACCCTGCACTGGATCGCCCAGGGGGATGGCCGCCGGGCCGCCGATGCCCCCCTGCTACCCGGCCAGGTTTTGGGACAAGTGGTGCGGGCTATGGACGACAAAGGGCAAACTGTGTGGCCCGGTCCCGGCGCAAAGGCATGGGCGGCTTGGTGGATCGTACGCCATCACGGGCTGGCGCGTCTGCGTCCTCTGTGGCGCTGGGTACGGCGGTGGATGCGGCGGTGGAGATAGCCGCGGCATAAGCGATCTTGCCGATCTCGTCTCTCTTGGTCAGGATGGTTATGTATGGTAAAATGCACCCAAAGTCACGATCAAAAGGGTGCTTTGCCGCTCTCTTTGATCGGAGAGAATTCCACCAGCACTGGCCATGCGCTTACCTGTGCAACCCGAAAAAGCTAACCCATCCATCCGCCCGCAGAGACTGGCCGCCCCCGCCTTCCCACCCCAGAGAGACAATCATGGCAGACATGAACTGCTTCCCATCCGGATCCGACCTCCATGATCGCATTCAAGAGGCCCTGCGCTCCTTCGACGAATCGGTCATGGACAGCCCTTTGGCCGATCTCTTTCTCTTTCGGCGCTTGCGAGGCACACGCACCCTCTCCTCTCACCAGATCACCAACCGTATCATGCTGGATCTGCTGGCAAAGCTGGAAACCGAAAATGCTCACTACGGCCAAATCCTGCGCAAGCGGTTTATAGATGGCAAGAATATGGCCGCCGCCTCCCAGGAGCTGATGGCGTCCGATTCTACCGCCTTTCGTTGGCAGCGGGAGGCCATCATGCGCATGGCGGAGCTTCTGATCGAGGCGGAGGCGGGTGCGCGCACGGAGCTGCAAGCCCGTTTCCTCAGTCGGCTGAGTCCACCCACCAATAACAAACTTTTCGGTATCACGCCCCATTTGGATCGCCTGATGGAGTGGGTGTCGGCCACGGATGTGCCGTGGCTGGTCCTGGTGGAAGGCATGGGCGGCATCGGCAAGACGACCGTCACCGATGCCTTTGTGCGTCAGGCCATCGAACAATATCTGTTTGACGACTTTGCCTGGGTCAGCGCCAAAGCGGATCAACTCAGCCTGGTCGGGGAGATCCAGCCGGTGCAGGGCGCTGCCCTTAGCCCGACAGCGCTTTTGGCCCAATTGGCCCGCCAACTCCTGCCCCTGGAAGATATTCCTACCCCCTTTGTCTACGAACAAGGGTTGCGCTTGGTCAAATCCCACCTGGCGCATGTTCCCAGCTTGGTGGTCGTGGATAATTTAGAGACTCTGGCCGATCTGGAGGCCCTGCTTCCCACCCTCATCGCCCTCTCCAACCCGTCCAAGTTGCTGTTGACCAGCCGCAAATCCCTGGATCACCTGCCGCAGATCTTCCCCTATCGTCTGCCTGCCCTGGAGGAGGTGGACGCCCTGGCCTTGGTGCGCCATGAGGCCACCGCTCGCAACTTGCCCGACCTGGTCGCTGCCTCGGATGAGACCCTGCACCCCATCTTTGAGACCGTAGGCGGCAATCCCTTGGCCCTGCGTCTGGTGGTGGGGCAGACCACGGTCCACGCCCTGCCCGATGTGCTGGACGCCTTGCGCCTGGCTCGTGGCCGCACGGTGGAGCAGCTCTATACCTTCATCTATCGCCAAGCCTGGGAAAATCTGGACGAGACCGCCCGCCTGACCCTGCTCTCCATGCCCCTGGTTCCGGCAGAGGGGGGAAATCTTGCCTTTATTCACTCGGTTAGCGCTCTGGGGCCGGACCAGTTGATGGATGCCCTGGCCCGGCTGGTGCGGCTCAACTTGGTGGACCATCGCCGGGACAGCCTGCAACGCAGCCGCTACACCATCCACAGCCTCACCCGTACCTTTCTCCACGAACAGGTGGCCAAGTGGTAGATCTGGCCCCCGATCCCTATCCGTCCATCTTCCGCCAGCAGATTTTGCGCAGTATTCGATATGTGCTGGAACAACTTCACGCCTCCGCCTCCGCCACCCCCACCCAAGAGATCAAAGAGCTGGCCCTGCACGTCTTGGACTATGGCCTCGCCCTGTCTGCGGATCAGCCCGAGGCCTGGGATCTTGCTGCCCCGGCCCTGACCACCCTGGCCCCAGGCATGGAGCAGGCCGGTCATCGGGCGGATTGGGCGGATTATTTACGCCGAGGCTTGGCCGTGGCCCAGGCCAAGGCTGATCGGGCCAGTGCTGCCCCGTTGCATTTTTATTTGGGTACCCTGCATCAGCTTCAAGGGGATCTGGTTGAGGCCAGGGGCCACTTTGTGGCTGCCGGCACAGACTTCGCGGTTCTGGGCCAGGAGCGAGATCGGGCGCGCGCCATCAACCGGGAAGCCTATGTGGCCCGGCTGCTACAGCACAATCAAGAGTCGGATCGATTGGTGGAGCGTGCGCTGGTTTTGTTGGATGAGGATGACGCTGAACGGGGATACAGCTATTTTGTGCGCGGGTGCAATGCGTTTGATGCCCGGGAGTGGGCGCTTGCCGAGAGGTGGTATCGTCAATCCCTGGAAACTTGGTATCGGGAGGAAGATCCGCGCATGGTGGCCTGGAACCTGACCAACCTGGGCACGGCCTTGCGAAGGCTGGATCGACTGGAGGAGGCGACCCACTCTTACCGCCAGGCCATCGAGATCTTTGATGAGATCCAGGATCCGGCCCATCGGGCAGTGGCCCAGATGAATCTGGGGACGATCCACTTGCAGGCCGATGATCTGGATGCAGCCCTGGCGGCCTATCTTGCGGCGGAGGATAGCTTTCGCCGACTGAACGATGACGTGCATTTGGCTCAGATCTACAACAACCTGGGGCTGGTCTATGCCCGTCAGCACCGTAACGGGGAGGCCGAAAACGCCTACATGGCCGCCATTGCCCGATCCGAGAAGTTGGGTAACGTGGCTGACACGGTCAATGTCATGGACTCCCTGGGCGAACTCTACCGGGACACAAACCGCCCGGATCTGGCCCGCTCCACCTGGGCCCAGGCCCTGGATCGCCTCCCCGCCATCGCCGGCACGCCAGCCCATGCCCACTATTTCAACATGGTGTCGGATCATCTGGCAGAGATGGACCAGACAAACAAATAGGCCACGGATTGGACGGATCGAACGGATCAAAACGGATCTTTTTCTGAAAAAGAAAAATCCGTTTTTTAATCCGTCCAATCCGTCCAATCCGTGGCCTATTTTTTATCCTTCCTCTACCATCCAAAGCGCTCTTCGTCCCAGGGGTCGCCTTGCATGTGATAGCCGTGGCGTTCCCAGAAGCCGGGGCGGTCGGCGATCATGAACTCCAATCCCCGCAGCCATTTGGCGCTCTTCCAAAAGTATTTCTTGGGCACCAGCAAGCGCAGAGGGAAGCCGTGTTCGGGCGAAAGGGGCTGGCCGTCATAATAGAAGGCCAACATGGTGTCGTCATCGTCCAGCACATCCAGGCTGATGTTGGTGGTGTAATTGCCATCGCCGTGGGCCATGACGTGGGTAGCGGCGGGATCGACATCGATCAGCTTCATGAAGGTGCGCCAGGGGACGCCGGTCCAGTTGGTGTCCAGCTTGCTCCAGCGGGTGACGCAGTGGATGTCCACGGTCTGGGTGTTGGTGGGCATGGCCCGCAGTTCTTCCCACGAAAAACGCTTCTCTTCGCCCACCAGGCCGAAAACGCGTAGATCCCAATTCGTCAAAACCGAATAACGCACGGTCTCCCCATAGGTCAGCACGGGGAAGCGCTCCGTGAGAAACTGGCCCGGCGGCACCCGGCTGTCCTGGTCCGCGCCCGGCACATTCTTCACCCGCTTCAACCGCTCAACCTTTTGGAATGGATTTTCAAACTTCATGGTTCACCTCGCTGGAAACGCATGGCGTGACACAAGGATGATCCACGAATCTTCACGAATCCACACGAATCTTTTTGTTTCGATTCGTGAAGATTTGTGAAGATTCGTGGATCGAAAGACTACTCGATAAATCGCTTCAAAACCAAAGACGCGTTCTGCCCACCCAGGCCGAAACCGTTGCACATGCCGGCATCCACCCGGTGCGCCCGGCTGACGTTGGGCACATAGTCCAGATCGCAGTCCGGGTCCGGCTCGGTGTAGTTGATGGTGGGCAGGATGCGGCCCTCTTGCATGGCCTTGACGATCACCGCCGCGCTCTGCGCCCCAGCCGCGCCCATGGAGTGGCCGATGGCGCTCTTGATGCTGGTGATGGGGATGGCATAGGCCGCCTGGCCATAGACCCGCTTGATGGCCGCGGTCTCCATCTTGTCGTTGAGGAGGGTGGCCGTGCCGTGGGCCACGATCCAGCTCATCTCTGTGGGGGTCAGCCCGCTTTCGGCCAGGGCCAGATCCATGCAGGCCGCGGCACCGATGCCCGCCGGGTCCGGCGCGGTCATGTCGTAGGCATCTTCGGTCAGCCCATAGCCGCCAAATTCGGCCAGGATGGTGGCCCCGCGGGCCTGGGCGTGTTCCAAAGTCTCCAAGACGAAGACCGCCGCGCCCTCGCCCACCACCATGCCGTCCCGGTCACCGCTGAAGGGGCGACAGGCGTGTTCGGGATCATCGTTCCGGGTGCTGCCCGCGCCCAGGCGGCTGAAGGTGGTGATGATCAGGGGCGAGAGATAGCCCTCGATGCCCCCGGCGATCATCACATCCACATCTCCCCGCTGTACCCGCCGAGCCGCCTCGCCCAGGGCGGTGATGCCCGTGGCGCACGCCGTCACCTGGCTGTTGGCCGGGCCGGTCACCCCCAGTTGGATGGCGATGAAGGTGGGCGTGGCGCTGATCAACGCGGCCGGGGCCAGGGCTGGGTTGAAACGGCGGGGGCCACCCTCGGCCATGCGCAGGGTCTGTTCCTCCACAATGTCCCAGCCGCCAAAGGCCAACCCCATCTCCACACCCATGCGGGCCTTGTTTTCCTTCTCCAGATCCAGCCCGGACATGGCCAGGGCTTCCCGTGTGGCTTTCCAGGCAAATTGGGTGGCCCGGCCCGTGCGTCGCGCTTCCCGGCGGTCCATGTAGGCCTGGGGTTCCCAGTCGTTGACCCGTGCGCAGATCTGGGTGGGAAAGTCCGAGGCGTCCCAGTGGGTGATGGGGCCGGTGCCCGATTTGCCTGCGGCCAGCCCGGCCCACGAACTTTCCAGATCATGGCCAAGGGGGGAGATCATGCCCACGCCGGTGATGACGACGCGGATTGGGGGTTGGGGATTGGGGATTGGGGGTTGGGTAGGGTTGTTCATGGGTGAGTCCGTTTCTTTTGGTGTCATTGCCCTATGCTTGTCGAAAAAAGGCGGGCCGTTATCAACAGCCCGCCTTTCTGTCTATATTCTAGCCATCGTTTCACATACCAAACAATGTACAAGCTCCCACCCAATTCTCCAAATCCCCAATCCCCAATCCCATAAACCAGATTAGTTCATGGTCAAAGCCATGACCGCCTTTTGCACATGCATGCGATTCTCGGCCTCGTCGTAGACCACGGAGTTGGGGCCGTCGATCACCCCGTCGGTGACTTCGATGTTGCGGTCCGCGGGCAGGCAGTGCATGTAGATCGCGTTGGGCTGGGCCAGGGCCATGCGTTGCTCGTCGGTGATCCAGTTGGTGTACTTCTTGCCGATGGCCGCGCTCTCGGCATTGTCCGAGGTGGTGAGCAGGGCGCCCCAGCTCTTGGGGTAGACGATGTCCGCGCCCTTGAAACCGGCGTCGAAGTCGTCCAGAATCTCGAAGCTGCCGCCGTGCTTGCGGGTGTTGTCCTTGGCCTGCTGCACGATGTCGGGCATCAACTTGTACTCTTCGGGATGGGTCAGGCGCACGTTCATGCCAAAGCGGGTCATCTGCA
>JAGNDO010000024.1 GCA_018003515.1 Caldilineaceae bacterium
AGGGCAGCTATCTGCAATGGGGGCGCTATGATACGGGCGGGGTCTTTCAATTTCAGGGCGGCGTCACCGTGGCCAACGGCGGAGACGGCCAGCCCCATCTGATCGGCGTGGGGGTGACACCGACCGGTTACACTGTGCGTCTGGATGGGGTGGTGCTGGGCGAGGTGACCGACTTTTCCCCCTTGGCCCAATCCTATGCCGGCTTGCTGGCCTCCACCTCCAGCGTGCGCTTTGATGATCTGACCATCACCCTGGGGGAGACGTCGCCGCCGGGCGGGGCCGCCCCATCTGCGCCCATGGGCTTCGACTCCACCCGGTGGGCACCCCTGGTCGGCCAGTGGCGTTTCACCGAAACTGGCTATGAACAAACCCAGTTGGATGCCTATGATCTGATCGCCTTCTATCAAACGCCCGTGGCCGACACAGCCCCCATCAGCTATACCGTGGGCGCGGATCTGCAATGGATCGAGGGCGAGATGGGCGGCGGTCTGGTCTTTGCCGGGGCAGATCCCCTGAGCCGAGCCAACACCCAGATGATCTCCTTCGCGGACAACGGCGACTATTTGCAATGGGGCTATTACGACGGCGACGGCGCGTTTCAGTTTCAGGGTGGTGCCACGGTGGCCGGGGCCGCAGATGGCCAAGTCCACAGCCTGGCCGTGCAGGTCAACGGCGACAGCTTTGGGGTGCGCTATGATGGCCGGTCCGTGGGCGAGCAGATCCCCCTGGCTGTGCCCGGCGGCGGCTATGCCGGGCTGCTGACCTCCACCTCCCACGTCCGGTTCACAGGGTTTCAACTCACCACCGACCCAGCCCCAGGAGCGCCCACACCATGACCTCTCGCCGCCCAGCCCAAACCGACCCCGTTCTCGATTCTGCTTCCGATCCTGTTTCCGACGAGCAGGCTACTCTCTCCGAACTGCACATCGAGATCACCCTGCCCTGGGATCGGGTGATGGTGCGGGATGTGCTGACCGCGTTCCTGGTCACCCGGATCATGGTGCTCTTTGTGATCTATATTTCAACCGCCTTGGTGCCCATGAACCAGGGCTTGTATCAGTTCGCCACGCCCAACAACGTGTTGGTAGATGGCTTGGTACGCTTCGACAGTTGGTGGTATCACAACATCGTCACCCAGGGCTACAACATGGGGGATATTACCACGGGAGCCCAGGGCAATGTGGCCTTCTTCCCCCTCTACCCCATGCTGGTCAAGATGGTCAGCGCGCTGATCGGCAACGTCTACGTGGCGGGCATTTTGGTCTCCAACGTGGCCCTGCTGATCATGCTCTTTTACCTTTACCGACTGGCTGTGGAGGAGTTTGACCGGGGGACCGCCGGGCGGGCGGTCTTCTATCTGGCCGGTGCGCCCACGGGGGTCTTTCTCTCGGCTATGTATACGGAGAGCACCTATCTGCTCTTTGTGGTGATGACCTTCTATTATGCCCGGCGCAGCCGCTGGTTTTGGGCCGGGGTGTCGGGCTTCCTGGCCTCGTCCACCCGCAATACGGGCATCCTCATGGCCGGGGTGATCGGCCTGGAGGGGATGCACCAGGCCGGAGTGCGCTTCTTGCCCCTGGCCTGGGCCGTGCGTGAGCTGCCGGGTCATCTGTGGCAGCAAGTGCGGATGACCTTTACGGCCTGGCGCAGTCTGTTGGCCGCCTGCATGGTACCCCTGGGCTTGATCAGTTATATGCTCTATTTGCAGCTTGTCCACGGGGATGCCCTGGGCTTTATCCATGTCCAGGCCACCTGGGGTCGCCAGGTCTCCGCCAGCGGATTGGGCCAACTCATCCCCACCACCCTGCGGGAACTGAACATCGGCCCCCAGCCCCTCTCCGGCCAGATCAACGCCATCGCCCTGCTGGCTACCTTGAGCGCTGTGGTCTTCCTGGCCATCCTGGTCCCCTTGGCCATGAAAATGCGCCCGGCCCATGGTTTCTTTGTGGGGCTGACCCTGCTGATCCCCCTGACCACGGGCACCACGGGCAGCATGGATCGCTACAGCCTGATGCTGATCCCCGCCTTCCTGCTCCTGGCCCACTGGGGGCGTCGCCCTTGGGTAGACCGGATCGTGGTGGGCGTCTCCTTGCCTCTGCTGGCTTACAGCACCTTTCTTTTCTCCCACTGGTTCTTCGCCGGATAAGGCGGCAAAGAAACTCGCTTTGTTCCCATACCGGCTCATCCTGAGTTCGATCTCAACCTTTAGCCAGATCGAACTCAGGAATATTACTCACCCATCATTCGCTATTTTACTGAGGCGAGGGTTGACAAGTTGTGTCAGAATAGAGCATCTGCCCCATCTAAACGGATGTACCCTAGATGAGTTGGCATATACTTGCGCCCATCAAAACAAGCTAAGAAACGGTGAAAAACTATGCCCCAAACAAATCACACGCTCATTTTTCGCTTCTTCGCCATATTGGTAGTTGCTTCCCTGCTTTTGCCCGCCGGGTTGATCAACAACAGCCCAGCATGGGCTGCGTCTGCCGGAACGCCGGTTCTCACATTGGCTCATGGCATCAGCCAGGAACCCCTTTTGGGCGGACAGGTGACCTATTCCATCCGGTTTGGCAACAATGGGGCCACGCCGGTCACAGACAAGGGCTACAACCTAACCGTCACCGACACCCTGCCCGTTGGCCTCAGCTTTGTTAGCGCGGCCCCGGCTCCCACCTTTGTCTCCCCCCAGACGGACGGAACGACCCAGATCGTTTGGGACAACCTGACCGATATTGAAGTGAACGAAACGCAGACCATCTCCCTGGTGGCAAACCTGGCCGCCAGCCTGACTGTGTCGAACCAATTCGTCAACCAGGTGTCGGCCAAGGTCAACAGCGCGCCGGACAACAGCGGGGCCTGGATCACCGCCAGCGCCAAGGTAGCTGCCTATCCCCAAGCCGTGGATATCAACGTGACCGCCCTGCAATCCACGGGGGTACACCAGGCCACGGGTGCGGGCGAATATGACGGCGGTGCGGATTGGCCCTATCAATACCGGGTCACGGTCAAGAATAACAATATTGGGGCTACCCAGACAGTGACCGCCGTGGTGACCTTGCCCGCCGGTGTGGCCTATTTGGGCGGCGTGGTCTTTGGTAGCAATCCCAATGGGGTCAGCACCACGCCGGTCCTTGCTTTGCAAAATGACGGATCGTTGAAACTGACCTGGGGACTGGGGGCCTTGACCACGGCCCAATACGCCACCCCCATCCAGATTACTTTTAATACGGGCGTGCCCTATCGCTTCCGCACAAAAGCGGATAGCGCCGCGGCATCCGGCCCCTACGCCGGCCCCATGAGCGGCAGCGTCATCCCCGAAGACACGATGTTGGCCGTGGACTACGAAGCCACGGGCCGCTATGCCAACTTCCCCACCAGCGACGGCACCCAGTCCACCCCGGCGGACGACAGCCCGATCAAAACGACCGCAGATTTTCTGACCGTGAGCAAGGGGGCCAGCCCGAAAGTGGTGGGCATCGACACGGTTGTCGACTATACGCTCCATTTTTACGTGTCCGAATACTACACCGTCACCAACAGCGTGTTGATGGATGTGTTGCCCGACGGCATGGAATATGTAAAAAACGGCGCCACCATAGATCCGGCCAGCATAGAGAAAGACTCACCCGGTGACGGCCAAACCACCTTGATCTGGAAGCTGGACCCCGCCACCACCCTGCCGGGAAAGAGCGGTGTCGTCACCTTTAAGGCCAAGGTGAACGAAAAATATCAAGCCAAGCCCTATAACGAAGATCCCCTGGTCTCCGGCGACAGCTTGACCAACCGAGTGACCATTTACGGCGACTGGCAGGACGTGATCCAGCCCAGCCGTAGCGGCACGACCACATCCCACAGCGCCACGGCCACGGTCTCCACCCGCATGCCCACCTTCGGCAAAGAGGTCTACAATCCCCAGACCAGCCAATGGGGCGCGCTTTCCCAGGGTTTCACCGGGGACACGGCCACCTTCCGGCTGACCTTTGACAGCGCCGCGGACGTGGACGCCAAGGCCATCGTAATCCGAGACTTTTTGCCCAGGGGCATGACCTTTATCAGCGGCAGTGATGTGTACAATACTTCCGGCAAGTTTGAAAAGGGATCTGACTGCTCCCCCAACGCCAAGGCCCCGACTGTGGGGACGTTAAGCGGGCTGCAATATCTGGAGTGGGCCCTGTGCAATGTGAGCCAGGGCAGCCATTGGCAGGTGACCCTGGACGCCCATATCGGCGAAACGCCCAATGTGGAGCCGGGCTGGCTGGTGGCCAACTTCGGCAAACTCAGCGGCCAGAACACCTATGCCGCGGCCTACAGCCTGCGGGGACTGGCCAATGTGGCCTATGTCGCCCCCAACTTGGTGTTGACCAAGAGCGCCAGCCCGGATCGCAACCTGCGGGGCGGAGATACGGTCAAGTACACCGTCTCTGTCACCAACAACGGCAAGGCCACGGCCTACAATGTGGTGATGACGGACACCATACCGGCAAATCTGATCGTCCCCAACAGCGGCGGCAGTGCATCCCCCACGGCGTCCAGCTATACCACGGTCAGCGGCAACCCGTCCACCGGCAGCGGCGGCGTGCTGCGGTGGGCCCCTGTGGCCGCCCTGGCCGCGGGCCAGACCCAGAGCTTCACCTATCAGGCCACGATTCCCCAGGGCCTGCCCGCCGGCGCGTCCATGACCAATCTGGCCAGCGTAGCCTACAGCAATCGCAGCGATGATCTGGGTCATAAGTGGGCCGCCACCACGAACATTAATGACGACAACACGGGTGATGCCACGGTCTACTTGCGGGGCATCACCATCAAAAAGAGCGGCAGCCCGGCCCAAGCCACCATCGGCGACACCGTGCATTGGATCCTCAATATCACCGTGCCTGCCGGGGTGAAGGGCTATTGGCCCGTGGTGGAAGAGAATGATCTGCCCCTGGGCTTTGTCTATGTGCCCGGCAGCACGGTCGTCAGCGGGGGCAGTCTGGACACCGCCCACCATGCCACCATCCCCTGGGACAACGGCAACCTGGATCTGCGCTGGTATCTCAACACGCTGGACAACAGCGCCGGCAGCACCGATGCCACGGTTACGCTTGAGTTTGATTCCCTGGTCACTGGGGTGCAGAGAACGGATGTCAACACCAAGGTTTATCTCAACAATTGCTGCTTGGAAAACGCCACCAACAAAGTCTTTGTGGGCTGGTACGACAACGCCACGGGCTACAAAAACACGGGTTATGCCTACGAAGGCATCTCCACGGCCAACATCGACCGACGTAGCCCGCACTCTCTCTCTACGGTCAAGATTCGTCAGCCCAATCTGGATCTGCAAAAGAGCGCGGATACCTATGCAGTTGGGGCCGGGGATGTGGTTACTTTCACCCTGCAATTCTATAGCAACGGCAACGATGTGGCCTATGATATCACCCTGACCGACACCTTGCCCGCGGGCATGACCTTTGGCCAAACCGTCAACACGTATGTGACCTATCCGTCCGGTTTCCCGCAATTGCCCGTGGTGATCAGCGGCAACAACACGCCGGAGAGCCGCACCCTGGCCTACCAAGTCGATCTGCTCTATGTGGGTATGCGGGCCTATATCGTCTACACCGCCCAGGTTGATCCCGCCATCTCCGCGGATCTGGCCTTGCCCAACGTGGCCCAGATCACCCAGTACAGTTCCAAGCCGGGCGTGCCCGCCGACAGCAACGGGGACGGTCTGGCCGACGAGCGCACCTACACCGGCCCCACGGCCCAGGCCATCCTGCACACGGACAACGCCACGATCTCCAAGGAGGTGGGTCACGGGGATGAACTGATTCACGGCAGCACCTTGGCCTATACCTTGACCGTGCCCGCCGCGCCCATCAACGCCACCATCTATAACGCCCACATCACCGACAGCGTGGACAGCCGCTTGCAGATCCTGGGCGTGAGCAACGGCAGCGCCAACGGCAACACGGTCACCGCGAACTTCGCCAGCATCCCGCCGGGGGAACAGCGCCAGGTGGTGATCCAGGCCCAACTGCCCGTGGACAGCACAGCGGTCAACGGGGAGATCATCGCCAACCAAGCCGTCATGCGCTATGACAACGACCCGGACCAGGCCCTCTCCAATCCCGTGGCCAACACGGTGGTGGTCCCGGCCTTCACCCTCAACAGCAGCCTGAGCCAGCCCGTGGCCGCAGCCGGTGATGTGCTGACGGTCACGATCGATCTGTCCAACGTGGGCGGTGGCCGGGCGGATGACGTCACCCTGGCCAACCTGCTACCCGCCAACCTGGCCTTTGTGAACGGCTCCGCCCAACTGGACGGCGCGCCCCTGGCCGATCCGGTGAACGGGAGTTGGTCCTTGGGCAGCTTGGCCGGTGGCGGCAGTCGGCGCATCAGCGTGCGGGCCACGGTCAACAGCGTGGCTCAGGGCGATTCCTATGTGAACACAGCCACGGTCAGCGGCGTGGACAGTTTGGGCCGGGCCATCCCCGCGGACAACAGCGTCCGGGTGCCTGCGGACACGGACAGCACGGACACCTCCGCCGTCCGCTTCTACGGCGGCCCCCTGGCCTGGACCAGTGATAGCACCTTTGTGGCCTATGAAGATCTGAAGAACACGGGCTGGTCCGACTGGGATTATAACGACTTTGTGGTGCGCATCGACGTGCAGAAGGGGTTGACCCCGGACGGCGGCGTGGCGGTGCTCCTGCTCAACTACGAAGCCCTCTCCCGGGGAGCGGGCTTTAACCATCAATTCCTCCACACCCTGCCCGTCGAAGGCGGCGGACGCTATCAAGTGATCGTGCGGGATGCCAAGGGGGCCGTCGTCAGCACGGCCAATCAGCCCTTTGCCACCAACACCAGTCTGCCCATCTTCGCCCGCACCAAGGACGCCCTGCCCGTGCAGCTCAACCTGCCCGACGCCCTGCTCAAACCCTTCACCAACACTCGGCCCGAGCAGACCTACAATGTCAAGGGCTACACGGGCCATGCCACCGTGGTGCTGGACGACGCCTCGGCCAACCTGGACTTTCTGCTGCCCCCCCTGCCCTGGGATCCGTACATTTTCGTCTACGACACGGGCGAAACCGTGCACCTGATCCAACCCGGTCATTTGGACAACAGCCAGGTGGTCAATGGCACGTACGACCCCTACAGCCCCATGATCGGCTATGACCTGCCCCTGGCCCAAGTCTTCGACCCCACATGGCATTGGCCCGAGGAGTTCATCGGCATCTGGCGGGGCTATCCCGACTATGTGCGTTTCAAAGGTAGCGGCGGCAGCGCCAATACAGACTGGTTCGCCCCGACCCAGGCCGACGACCAATGGCTGTGGCTCTTCGGGCCGACCACGGGCCGCAGCGCCACCTTGGACAGCTTCAACGGGCCGGAAGCCGACTCCCGCTACTTCGCCAGCCCCGTGGTGGCGGATCTGAACGGCGACGGCACCCAGGAGATCGTGATCGGCAACCTGCTCCTCAACCGGGTGGAGGTCTATGACGCCTTTGGCCGCATGCGGCCCGGCTGGCCCCAATCCGTGGGCAGCAGCATCAAGGCCGCCGCGGCCCTGGCGGATCTGGACAACGACGGCCTGCCCGAAATTCTGGTCGGGGCGACGGATGGCAAGCTCTACGTATTCCACGCGGACGGCACGGCCCTGGCCGGCTGGCCCGTGACCGTGGAAAGTGCTACCCAACAGAGCGGCGACGCCTTCCGTATCCTGGCCACCCCCGCCGTGGCCAACCTGGACGGCGACCCCGCCCCGGAGGTCGTCGTGCCCCTGAGCAACGGCAAGCTCTACGCCTTCCACGCGGATGGTTCGCCCGTGGCCGGCTGGCCGGTCAGCCTGGGGGACGTGGCGGAAAACTTCAACAGCCAGGTTGTCAACAGCTCCCCCATCATCGCCGACATCGACGGCAACGGTAGACCGGAGATCATCGTCGGCTCGTATGACAAGGGGCTGTACGCCTATCACAGCGACGGCAGCCTGGCCTGGCGCTTCGCTACGGCGGATGTCATCCTCTCCAGCCCGGCGGTGGCGGACATGGATCCCGCCCGCCCCGGCCTGGAAGTGGTGGTCGGTTCTGGGGACAGCTACGTCTACTTGCTGGACAAAGACGGCAGCCAGATCTGGCGCAAGGCCACGGGCTGGGTGGTGCGTTCCTCGCCCTTGGTGGCGGACATGGACGGCAACGGGGATCTGGAAATTCTGATCGGCAGCGACTATCGCACGGACCAGAAGGTGGCCCGGCTGTGGGCATGGCACGCCGATGGCAGCGTGGTCACCGGCTGGCCCAAGACCACGGGCGCGGACATCTTCTCCTCTCCCCGCCTGGGGGATGTGACCGGCGACGGTGTGGTCGAGATTCTGGTGGGCGCGGACGATGCCAAGGTCTACGCCTGGGCCGCGGACGGCACGCCGGTCACCGATTGGCCCAAGGTCACCGGCCAGTCGGTCAAGGGCACCCCGGTCCTGGTCAACCTGGACGGCGACCCGGCCCAAGAGGTCGTCGTCGGCGACTTCGGCGGCACCCTCTACATCTGGGGCGGGCCGGCGTTGCAAACGATCTTCATGCCTTTGATCTTCAAGTAGGGGATTGGGGATTGGGGATTGGGGATTGGGAGAACGGCTGGCATAAACAAAAACGGTGGGCCGGTCATTGGACCGGCCCACCGTTTTTTGATCGATCTCTCGTTCCAACGCTCTGCGTTGGAACGCAAATGGGCGCTCTGCGCCCCTCGGCGCAGAGCGCCGAAAAACCGCTCCCACGCAGAGCATGGGAGCGAGGATCTGTTCTTACGGTTCGATATCGGCCACGAACACACCCACCCCTTTGTAGACCCGAAAAATACCCTTTTCCGCAATGATAGCGTCGATCTGCCCACCCAAAATCGCCAAAAACTGCGGCTGATGGCTGTCGTCCGCCGACCGGGGATCGACCAGATCGATGATGCCGCTGGCATAGTAGGCCAAGGCGCTGGCTGTGGTGGGAAAGGCAAAGGCGGCGTGCTGTTCGTAGAGGACGGCGGTGGGGAAGACGCTGCGCACCAACTCCAGATGGCCGGTGTTGAAGCGATGCTCCGTGCTGGGGCTGGCGGCAAAACCCAACTGGGCGGCGGCGGATCGATGCAGATCCAGCAACTCGATATGATTATTCTGGCTGTTTGTGGAGATCAGCACCCGCCCGCCTGGGCGCAGAACCCGGCGCATCTCGGTCAATGCCGCCACCTGATCCGGGACGTGATAGAGCATATGATTGGCCATGACCCTGTGGCAGCTTGCGGCGGCAATGGGTAGCCGCTCCGCATTGGCCTGCGCGGGCCACTGGGTCGCCACGTTTTGAGCCTCTATTTCGCTCACCATGCCCAAGGACGCGTCCAGGGCCACAATTTTCACCCCAAAGGTGCGCAAGACCGGGTAAAACGTGCCCGGACCGCAACCCACATCCAACACAATCTCGCCGGGCTGGGCGTCCAAATGGCCAAAAAGCCACGCCCCATAGTCCGTCGGCGTCTCGCTGTACAGGCGATGGGCCTCCTGGCGGATACGCAGTTTCTCCGCCGTGCCGTATTGATATTGCAAATAGTTGGGGTCAATCGCTTTGTGTGTGGACATGGGGGAATTTTAGCATGGCAAAGGACGAATGGCGAATGGTGAAAGACAACCGCCATATCGATAATTTTCTATATTGACAAACATCGATATAGCATGTATAATCCGTGCATGTTGTAAATTGAAGTTTTTTGGAAATGGGGGAAATCGGATGAACAATGTTCTCGTCAGCCCAAAAGTGAATGGTCAGTCGAGTACCGGTGGGTGTTGTGCGCCGGGATTGGTGATCGGCATGGGGGATGGCACGGCGGAAAATTGGGCCAACACCTTCAAGGCCCTGGGCCACCCCGTGCGGGTGAAGATGCTGGACATCCTCAGCCGCCTGGGTGGCCAGGTCTGCGTGTGCGATCTGGAAGCCCAGTTTGACCTCAGCCAGCCCACCATCTCCCACCACCTCAAGGTTCTGCGCCAGGCCGGATTGGTGGTGGCCGAACAGCGGGGGCAATGGCTTTTCTATCGAGTACAGGGCGAAATTGTGCAAAAATTGACCGGTTTTCTGGCCGGATTGGCGTAGAAAGGAGACGCTTGTCATGAGTCTGATGGATCTCGTTATGGGATTGACCCCTTCCTTGGGCACGGATCCGGCCCACTTGGCAGATGTGGCCGAACTGCTGACTTTGTGCGGGTTGCCCACGGCCGGATTGGATGATGCCTCCGAGTGCCTTGCCCTGCGTCGAGACGGGCGCGTCATCGCCAGCGCCGCACTCGAAATCCACGGCAAGAGCGGATTGCTGCGCTCCGTGGCCATCCACCCGGATCTGCAAAGACAACGGTTAGGCACAGCCCTGGTCACCACCGCCATCGTCACGGCTGGGACCTATCGCATCCGCCACCTCTATCTGCTAACCGAGAGTGCCGCCGACTTCTTCGCCCGCTTCAAGTTCACCGTCATCGACCGGGCCGACGTGGACCCGGCCATCCAGCAAACCGTGGAGTTCACCTCCGCCTGTCCCGCCAGCGCCACGGTCATGCTGCTGGATCTAACCAGGTTTGCCGCAAAACCGTAACCCATCCAAGGGCCAGCAGACGCTGCCAAAAGCTCTACGCCCCAACTGTCTTTGCAACGAAACTCTCTCAATTTCTCGAAAGGAACAACCATGAACACCCAGACCGCCTTCCCAGAAGCAGATCTCAAAGAGACCATCCAAGAGTATTACGGCAACCGCATCGAGAGCGCAAGCTGCTGCTCGCCCAGCCCGTCGGTTCGCTCGGCCACGGGCCAATGTTGCGCCGATGCCGCCCATGACACGTCGAGCGCAGTGGCCAGCGCCAACGGAAGCTGTTGCTCGCCCAGCCCGGCGGCCCAGTCTGGCACTGGCCAATGTTGCGACGACACCCCCCTCTACTCCGCCGATGAATTGGCCAACATCCCCGATGACGCCGTGGGCAATTCCTTTGGCTGCGGCAACCCCACGGCCATCGCCGCCCTGCAACCCGGCGAAGTGGTGCTGGATCTGGGTAGCGGCGGCGGCATTGATGTCTTCCTGGCCGCCCGCAAGGTGGGGCCGACGGGCTTTGTCTATGGCGTGGACATGACCCCCAAGATGCTGGATCTGGCCCGGGGCAATTTGGCCAAAATGGGGGTCAGCAACGTAGAATTCCGCCAAGGGGACATCGAAGACATCCCGGCCCCCGACGCCAGCGTGGATGTGTTGATCTCCAATTGCGTGATCAACCTCTCCCCGGACAAGCCCCAGGTGCTGCGGGAGGCCTTCCGGGTACTCAAACCCGGCGGGCGCATCGCCTTCTCCGACATCGTGGTGGATGGCGACCTCTCCGACCTGCCCGTGAGCGAGGCCCAGATCCGGGCCGGACTGAGTTGGGCGGGCTGCATCGCCGGCGCGCTGACCGTGGATGAGTTCCGCACCTATCTGGCCGAGGCGGGCTTTGCAGAGATCAGCGTGGACATCCGCCACCGCTACACCCTGGACGAGTTCCGCCCCTACGCCGACGGCCCCGACGGCATCCCCAGCATCCTGGCCGAGATGGACCCGGCGGTGCTGGACAACCTGGCCCGCCGCTTTACGAGCAGCGAGATCACCGCCCGGAAGGGGAAATAGTTGATTTGTTGATTGGTTGATTGGCGTCAGGATCCAATCAACCAATCGACAAATCAACCAACCAACTATGACAACCCAATCCCAATCCTCCGGCATCAAATCCGCCGTCGAGCAGCGTTTTAGCCCGGTGGCGGCCAATTACAGCACCAGCGCGGTCCACGCCCAGGGCGCGGATCTGGCGGTGATGGTGGACATGGCCCGCCTCACAGGCGACGAGCGGGTGTTGGACGCCGGCTGCGGCGCGGGGCACACGGCCCTGGCCTTTGCCCCCCACGTCCGCCACGTCACCGCCCTGGATCTCAGCCTGCCCATGCTCGGCCAAGTGGAAAAGCTGGCCGTCGAGCGAGGCTTGACCAACATCACCACCCGCCAGGGGGACGTGGAGCAGATCCCCTTCCCCGACGCCAGCTTTGACCTGATCGTCAGCCGCTACAGCGCCCATCACTGGCCCCGGCCCCAAGATGCCCTGGCCGAGTTTCACCGTCTCCTGCGCCCCGGCGGGCGTCTGCTCTTGGACGACGTAGTCGGCTTCGACGCCCCGGCCTTGGACACCTTTCTGCAAACCATCGAACTCCTGCGAGACCCCTCCCACGTGCGGGATCACAGCCCGGCCCAGTGGCTGGCCATGCTGGCCGCCGCCGGATTCGCCGGGGAGGTCGCCCACACCTGGGACATCTTCCTGGACTTCGAGTCCTGGCACACCCGTATCGCCACGCCGGATCTGCACGTGGCCATGCTGCGCGCCCTCTTCGCCGGGGCCGCGCCCGAAGTGCGGGCCGCACTGAAAGTCCACGAGAACAACGACTTCACCATCCCCGGCGCGCTCTTCGTGGCGGCCAGGGCGTGATCTTTCAACCACAAAGAGTACAAAGAACACAAAGAACACAAAGATTTTCTCTGCAAATCTCTCTGTGTTCTTTGTGTTCTCTGTGGTTAATTTTTGAAAAGCAGGGAGAGACAAGTGAGCAAGCGGGAGGAATTTTGGGCCGGGGTGCGGGCGACGTTGCCCCTGGAGTTGGGGGCGATTCCGTTTGGGATCATCTTTGGCGCGCTGGCGGTAAATAGCGGCGTTTCGCCCGGTGGCGCGGCGGCCATGTCTGCGCTGGTTTTTGCCGGGTCGGCTCAGTTCATCGCCGCGGGGCTGGTGGCGAGCGGGGCCGGCGTGGCGGTGATCGTGCTGACCACGGCTATCGTCAACCTGCGCCATGCCCTCTACAGCGCCACCCTGGCCCCCTATCTCAAGCATCTGCCCCAGCGCTGGCTGATCCCCCTGGGCTTCTGGCTGACCGACGAGAGCTTCGCCGTGGTCATCACCCGCTTTCGGCGGAACGGGGATGCGCCCCATCGCCACTGGTTTTTCTTCGGATCTGCCGCGCTCATGTACATCAACTGGCAGATCTGGACCTGGGTCGGCATTGTGGCCGGCCAAGCCATCCCCGACCCGGCCAGTTGGGGGCTGGATTTTGCCATGATCGCCACCTTCATCGGCATGTTGGCCGGGCTGATCCGCCAGCGCTCGGAGTTGGTGGCCGCCGGGGTGGCGGGGATGGTGGCGTTGGTGGCCAATCCCATGCCGAACAAGCTGGGGCTGGTCCTAGCCGCCCTGGCCGGCATCGGGGCGGGGATGGCCGCGGAATGGATCGCAGATAGATCAAACGGCAAAATAGAACACGGATCGAACGGATCGAACGGATAAAAACGGATCTTTTTCAAAATCAAGAAAGATCCGTTTTTATCCGTCAAATCCGTTCGATCCGTGTTCTATTTTTTGGAGGAGTTGACCCATGACCCTATTTGAAATTGCCTTTATCGCCGGGATGGTGGCGGTGACCTTTGGCGTGCGCTATCCCGTGCTGGCCTTGGTGGGGCGGGTGAGTCTGCCCAAGCCCATGGAGCGGGCGCTGAAATTCGTGCCCGCCGCCGTCCTCACGGCCATCATCGCGCCGGCCATGCTGATCCCCGACGGCCATACCTGGGACGCAAGCCTGTCCAATCCCTATCTGGCGTCCGGGCTGTTGGCCGGGGTGGTGGCGTGGCGCACGAAGAATGTGCTGTTGACCATTGTGGTGGGCATGGTCGCATTCCAAGGCTGGCGATTGCTTTGGGGTTAGCGGGATCCCTTGGCGAGGGCGTGTTTGCCCATCCAAAAGCGGGCCCAATCTTCCCGGCTCGATTGCAGGGCCAGCAGGGCATAGAGGCTGGCCGCCCAAAAGCCCATAGTCATGACCAGCACAATCCAGATCCCCGCCCGCGCTTTGGACGGCTCCCGATAGACGATCCAAGCCGAGAAGAGGGTGAAGCCCACGTACAGGTCCACCAAGGAGACAATGCCCCAGGGCATGCGCACCAATTGGCCGCCTTCCCCAGCAAAGTCCCCGGCGGTGAATCCGTAGATCAACGCAGCCGTCATGGCCAACAGGCCCAAAGCAGCAATGGTTTTAGCGGTTTTCATAGAGTCTCCATTCTGGTTGATTTGTTGATTTGTTGATTGGCGGAATCTTGCACCTGCCTGCACTCTATTGTACCCTGAATCGTCCCCACACAATCAACCAATCAACCAATCAACCAATCGACCACCCTCTATGCCCACCCAACCATCCACCACAACCATCCGCCCCCTCTCCGGCGTGGACGACGCCCGCCATTTCCAGACCGCGCAAGGGCAGATCTGGGGCATCGTACTCCACGACATCATACCCTCCCATGTGATCGTGACCATGGCAGCCAACGGCGGCATGGTCCTGGGTGCATTTGACCCAGCCGGACCGCCGGAGAGCGGCGGCATGGTTGGCTTTGTCCTGGGCTGGCTGGGGACCACGGGGACTGGCGCGCTCAAACAGGTCAGCCACATCGCCGGGGTGCTGCCGGGGTGGCGGGGCCGGGGCATCGGCGTGGATCTAAAACTGGCCCAGCGGGACTTTCTCCTGGCCCAAGGGTTGACCACCCATGTAACGTGGACTTACGACCCTCTGCAACGGATCAACGGAGCCTTCAACATCCACCGCCTGGGGGCCACCTGCACCACCTACAAAGTCAACGCCTACGGCATCATGAGCGACGATCTCAACAAAGGCATGCCCAGCGACCGCTTCCAAGTAGACTGGCACGTGGACAGCCCGCGCGTCCGCCACGCCATCACCCACGGCCACATCCCGCTCGATTGGGAAGCGTCCGATCTGCACCGATTGCCCGCCGACCCCACCCACGCCCCCACCCTGCCCGCGGACGGCTCCCTCCTCGCCGTCCCCCTGCCCGCCAGCGTCAGCGCCCTGCAACGGGATGATCAAGATGGGCTGATGGCTTGGCGACTCTATCTGCGCAAAACCATGCAACAAGCCTTCGCCGCCGACTACGCCGTGGTGGACTGTGTGGACTTGGGCGACGGTCAAGGCTGGCACTACATCCTGCTCCAAAATCTAAAGGAACTCTCATGAAACTCGACCGCATCGAATTATTTCGTATCGATCTGCCCTACCTCTCCCCCTTCACCACCAGCGGCTGGACCGGGTTAGGCAACCGCTCCATCATCTGCCGGGTGGAGGCCGAGGGCCACGTGGGCTGGGGCGAAGCCCCCGTGGCCGACAGCCCCTTCTACAACGAGGAGACCGACAGCACCGCCTGGGCCATGCTGCGGGAATGGCTGGCCCCCATGCTCATGGCCGCGGAAATCCACGCGCCCACGGACACGGATGGCATTCTGGCCTCCGTGCGGGCCAACCGCATCGCCAAGTCCGGGCTGGAATTCGCCGTGTGGGATCTTTTTGGAAAAATTCAGGGAAAAAGTTTGGCAGAGATGCTGGGGGCCACACGACCTAGTGTGGCCGTTGGGGTCAGTGTTGGGGTGCAGGCCGACATCCCCACCCTGCTGCGAGTAGTCGAGGACTATCTGGCCGCCGGCTATGGCCGGGTGAAACTAAAAATCAAACCGGGTTGGGATATCGAGCCAACCCAAGCCGTGCGCGAACGCTGGCCGGATCTGCCCCTGCAAGTGGACGGCAACAGCATCTACACAATGGCCCACGCCGACCACCTGACCGAACTGGATCAGTTCAATCTCCTCCTGATCGAACAGCCCCTGGCCCATGACGACATCTTTGACCACGCCATCCTGCAAAAGCGACTGACCACCCCGGTCTGCCTGGACGAAAGCATCGTCTCCCCAGAACACGCCCGCTGGGCCATCGAGATGACGGCCTGTCGCATCATCAACATCAAGCCCTGCCGGGTGGGCGGCTTTGCCCCGGCCCGCCAGATCCACGACCTGGCCCAAGCCGCCGGCATGCCCGTCTGGTGCGGCGGCATGTTGGAGAC
This sequence comes from Caldilineaceae bacterium, assembly GCA_018003515.1. GTDB lineage: Bacteria > Chloroflexota > Anaerolineae > Caldilineales > Caldilineaceae > JAGNDO01. The sequence goes on from JAGNDO010000024.1 coordinate 15,973, forward strand.
CGGCATTGGCCGCGCCGCCAACGTGGCCCTGGCCGCCCTGCCCAACTTCCAACTCCCCGGCGACATCAGCGCCAACGCCCGCTACTTTCAGCGGGACATCGTCACCAACCCCTTCACCCTGAATGCCGACAGCACCCTCACCGTCCCCACCGGGCCGGGCTGTGGGGCCGAGGTAGACGAGGATTATTTGGACGCGGTGACGGTGGAGAAGTGGGAAGTGCGGGGGTAATCAAACTCAAGTGATTTTGTGGTATGATCGATAAAACTTTCTCTGCCCAAATCCCAACTTTTCCCACACAAAAACGAGGTGATCCATGACCCTGCACGGTATTTTCTCTCCCACCCTCACCCCCCTGCTGCCGGATCTGCGGGTGGATATTGACCGGTTGATCGCCCACGGACGCTGGCTGTTGGACAACGGTTGCCACGGCTTGGCCGTCTTCGGCACCACCAGCGAAGCCAACTCCTTCTCCGTGGCCGAGCGCATGGATGTGCTGGACGGGCTGGTGGATGCCGGCATCGACCCGGCGCTCCTCGTCCCCGGCACGGGCATGTGCGCCATCCCGGATGCGGTCTCCCTGACGTCCCATGCCGTGCGGTTGGGTGCGTCTGGGGTGTTGATGCTGCCGCCCTTTTACTACAAAGGCGTCAGCGATGATGGGCTGTTTGCCGCCTATTCCGAGGTGATCCAGCGGGTGGGGGACAGTCGGTTGCGCATCTATCTTTACCACATTCCGCCGATTTCCCAGGTGGGCATTAGCCTCAAATTGATCGAGCGGCTGGTGTCGGTCTATCCCGACATCGTCGTGGGCATCAAAGACAGCTCAAACGACTGGGCCAACCAGCAGGCCATCTTGGACGCCTTCCCCGGCTTCGGCACCCTCAGCGGGTCGGAGAAGTTTTTGCTGGAGAATTTGAAACGGGGCGGGGTCGGCACCATCACCGCCGTGGCCAACGTGATCCCGGATCGCCTGCGGGCCTTCTATGATGGCTGGCAGCGCATGGACGACGCTGAAGCCATCGCCGCCCAAGACAAACTCAACGCCACCCGCATGGCCATGCAGGGCTACCCCCCGGTCCCCGCGCTGAAGGAGATGATGGCCTCCATGCGCAGCGATCCGGCCTGGCGCACCGTGCGTCCGCCGTTGACGGTGTTGACGGAAGGGCAGCGGGTGACGCTGATGGCGGGGATGGATTTGGGGCAAATCGGTTAGCACTGCCCTTCGCCCAGCAGACGAGACGCCGGAGCCAACCGAGGAATTATTCCTTTTGAAGCCGATCAAACTGACCGGCGGTGGGTTCTGCTCAACAGAACCAATCTTCGGTGAGACGGGGCGGGGGCTTGGGGAGGGGGGATGGCGGCTGCCAGAGCGGGGGCGTGTGCCCAGCCAGCCCAAAGGCGACTTGCTCGATGCGCCGGAAAGTCGTGTACACATCATCGTCCCCGGCGGCCTCGGCGATGGCCGAGACTTGGCCGTGCAGATCGTCCATGCGCGGATCTGGGTGGTGCCACGTGTAGGTGAAGTTGGCCGCATCCAGCGCCCCAATCCAGGTGGCCGTGTCTGGTTGATCCAGCAGGGCGCTGCCCGGCGGCACCAGCAGACGGACCGACAACTGCACCGCGGGCACATGGGCGATCAAGCGTCGGGTGCGCATCCAGGTCAGCAAGGTCAAATAGTCGTCCAAGGTGGTCCACGGCGTAAAGGCGACCAAGGTAGGCTGCACGGTCAACCCGGCCCGGTCGAGGATGACCAAGGCTGCGTCCATGTCCGCGGCCGTGTGGCCCTTCTCCAGCCGCCCCAGCACATGGTCGCTGGGCGACTCGAAGGCAGAGACCACGAAGGACGCGCCCAGCGTCGCCAACTCGGCCAATAGCTCCCCATGAGCCAGGATGTGTTCCACCTTGGTGGTGAAATCAAAGCTCACATCAGGAAACTCGGCGTGCAAGGCCTGGGCCAACTTGCGGGCATGACCCGGTCCGTTGAGAAAGTCCGGGTCGCCAAAGGTGATATGCTGCGCCCCCGCCATCACCTGTTGGCGGATGTCTGCCAGCACGGTCTCTACGGGCACGATAAAAAAGCGCCCGTTGTAGATCGGCACCACGGGGCAGTGACGGCAGGTGTGCAGACAGCCCCGACTGGCCTCCACGTAGCCCGCTGGATAGGCCGTGCCGTTGTCCATATAGCGAGCATATTTGCCCAGATCTGGCAGCGCTGCCCGCCGGGGCAGGGGAAAGACCAGCCGATTCAAGATCGGGTCGGCCTGCCGTGCCGCCGTGGTGACGCCGGGCACGGTTGCTGCGTTCTCGCCCCGCAACAGAGCCTGGGCCAAGGCCGTCAAGGTCTGTTCCGTTTCTCCCGCCAGCACCGAGTCCGCCACAGAGGCCGACGATCCCTGGTTGCTCCCCAAGAGATACTCTCGATTCATCCACGCATAGAGACCATAGAAACAAATATGCGCGTCCGGGTTGATCCTGCGCACCCGGCGGGCCGTCTGCACGCCCAAACGCAGCGCCGTGTGCATGGGCACGGCGATCCCCACGAAGCCGGCTTGGGCGACCAGGGCCGGGTCCAGTGCCTGCAACGAAAGATCCTGGGCCACCGCATCCACCCCGGCGTCGGCCAAATAGGCCAAGGGCCAGGCCAAGCTGAGGGGTTGGTGGCCCAGTTCGTAGCAGGCCAAAAGCAGGATGGATGAGGCGAACGGTGTGGCGGTCGGCACTGTCATCTATGCCTGCTTGGGGCGGGGTTGCTTGGCCGTGATGAACTCCTGGCGCAGTTCGGCTTCCCGGTTGGCGGCGGCCTTGCGCCCTTCGTCCAGCGCGTAGCCCAGCCGGGAGCGATAGGACGGGTCGAAGCGGGTCTCTTTGGCCGGGGCGAAAAGGTAGGCGGTCAGAACGCCCACAGCCGTGCCCAAAATGGTGCCGATGATCAGGTTGCTGGTTTTTCCCATGACAGGGTGGCCTTTCGGGTGGATCGGTTGACAAGTTGATGGATTGATTATACCTGGGGTTGGGATTGGTGCAAGTTCCCAGACGCGACCATCCCGGAAGCGTTGGCCTCCGGGATGGTTTAGTTTTTAAATTGAGGGGTTTAGACGGTGGTCACTTTGCCGTCGATGATGGGGCCGTCGCCGTCACGTGCGCTGAAGGCGGTCACCGAAGAGGCCACTTCTTCAGGCAGAAGCAGGCCCACAAGCACGTAGATCAACACCCCGGTCCCCAGGCTGCCGATGCTAAAGGCGACCCAGATCAGGCGCACCAAGTTGGCATCAATGCCAAAAGTGCGGCCCAATCCACCACAGACGCCCAGGAACATGCGGTCCGTGCGACTGCGTTTGAAGGGGATGCGCTGTTTGGCGCTGCGCATCCCGGCCTTCACATCGTCCCGATTAGGGGCTTTGGCCCCCAGCTTCTCCTTCAAATTGGCCCCCATATTCGACGCCTTGGTGCGCAGATCCTGGGCCAACTCTTCGCCATCGCCCTTGCCCCGCCCCCGCAAAATCAGATAACCGGCCCCGATCAGGAGCGCAGGCCAGAAGATCAGGCTCATGGTCGAGGAGAAGCCAGCCCACAGCCAAGGTAGCGCCCCAACGTTAGAAAGGAACCAGATCACCCCCAGGCCGATGAGGGCAAAGGCCGCCCGCCCGATGTTGCGGTCGTTCAGTTCCAGGGCCGCCGGTCCTTGCTGCCCGCTGTCTGTCGTGCCCACGGGCAAGAGCAGCCACAGGGCCAAATAGGCCAACAAGCCGCCGCCACTGGTGACTACGGTCAACACCAGCCACAAGATCCGCACCAGGGAGGGGTCCAGATTGAAGCTCTCGGCCAGTCCGCCAGCCACCCCCCCGGCCATCTTGTCCGTGGGGTGACGATAGAGCATGCGAGGCGAACGGCCAGCGGGTTGCCCCCGGTCAGCGGCGTCGGGGTCGATATTGAGGGTCTCCACAGTCACCGGCTCCCCGATCACCGGATCCATGGTCGGGATTTCCACCACGGGTGGGACCACTGGTGGGACAGTGTGACCGTTGTGCCCATTGGTCGGGCTATTTTCTATGCTGATGGTTGGGTCTTGGGTGTTCATGGTTTCTCCTTAACTCTGCTATTTTTTCGCCAATCCTCGACATAGGCTATGATTGGCTCTATTGCGAAAACACTTTTTCACCAGTCTTGCGGTGATGCGATGCCACATAAGGCTGTACGCAGGTCGATTTGAAAGGTTTCAAAGTGGGCAGGCCGATTTCCACAGAGATGCATGGTTCCCGCTTGCCGGACTTGGGCGACGTTCAGCGGCGTCTGCTTCACAGCCGGGTACACGGACTGCCGGGCGCGCCAAAACGGACGCTGGCGGACGCACCCTTCACCACGACCTGGGGCGGCGGTATCTATTTGGTCTCTTTGCTGGGTGGATTGCCTGCGTCATTGTTGGGGTGGTGGGCGGCGCAAGTGGCGGGGCATATTTTGTTGACGGACGGGGATGTGGGCTATGTGCCCGGAGATCTGGCCGTGGGCGATCTCACCGTGCGCAGCGTGAGCCGAGTTCCCCTGGACCTGTTGGCTCAAGATCCCCTGGCTGCCCTGGCCCTGGCCTTGCAACCCTTGGACCATCTCCTGGGCTGTGGCGGGGACGAGGCGGGGCGCTGGCTCTCTCATGGTGGTGGCATTACCCCGGCCTGGCAGGAGATCGGGCGACAGATCCATCAGCTCTTTGGGCTGGGCTATGGAATGACCCCGGCGGCCCAAACAGATCCCAGGGCCTATCTGGCCCAGGGGATCGTGGCCATTCTGCATCAGGGGCGACGACTCAACACGGCGGATCCAAAACTGGACCGGTTGCTGCGGGGGAGTTTGCTCAATGAAGGATTTTGCCGCAATCAACTTTGACGGTTGCGGTTTTTGAGGGGACAGAGTTCGTGCGCATTGCTTTTGTGGCATCAACCTATCCACGCTTTCCCGGAGATGGGGCCGGACGTTTCGTGCTTTCCATGGCCGAGGCGGTGACGAGCTTGGGCCATGAGGTGCACGTGGTGGCTCCGTATCACCCGGCTGTGGCCCCGACCCCCGGCCCGGTGATAGTCCACCATTTTCGCTACATCTGGCCGGATGCATGGGCCATCATGGGCTATGCCCAGGCTATGGAGAGCGACAAATCCCTGCGCAAGGGGGCCTATTTGTTGGCCCCCCTCTATTTTCTGTTTGGATTGTTGAAGCTGATGACCCTGGCCCGCCGGAAGAAGTTGGATGCCATCCACGCCCATTGGGTGGTGCCGAACGCACCCTTGGCCGCCCTGGTAGCCCGCTGGCTGGGCGTGCCCCTGGTGATCAGCCTGCACGGGTCGGATATTTTCATGGCCTTGGGCAACCCCATCCTGCGCCCCATTGCCCGCTGGGCCTTTGGGCAAGCCGCCTTGATCACCGCCTGTAGCCCGGATCTGCTGGAAGGTGCGCTGAAACTGGGCGCACCCGCATCCCGCACCCGCTTGGTGCCTTGGGGCGCGGATCCTGACATCTTTCATCCCGAACTTGATGGGTCGGCCATGCGGCGGGCGTGGGGCATCCCGGCGGATGCAACCGTAGCCGCCAGTTTGGGGCGGTTGGTGCGCAAGAAGGGGCTGAGCGTGTTGGTTCGAGCCATCCCCGCCGTCTTGGAGCGGGTTCCGGACGCGTATTTTGTGGTGGCCGGCGAGGGGCCGGAATTGGCCGAACTCCAATCCATGGCCCAGCAACTGGGCGTGGCCGAGCGGGTGATCTTTCCCGGTCCCCTGGCCTGGCCGCAGGTGCCTCAATTCCTGGCTGCCGCCACCCTCTTTGTGGTGCCTTCGGTTCACGATGAAAAGGGCAACGTGGATGGTCTGCCCACGACCATTCTTGAAGCCATGGCCGCGGGCAAGCCCGTGGTGGCCAGCGACGTGGCCGGCATCTCCCTAGCCGTCACCCACGGGGAATCCGGTCTGCTGGTGCCCGAAGGGGACACGGACGCCCTGGCCGCCGCGCTGATCTCTGTGCTGGCGGATCCGGAGCGGGTCATCGCCCTTGGCCATGCCGGTCGGCGGCGGGTGGAGACGGAATTGAACTGGCGGCAGGTTGCCGGTATTTTAGAAGCTGGGTATTCCCAATCAAAAAACGGTGATTAATGCCGGACAAGGTGACTTTTAGGCGGATTTTCCTCCAATAACCGCAGGATTACCCCGTATGGGGTATTGAAAACAGGCAAGAAATCGAGTAAATTAGACCCAGGTCACTGAGTGGGGTTTTGTTAAACAGCCTAATTGCACAGAGCGATTAGACCAATCAGTGTTTGTTAACTCTTTCGAATGTCAATCTGTCAGTACTAAACAAGGAGAACTCTCTATGAAAATGCGACGTCTCGTAGTAATCGCCCTGGTCATCTCGATGCTCCTGGCGATCCCGATGGTGGCGAATGCCGCCTCCCCGGCTCCCGGTGGTCCTTTCTCCACCGCCTTCCGTGTCCAGAATCTGGATACTTCGAATGCTACCTGTGTGTATGTCTTCTACAATGCTGCTGGTACGGCTGCCTTTACCAGCGCAGGTTCCACCATCACGCCCGGGGACAGCCTGTATGTCTATACCCCCAGCGTCAGCGGCTTGGCCAACGGCACCTATTCCGGTGTTGTGAGTTGTGACAAGAAGGTCGCTGCCGTGGTCAACTTCAGCGATGCGGATAGCGGTGCCAGCCACAACGGTGTCAACGCCCCGGCCACCACCTGGTATGCGCCAGGCATCTATGACAACTTCTACGGCTTCTATTCCAACATCGTCGTCCAGAACGCCACCAGCGCTTCCGTCAACGCCACGGTTCAGTACTTCGCTCCTGGCAGCAGCACCCCAGCTGACAGCGAGACCAAAGCCATTCCGGCCTACGCCTCTGCCGCCTTCGAACAAGAAGGACGAGCCGGCTTGGCCAACAACGTAGCCTACTCTGCCAAGATCGTCGGTACCGGTGATGTGGCTGCCGTGGTCAATATCTATGGCTCCACCGGCACCGCTGCCCAGCTTTACTCCTACAATCCGTTCTCCAGCGGCTCCAAAACGGTCTACGCCCCGGTGATCATGAATGCCTACTACGGCTATAACACCGCTCTGACTGTCCAGAACATCGGTGCCAATGCTACTGATGTGACCGTAACTTACGGCACGGGCCAGACTGAGACCAAGAACGTGGCGGCTGGCTCTAGCGCGCTCTTCCTGACTTCTGCTAGCCCGCTAGCAGTCGGCACCCTGACCGGTGCGACGGTGACCGCTGCTGACGCTGCTGGTCAAATTGTGGCCTTGGTCAACGAGTCCACCAATTTGAACCGGGCTGCCAGCTACTCTGCCTTCCCGGCTGGTAGTACTAGCGTGAGTGCTCCCATCGTCATGAAGCGCTACTATGGTTACAACACAAGCGTTGTTTGCCAAAACGTGGGGGCTGCTGCCACCACCATGACCATTGCCTACTCCGGCGGCGTTGGCGGTAGCACCTCGGTCAGCACGGCGGTTGGGAAGACGGTTCAGTTCTATCAGCCCGATGCTGTTGAAGGTCTGTCAGATAACTATGTCGGCTCTGCGACTATCACTGCTACTCAGCCTATTGTCTGTGTGGTCAATGAAGACATGAACGAAGTTCCCAATCTGAACAAGAACATGGATCAGTTGTTCGCCTACGAAGGTATCGCCAAGTAAGTAAGGTTTGAACTTCAATACAGAGGCCACCGGGTATCTATCCGGTGGCCTTTGTATTGGCGATTATATTAGATCTGCTATTAAGTGTACGGATTGGAGTGCTGTTCAATGTTCCATGCGAATACACGAGCCAAGATGAGATTTGTCATCTTGCTCTTTGCTTTGTTGACCCTGTTTCTGGCCGGTTGCTCGGCAGATGGTGCCGCGTTCACTTCCCCACTGACCGCTGTAGAATCTCCTTTACCAGTCCCGGATGAGTGGTCAGCAGCGGTCGATGACGATCTACCCTTTGACGTACCTCGACCTGGTGCTGATACCGGGGTGCTGGTCGGGCGTATCTTTTCTACCTCACTGAATGAATATCTGCCCGAATTCCCGGTCTATCTAGGTGAGATCCTGCCCTTGCTTCCGGGCGATGACTATCTGATTACCTTGAAGGAAAAAGAATCTCCCCAAACTATGTCCACTGCGGATGGGTATGTACTCTTTGAGGATGTCCCGCCAGGTGAGTATGTCTTGATTGTGTGGTTGCCCATGACCTCCAAGGTAGTCCCGAATCCAACTGATGCGAATAAGGAGCTGCGGGTGACTGTGGTGGCTGGCGAGGTTGTCAACTTTGGTCAAGCAGAAGTCGAATTCCCGTAACCTGCTGCCGACCTTCTGCCGATCTTTTGACGATAGGTGAAGGTCTGCATTTCCAGGTGTGAGCGCCAAGAGATTAGAAAACAGAGAGCTTGCCAAGGATCATACCTTGGCAAGCTCTCTGTTTTCTATGGATAGGGGAGAGTATGGCTCAACCTTCTTCGTGACCCGGATGATCGGACCGGGCTGCACGGCCCAGGAAGTACGCACTCAACCCCCAGCCTATGCCTCCACCAATCACGTCCGCTACAATAAAGAGCAATCGCATCAGCACCGCCACCAGGATGGCCGTAGCTGAGGACATATAGGGCTGGAGTAGCCAGGTCAGCGTGATCTCCCTGATGCCTAGCCCGGCCGGAATGAAGACAATAAGCATACCCACGCCGCCTGCCGTTGCCCATATCCGAGTGGCTGCGGATAGGGTCAACGTCTCTGCCCCTGCAGCTTGGCCCAAGAGATAGACGATGCCGCCACCCAATCCCCAAGCCAGGGCATAAAGCGCTGTCCATCCTAGGGATTCAACTAGGCGCAGATGGCCGGGGCGGGCTTCACTTTGCCATTGGCTGCCCAGAATCAGTGCGGCCAGGATGCACAGACTGCCTAAACTCATTTGGGCTGCTGTCGCCAATTGGGGTTGGGTATAGAGAGTAATCCCGGCTGCTACCAGGAGCAGCATGAGCAATTCCCATACGTTGGCTAGGGCGGCTACCTTGGCAGGGACAGTGGTGCGGGCCGAGTACATGGCGGTGCGTCCCACCCAATGCCAGATCCCGCCGGGCAGCCGCCGCAGGAGCAAAACCCTGGCATAGATGTCCACATCCTGCCAACTGGCTCGATGATGAGCGGAGAAAAACCGTACCCAAATGATGAATTGCGCAAAGAGTGAGATTTGGTAGAGCAGGAGGGAGATGGCCAGGGCAGGGGTAAAACGTTCCCAATTCACTGCTTCCAGTTGGGACCAACCGTAGGCAAAGAGGATGATTATGTAAAGAAGCGCACCGGCCGTAATCACGTAGCCCAGCCATTGGTAGCGTGTCTGCACAACTTTGATCTGACGGGCAATCCAGTCTGCTGCTCTGCGTAGGGTCGGTTCGGTTCGGGCTAGCAGAGAAGTCATCAAGGTTGAGACGGCCCGATCTTGCGAGCGAATATGGTGAGTAGGGTGGTCTGGCGGCTCTTGTCCAAAAGCCAGAGGGGAACCATCAAGGCCAGGCGCACGGGCAGAGAATGGTAGACTCGCAGCAATAGGGATCGCAGCCGAGGAAAGCGATCCTCCCAGCTTTGGGACCAGAAATCCAGGCTATGGCCCAGCAGGGCATAGCTGGTGGAGAGGCAGCGGGCGTCAACCACTTCAAAACCAAGATCGCCCAACATGGTCTCCAGCATGGGCCGGGGGAAGATGAAGAGATGCCGGGGCAGATCCCAGCCCACCCAATACTTGCCGAAAACCCGCTTGCCGATCCCCTCCACATTGGGGATGGTCAGGGCCAGCAGTCCGCCATCCGCCAACATGGCATGGCAACGGCGGATGGACGCGGCGGGATCCGGCACATGCTCAAGCACGTTCCACAGGGTGATCAGATCAAAGGGCTGCTCTGGTGGGGTGAAGTCAGCCAGGGTGCCATGATGGACCGGCACCTGCAACGAACTGCGCACGTACTCGCAGGCCTGTTGGGTCGGCTCAATGCCCGCAACTTTCCATTGCCCGGAGGCTTTGCATGCTTCCAGGAAGAGACCTGTACCGCAGCCCACATCCAACATGCGCCCACCTTGGGCGTGGCGCTGGATGGCCCGCAGCCGTTTGGCGGAGCCATAGCGGCGATTCCACCGGCGCAAGGGGGTGGTCTCGTCCTTGGCCATCAGGGCGTAGGCCGCGTAGTCGTCAATGTAATAGTGTTGTAGGGACTCCCAGGCCAGGCGCGGGTTTTGGCGGATCAGCCCACATTGCTCACATTGGACCATGCGGAAGCTGCCGGGCAGTCTTTCCAACCTGTCCGGTCCTTCAAAGAGCAGGTGGGCTTGGTTCGAGCCGCACCAGTCGCAGACAGTCGGCTCCCAGGCCAGGGAGCGGGGATCAATGCTCAAGGGGTTGCTCCTCATCCGGTGGTGGGCACGTGGGGGAAACTGGTTTTGTCCATAGATGGGGCCGAGGGCAGTTCGGTCAGCGGCTTGCGCAGGCCATCCCGGACACCATCCAAAAAGCTCCGCAAGTGCTTCCAGTTTCGCTTCCAGACAAATTCCCGGAAAATCACAAAGCCCACATGAACGGGCACGGAGATCCAGGCCGGGCGTCCATGACGGCGATAGAAGCGGGTGGTGCTTTCGCCGTTGGTGCGCCAGAAGAGCGGGGATCCCGGCTGGGTGGTACGGGAGACTTTGTGCCACATGCGCGCTTCGGGCAGATACCAGATGTGGAGACCGTGGGCCCGCACGCGCTCGGAAAAGTCCCAGTCGTCAAAGAGGAAGAGATAGCCTGGGTCAAACAGCCCGACCATTTCGAAGGCCCGGCGGCTGATCAGCACACCGCAGGTGGGGGCATAGTCGATCTCCCGCAGGGTGTCCTCCATGCCCGGTCGACGATCCTTGAAAAGGATGGCCGGCGGGAATCGCCGATAGCGTCCGCCGCTGGACCACACCTCGTCCTGGCTGCCGTAGAAGAGTACCTTGGGCATGATAATGCCCGCATCCGGGTCGGACTCGGCCTTGTCCACCAGCAACCCGACCATATTTGGATCCACTGTGGTGTCATTGTTGAGCTCCAGGATGTAGGCTGCCCCTTGCTGTAGGGCATAGCTAAAGCCCACGTTATAGCCCATTGGCACCCCCAGGTTGCGGCCATTCTCGATCACATGCACATCTGGGAAGGCGGCTCGGATGCGGGCTGGCGTGCCGTCGTTGGATCCGTTGTCCACCAAGACGATCTTCTGGTTGGGGTAATGGGTCTCACCCACACTGGCGATGCATTCGTGGGTGTCGTCGTAGTTGTTCCAGGCCAGAACGACGGCGTAGACCAGGGGGGCGGCCACGGGAACGCCCAAAGAGGTGGATGAACTGGCGGGCATGGTTGCTTCCTTCTCAACAGGAACGGTTGTGGTCGGTAGCGGACCGGCCAGCCGTTCAATGGTCTCAATGGCGGCGCTGAAGTTATCGTCCACCTCCCGGTGGCGGAACTCGGCGGCCCGCCCCACCACGTAGAGATTGCCGTAGCGGCTGAAGGCTGCCTCAGCCTCGGTCAGAATCTGATCGTAGGCACTGCGATAGATCGGATAGGCATACTCTTCCCGCAGGACCATGCTATCCAGGACATCCTTGGGGTCCAGCAGGCCAGTTCGGGCCAGATCGTCTATCACCCGCTGGATCACATTGTCATGCTCTTGGGTAACCTCGGCACAGATCACCGTTGTCTCCGACGGGGTCTCCACGGGACTCATGTTTTTGAATTCCACCATGCGATTGACGCACACATCCCCGTCCATGAAGTAGATCCAATGGTTGTCCGAGAGAACGGGTTTGTTGATATGCAAATAGACCGCGTCCACCTTGCGGTAGGAGAGCGGGATGGGATGATCGAGCATGCGTCCGGTGAGGGTAAGGGGCAGGGTGGAGATGACTGAATCCACGGCCAGAGCGTGTTCCTCGCCGTTTTGAACATAACGAACTCCGTCAATGCGGTCGTTGCCCAGCGTCAACCCCCGTACCTGGGTATCCAGCATCACGTGATCCTGGATCTCGCCGTAGAGCCGGTCCACAATGGCCCCGTAGCCACCTCGGATGGGATAGTAGAAGTAGGAGAATTTGTTCTTAGTGCTCTTGCGATAGTTGTCCAGAGGATTGGCCAGACGCACCTTTTGCTGTGCCCATAACACGGAGATCTCATCGCCAGGAATGCCAAAAAGCTTCTCTGTGTAAGGCTGGAAAAAGAGTTTGTACAAAGCGCGACCGTAGCGGCGCAGCACATAATTCTGGAAGTTGTCGTCGGGTAGCGAACGGTTACGGCCCAGGAAGGTGCGTAGCAGATCAGCTTGTTTTCTCAGGGGGAGGTTCAGTCCCAGTTCGATGGTGTCCAGAGGATCCCGCATCCAACCACCATTCATGTAGATCTGGCTACGACGGACATGTCTGCCCATGGGGACCAGTCGAAGCAGGGCCTGAAGGGTTTCCTGATCATTGGTGAAAAGACGATGGGCGGCAAAGTCGCAGTGGAAACCGTTCCAGACAAAGCTGCGGGCCAGCCCCCCGGCATAGGATTGTTTCTCCAGAATAACGAAATCTATGCCTCGTTGTTTAAGCAGCCACCCCGTACTCAGCCCGGCGATGCCTGCCCCCAAAATAGCAATTTTTCCCATAAGCTCTGCTCTTAACTCCTAGAATTTGATCCCATAATCCGCTCGTAAACAGTGCCCAGATCGGCGGCCAGGCGATCCCAGTGGAAGGTTGAGATGCGGTTTATCCCCCGTTGGGCCAAGGTGTGGGCCAAGGTCGGATTCAACAAAACCTGGATCAATCCCTGGGCCAGGGCATCCGCATCTCCCGGCTCCACCAGCACCCCGGCGGACGGATTCCCCAGCAAATAGTGCCGATCCCCCACATCTGCGGTGACAAAGGGCACGCCCACGGCCCAACTTTCAAACAGCTTCAAGGGCGACCGCCCTCGGGCTGGGCCGTCATCGTGGACAGGATCGACCGAGACATGGCCCAGCCGGTAATAGTTGGGGGCATCTGCTGCCGCCACCCGCCCGGTGAAGCGCACACTCTCCCCAATGCCCAACTCCCCGGCCAGGGCCGCCACCCGGTCGAAGTCCTGACCTCCCCCCACCATGAGTAGCAAGGCTTCCGGAATGGCTTGGTGTACATGGACAAAAGCCCGCACCAGCAGATCCACTGGATGGTTGGCCAAGCTCATGCTGCCCACATAAACCACTACAGGGCGACCTTCCAGTTGCCAACGCACTCGCAGATCGGCCAATCTTGCTTCACTCTCGGCGGTTGTCCTGAAACGATGGGGATCAACGCCGTTGGGTAAATAGACGATGCGGGCCGGATCCACGCCCAGGGCGATCAAGCGCTCTTGGGTGAAGTGAGTATTGGTGGTCACCAGGGCAGCCCTGCGCGGCGTCCAGTTTTCAAAGGCGGTCACCCCCCGCCGCTGCCAGCCGCCGCTGACCCCGCCGGCGTAATGGCTGGACCCGGCTTCGTAGTCATCGCAATCCACGGCCAACTTGGCCCGGCCCAGGTTAGCCGCCACTAGCCCGGCCACGCTATTCATAGGATGGGGCTTCCCCACATGCACGATATCCGCCGGGATGTGCAGGGCGCTGCGGGTCAACGAAAGGGTGGCCTGCGCGACAATTTTGCCCAATTGGACCGGGGTGTAATAGTGCTTGGTATTGCCCGTCTTGTGTACATGCATGGGGGCCACATAGTGGACCGACACACCGTTAATGGTCGGATGGTGATCGGCTACGCTTGCCAGATCAGCATGTAACGCGCTGATCTCCACATGGTGGCCCAACCCCTGCAATCCCTGGGCCAGGGGTAGATATCGCCCCAGACCGGAGGGACTGTCCAGATCTTGGGTAAGCAGAAAGTGAATTCGCATCGGATCTTCGGTTTTCGTCCGCAGGCCAAAGAGCAAAAGGCCGCAATCTATCCCATAGGCGCAAGGTATACAACGCCATCAAAGATAGCACAGGTCGGCTAAAACCATAAAAAACGGCCCAGACTATCCCCTGAATGATGGGCAGCCTGGGCTGATAAAAATATGAATCAATTGGGTCTGGCGGGCAGATCAGACGAAGGCCGAGACCACCTCACGCTTGCTGTTCCCCGCTGCCCCCATTCCCCTCTTTGCGATCGTACCCCTTCTGCTTCTCCCCCAACTCCGCCAGCCGCGCCACCACCCGCTGGTTGATCGTCCCCGCCGCGTATGTTCCTTGACCGTCCAACTCTCCCGCGGCCACGCCGGTGAGGACTTCGATGCCCTGGTCGATGGTGTCGATGGGGTGGATGTGGAAGCGGCCGGCGGCCACAGCGTCCACCACATCTTGGCGCAGCATCAGGTGGACCACGTTGGTGCGGGGGATCAGCACGCCCTGCTCCCCGGTCAGCCCCCGCTGGTTGCAGAGGTCGAAGAAGCCTTCGATCTTTTCGTTGGCCCCGCCGATGGCCTGGACCTGGCCCATCTGGTTGACCGAGCCGGTGACGGCCAGGGATTGGCGAATGGGCACGCCGGTGATGGCCGAGAGCAGGCAGTAGAGTTCGGCGGACGATGCGCTGTCCCCGTCCACGCCGCCGTAGCTTTGCTCAAAAACCAGCCGGGCCGAGAGGGAGAAGGGGGTCTCGGCCGCGTAGCGGGCCTGGAGGAAGCTGGTCAGGATCAGCACGCCCTTGCTGTGCAGCGCCCCGCCCAGCTCGACTTCCCGCTCGATATCCAACACCTGCCCCTTGCCCAGGCTGACCCGGGCCGTGATGCGGCTGGTTCGGCCAAAGGCAAAATTGCCCACCTGCATCACCGCCAGCCCGTTGATCTGGCCCACGGCCACGCCGTCGGTCTCTACCAATACCGTGCCCCGCAAAACCATCTCTTGCGCCCGTTCCCGGATGCGGTCCAGCCGGAAGATCTGGGCGTCAATGGCCCGTTGCACATCCCGCTCGGTGATGACGCCGTTGCCCTTCTGGTCGGCCCAATAGTCGGCCTCTTGGAGCAGGTCCACCATCTCCTGCATGCGGGTGGAGAGCCGTTCGCTGTCCGCGGCCAGGCGTGAACTGTGTTCAATGGTGCGGGCCACGGCTGCCGGATTGAGAGGCCGTAACCCCTCTTGGCGGGCCAGGGTGCCCAGCAGTTGGGCATAGTGCTGTTGATTCTGCGGGGTGCGGGCCATCTGTTCGTCAAAATCCGCCGCCACCTTGAAGAGTTCGCCAAAATCCGGCTCGTTCTGCCAGAGCAGATAGTAGATCTCCCGTTCGCCGATCAGCACGACCTTCACGTCCAGGGGGATGGGTTCCGGCTCCAGGGAGATGGTGCTGGTCTGGTTCATCATCTGGCCGGGGGATTCGATGCGGATGTCCTCGAATTGCAGCGCCCGCTTGAGGCCTTCCCAGGCGTAGGGCTGGGTGAGGACTTTGCGGGCGTCCAAGATCAGATAGCCGCCGTTGGCCCGATGCAGCGCCCCCGGTTTTATCAAAGTGAAATCGGTCATCAACGTGCCCATTTGGGCCATATATTCCACCCGGCCCACCAGATTTTGATACGAAGGGGTGCCTTCGTAGATCACCGGCGCACCCTGGCCGGTCTGCCCTTCGTCCGCATGGTTGACCACCAGGTTGACCCGATAGCGGCGCAGAAATTCCACCGTGTCCAACTCCGCGCCGGCCCCGGCCTGCATGTCGGTCTGGGCACCCTCGCCCTCGTCGTCCGTCGTCAGGAAGGCGCGCACGTTGTCGATCATGTCCGCCCGCACGTCGCCCAGGTGGGCGAGGACGCTGTCCAGCCCGGCAAAGCGCTCCCGCAGTTCGTTGAAATGGGGATCGATGACCGCCGTGGCGGTCTCTCGATTCAGCCCCTGAAGCTGTTGGCGCAGCCGCCGTTCCCAGGCCGGGGCCTGTTCCAACACTTTTTGCAACTCCTCTTGCAGGGCGGAAACCTCTTTTTCCAGCCGTTCCCGCTCGGCTTCGGGCAATTTGTGATACGCTTCGGGCGAGATCACTTCGCCCTCTATGACCGGGGCGAAGGCCAGCCCGTTGGCCGTGCGCAAAAGGGCCAGCCCCCGCTCCTGGGCCATCTTTTGCAAGACGGCGAAGGCCTGCTCCTGGGTCTCTTTGAAGGCCTCCTCGAAGACGTGGCGGCGGTTGCGGTACTCTTCGCCCTCAAAGGCGGCGGGCAGGGCGGTGAGGATGTCCGCCACCAGATCCGCCATCTCTTTGCGGAAGATGACCCCCTGGCCCGACGGCAGGGAAAGGGCCTTGGGGCGGTGGCTTTCGCTGAAATTGAAGACATAGCACCAATCCCCAGGGAGCGGGCGGGTGGCCGCGGCTTCGTTCAAGAAACTTTGGATCAGGGAGTGCTTGCCCGTCCCCGTCGGCCCCAGGGCGAAGATGTTGTAGCCCTTGCGCCGGATGCCGATGCCAAACTCCACCGCCTGCACGGCCCGGGCCTGGCCGATCACCTCTTCCAGATCGGGCAAGGCCGATGTGTCGGCAAAGCTGAATTGGGCCGGATCACAGCGTCTGTACAGGTCGCTTGGGGTCAATTCTGCGGGTTGTTGGGACATGGATGGTTCCTTTCGAGGCTGACGCGGCTCTTCATTGGGCAAACCACTTGCTTTCCAGGCGGGTGAAGATGCCTTGGGCTTGGAATTGGCTCAGGGTGTCGGTGATTTTTTCCTGCAATCGATGGGCGGCGATGGGGGCGGCGATGACGTAGGGATTGCTCTCCAAGGCCGGGCCGACGGAGATCAGCGGGGCCCCTTGGCCCTGGGCCATCTTCAGGCTGACCCCATCCACCAGGGCGGCGTCGGCCTGGCCAGAGAGCAGGGCGGTCAGGGCTTCCGCTTGGGTCTCGAAGGGCAGAAAGGTGATGGTTGGGGCAGAATCGGCGGTTGGGGTGGCGGCGAGTTGGCGTTGCAGTTGACGGCCCACAGCGTCCCCGGCCCCGCCCCACTCCACGGCCACCGTGCGGCCCGGCAGATCTTCGGGGTCGGTGATGGTCTGGCCCGGCAAATCTTGCACCGCCAAGAAGATGCCGGCGTCAAAATAGGGAGCGGAAAAGGCCACATCCTCGGTCATGCGCGGGTCCAGGGGGAAGGCGCTGACGATGCTGTCAAGTTTACCGGCAAGCAAGGCATCCAGCAAGCCGTCGTAGCCCATTGCCACGATCTCGACTTGCAGCCCCCAGGTTGCGGCCATCTGCCGGGCCAAATCCACATCAAACCCAACAGGCGCACCGGATGCGTCCAAGCTCTCGAAGGGCGGAAAGGCCGGGTCCATCCCCACCCGCCATGTTCCCCGATCCTGCATGGCCTCCCACGTGCGGTCCGGGCCGGGGAAGAGTCCGTTGCCCCGCCACAGCCAGAGGACGGCGGCGAGGAGGATGGCCGTCAGTGCGAGCCAGCGCCAAAGTTTTATCGAGGTTCGAGGTTCGAGTATTCTGGCGCGAAGACCAGATACTCGATACTCGAACCTCGATATTTTCTCATTCCCCCGTCGCATACCGCTTCACTTCCTCGTAGATCGGTTTGGGTTCAAAGTCTGTGCTGACAAAGGTGTAGTAATCCTGGTAGCTCTTGGCATCCCAGGGAAAGCGGAAGAGCCATAGGCTGAGGCTGTCCAGCCAGGGCCAGTCGGCTTGGGCGAGTTGGAAGGCATCCACGGTGTAGGTGATGCGCTGACCGGGGCGCACGGCCCGTGTCCAGCGGGGATGGTCGTTCCACCCGGCCTCGGTGATCATGGCGGATTTTTCGCCATCTCCGTTGCGCACCATGATCTCCCGCAGAAGCTCGGACCGGCGCAGGTTGACCACCTGGGGGTCCGGCGGTTCGTCCGGGGCGAAGTGCCAGCCGTAGGCGTGGATGGCCAGGATGTCGAAATAGTCGGCGGCCCCGGCATCGTACATGGCCTGGAGATAGTCCAGATCGTTCATGCCCCATTCGCTGCCCGGTGGGGCAAGGGTGGGGGCCAATGCCCCGGCCAGGATCTTGATCTCTGGGTTGGCGGCCCGGATCATGGGTACTATCACCCGCAACATGGTCGTGTAGGCCGCCGGGTCCACTGGCCGATAGCCCCATTCGAGACTGAGATTGGGTTCGTTCCATAAAATTACATAATCAACCTGATCTTGATAGCGTTTTACAAAGGCGGCCGCATAGCGACCAAAATCGGCATAGTGGGCTTCGTCCAGATAGAGATCCGTACTCTCCTTGGGTCTGGCCCAGTCGGGGACCAGGCCCAGGCGGGCAATCACGGTCAAGCCTTGGCGGTTGGCGTGGTCGATGACCAGATCTGGATGGTCCCACTGAAAATTACCAGGTTTGGGTTCGTAGTAGGCCCAGGGGAAATACTCCACGATCCACGGCGCGCCCATCTCCCGCACCATCTCCAGGGTGCGCTTGATCTTCCACGGCTCCACCTCGTCGGTCAGCCGGGTGTGGACGCCCATCTTGGGGTTGACGGTCTGCACCGTGCGTTGCGGTCCCAGGGGCACGGCGGTGCGGGCGCGCCAGATCAAAAAGAGGCCGACCGCCAGAAGCAGCAGCAAGGCGATCCCCCCAACAGTCCATTGACGGGAAAAAGTGGTACTATTCTTCTGGCGTCTGCGCTGCATTATCATAGAACTAGCATTATAGCGGTGCATGGGCAGAACCAAAAGCATGGGGCTGTGGCGTGTTCCGTGCTATAATGGTCCAATCTCATTGGACCTATTCAAAAGGAAACCTTTACCATGTCTACCAATCGTCCCGGCCGCGGCTGGGGTTCTCTGAGCAACACCCAGAAGCTGGTCATTGCCGGTGTGGGCCTGTTGCTCCTGTATGCCATGTTCACCTCCAGCGGCGGCGGACCCTTTAGTCGCATTCTGGATCCCAGTTGGATGCTGGCCGTGTTGGGCATCATCTTTGTGGCCCTGCCCATCCACGAAATGGCCCATGCCGCCACCGCCGTGGCCTTGGGCGACGATACGCCCAGACGCCAAGGCCGCTATACCCTCAACCCTCTGGCCCATATTGATCCGTTTGGCGCGGTGCTGATCGCCCTCACTGGCTTTGGCTGGGCCAAGCCCGTGCAGTGGAACCCCAACAACGTGCGCATCGACCGGCGGCTGGCCAGCATTCTCGTCTCCTTGGCCGGCCCGGTGAGCAATCTGATTCTGGCCGCGTTGGGGATCTTTGTGGGGAGTTGGCTTTTGGCCATGCCAAGTGTTCAGGCGTTATCTGTTGTTGCGTTGGATATGGTCTATGGCTTTTTTCAGTCATTTATCTATATCAACGCCCTGCTTTTTGTCTTCAACCTGTTGCCCATCCCGCCCCTGGATGGTTCCCATGTACTCTTTGCCCTGTTGCCCGGTGATAATTTCCAGCTTCAGCGACAGTTGAGTCAATATGGGTTTATGATCTTAATCCTAGTGATCATGATGGCCCCGGATATTATCCGACTGCCTACCTCTCTGGTGGTCAACGGACTTGTGGGTCTGTTCGGCTAAATCCGCTCCTCTTTTCTTGTGTGACTCTATGCCATGCTAAATTCCGTCTTTGCCACCATCCTTCGACTGCTGCGCCTGCCCCTGCGCTGGATCTACCGGATCAGCCAGTTTGTGCGCGGGCTGGTGGCCCATGTCACCCCAGACGAGATGTTGGCCGTGGTGGAGAGCTTGCCCAAGGCCGCGGTGGCCCTCTTTGTGGAGATGCCCCTGGATGCCCAGCGCCACAGCCTCAATGTACTCTATGCCCTGCGCAAACAGGCCAAACGCAAGGGTCAGCCTCTCGATCCCTCCCTGGCCGCGGCGGGGTTGCTGCATGATGTGGGCAAGATCGCCGCGGATCAGGCGGGTCGGGGCATCCACCTCTGGCTGAGAGGCCCCTTGGTGCTGGCGGAAGCTATGGCCCCGCGCATGATGGACGGGTACGCCGACGCCACGCCCGAAAGCGGCTGGCGCTATCTGCTCCACGTCCACCTGGACCACCCGGCCATCGGCGCAGCGATGGCGGCCAAGGCCGGGTGCGATGACCTGACCTGCTGGCTGATCGCCTTCCATCAAGAGACGCCGCAAAGCATCGGCCAAACCGGCTCCCTCTTCGCCCAAGATGCGCAAGCCATTGCCCTGCTCTCCGCCTTGCGCCGGGCGGATCAACGTAATTAAGGCAAAAGGCAAAGTGCAAAAGGCAAAAGGGGTGGGGCAAAGAGAACCCTCTTGGATTAACGAAAAATACTCGATACACGACACTCGATACGCAACACGCAACACGCAAAGGAGCCTCACATGGCAAAACCAAAACTAACCATCATAGGCCTGGGCCGCACGGGGGCCAGCCTGGGGTTGGCGCTTCAGGCCGAGGCGTTGAGCTTCGAGCTTGTGGGCCACGACAAGAACAGCGAAACCGCCGCCCTTGCCCGCAAAGCCGGGGCCGTGGACAGGACCGAATGGAATCTGCACAAGGCCTACGCCGACGCCAACATGGTGATCTTGGCCGTGCCCTTTGGCGAACTGGCCGAACTCTTCGCCCAAATGAAGGACGAATTGAATCCCAACTGCACGCTCCTCTGCCTGACCAACGCCATGCGACCCACCCTGGATCTGGCCGCCGAGATTCTGCCCGCCTCGGTTCAGGTCATCACTGCCGACCCCATCCTCACCGGCATGGGCGACATCCCCGGCGACCGGGCGGACCTTTTTGAAGAAGCTATCTTCTGTGTTGCCCCCAGCCTCACGGCCTCGGAAAATGGCGTGGAGCTTTGCACCAACCTGATCACCCGCATCAAGGCCCAGCCCCTTTTCATTGACCCGGTGGAGCATGACGGGGTGGTGGCCGGGGTGGAGCAATTGCCCCGGCTGATGGCCATGATCTTTATGCGTATGATGGGCCGGGGCGAAAGCTGGCGGGATGGCAAGAAACTGGCCGGTCGCCAGTTTGCCCAGAGTACGGAGATCAGCGTCAGCCCGTCGCAGATGAGCAGCAGTCTGGCCGCCAACCGGGCCAACATCCAGCGCTGGATGGGCGCGCTCCAGGCCGAGATGGATGTTTGGGCGCAAGCCTTGGCACCGGGCAACGAAGAAAAGCTGACTGGTCTGTTGGAAGAGGCCGTGGATCTGCGCCTGAAATGGGAACACGAGGTGAAGCTTAAAGAGTGGGACGAACGCCGCCAACTGCTGCGAGAATCCGCCAAACGGGACGAACCGAGCCTGATGCGTCAAATGTTTATGGGCAACCTTTTGGGGGGACGGCGTGGACAGGACAAGTAGCGCCCACTTGGGCCAGTGGGATCACCGACCCTGGCCTCGTCCTGCCGGGCCGTGGGTCATGGCCCAGTCCTGGCACGATCTGCTCTTTGCCCATTGGCCCATCCCTCCGGCCCTGCTGCGCCCCTTGGTGCCGGCGATTCTGGATCTGGACACTTTTGACGGCATGGGCTGGATCGGCGTGGTCCCCTTCCGCATGAGCGGCGTGCGGCCCAGGGGGGTGCCCGCCGTCCCCTGGCTCTCCGCCTTCCCCGAACTCAACGTGCGCACCTATGTGCGTCACCCCGCCCCGCCCCACCGCCCTGGCGTCTACTTCTTCAGCCTGGATGCCGCCAACCCCGTCGCCGTGGCCATTGCACGAGCGGTCTTCCATCTGCCCTATTTTCGGGCTGAGATGAGTACCACCGCTCAGGGTGAAGAGCTGGTTTATCGCAGCACGCGCACGCATGCTGGGGTGCCCGTGGGCCAGTTCACCGGGATCTACGGTCCCAGCGGCCCGGTCTACACCGCCCAACCCGGCACCCTGGACCATTGGCTGACCGAGCGCTACTGCCTCTACGCTACCTCTCCCTTCCACAGCCGTCCCCATGCCCAGACCCTGGTCCAGACCGGCCCGTGGGATCTATGGCGCAGCGAGATCCACCACGCCCCCTGGCCCCTGCAACCCGCCCACGCCCAAATCGACACCAACACCGTGGCCCACTCCCTGGGCATCCCCCTGGCCGACAGCCCACCCCTGCTCCACTTCGCCCGCCGCCTTGACGTGGTGGTCTGGCCGCCTGAGAAGCTGAAGGGGTGAGGGGGTGAGGGGGTGAGCGGGTGAAGGGGTGAAGGGGGTGAACGGGACGTAGGCAGGGCTTTTCAGAAGTTGCCGGGTAGCCACGCTAACCGGACTCGCGCAGGTTGAGTAGCCGCCGCCGAAATCTCCGCTAACCAATCAGGAACTCGGCGGCGTATCGAAACCGCAGCGGGTCGCCAGAGGACGTTCCATAAAAGCCAAAAGTATGCGGTTCGACCTGCCAGGAAGCCAAAAAGTGCGCCAAATGGCGTACAGACAACGAAGAATTTGCGGGTAAAATAGAGAAGACCGGCACTTGACCTTTCTCTTTGACTCTCTATTCCACCCACCATGATCCAGATTCCCGCCTCCCCACCTCCCATTTCCCCGCCCCGCCACCGCCTGGGCGTGCCCGTAAAGCTGCTGGGCGCGCCCGGTCTGCGTTCCCATGACAGCCGACGCTGGCAGAACAGCCCCCACCTCAGCGTCAGCCTGGCCTATGTGCGGGATCTCTTTGTCTATTTGGAGAGTCGGGCCATTCGCTTTTATCGCCTCTCCAACCAGCTTGCCCCCTACCTCACCCACCCGGATCTGCCCGCCTTTCACCGCCAACTGGACGAATGCGAGACCGAACTGGCCGCCACCGGCGACATGGCCCGGCAGATGGGGCTGCGCCTCTCCATGCACCCGGCCTTCCACATCCAGCTCAACAGCCCCAACCCAGCCTGGGTTCAGCGCTCGTGCCAGGAATTGACCGCGGCCGCGGATCTCCTCGACCGCATGGGGGCGGGGCCGGAGGCGGTGCTGGTGGTGCATGTGGGCGGCGCGCACGGGAACCCCGCCGCGGGCCGGGCGCGCTTTGTGGCCGGGGTGGAGCAGCTTCCGGCCCACGTGCGGGCGCGCCTGGCCCTGGAGAACGATGACCGCACCTACAGTTTGCAGGACACCCTCTGGGTGCATCGGCGCACGGGCATGCGTTTGGTCTTTGATGTGCTGCACCATCGCTGTCTGAACCCAGCGGGCATCCCCATGATGGAGGCTCTGGGGCTGGCCCTGGCCACCTGGCCTGCCGGGCAGATCCCCAAGATCCACCTGAGCAGCCCCCGCACCGCGGCCCGCTACATCGCCCAACACGGCGAGCAGCGCCTCTCCCCGCCCCTGCCCAACCAGCACAGCGACTTCCTGCACCCCTTCGAGTGCATCGACCTGCTGCGCGCCGCCCACGCCGCCGGTTTGGGACCGTTTGACATCATGCTGGAAGCCAAGGCCAAGGATCTGGCCCTCTTGAGATTGCGGGATCAACTTGCCCACTTCGCGCCGGATGTGGCGGCGTGGGTGGGGTGAACATCGAGTATCGTGTATCGAGTATTGGTCTGTGCCAAACACCAATACTCGATACACGATGCTCGATATTCACCCTACCAAATCAACAAGAAAGGATGCCCACCATGCCCCAACCCACCTACCCCGATGCCCAGGCCCGGCGTACCCGGGTGCTGGTGGCGGTGATGAACAATGCTGAAGATTTACGTCGGGCCGCGTCCGAGGGCTGGTATCGCATCCCTCAGCGTAAGGCCCCCAAACGGGTGGGCGCGGACTATCTGGCCTTCTATCAGAC
This sequence comes from Caldilineaceae bacterium, assembly GCA_018003515.1. Lineage (GTDB taxonomy): Bacteria > Chloroflexota > Anaerolineae > Caldilineales > Caldilineaceae > JAGNDO01. The sequence goes on from JAGNDO010000024.1 coordinate 39,635, forward strand.
CGGGGCCTTCAAAGATGGTGACCAGGCCCAGGCAGTCAACTTTTATGCCCCCGTGCGCCGCTATCGTCTGCTGACCCGGGCCGAACTGTTGCCGGAACAAGCAGATCATCCCCGATCCGGTGAGTACTATTTCCGCATTGACATCGGCCCCTTGCAGCGCTTAGATCGACCTATCCCCGCGGCCAAAATGCGCCGCATCACCTTTATCAACACCACCCTGGACCGCCTGCTCACCGCCGGGGATGTGCAGGAGCTTTTTGTGCAGGAAGATCCCTTCGAGACCCTGTGGCTGGCCCTGCGAGAGAGCCGTCTGCGTCCCCTGAGCAACCGCCTGGCCGGGGAGACGCCCGTGGACATCACCCTGCGGGCCAGGGGCGGCTATCTGGGCATCCTGTGCCAGGACGAAAGCAGCACCCGGGAACATCGCTACGACCATCCGCCCCGCCCGTGGACGTTGCTGACCTTGGGGCCGGATGCGATTGAGAGGGATCTGAACGGCTGTCTGCGCCGGGTAGGGGCGGCGTTGATTGACCTGGGCGGATCTGTTTAAGGCAAAAGGCAAAAGGCAAAGTGCAAAAGTGGTGTTGGAAACACCACAGGCTCCATGCCCCACACACTTTTGCCTTTTGCACTTTGCCTTTTGCCTTTTGCCTTTATTGTGGAGAAACTATGAATCATCGCACATCGATCACCCACCGATTGGCTCGTCTTGCGGTTCCCATGCTTTTGGCATTGGTGAGCGCGCTTCTGCTCATGCTTTTGCTCGGACCCGGCGGAGACAGCCCGGTTCTCTTCGCCGGTGATCCGATAGAAGGCCCGACCTTTACGCCCACCCCGTCCTTGACGCCGACTGTCACCCCAACAGACCCGCCTACTGCCACGCCAACCCTCAGTCCGACCATCACGTCCACCCTCACCCCAACCGTGACCCCGACTGTGACCCCGACTGCCACGCCAACCTTTACGCCCACGCTGACTGTGGCGCTGTCTGAAACCGTCTTTTTACCCGCCATCCAGCGAGCGCCCCTGGCCTTTGCCTGCCCCACAACCTCGGACCGCACCTTCGCCGCCGTGCCGGTGGTCGGGCCGCCGGCGGATCACCCGGACGCCCAGCATGGGGATCTCAACCTGGCCTTGCGGGGCTATGCGCCGACCCACGCCGACCTCCAGTTAGTGGAGATCAACGGGCAGACGGATGCCGGCGCGCCCCGGTTGGCCGGTCTCTTTGCCGATGGGCGGGTACCCATCTTTTCGGCTGGGTTTCGGGTCCATGATTGGGATTGGGGATGCGGCGAGCATGGCTGCCGGGGCGATCCGTTGACAGCCGAGACCGTGACCCTGCTGGGCATGGCCGGCGCACCGGGCGAGGCGCTCCACATCCCCCGGCGGGCGGATTCGATCTACGCCGGAGACTTCATCGCCCTGGTGCTTTATGCCGAGCCGACCCGCCTCACCCTGGGCTACACCCGGGAGGACACGGTGGCCCACGGCTATGCGGTGCATCTGGAGGATCTGTGCGTGGACCCGGCCTTGGTGGCCCTCTATCGCCACCTCAACCAGGCCGGGCGGGGCAATCTGCCCGGCCTGCGCAACGGCGAGATCCTGGGCACCCTTGGCCCGGACCCGTTCAAGGTGGCGATCCGGGATCGGGGCAGCTTTATGGATCCCCGCTCCCGCAAGGATTGGTGGCAAGGGGCGCGGTGAGGAAGGTTGGCGGTGGGTGGGGTATAATGCGAATGGCGAATGGCGAATGGCGGTCCACCAATCCAAAATCAGAAATCCAAAATCAAGAATCCCATGCACCTGATCATCCAGATTCCCTGTTACAACGAAGCCCAAACCCTGCCCGTGGTCCTGGCGGAGCTGCCTAAGAGTCTGCCCGGCGTGTCGCGCATCGAGGTGCTGATCATCGACGATGGCAGCACGGACGACACCGCGCAGGTGGCCCGGCGCTTGGGCGTCCACCATGTGATCAGCCATGCCCGCAACCGGGGCCTGGCCGCGGCCTTCCAAACCGGGCTAAACGCCTGTCTGGAAGCCGGGGCGGATCTGATTGTGAACACAGATGGGGACAATCAATACCCGGCGGACCAGATCGGGCGGCTGATCGGGCCGGTGTTGGCGGGGAAGGCGGACATGGTGATCGGCGACCGGCAGACCGGGCAGATCGAACACTTTTCGCCCATCAAGCGGCTGCTGCAAAATTGGGGAAGCTGGGTGGTGCGGGCGGCCTCCAACACCCAAGTGCCCGACGCCACCAGCGGCTTCCGGGCCTTTTCCCGAGAGGCGGCCCTGCGTTTGACCATCTTGACCCGATACACATATACCTTGGAAACCATCATCCAGGCGGGCAAAAAGGGGCTGGTGGTGGACCACGTGGCCATCGAGTATGTGAACCCGCCCACCCGCAAGTCCCGGCTGATGAAGAATACGTGGAGTTACATCAAGCTCTCCACGGCCACCATTTTGCGCATTTACACCCTCTACGAGCCGTTGCGCACCTTTACCTACACCGCAGTGCCCTTCCTGGCCGGGGGGATTCTGCTCCTGGCCCGCTTCCTCTATCTCTATCTCTTCGCCGCCCAAAGTTCATCTGGGCGCTATCTACAATCGGTCACCATCGGCGCGTCTCTGCTCACCGTGGGCTTCCTGATCTTTCTCTTCGGCGTCATGGCCGACCTCACCGCCACCAATCGCTTTTTGTTGGAAGAGATCTTGTATCGGCAGCGCAAGCGGGAGTTGGGGGGCGGGGATCAGGGATCAGGTTTGGATTAGATCAGGTAAATCAGCGTTCTATATCCGCTCAATAATCCCCGCCTGAAGCAGTTGACGCATGATCCGCTCCACAATGGCGTCGGCGCTGTGCAGGTCGGTCTCGACCACCAGTTCCGGTTTGACCGGCTCCTCGTAGGGCGCGTCGATGCCCGTGAAGTTCTTGATTTCACCCCGCAGGGCCTTGGCGTAGAGGCCCTTGGGGTCTCGCCGCTTGACCACTTCCAGATCACACTTGACATAGACCTCGTAAAAGCGGCCCCCAGGCAGGAGGGAGCGGGCAAAGTCTCGGTCTGCCTGGTAGGGGGAGATGAAGGTGCAGAGGACGATGTTGCCAAAGTCGTAGCCCAGCTTGGCTACCTCACCCACCCGGCGGATGTTCTCCTTGCGGGCCTCGGCGGTGAAGCCCAGGTCACCGTTGAGTCCGTGGCGCAGGTTGTCCCCATCCAAAAACATGGTGCGAGCCCCCAGGTCAAAGAGCCGCCGCTCCAGCCGCTTGGAGAGGGTGGACTTGCCCGATCCGGACAGACCGGTAAACCAGAGGACCGCGGCCTTGTGGCCGTTGCGCTTCTCCCGCATCTCCCGGCTGATGGTCGCCTCCTCCCAGACCACATCGCTGGAGGACTGGCGGCTGGCTTCGGCGTCGGCCTCCACCACGGCGATGTCGGCCACCTCTTGGGAGCGACCCCGGATCATGCCGGCGGCCACGGTGGTGTTGTTGAAGGGGTCGATCAGGATAAAGCTGCCCGTGGCCCGGTTGAGCTGATAGCGGTCGAAGAAGAGGGGCTGGGTGGTGGTGATCTGCACCCGGCCAATCTCGTTCAGGGTCAGGGTGTCCGCGTCCTGGCGGTGCATGGTATCGATGTCAATCTTGTAGTTGATCTCGCTGACCAGGGCCTGGATGCGCCGGGTGTTCTGTTGCAGCCAATAGGTGCGCTTGGGGTCCAGTGCCTCCTCGTTCATCCAGGCCAGGGTGACATCGATCTGGTTGCTGCGCTGGGGCAGGTTGCGCTTGCGCACGATCATGTCTCCCCGGCTGATGTCGATCTCGTCGGTCAGGGTGAGGACGACCGAATCCCCGGCCACCGCCTCGGCCTGCTCGCCGTCCAGGGTCACAATGGAGGCCACCCGGCTGCCCAGGCCCGAAGGCAGCACCACCACCTCTTCCCCCGTCTGGATACGCCCGGAGCCGATCTGCCCGGCAAAGCCTCGGAAGTCCTGGTTGGGCCGGATCACATACTGCACCGGGAAGCGGAAGTCCACCAAATTGCGGCTGGCCCCCACGTTCACATTTTCCAGATGATGGAGCAGGGTGGGGCCGTCATACCAGGCCATCTTGTCGCCCTTGTCCACCACATTGTCCCCCTTGAGGGCCGAGATGGGGATAAAGAGTATGTCCCCGGTGGAGAGGGAGGCGGCAAACTCTTTGTAGTCGGCCACAATGCGGTCGTAGACTTCTTCGCTATAATCCACCAGATCCATCTTGTTGATGGCGACCAAAACATGGGGAATTTGGAGCAGGCTGGCCAAAAAGCCGTGGCGCTTGGACTGGGTCAACACCCCCTTGCGGGCATCGATCAGGATGATAGTCAACTCCGCCGTGGACGCGCCGGTGATCATGTTGCGCGTATATTGAATGTGGCCCGGCGTGTCGGCGATGATGAACTTGCGCCGGGGCGTGGCAAAGTAGCGGTAGGCCACATCAATCGTGATCCCCTGCTCCCGCTCCGCCCGCAGCCCGTCGGTGAGCAGAGCCAGGTCCACATACTCATCCCCCCGGTTGCGGCTGGCCAGTTCCACCGCCTCCATTTGGTCCTCGAAGATGGCCTTCGAGTCGTACAGCAATCGGCCAATCAGGGTACTTTTGCCGTCATCCACGCTGCCGGCCGTCGAGAAGCGCAGGAGGTCCATGTGGTCGGTAGAGTTGGGAGTGGGGGTGGGGGTGGGGGTGGGGGTTTGTTTGCTATTGGAAGGCATAGTCTGCTCCATCGTTTTTTTTGTAATCAAAAGATCTCAATTGTCGCGCGTAGCCGGTCACGGAGTAGCCGCCTTGCCCGCCCGCCGCCGGTTCTTGTTGGGTCGGCGCAGGTTCGGTGGCGGCCAATCAACCTGCGCTGGCGGCCATCGTCTCCGCCACAGCGCTGCGCTCGATCTTGCCGGACGATGTTTGAGGCAGGGCGTCCAAAATCAACAGCCGCCGGGGGACTTTGTAGCCCGCCAACTCTGCCCGGCAAAGGGCCAAAAGCTCTTCGACTGTGGCCGCCGCGCCGGGCCGCAATTCCACCGCCCCGGCCACCCGCTGCCCCCACTCCGGGTCGGGGATGCCGACGACGCATGCCTCGGCCACGGCGGGGTGACGGCGCAGGACCGCCTCGATCTGGGCTGGGTAGATATTCTCGCCGCCGCTCACGATCAGGTCGCTGCGCCGCTGGACGAGGAAGAGGTCGCCGTCCGCATCCACATAGCCCAGATCCCCCGTGTGCAGCCAGCCGTCTTGGAGGGTGCGGGCCGTGGCCTCCGGGTTCTCGAAATAGCCCGCCATCACCTGCGGACCCCGCACCAGGATTTCGCCGATCTCCCCGGCGAGCAGGCGGACGCCCTGTTCGTCCGCAATCTCCACCTGGGTGAACATGAGGGGTTTGCCCACACTGCCGGGCTTGCGCCGCACGTCCCCGGGCAGGGCCGTGGCGACTTGGGAGGCGGCTTCGGTCAGGCCATAGGTGGTGGCCACGGGAACCCGTGCGGCTTGGGCATCGGCCAAAAGCTCCGGCGTGGCCGCCGCACCGCCCAACAAAACCAGGCGCAAACTCTCCGGCCAGGGTTGAGTGCGGCTCTGCAACAGCCGGTGCAGCATGGTGGGGACGAGGGAGGTGAGGGTGGGCCCGTCCTCGTCCAAGGCGGCATTGAAGGCATCCACGTCGAAGCGCTGATGCAGCAAAATGGCCGTGCCGTAGAGGCAAGACCGGAAGACCACGGCCTGACCGCCCACGTGATAGAGGGGCAGACAGCTCAACCAGCGGTCGTCCACGTCCACGCCCAGGCGCATGGCCGAACTGTTGGCGCTCCACAAATGGTTGTCGAAGGTCAACACCGCACCCTTCGGCGCTCCGGAAGTGCCGGAGGTGAAGATGATGGATTGGGGATTGGGGATTGGGGATTGGGAGATTGGGAGATTGGGGATTGGGGATTGGGAGATTGGGAGATTGGGAGATTGGGGATCGGGCGCGTCGTAGGTTGAGTAGACCGGGGCAGTTTCCGGTCGTATCGAAACCGGATCATCTATGATCACGCGATGGGTGGTGAGGTCGATTTGGACCGCCACTTCTTGGGCGGTGAGCCGGGTGTTGAGGGGAACCAAGACCGCGCCGATGCGGGCCACAGCGTGGATAAGGGCGACATACTCAATGCTGTTGGGCAGCTTGACCGCCACCCGATCCCCCGGCTGCACGCCCCGCCGGATCAGCCCCGCGGCCAAACCGTCGGCCAGCCGATCCAACTCGGCATAGCTGACAGCCCGCCCCTCACAGAGGACGGCGAGTTTGTGGGGTGTGGCCCGGGTGCGGGCACGTAGCCAATCTCTCATAGCTGAAGGGGTGAGCGGGTGAAGGGGTGAAGGGGTGAAAGGGTGATGACGACGCTTCACCCTTTCACCCCTTCACCCGCTCACCCGCTCACAATCAAGGTCTCCACGGATACTGCTTGAAATCCGGCTCGCGTTGTTCGACGAAGGCGTTGCGGCCTTCTTTGCCCTCTTCGGTCATGTAGAAAAGCATGGTGGCGTCACCGGCCAGGACTTGGAGACCGGTTTGGCCGTCAAGGTCGGCGTTGAAACCGGCCTTGACGAAGCGGATGGCCAAGGGCGACTTGCGCAGGATCTCCCGCGCCCAGTCCACGCCTTCGGCTTCCAGGGCCTCGACCGTGGGCAGAACTTTGTTGACCATGCCCATTTCCATAGCCTCTTGGGCGCTATATTGACGGCAGAGATACCAGATCTCCCGAGCCTTCTTTTGGCCCACGATGCTGGCCAGATAGCTGGATCCGAAGCCGCCATCAAAGCTGCCCACAATCGGCCCGGTCTGGCCGAAGATGGCGTTTTCCGAGGCCAGGCTGAGGTCGCAGATCACGTGCAGGACATGGCCGCCGCCGATGGCGTAGCCATTGACCAGGGCGATCACCGGCTTGGGCATGGTGCGGATGATGCGCTGGAGTTCCAGCACGTTGAGCCGGGCCACGCCGTCGTCCCCCACATAGCCGGCATGGCCGCGGATCTTCTGGTCGCCGCCAGCGCAAAAGGCGTGGACGCCATCCTTGGGCGACGGGCCGTTGCCCGTGAGCAGGACCACGCCCACGGTTTGGTCCGCCCAGGCGTTTTTGAAGGCCTCGGTCATCTCGTCGATGGTGCGGGGACGGAAAGCGTTGCGCACTTCGGGCCGGTTGAAGGCAATGCGGGCGATGCCCTCGGCCTTGTGATAGGTGATGTCGCTGTATTCTTTGACCTGTTCCCAGGCGGCGTTGCTGGTGTCGAGCATGGTGGTTTCCTTTCTTGGGTTTGGGATTGGGGATTGGGGATTAGGGATTGGGCAAGAACGCCCCAATCCCTAATCCCCAATCCCCTTTACGATTTTCCGCCGCTGGATCTCGTCCTGCCTGCCGTCCGTGCGGACTTCGATGACGGTGGAGCGTTCTCCGGCAAAGGCGGTGGTCAAGGCTGTGTCCAGCCCGGTTTGGTCGGTGACTTGCACATAGTCCAACCCATACATCCCCACGACCGGGGCGAAGTCCAGGCCGTGGGGGGTGAGGAAGAGATTCGTAAAAGCCGGTTCCTGGCCCTGGATGGGCAGGCGGCGGAAGATGCCGCCGCCGTTGTTGTGGAAGAGGACGATGGTAACGTTAGTCAGTTGGTGCTGGCCCACGGCCAGCAGCCCGTTGAGGTCGTGGTAAAACGAGATGTCGCCGATCAACAGCACCGTGGGCACGGACGGATCCGCGGCGGCCACGCCCAAGGCGGTGGAGACCACGCCGTCGATGCCGCTGGCCCCCCGGTTGCCGAAGACGTACACGGTCTTGGCCTGGGGCTGGCCGAATTGGTCCAGATGGCGGATGGGCAAGCTGTTGCCCACGACCAAGTTGGCCCCATCGGGCAGGGTGTCCACGACGCTGACCAGGGCTGCGGCGTCAAAGAATTCCGCGGCCAGGGCCGGGCGCACCCGTTGCCAATAGGCTTGCTCCGTGGCCATCAGGGTCTCGGTCCAAGCCGTGGGGCCGCGGTCGATTCTCTCCGCTAGCGCACGGCAGACGGCGATTTCGTCGGCCTGGAGATAGTCTGTGACCCGGTGGCTGTCGTCGGACCAGACGCCGTCGGCGCGGAGGTGGATCTGGCGGGCGGGGGCGGTGCGATCCAGGAATTCGTTGAGCCATTTGGAGGTGGGCACGGCCCCAAAGCGCAGCACGATTTGGGGCATCGGCCAACCGGGATCCCCGTTGAGATAGCCTTCGTAGCCGCCCAAGATCGGGACATCGGCCACATGAGGGCCAAAGCGCACCCCGGAAAGCGGATCGGTGCAGATGGGGTAACCCGTTCGTCGAGCCATCTGGGCCACTGCCGCCGAGAAGTCTGCGCCGGGGCAACGGGGACCACACACGATCAGGCCCTGCTCGTTTTCCAAAAGCAAAGCCGCCAACCGATCAATTTGGGCGGGCGTGGGCTGCATGATGCCCCGCTCAATTTGGGTGCGGGGCGGGTTGGTGGGGAAGATTGGGCGATAGGGTTCGGTCGGTTCCAAGGGCTTGCGGAAGGGCAGGTTGATGTGGACCGGGCCTTTGCGCAGACCATCCGCGGTGGCGATGGAGCGGGCGGCCAGGGTGCGGGTGTTGCGCACGACCACATCGGGCGCGGCGTCCGTGGGCAGGGCGGCGTCCACGGACCAGAGCACATGATCCCCGTAGATCTTGACCTGATCGATGGTCTGGTTGGCCCCGCTGTGGCGGAGTTCGTGGGGGCGGTCCGCGGTCAGGATCAGCAGGGGGACGCCGGACATGTTGGCCTCGACGATGGCCGGGAAGAACTCGGCGGCGGCGGTGCCGGAGGTGCAGAGCAGGGCCACGGTGCGATTCGTGGCCAGGGCCAGGCCGATGGCGAAGAAACCGGCGCTGCGCTCGTCGAGATGCAAATAGACCTGGATTTGGGGGTGGGCGTCAAAGGCCAAAGTCAGGGGCGTGCTGCGGGAACCGGGGGCGATGCAGACCGCCCGCAGACCGGCCTGGGCCAAGCTGTCCACCAGGATTTCGGAAAAATGCAGGTTGGGATTGCTCATGATTCGTCCTTCATGACGGCCAACATGGGGCGGAACTTCCAGCCGGTCTCTTCCCACTCTTGCTGGGGGACCGAGTCGGGCACGATGCCGCCGCCAGCGTAGAGCCAGGCCCGGCGCTCTTGCACCACGGCGGAGCGGATGGCCACGGCAAAGCTACCGTCCAGGTTGGCGTCGATCCAGCCCACAGGACCGGCGTACCAGCCGCGCAGGGTCGGTTCGTGTTCTTGGATGAAAGCCAGGGCCAAATCCCGGGGGGAGCCGCCAAGGGCCGGGGTGGGGTGGAGCAGTTCGACCAGGGGCAGGACGCCGAGTGGCTCGGTCAACGTGGCCCGCACGGGGGTGTGGAGATGGTGGATGTTGCTCAGGGTGAGGATTTGCGGCTCGTCGGCCATATCGAGCTGGCGGGTGATGGGCAGCAGGCGGCGGCGCAGGGCGTCCACCACCAGGGCGTGCTCGTGGCGATCCTTGGCCGAGGCCAGGAGGCCGGCGGCGTGGGCGGCGTCCTCTTCGGTTGTGGCCCCCCGGGGCGCGGACCCGGCCAAGCTCATGGTCTCAAATTGATCGCCGACCACCCGCACCAATAGTTCCGGCGGCGCGCCCAAAAAGGCGTGGTGGGGACGGGGTTCAAAAAGGAAGGTGTAGCAGCCGGGATAGCGGGCGTTTAATTGGGCCAAGGCCCGGTCCACGTCGATGGCGTGGCTGTTGCGCACCTGACAGATGCGGGAGAGCACCACCTTTTTCAACGGCGTGGTGCGGAAGGCGTCTTGGGCCGCTGCGATCATCGCCGCCCATTCGGTGAAGGAGAGGGGATAGTCGATCTGCGGCTCGGTTTTGGGCGAGCCATTTTCGGGCGAATCGTCGGTCTCGTTGAGCAAGGCCAGACGGGCGGCCAGGGCTTCCCGCAGTTGAGCCTGGCTGTCGGCCAGATCGTCTCCGGCGTCGACAAGGGCGTTGATGGTCAGCCAGCCTTCCCCGGTCTCTTCGCTGTCGCCCGCCCAGGCCAGTTGATAGTGGGGCAGGATGAAATGGGCCGGATGAAAGGCACTCCACGTCACGTCGGGGATGAAGTCGCCCCGGAAGGCGAAGCCGCCGCAAAGACGAGGCCCGGCCAATCCTGCACCGCCCTCGTCCACGCTGATCTCGGCGTGGGAAAAGAGGGATCGGGCTTGGCGCTCGATGGTGTCGAAGCGGTTTTCGCCATAGCCCATCACCGCGAGGGCGGCGCCCATGCCCACAAAGGTGACCCCGCTGCTGCCATCCCGCCAATAGAAGCGTTCGGAACCGGCGGCGTGGGCCAGAAAGCGGGCCGGGGTCAGTCCCGGTGCGGCCACGCTGACGCTGATCAACCGTCCGCTGTGGGCCAACTGATATTCGGTGAGGGGCCGATGCAGGACCGGATCACGCAACATTTCGCCCGTCCTCCGGTCCGTGATAGTCCACACTGCGCAACAGCACGGGGACCAGGGTCTGCATGATGCGACTCGGCTCCGGTTCGCCGGTGTAGACCCAGCGGATCACCAGTTGATAGATCGCCCCCATCCACGCATAGGCCACCACGTCCGTGTCCACGGGCGCGATGTCCCCGACTTCCACGGCCTCGATCAGGTACACTTCGATCAGGTGGGCGAAGCGGTCGTTGATCTCCTGGCGCTTCTCCTCAAAGGCCGGTCCCAGGCCGGACGCCTGGACCAGCAGGATCTTGGCCGGACGACGATAGCGGCCAAAGGTTTCCAGGGTGGCTTCCAGGGCGGCCTGAACCTTGATCATGCCTTTCTCTTCCTTTTGGACGGCCTCGGTGACCCGGCGCTCTAAGGAGTCGGCCAGGCGATCCACCAGGGCCAGGAAGAGGCGCTCTTTGTTGGGGAAATGGAAATAGATGGAGCCTTTGGAGGTATGGCTCTCGTCCACGATCTCGTCCATGCGGGTGCCGTAATAGCCCTTGCGGCTAAAGACATCCAGCGCGGCGTCGAGAATGCGATCTTTTGTGCCCTGGGGGTCTTTGGGTGAGGTGGGTTGGGTCATGGTGGGTATCGAGTAATGGTTGGTTGGGGAGATTTGTCCCTTGACAGATCTCTTATCGGTGTCGCCGTGGTGAACCGACTGGTCAGTCTAGTAGCGCCAAACAAGTTTCCCACAAAATGTGCGGGAAACCTGTTTGGGTTCATACAATTGTGTGTCGAGTATCGTGTATCGAGTATTTCGTGGCGAAGGGGATCCGTTCCTTCAATGGCGACAAGCTGTCAACCACGCTCAAATACTCGATACACGACACTCGATGACTCATACGCCGTAAATATCGGCAATCTTGCGCTTCAAATACCCTACATACGGAGCCGAATCGATCTCCCGGCCTGTGGCCCGCATCAGCAGTTCGTTGGCGGTGAACTTGGCCCCGTGGACGTGGATCTTCTCTCGCATCCAGGCCAGGGTGGTGTCGAACTTGCCCTGAGCGAATTCGTCTTCCAAGCTGGGGTGGGCCGCCTTGGCCGCCTCGTAGAGCTGCACGGAGATGATGTTGCCCAGGCTGTAGGTGGGGAAGTAGCCGATCAGCCCCACGCTCCAATGCACATCTTGCAGCACGCCCTGGCCTACGGTGGAGGGGACGACGCCCAGATAGCTCTGCATGCGCTTGTCCCACTCTTCGGGCAGGTCGGCGATCTTGACCTTGCCTTCCAGGATAGCCTTTTCCAGCTCGAAGCGCAGCATGATGTGCAGGTTGTAGGTGACCTCGTCGGCCTCAATCCGGATCAGGCTGGGTTCGATCTTGTTGACGGCTCGATAGAAGGTCTCGCTGGGCACGTTGCCGAGGTGGGGGAAGCTGGCCTGCACTTGGGGATAGGCCCAGGCCCAGAAGGGGCGGCTGCGGCCCACCAAATTTTCCCACAGACGGCTCTGGCTTTCGTGGATGCCCAGGGAGACGCCGCCGGCCAGGGGTGTCCCCTCCAAGGCCGGGGCGCTGCCCTGTTCGTATAGGGCATGGCCGCACTCGTGCAACATGCTGAAGAAGTTGGAGTTAAAGAATTTCGGGTCCACCGTGGTGGTGATGCGCACGTCATCCCGGCCAAAGTGGGTGCAATAGGGATGGGCCACTTGGTCCACCCGGCCCCGGTTCATGTCATAGCCAAATGCCTTGACCATCTTGGTGGCCAGGGCCAATTGGGTGTCGGGGTCGAAGTCGCCAGAGAGACAGCTCACATCCACCGGGCGGCCAGACTCCCGCACGGCCTGCACCAGCTTGACCGTCTCTTCCCGCAGAGGGGTGAAGATGGCCTCTACCTGGGCGGCCTTCATGCCCGGCTCGTAGTCGTCCAACAGGGCATCATAGATGTGATCCGTGTAGCCCACATAGCCCGCATACTCGGCGGTCATGCCGAAGATCTCTTCCAGATGGGGGGCGAACTTGGCGAAATCGTTGGTCTTCTTGGCCGTGGGCCAGATGCTATTGGAAATAGCCCGGGCCTTGGAAAAGCGGGCCACAAACTCTCCAGGCACCTTGGTCTCCCGGTCATAGTCCCGGCGCACCTTGCGCAGGAGCGCGGCCGTGTCGCTGTCGTAGGGCTGTTCAGCGGCCCAAGGTTCCAGATCATCGATCAGCTTGCCCATGGCGGGATCGACGAAATGTTCATGGCTCAGGCGGCTCAGGGTGGACATCTGCTGGGCGCGGCCCTGGGCCCCGCCAGCGGGCATATTGGTGTCCTGATCCCAATTCATCAACGCCACCGCGGCGTGGAGATCCCGGACAACGGCCAGTCGGTCTTTCAGATCCTGCAATTGTGCGTCCACGGTCAATTCCTTTCCTGATTTTTCGGCAGAGAGTACGCGGTTTCCAAGGGGTGTAAACCGGTTTAAGGCGTAGGGGTTCATTTTAGCAGAGAGAGGGGGGATGTGCATAAAACCGGACGCTTACCCACGAATGATCTGGCTAAGACAAAACTGACAAGGCAACGCTGCCAGCCAACCCATCTGCAAACAGCAAGAGGCGGGTGTGGACATCCACACCCGCCTCGGTTAGCTTCTCAACCTGGCCCGAAGATGCGTCAGTTGGGATCAGTCCCCCGTTGGCTGGCCGACTGCCCGATGATCTGATGTTTCTCGTCGGTCAGGTAGAGAATGATGAAGTTGCCCAAAGCCGTAGGCGGCTGCACAACCAGACCCAGATGGATCGGCTGGCCAGCGACAATGGGGTCCGTATCCGTGATAAAGCGGATGCCGATGACATTGCCGCTGTCATCTACGATCTGCTCGATGCGCCAGCCGGGCGGGGCCTGCTGCCCTTGGGCGCTTTCCCAGGGTGGGTTCTGAACATCAAAGTAGATCTCTATATCGAAGATCTGTCCGCTCAAGTGGTCCGCCACCCCCACCTGAATATCCAGCGCGCCCGGCGATGATGGGGATTCGTGGAAGATGGACGAGATTCCGGTGATCACCGGGGGAATCTGCCGAGTGGGGGTGGCCGTCGGCGTCGGGCTTGGCGTTGGGCTTGGCGTTGGCGTGGCTGTGGGGGTCGGCGTGGGGGTCGCGGTCGGCGTCGGCGTGGCCGTGGGAGTAGCCGTGGGTGTCGGGGTCGCGGTGGGGGTCGCAGTCGGCGTGGCGGTCGGCGTGCGAGTCGGCGTGACGGTGGGCGTCCAGGTCGGTGTGCGAGTCGGCGTATGGGTAGGGGTGGAAATGGGTCGGGTTGGGGTCCCCGTCACCGTCGGCGTGGCGGTCGGCGTGCGAGTCGGCGTGGCGGTTGGCGTGGCGGTTGGCGTAACGGTGGGCGTCCAAGTCGGGGTACGAGTCGGCGTATGGGTGGGGGTGGGAATGGATCGGGTTGGGGTCGCCGTCGGCGTGGCAGTTGGCGTCCAGGTCGGTGTGGGAGTAGGGGTGGGCGTCAGCCGTCTGGTGGGGGTTGGGGTAGGTCCACACGGGCCGGGCTGATCATCCGCAGCCCGGTAGTTGCTGGTCTCGCTGCCATCCCGCCGTCCCAAGCTGTCCACGGTTTTACCGTTGAAATTGGCATCCTCCGCGCCATCAATGGCACCGCCATTGTCATTGTCCCGATCCAGTTCCTTACGCAGGCCGTCAAGATCCCAGTCGCTGCGCCGTGGACTGAAGTTGCCCAGGTTGTCAAAGACATAGCCCCGGATGTCCTGCTTATCCAACACGCAGTCGCCGTCCGTGTCCATATTGTTGACCAGGGTTTTGAAGCGGTTGGTCTCGTCAAAGTCCACAATACCGTCGCTGTCCGTATCCGTGGTCAGGGACGCTTCGTCTGTCCTGGGCGTGACCCCGGCCGCTGGCACATGGTACTCGGTGATTGCCCAACTGTGGTACGAAATCCAGGATCCTGTGGCGGTCCACGGGTCCACCCGATGGGCGAACTGCCAGTTAAAGAAGAAGAGGTTGAACTCCCAGTAGCCGTCCAGGACTACGCTGTGACTGTCGTTGTTCTCCACAATCAACAGAGGACGGCTGGCATTGATCCAGCTCTGCACTTGGGTGAAGCTGGGTTTGCCCCGGCTGCATGCCCCGGCGGCGTTGTTCATCGCCCACCACATGACGTCTTTTGCCCCGCCTTGGGTACATTTGGCATTGGGCCACAACCCGATGCCATGCCCCAGATCCCCCTCCGGCGCGCCGCCGCCATTGGCATAAAAGGAGATGCGATCCTGGCTGAGGCTTGCCCCGTTATAGGCCGCGATCATGGAGATGGAGGCCCGGGTGCAATACCAGTCGTCGTGGGGTTCCCCGCGCACGGCCAGGGCATTGCCGGCGGTGAAGTCGCCGTCGGTCTCGTGGGGCCGGTCCCAGGCGTGGATGCCGGTCTCGGCGTGGCCGTCCAGGCAGAGCATGAGCGTGTCCTTATGCTGAAGCTGGGGCGTCACGCCTAGCAGCCGGTAGGCGTCGGGGTGGAGCAGTTGGGCCATGTCGGGCACGGGTGGAGAAAGCAGGATCACCTGATGGGTGGCCGACCACGCGCTTTGGCTGCCGTCCGCCTGGTGGGCGCGCACCCGGAAGTTGACGGTTCGGGTCGCCTCCAGGGTCGTGGTCAAGGGGATGGTGGCCAGGGTATCCGCCGTCATGACCCGTGTGATGGGCAGGGTGAAGGCGGGGTCGGTGGCCAGCTCCAACTCGTACAGGTCGGCGTTGGGCAGGTTGGACCAGCCGAAGGTCACATCTCCGTCCAGGATGACGCTGTCATTCATGGGCGTGCGGAAGTAGGGGGCGGGTGCGCCGTTGGGTGCGCCGGGGGAAACCTCTTCGGGGCGATAGAGGGTCCAGCCATCCGGTCGGCGATCTCGGGCGTCGGGATAGCGTCCCAGGGAGCCATTGGGGGCCAGCACATCGGCACCGGGGATCTGCTCCGTCGGTGCCACCATGGTATCCAGGGGCCAAAGCCCGGCTTCGATCCCCAAGCTGTCCGCCGGGGGGATGGCCCCATAGGCAACATAGTCCATCAAGGTGGCGGCTGTGTGGGTGCTGCCGTTGAAGAGGAACAGCTCATCCGTCGGCCCCAGGATGTTGACGGACGCGGCGGGGCTGTGCAGGGTAGCCACCCCATCGCTGAAGTCATATTCGTTGGCCGACTCCCCCTTGCCATCAAAGTAGACAACCAGATAGGCCCCCGGCGGCACCGCGGGCAGGGTGGTGGGGAAGGTGAAAGATCCCCCGGAGGCCGCCGCAATCTGCCACCCGGCCACATCTACATGCAGGGGTCCCGGCGCGCTCACCGGCGAAGAGCGGGGCGTCCCCGACCGGCTGTCTCCTGCTGGGGATGGCCGCAAGATCATGGGCAGAAAGAGATCCTGGGAGACGTTGACCAACTCGATCCATTGGGTCGCCCCGTCTGTTTGGGCGGGCATGATCTCGTTGAAGGCCAGCCCCAGGCGCACATCTTCGCTGACCAAGCTGGGGGATGGTGCCGCATTCCTGGTCGCCGCATCGACCGAGGAGGGCAGCAGGTCCGTTTTTGGGAAAATGGCCAGAACAAACAGCAGCCCCAGACAGATCCCCGCGATGATCAAAGTGAGCAGAAAGGCTGCTCGCCGAGTGGATAGACGACGATCGGACAAAAGATTGGACAAAAGATAGTCAGACATGATCGGTGGTTCCTCCCTCCAAATGAACATGACCATGGATCGGGAAGTGACCGGCGCTCAAGGCAGGCATTTATGAAGGTAGACGCCGTGGGAAAGCTGTTCCCGGCATGGTACACACGCGAAAGCAGGGTATATTTCAGAAAAATGCACAACCGTGGACAACAAATCAGCAGACGGGGGAAGATGGCTGCACAACAGACCAAAAAGACAACATGGCCCGAATGAACAACTTCACCAGGAGCGGAAGAGCGAGAGGGGGTTGAGGCGATGGTTTACCAACAAGCAAGCAATGGGGCAAGCAATGGGGAGGATATCGAACCGACAGGAAAAATACATGTCAACCACTATAGCACACGAAAAACCATTTGTCCACACGTTTTTTTGCCGCAAGTTATGCAAAGTTGAGGTCGCCTCTGATCGAGTTTGACGCCACACCCAACCGATGTCAGAATGGACCCATGCATGACCACACGCTCACCCACGCTGTCAAAACTGAAGCCCGTCGCCTGGGCTTTGATCTATGCCGGATCACCCCCATCACCCCGGATCAGGCCGCGCCCCACGCCGACTTTTTTGAAGAGTGGATCGGCTTGGGCCGGGCCGGGGAGATGGGGTATTTGGTCAAGCATGGGGAAAAACGCCGATTTCCAGCCCAGTTGGCGGATGACGGTGACGGCTTTCGCTCCATGATCGTCCTGGGCGTGGACTATCACCGCTTCGATTTGCCGCCGGAAATCCTCAACGACCCCAGCCGGGGCATCATCGCCCGCTATGCGTGGGGGGACGACTATCACGAGATCATCCGCCCCCTTCTTTTTGAATTGGACGCGGCCATCCGCAAGATCAGCGGACGCTCGGCCCACGGAAAAGGACTGGTGGACACCGGCCCCGTCCTGGAGCGGGACTGGGCCATGCAGGCCGGGCTGGGCTTCACGGGCAAGAATTGCTGCACCATCCACCCGGTTTCCGGCAGTTGGATGATTCTGGCCACCCTCCTCGTCCCCGAAAAGTTGGCCCCGGACCCCGCACCCCTCCCCACCCAGGAGGTCGTCTTCGCCCCCAAGGTCGTCGCCGCCGGCCTGCCGCCCAAGACCAATCTAGGCTCTTGGCAACTCCCCAATCCCCAATCCCCAATCCCCAATCCCCAATCCACCTGCGGCACCTGCACCCGCTGCCTCACCGCCTGCCCCACGGACGCCTTTGTCGGCCCCCTGCACCTGGACCCGGCCCGCTGCATCTCGTATTGGACCATCGAAGCCCGTTCGCCCATCCCCCGGAAACTGCGCCCGCTCTTCGGCAACCGCATCTTCGGCTGCGACATCTGCCAAGAGGTCTGCCCGTGGAATCAGCGACTGGGCGAGCGCACGCCGCTCTTGGCCGGTCTGCGCGCCCAGGATGCGCGGGTGGCTCCCTTTTTGTTGGAGGGCTTCGCGCCCGACAATCCGTATTGGCTGGACCAGGGGGCGTTCAGCACCCACTTCCGCCGCTCGCCCATCAAACGGGCCAAGCGGGCGGGGATGCTGCGCAATGTGTGTGTGGCCCTGGGCAATTGGGGAGATGTGGCGGCCATCCCGGCGTTGTCCGCGGCCCTGGCGGACCCAGACTCGTTGGCCCGCATCCACGCCGCCTGGGGACTGGACCAAATCATGGTCAAACAAAACGACGAACGGGTCGCCACCATCCTGCGGGATGCCCTGGCCGGGGAAATCGACGAGGGCGTGGCGGCAGAAATCCGCTTGGCGCTTTGACAGTCCCGGCCCCCCGTGCTAGACTTTCCCCATTCCAATGATGGCACAGAGAAAGCGACGAAGCTCTCCAAGATGGAGGGCTTTTTTTGTTAAGGATATTCAAAATAGGCCACGGATTGGACGGATGAGACGGATTTTTACGGATCAAAAAAAGATCCGTTTTGATCTGTCCAATCCGTTTGATCTGTGTTCCATTTTTTATCTTCAAAGGAGAGGGACATGAACAAAATCTATCGGGCCGGGATTGCTGGGGCCAGTGGCTACACGGGCTTTGAGTTGATCCAGCTGATCCACCGCCATCCCCAGTTGGAGGTCGGCTGGATCACCAGCGAGAGCAATGCGGGCGGCACGTTTGCCGATGTCTACCCCGCGCCGTGGGACTATCCTTTCATTCCCCTGGCCGAGGCCATGGCGCGGACGGATGAGGTGGATGTGGTCTTTTTGTGCCTGCCCCATGCCGCGTCCATCGAGCCGGTGCGGGCTTTTGTGGGGGCCGGGGTGCAGGTGATCGACCTCAGCGCCGACTTCCGCATTTTGGACCCGGCGGAGTACGAGCGCTGGTACGGCGTCCCCCACACTGCGCCGGATCTGCTGCCCCAGGCGGTCTATGGATTGTGCGAGATTTATCGGGACGAGATCCGGGGGGCGCAGTTGATCGCCAACCCCGGCTGCTATCCGACCAGCGTCAATTTGGGGCTGTATCCCCTGGCCAAGGCG
Source organism: Caldilineaceae bacterium (assembly GCA_018003515.1). GTDB lineage: Bacteria > Chloroflexota > Anaerolineae > Caldilineales > Caldilineaceae > JAGNDO01. Next base: position 58,265 of record JAGNDO010000024.1, read on the forward strand.
GGCTGGCTGGACGGGCGTATCATCGTGGACAGCAAGAGCGGGGTGAGCGGGGCCGGGCGCAAGGCCAAGCTGGTCTACAATTTTGTGGAGGCCAACGAAAACCTGACCCCGTACAGCATCGGCTACCGCCACCGCCACATCGCCGAGATGGAGCGGGTGCTCAACGGCGCGGGGGATGGGCACGACTACCGCTTCACCTTTTCGCCCCATCTGCTGCCGGTGAACCGGGGCATCCTCAGCACCATGTATATCTCCGTACCCCCCGGCGTCACCCAGGCGGAGGTGCGGGCCGCCTATGCCGCGCAGTATGCGGGTGAACCCTTCATCCACCTGCTGCCAGAGGGCCAGACCGCCACCCTGCGCCACGTCACCCACACCAACCGCTGCGCCATCGCCCTCACCCCCGCGGACCCCCGCCAGCCCGATGGCCCGGACTACATCGTCACGGCGACGATTGATAATCTGATCAAGGGCGCCAGCGGTCAGGCGGTGCAGAATTTCAACATCAGCAATGGGCTGGGGGAGACGTTGGGGTTGGTGTAGTTTGTTGATATGTTGATTGGTTGATTTGGCAGACGTGAAAAGGCCGGGGATCCAACTGGATCCCCGGCCTTTTTGGTTTTCTGATTCACTGTGTTAACGCCACCCAATCATCAAGCTCACAGCAGAAATCGCCAATAATTGGAGCGATCGATCCGCTGAACCACTGTCCCAGGATAAGCGCTCAGGAATTTTTCTGGCACTTTCATTTTTGCATCGGGACTCCACTTGCATTCGTAACCAGAGAGAATCCCGTCTTCTTCCTCGATGTAGTCAATCTCTTTTTGGTCGTAGGTGCGCCAGAAATAACGGTTAATGTAGCGTCTGTTGTTTTTGGCATACTTAAGTCGCTCCACAATACAGAAATTCTCCCAGAGAAATCCCACATCATTACGCAAAACGAGCGGCTGGAATGCTTCGATAAGCGCATTGCGCACGCCAACATCGTAGAAATAGATCTTCTGAGATTTGGTAATCTCCTTGCGTAGGTTTTTGCTATACGCACCAAGCCGAAACAGGATAAAATTCTGTTCAAGCACGTCGATATAGTTGATGATGGTTTTTCTGTCGACTTGGAGCGCATTGGCCAGACCTGTATACGAGACTTCATTGCCCAACTGCAAGGCCAACATGCGCACTAAATCAAAAAGAACCGTTTCCTTTTTGATGCCGCTAAAAGCCAGCACATCTTTGAAGAGATAGTTCGAGACGAGCTCTTCCAACAGTTCTCTGGCGTAGGCTTCGTCGGCATAGACAATGTCGGGGAACGACCCAAACCGGAGCAGATGTTGCAAGCGTGGTTCGATAACGCTAAACCCTTGGTTACCCGCAATCTCCTGGATGGAAAGGGGATACAACTCAAATGAGGTAACTCTGCCTGTAAGCGGTTCGCCAACCGCATTGGCCAGCCGGAATGAAGATGACCCGGTAGCGATAATCTGCAACTCTGGGTAGGTATCGACCAGGATTTTGAGTATTTGGCCGATGTCGGGGATGTTCTGCGCTTCATCGAGCACAACCAGATCGTTGTCGCCCAGGTAATAGCGCAACACCTCTGCTTCCTGTACGCCCAACCCCTGCTGCACCGATCGCAAGTCGCAATTGAGGTATCGTGTTCGTTTGTCTTTGTGGTTCTCCAGAATTTTCTGGACGAGGGTTGTCTTGCCCACGCGCCGAGCACCAAAGAGAGTGATCACCCGTCCGCGGAAGAGGCGTTCTTCGATTCGTTGTTCAAGTAGGCGAGGTATCATAGGGGTGGGCCTTCAATCGGTAGTTGTATCATTTTTTGGCGATCAAAATGAATTCCCATTTTTAATAGAAAATTTGGGAATGCGATTCCCTATTTTACTGAACATTATAGGATTTCACAACAATTGGAAAGAAGGGTATCCAGGGTGGGCGGAGAAGGTTATGCGGGAAAGAGGTCTTTTGGGTGGATAATCTGAAGATGGTTCATTCGCTCACATGCAGCACCACGGGCTGGGTGACCCGGACCAACTCGGCCACGGTCAGCTCCATCATGGTGCGGTCGTCCCCACCCCCGGCGAAGATGAGGCCGGCGTAGCGGTCGGTGAGGGTCAGGATGGTCTCGTCCAGGATTACGGGCATGGCTGTGCGGTGGCCGAAGGGGGGGACGCCGCCGGCGGGGTAGCCCAGGAGATCCAGCACCACGTCCGCCGGGGCCAGCTTGATGCGCTTCTTGCCCACGCCGAAGTGGTCGGCCAGGGGGCGTTTGTCTACCCGGCTTTCGCCATTGCTGATCACCACCACCGGAGTGGTCGTCTTGTTCCCCGCCAGGTCCGCTTTTTCCACCAAAAAGAGCAGGGTTTTGATAATCTGGTCGGTCTCCACGCCCAGGGCGTCCGCGGCCGCGGGGACGGTGGGGGTGTCGCCCAGATCTGTGACGAGGCGGGCGGTGATGTTGTGGGTTTGGATAAAATCTTGGAGGTTAGCCGAGGTCCATGTGTTCATACCAATTCACCGATCAAAAGAAGTCAGAAACTTTCACTGCAAGGCCGGGTAAGATCTCACCACCGGTCAGGGTATCTTCGGGGGACAACCGTTCGACATCGGTCAGCGATCGATAGACGAAAACTTGCTCTGACGCTGGATCTGCCACCCACACGGTCAGCACGCCAGCCTGGAAATACTCCGCCAGTTTTTCCATTACCCCGGACCATCGATCATCCGGTGACATCACTTCCACAACCAGTTCTGGGGCTACGTCCAGATAGCTGTGGGATTTTACTTGGGCCATGCGGGTCGTGGAGATGAAGGCCACATCCGCGGCGCGCACGGTGTCCGGATTGCGACGGGTGTAGATGCCGACATCCCCTGTCATGACATGGCCTGCATTGGTTTGACCCACGAGTCGCCAAAGGGAATGGCCGATACTGCCGACCGCTAAACCGTGCTGCCAAACCGCCGGAGCGATAGGGATAATTTGACCCTCAACCAATTCGCATCGGCCCACATCGCCAAGCGCAAATAGTTCTTCGCCAGTCATTGATCGCTCCCCATCAAAACATACAAATGCGGATGATGTCCCCATTGTATGATCAATCCGGCGCTGTGACAAGCCTTGTTTTTGAGTTGAGTGTGCGTCAGATTCTTAGAAATGGGGTTTATTGTGTGTAGGGTGCCTCGGATTGCATGTGACTGGGCTTTCCGGGAAAGGGCCAGAGCGTTTTGGGGTCGAGTGGATAGTTTTGGCCCATTCCCGGAAAGGTCAAGATCCGTCTGCCAATCCCGGAATGGGCCAAAACTATCCGCTCGACCCAACAGGAACCGGCCTATTCCGGGATTGACCGCCATGTTTCCAATATGACGCACACCCTTTTGAATTGGGGTGCGGAGTCTGCACCCCCTGATGCAGACCCGTTCGCACCAGGGGGTGCGAACTCCGCGGATGCAGTCATCCGCGTACCTATTTTACCGGCTCAACCCACACCCTGGCATCGTAGAACGTGGCGCCGCCGCCCATGTCGGCCTGGGCTTGGGGGGTGAGTTGGTTGATGTTGCGGCCGTCGGGGCTGAGCTTGGCCCACCAGACGCCGGGGGCGAGGACGGTGCCGGGCACGATGTCGGCGGTGAGGCGGGCGGTCAGGGTCACTTCGCCCAGGTCGTTCCACAGGCGCACGGTTTCGCCGTCGGTGACGGAGAGGGCTTCTCCATCCGCCGGGTGAATCCAGACTATCGGCTCGCCCTCCCGCTTCGCAAACCGGGGCACATTGACAAAACTACTGTTCAAGAATGAGTGGGCCGGTGGCGAAATGCAGATGAATGAATGGCGAATGGCGAATGGCGAATCAGGGTCCATTGCCGCGCCATTCGCCATTTGCCATTCGCCATTCGGCACGGGATCGTATCCGTCCGCGGCCATGCGCGCGCTGTAAAACTCGCATTTGCCGCTGGGGGTGGGGAAGTTGCCGTGGGCGAAGGGGGCGTAGGGGGTGGGGAGATCTAGGCGGGCGAAGCCTTGGGCGAGGAGGGTGTCCCATGTCACCGTGGCGAAGCGGGGGTGGGTTTGGGACTCGACGAAGGTGCGCAGGAGGGTTTCGTCGTCTGTACGGAAGATGGGGTCGGTGTAGCCCAGGGCGGCGGCAAGGCGGCGGAAGATTTCGGCGTTGGGCAGGCTTTGGCCGACGGGGGCGATGGCGGGCTGGTTGAGGCCCAAATAGAGGTGGCCGTAGGGCTTGAGGATGTCCCAATGTTCAAGCTGGGTGGTGGCGGGGAGGATGTAGTCGGCGTAGTCGGCGGTGTCGGTTTGGAAATGTTCGAGGACGACGGTGAAGAGGTCGTCTCGCATCAGCCCGGCCCGGACGGCGGCTTGGTCTGGGGCGATGGCGGCGGGGTTGGAATTGTAGACGATCAGGGCTTTGACCGGGGGACCGGCCTGGTCGGGGGCGGGGAGGGGGTCCACGGGGCGGGGGTGGTAGTGGGCTTGGGCACGCCGGGCCGGGTCAAGGCTGAGGGCGTCGCCCAGGGCGATCATGTTGAGGGTGCGGGGGGTGCGTCCGGCCAGGAGGTCTGGGCGGGTGATGGAGGTGCGGTCCATGTGGCGGAAGCTGCCGCTGTTGCTGAGTTGGATGCCGCCGCCCACGTCTCGCCAGGCCCCGACCAGGGCGGGGAGGCAGGCGATGGTGCGCATGGCCATGCCGCCCCCGGCGTGGCGCTGCATGCCGTAGTTGATGCGGATGGCCGCGGGCCGGGTGGTGGCGTATTCGCGAGCCAGGGTGCGGATGCGCTGGGCGTCGATGCCGGTGAGGGCGGCGGCGCGGGACGGGGTCCACGCCGCCACCTGGTCGGCCAACTGAGCGTAACCTACGGTGAAATCGGCCACATACGCGGCGTCGAGTAGTTCTTCTTCAATAATCACGTGCATCATGGCCAGGGCCAGGGCGGCGTCCGTGCCGGGGTTGATGGGCAGCCATTCGTCGGCGGCCCGGGCCGTGCGGGTGCGGGCGGGGTCGATGACGATGACCTTTGCGCCGTGCTTGCGGGCGTCTTGGACGAAGGGCCACAGGTGCAGGTTGCTGGTGAGGGTGTTGCTGCCCCAGATCAGGATCAGCTTGGCTTGGGCGAAGGACTCGGTTTCGGTGCCCTCGGTGGCGCCGATGGTGTAACGATAGCCCTCGACCCCGGCTTCGGAGCAGATGGTGCGGGCGAGTTGGCTGGCCCCCATCTGGTTGAAGAAGGCGGCGGCCAGGCCGTCCCCTTGCAGGATGCCCATTGTGCCGGCGTAGGAATAGGGCAGGACGGCCTCGGCTCCGTGTTGGGAGATGACGGATTGTAGCCGAGCGGCGATGTCGGCGATGGCCTCGTCCCAGGTGACGGGGGCGAAGTGGCCCGACCCCGTGGCTCCCTTCGGACCCACACGCTTGAGGGGGGTGGTCAGGCGGTCGGGGTGATAGGTGCGTTCCAGGTAGTTGTCCACCTTGGTGCAGAGGCGGCCCTGGGTGACGGGGTGGTCCGGGTGGCCCCAGAGGTCCAGGGCGCGGCCGGTGGTGCGGTCTACGGCGACTTGCCAACTGCATGTGTCCGGGCAGTCGTGGGGGCAGGTGCCGGTGATGATGTCGGTGTTGGGATCGGAGAGGTGGAGTTGGTGATTTGGCATGGGGTTCTCCTGGGATGGTCAATTCGATCTTCGTGTGAGGGGTCAATGGGGATGATAAGCCAGATCCCGTCTCAGCGCAACGTGTTGGCGGGGTAATTTTTGCGTGGTACAATAGATGCATCGTCTTCTGCTCCGCTGCAAAACATCCGGTGCAACTGATACTACCTCCCTGCGCTCGGACGGGCAAGCTGATTCGGGTATTAGCGTAAGTTTTGCACAATCAGCGTCGGAATCGTGAAAAAGTGCAAAAAATGAATGGCTGGAACAAACAAACTTTGGACGAACTCCATCGAACAGAGTTGTAGCCAACTCAAATCAGCATCAATTCAACGAGCTTGTCAACATAATCGCAATGGTTCTGACAGATCTTGGCCTGAATCAACGGTTTATGACAATCGATTCGAGGTTTTAGTGTCAATTACCCAACACGATGGGCAGATTCATCGTTTGGGGTCCGAATTGACCATTCGTTTTTGGCGATTATTGAGCAGATCTGTCTCTGGTTGCACAAAAGTTACGTTAGGTGGTTGTTATTTCAGTGAACAGAAAAGAGAGCAATCATGATCAAAATTAAACCTTGGGCTTTGGGTCCTTTTGAATTAATAAAACATGCTGAAGGCCATAGAAAGAGTAATTCTGACTTCGATAGGCGAATGGCTTTGGTTAGCTATGATAATTCTATAGAGCTATCAATTATCACCTTTTTATCTCTTAATCCTTTGCAGAGAGGTGGAATTCAGTTTAAAAAAGTGGACGTTGAAAAATGGTTAGGAAATTTTCACACAAAAATCGAATTCCTAGAGCACTTTGTTGTTTCAGAATGTTGCCAGGAAATGAAAGTTGAGAGAGACGAGATAATTTATTACCACCAACTAAGAAATGAACTTTACCATAGCGGTAATGGGTTTGTGCCTGATGAAAGACATATTTCAGGAATTAGGGCAGCAGGGTAGGACTGCACGATAGCGTGATGCCAAAAACGCACGATTTTGCTTGAAGGGTTAACGCGAGATTTAGTACTTTTTTGGCTGCGGATACTATATAGCGGGTGATTCAGATAGCATTCCGTCCAAATCTGGCGTAATCGAAATCAAAGTGATCAGATCACGCTATCGTGCAGTCCTACCGGCAGCAGCATTTTGGATATTTTCAACTTTTTTTAACGCAAATATTGATGAACTCCTTAAAGAAGAATTTGATGACACATTGTCACCGAAGGGGCAAATTACCGACTTGTCATCATCAACAATATTTCTTGAGACTTTTGTTTCCATGAAAAAGAGTTTAGAGCTTCTCCTCGAATCTGTGAATAGTGGCGATTCTAGTTCAACTAAAAACTTAGCAGGATCATGGGAGAAAGTAGTAAATACATTTTCAGACGAATTACCTCAAAACTCCATTGAAAATATTCGCGAAGCAGAAATTGTTCGAGACGCTATTGTGGAAGGAAAACCAATTTCTGCATCAGATGTCGAAGTGGAGCGACTTTCTGATGAATTAGAAAAGCTATCTGGGTATGTAGATGCCAAATTGCGCCAACACCAGATTGAAATAGTAGATAAAGCTATAAGCGCAACGGAAAATGCGCTTCCCCCTCAAGGAAATCGTAAAGCAGGAGTCATTTGGCAAACAATAGGATCTGGATTGAGTTTATCGCTAATTTCTTATATTCTTCGAGCATCATTTCATCCAAGACTGCGCAATAGCCATTTTTGTATTTTAGTGGATAGATTGATCTTGATCAACCAATTTTTACATTTGTTTGATCAATCAGATTATCAGAATTTGTTGCCTATTACTACGCCAAGTCGAAAGGAAGAATTGGCCAGCATTCTTGCATCGAATAACTACCAGATAATTGTCTCAACAATTCAGAAATTTGATGAAAGTATCTCATCGGAACAAACGTGTGTATTTGTTGGGTATGATCTCCATAAATTTCCGCAAAGTGTATTCGAAAAATTCAAAAATTCAACATTTATTCTTTTTTCAAGTACTCCATATCAGGCTGATTCAAATATAGCTAATGTGTTTGGTAATTTAGTAAGCTCATATTCAATGAAACAAGCAATAGTAGATGAAAAGGTAGGACTGCACGATAGCGTGATGTCATGGACACCACTTTTCGATGAGTTTCAGAGTCTCTTTTGAGTGTCGTCCGCGGCGCTTGGGCGGCGTCCACCGAGGTGGAGGAACCCGGTAGGACCAGAG
>JAGNDO010000025.1 GCA_018003515.1 Caldilineaceae bacterium
GGCCGGCCTTTTCCACCCGCTGACGGGGGGTGAGCAACGTGACGTTGTGAATGAAAAGCATGGACGGCTTCCTTTCAAAAGCGCACCGCCGAGGGCGGAGAAATGCTGTTATTGCCAGGGCCAGGCCGCGGTGGTGAGGTTGCGGCGGTCAAAGGCGAGGACGGCCAAGCCCAGGAAGGCGACGCCCACGCCCAGGAGGACGATCAGGTCCACGGTGGACATGCTGCCTTGGGCGATGGAGAGCATGGATCGGTCGTAATATTGGTAGAGGAAGAGGGGCTTGAGGGGTTTGAGGGCGTCCACCAAGGGGACCAGGTTGTTGGCGAAGAAGGTGATGACAACGAAGGCGGTGGCGGCGCTGATGGCGGCTCGGCGGGTGGGCAGATAGGCCCCCAGCCAGAGGCAGATCATCATGTGGGCGAAGGTGATGGGCCAGGCTTCCAGGGCCAGGGTGAAGGCCCGCTGGGGGGTGAGGATGTCTTGATCTAGCAGGGAGCGCATGGTGGAGACGATCAGGGCGGCGGCCGCGCCGGAGATGGCCAGGATGCCCAGCAGGGCGATACCCAGGGCCAGGGCTTTGATGACCACGACTTGCCAGCGGGTGAGGGGCAGGGTGGCGAAGAGTTCCAGGGTGCCGGCGTCCTCTTCCCCGGCCAGGGTGGCCGTGGCGGAGGTGAGGGCGAAGATGATGGCGAGAAGCGAGAGGAAGTTGAGCACGGTGGAGGCGTAGTAGGCCCCAAAGGGACTCATGTCCATGTTGCCCAGGGATTGGTAGAGGGGGATGTTGTTGAGATTCATGTTCTTCATCTCGGCGGGCAGATAGGGGTAGAAAACCGTGTAGAGGGCCACAAAACCGCTCAAGCCTATGCCCCAGCCGAGGATGGCCCCTCGGCGCACGGTCAACTCGTGGCGCAGAAAACTAAACATGGTTGGCCCCCTTGCGACTGTTGCCGCCATAAAAGGCCAGAAAAATGTCCTCCAGGGTGACGGGATGCTCTTCGATGTCGATGACGCCGATCTGCACGGCGGTGACCATGACGGCTTGCATATTGCGCTGGATTTCCAGGGTGATGGCGGTGCCCTCCCGCCCGATCTCCCGCACGCCGTCCAGGTTGAAGGCGTTGGGTGAAGGAGCCTTTTGCAGGCTTAGGCGCAGGCGGCGGAACTGTTGGCCGATCAGGGCGTCCACCCACTCCACGGCCACCAGTTTGCCGGCGCGGATGATACCCACCCGGTCGCACACGGCTTGGACTTCGGGCAGGATGTGGGAGGAGAAGAAGACCGTGCGCCCCTCGTCCCGGGTCTCCCGCACCAGTTCCAGGATGGTCTGCTGGACCAGGGGGTCAAGGCCGCTGGTCGGTTCATCCAAAATCAGCAGATCCGGCTTGTGCATCATGGCGGCCACCAGCCCCACCTTCTGCTTGTTGCCTCGGGAATATTGCTTGAGGTGGCGGCTGGGGTCCAGATCCAGCCGCTCGGTCAACTCGTCCCGGTATTTTTTGTCCTTCATGCCCCGCACGGATCCCATGACCTCCAAAAACTGGCGACCGGTCAGGGTGTCGGGCAGGCTGAGTTCGCCGGGCAGATAGCCCACCCGCTTGCGGATCTCTACTCCGTCCGCCCGGCTGTCCAGGCCAAAGATCGATGCCTTGCCCTGATCGGCCCGGATCACGTCCATCAGCACCCGCTGGGTGGTGGTCTTCCCCGCGCCGTTGGGGCCGAGAAAGCCGAAGACCTCCCCCTGCTCCACGGTCATGGTCACCTCTTCAATGCCCAGGTGACGGCCATAATAGAGGGTCAGATCCCGGATGTCGATGACGGTTTGCATGGTGGGTTCCTTTCCAGGAATTCACCACAAAGAACACAGAGAACACAAAGATTTTCTTTTTGAGCTTCTTTTTCTTTGTGTTCTTTGTGTTCTTTGTGGTGAAAATTATTTCGTCCTGCCAGATCAGACGTTTCAGGCGATGGCCACCGGCACACCCAATTCCGCGGACCGGTACGCGGCCAAGACGATTTCCGTGGCCCGCAGACCGTCCAGGCCGGTGACAGCGGGGGGACGCCCCGCCCGCACGGCGGCGACAAATTCGTCGATCATGGCCTGGTTGGGGTCGGATCCCCAGTAGGCCCAGGCCATGTGCCGGGCCGGGTTGCCGTGGACAGTCAGGTTCTGGCGGAAGGGGTCGGTGAGGATCACGCCGTCGTCGCCCACGATCTCCATGGTCATCCCGCCCCAGGTGGGGAAGAGGCGGGGGCGGCTCCAACTGCAATCGATGCTGGCGAAGATGCCGTTGGCAAAGGTGAGCATGATCAAGCCGCCGGTCTCCACCTCCACCTCGTCGGCGTGCATGATACGGTTGAACTGGGCGTAGACTTCGGTAATTTCGCTGCCCAAGATCCAACGCAGGATATCGGCCAGATGGACGATGTGGTCCATCCCAGCGCCGCCGCCGGCCAGAGCCTTGTCCACAAACCAGGCTCGGTGATGGCTGGGGTTCTGGCCTTGATTTGTGGTGTTGAAGGCCCGCAACGCGCCCACGGCCCCTTGGTCCAAGGCGAATTTCACCTCAACCAAGGGGGCGCTGAAACGCATGGGGAAGGCGGTCATCAGCGTCACCCCAGCCTGGGCACAGGCATCAATCATAGCCTGGGCATCTTCCGCCGTGGTGGCCAGGGGCTTCTCGCACAGGACATGCACCCCGGCGGCCGCGGCCATCTCCACCAGAGGCCGGTGCCGGGTGTTTTCCGAGCAGACCACCACCGCGTCCGCGTCGGCCAAGAGGGCGGCATAGTCGGCATAGAGTTTGGTGTCGAATTTGGCGGCGAAATCCTGGCCGCGCTGGATGTCATCCTCGTCGGCGATGCCGATCATCTCCACACCGGGGACGGCCCGCAGATTGCCCACATAGCTGTCCGCATGAAGATGGGCCACGTTCATGATGCCGATGTGTAGATTGCTCATGCGTTCACCTCCGGGGCGATGGTCACGGGCTGGCCCGTTTTGGCGGATTCCAGGACGGCCAAGGCCAGTCGCACCGCGGCCACCCCCTCGCCGCCGGGGACGGGGACCGGCTTGTCGTGGATCACGGCGTCGTAAAAGGCCTTAATTTCGGTGGTGTACGGGCTTTCGCTCAACGGGCTGCCGGCCACGGGGATGTCGGGACCGTCTCCGCCGCGGCGGTGCAGATGCAGGCTGACCGGGGCGGTGCTTTCGGAGTCGCAGGTGATCAGTCCCTTCTCCCCGGCGATCTCGAAGGCGGTGCGGAAGGTGGGGGGCGGATAGGCCCACGAGCCGGTGACGTGGCTGATGGCCCCGGAGACGTGGGTGAGGATGGCCAGGGCGTGGGTGCCCGTGCTTTTGGCGAAAACCTGGGTGACGGGTCCGGCCACCCAGCGGGCGTAGTCCAGATCGTGGATCATCAGATCCAGCACCATGCCGCCGGACTTGGCGTCGTCCAGAAACCAGTTGTCCGCCGCCTTTTTGGGCTGGAAGGATTCCCGGCTCAGGCGGATGACCCCGGGGCGACCGATCTCCCCGGCCATCACCCGGCGGTGGGCCTGGGCATAGTCGGGGAAGAAGCGCACCACGTGGGCCACCATCAGCTTGACCCCGGCGGCTTCGCAGGCGGTGGTCATCTCCTGGGCTTGTTCCAACGTGCGGCCCAAAGGTTTTTCGCACAGGATATGTTTGCCCGCGCCGGCGGCTTGGATCACCAATTCAAAATGGCGATGGGTGGGCGCGCAGATGTCCACGATGTCCACATCATTCAGCATGGCGGCCAGATCCGGGTAGAGTTGGCCGCCATATTTGGCAATCAAGGCTTCGGCTTCGTCCGGGGCCTTGGTGACAAACCCGGCGATCTGGGCGTCGGTCTGCGCCCAGCCCGCGGCGTGGGTCGATCCCATGAAGCCCGTGCCGACAATTCCGATACGCATGGGTAAGTTAGTCCTTTCTGGCGAATGGGAAAGGCTGGAAAGAATATCGAGTATCGTGTATCGAGTATTGGTTTGTGCATCCAATACTCGATACACGATACTCGATACGTTATTTCACCGCCCCCGCGGTCAGGCCGCTGATGAGTTGGCGGGAGAAGATGACGTAGAGGATGAAGACGGGCAGCATGGCCAGGGTGAGGGAGGCCAGGACCGCGTTCCAGTCGCTGACGAATTGGCCCAGGAATTGCTGGGTGCCCAGGGTGATGGTCTTCTTGGCCTCGCCGGGGGCCAGGATCAGGGGGAACCAGAGGTCGTTCCAGACCGGGATCATGGTGAAGACGGCCACCGTGGCGATGGCCGGGCGAACCATAGGCAGGATCAGACCGAAGACTCGGTATTCGTTGGCCCCGTCCATGCGGGCGGCGTCTTTCAGTTCACGGGGGACTTGGCGCATGAACTGTTGCAGGATGAAGATGGTGAGGGGGAGTCCCATGGCCGTGTAAACCAGGATCAGGGCGGTCAGGGTGTTGATCAGCCCCATGGCCACGACTAAACGCAGGATACTCACCGTGCCCAGGCGGATGGGGATCATGATGCCCAGGGCCAGGTAGAGGGCCATGAAGGCGTTGCCGGGAAACTCATATTCCGAGAGGGCATAGGCGGCCATGGACCCAGTCAGCAAAATCAGGGCCATGGTGATCAGGGTGACGGTCAAGCTGTTGCCCAGATAGGAGACAAAATTGGAGCGGGCCAACACGGTCTCAAAGCCGCCCAGGCTGAAGGCTTCGTTGATGGGCAGGGCATAGGGCGTGTTGAAAATCGCCCGCCGACTTTTGAAGGCGTTGATCACGGTCAAATAGATGGGGAAGAGGGAGAGCAGGGTAAAAAAGGTCAGCACCACATAGGGCACAGCCGGGCCAATGGTGCGCTGGTACCAGGACGTTCGGATTTTTTGCATGGGCATCTCCCCTATAGCTCGTAGGTCTGAACCCGACGCTGCCAGGCAAACATATAGAGCAGCACACCGGCCAAGATGATCAGGAACATCATGGTGGCGACGGTCGCCCCCATGGTCGGGTTGCCAAGCTGGAGTTGGTTGCCAAAGAAGGTGCGATAGAAGAGGGTGCCCAGGATATCCGTGGAGAAATTGGGCCCGGCCAGCGCGCCTTGGGTGGTGTAGATCAGGTCAAAGGCGTTGAAGTTGCCCACATAGGTCAAAATGGTGACGATGCCCACCGTGGGCAGGATCAGGGGAAACTTGATGCGCCAGAACGCGGTCCACATGGACGCCCCATCCACCCTGGCCGCCTCGATCAACTCGTCGGGGATGCTGATCAGGGAGGCGTAAAAGAGCATCATGGGGATGCCGATAAATTGCCAGACCGAGATCAGGGACAAGGTGATCAGGGCCGGGCCTTGCAGACCTAGCCAGGGCCTGAACAGGGATTCCAGCCCCACCGCCCCCAACATGCCTTCGGCCACGCCCCACAAGGGGCTGAGGATCAGCTGCCAGATAAAGCCCACGATCACAAAAGAGAGCATGGTGGGCATAAAGAAGATCGTGCGAAAAATGCCCCGGCCCCGGGTGGTGGCTTGGGCCAGCAAGGCCGCCAAGAGCAGCCCCACGGGATTTTGCACGGCCATATTCACGGCAAAAAAGATAAAATTATTGCGCAACGCCCCCCAAAACCGGGGCGACCACAGGGAATCGGTCAACAACGTGACATAGTTGCCAAAGCCCACAAACGCCTCCTGCCCTGGCCCCACGGAGGTGAAAAAGCTCAGGCGCAGAGAATCGGCCAGGGGATAGATCATAAACAGGGTATAGATCAACGTGGCCGGGGCCAAAAAGACCAGAATGTGGGTCGGGAAGGGCTTGCGCCCCCGTTTTGTGTGTGTAGATTGGCTCATCTTTCCCCCTCTTTTTTGAAGGGGTGAAGGGGTGAGCGGGTGAAGGGGTGAACCACGTTCATCACCCCCTCACCCCTTCACCCCTTCACCCGTTCACACTACTGCTGCGGCGCGTACCACACCTCAAGACCGGCCTGGATCTGCTCGGCGGCCTGGGTGGGGGTCATGTCACCGTTGATGACCTGGGCGCTTACGTTCCACAGGTCGTTCTCCATGTTCGGCTCACCACGGGAGAGGATCTGGTAGCTGTTGCGGATGGTGCTCTCGCACTGGCCGCGCCAGTCCAGGAACTCCTGGGCCAGGGGGTCGGCCAGGGTGATGGCATGGTCGGAGAGGCTGAAGAAGCCGGGCAGGGCGTTGCTATACAGCTCGGCAAACTCGGACCCGGTCATCCATTCCAAGAAGGTCTTGGCGGCCTCAGGATGGGCGCTCTTGGGGTTCAAGCCCAGGGCGATGTCCGTGTGGTCGCTGATGTAGCAGGTGTCCCCGGCGTTGACCACGGGCGGATAGAAGGCACCCATAGCGAAGTCGGCCTGGCTGTTGAAGAGGGAGATCTCCCAAGAGCCGGTCGGATAGATGGCGGCCTTGCCCAGGGTGAAGAGATTCTGGCTGTCCGGGTAGGTCTGGGCCTCGAAACCGTTGGCCAGATAGGGGCCCCACTTGGCCAGTTCGTCCCACACGGCCACATACTGGGGATCCGTGACCTTCTCGGTGCCAGCGATCAGCCCTTGGCGACCGGCCTCACCACCCCAATAGTTGGGGCCGATGTTCTGGAAACCCATTGTGGCGGCTTCCCACTGGTCCGCGGTGCCCATGTCCATGGCGGTGTAGGTGCCGTCGGCCTTGATGGCGTCCAATACGGCGTAGAACTCGTCCACCGTGGTCGGCTCGGCCAGACCCAGGGCGGCGAAGGCGTCCGCATTGTAGATGAAGCCGTGGATCACAGAGGCCATTGGCACACAGAAGACATTGGAGCCGTCATCCGTGACCCAAGCGCTCTTGGCCACATCACTGAAGTTGTCCAGCCCGGCCAAGTCGTTGAGCGAAGCCAGGTAGCCTTGGTCGTAGAGGGCCAAGGAGGTGTCGAAGGGGCGACAGGTGATCAGATCCCCTGCGGTGCCGCCTTCCAGCTTGGCGTTGAGGGCGGCGTTGTACTCGGCCGGGGCGGACGGGGCGAAGATCACCTCGATCTCCGGGTGGACGGCGTTGAAGGCGGGAATGATGCTGTCCTGCCAGATGGCCAGATCATCGTTGCGCCAACTCTCGATGGTGATGGTGGCCTTCTCGGCTGCTGGGGCGGCTACCTCGGCGGCTGCGGGCGCAGCAGCTTCCTCGGCGGCTGGGGCGGCGGCGGGGGTGGTGGCCGGTGCCGGTGCAGCACAACCCACAACCACCAACGCCAGAATCAACAACAAAATGCTAATCTTTTTCGACATACGGTGTTTCCTCCTGTTGGGAATGGAAAAGAAAAACGACGGTTATCCTACGTTGATCGTACCCTGGGGCCAAACCACCTGCGTGCCTTGGGTGCGACCATCTGATTATTAAAGCCTCTACGCTCGTTCCCACGCTCCGCGTGGGAACGCCCTCGGACGCTCTGCGTCCCGTGACGGCGCAGAGCGCCGAACAGCCACTCCCACGCGGAGCGTGGGAGCGAGATGTCACGCCTGCCACACCAAACACGCCGCGCCCAAGGCCGACGACGCCAGCCGAGACGGGCGAATGGCCAATCGATCCGCCGCGCCGGGGAGGACGCGCCGGGCCAGTTCCCGCCGGGCCAGGGGGACAATCTGGTCGAAGGCGGTGCGTCCGGTGCCGCCGCCGATCACGATCAGGGCCGGGTCCATCAGGGCCACGTTGACGGCCAGGGCCATGCCCAGCCAGCGGCCCATCTCCGCCACCGCGGCGTGGGCCAGGGCATCCCCGGCCAGAGCCCCGGCCAGGATATTGCCCACGGAGAGGTCGGATCCCAGGGACAAAGCCGTGGGCAGATCGCCCCCGGCGGCCAGTTCTCGAACCGTCGCCATCAACCCCGGCCCGGAGAGGACCGTCTCGGCGCAGCCATGTTGACCGCAGGCGCAGAGCCGCCCGTCCGGGTCCAGCACCAAATGGCCGATCTCGCCGCCCGTGTGATGCGCGCCGATCACCAATCGGCCATCGCTGACAATCCCCCCGCCCAGGCCGGAGCCGATGCCCAGATAGACGCAATCCCGCTCACCCTGGGCGGCCCCGAAGAAGATTTCGCCCAGGATTTCGGCGTTGGCGTCCTTGGCAATGCGGACTGGCAGCCCATTGTCCAGCCGCCGAGCGATGCCCCCGGCCAAATCCACCACATCCCAGCCCAGGTTGGCCGCGGCGGAGACTGTGCCCGCTGTGGGATCCACCCGGCCAGGGGAGCCGATACCGATCCCGGCCACGGGGCCGGGGGCTTGGATCATGACCTCACGGATGGCCTGGGCCATGCGGTCCATGACCGACGCTGGGCCGTCCTGGGGCAGGGTGGGCAAGCGGGTTTCGGCCAGGATCGCCCCGGCCCGGTCCGCCAAGACCACGGCGATCTTCGTGGCCCCCATATCCACCCCAATTGCCAAGTTCAGAACAGCCATAGATCGGTCTCCGGCTTAAGGGATCATCCACGAATCTTCACGAATCTGCACGAATCTTTTTCTTTTTGATTCGTGCAGATTTGTGAAGATTCGTGGATTTTTTTATTTAGAGATGCGGGTTGCGTTCCCGCCATTTGGCCAAGAGGGCCTGGTCGTGTTCCCTGGCCCCGGCCATGTTGAAGCTGGCGTAGAGGGGCGGGGTGTCGCCCTCGGCGGCCAGGGTGGTGGCGGCTTGGGTGACGAGACAGTTCCACAACGTCGCGCCCACCACGGTGGAGGTGGGGCCGGTGCGCCAGGGGGTGCCGGGCAGGTCGATGGCGGCGTCACCGGGTTGGCCGTGGTTGTCCAGCACAAAGTCGGCCACGTCGGTGAGACGTACGCCCAGATCCGAGAGGGGGGCGACTTGGGCATAGGCCAGGGAGC
The DNA here is from genome assembly GCA_018003515.1 of Caldilineaceae bacterium. GTDB lineage: Bacteria > Chloroflexota > Anaerolineae > Caldilineales > Caldilineaceae > JAGNDO01. Next base: position 8,877 of record JAGNDO010000025.1, read on the forward strand.
AGACCGCCACGACGGTCAGGCCGAGGGTTTTGGCGTGCTGGGCCATCTCCACAGGCAGGCGGTTGACGCCGCTGTTGGAGAAGACGAACAGCAACTCGCCGGGCTGGGGGGCGTAGCGGGCAAGGATGCCTTGGGCCAGTCCGGGGGTGCGCTCGATCTGGCTGCCCAACAGCGGATTTTCGTGCATCATCAGCCCGGTGAGCAGGATGGGCACGACGGGGGCCAGTCCGCCGGCGCGCAGATGGCCCTCTTCGGCCAGCATGTGGGAGTGGCCGGTGCCGAAGAGGAAAATGCGTCCGTCGGCGCGGATGACGTCAACCATGCGCTGGGCTATGGAAATTAGAAGGTCCTCTTGGCCCAAAATTGCGGCCTCCTGAGCGGTGCGCACGGTTTGAAAATAAGATAAAATGCCGTTGACCGACGAGTTCGTCTCCATCACACAATCCCCAATTCGTTGGACAATACCAGGGCCGCGGCGCCCAGGATGACGATGTCTGTGCCCAGGCTGGCCAGTTCGATCTGGGTGTCCGCGCCCAGGGCGGCCAGGCAGCGGGCCTGCATGGTGGATCGGGCTGGGGCCAGGAGGGTTTCGCCAAATTGGGCCACGGTGCCGGCCACCAAGATCTTCTGCACGTTGAGAACGCTGACCAGGTTGGCCAGGGCCATGCCCAAATAGCCCCCGGCGTCTTCCACCAGGGCGATCAGACTTTCGTCCCCGGCGGCCACGGCTTGCTGCACAATCTCCGTGGTGATCTGGGCTGGGTCCGCCACCAGTTGGTTGAGGGGGGAGGCGGGTCGGGAGCGGGCAATGGCCTGGGCCTTGCGGATGATGGCCCGGCTGCTGACGATGGTCTCCAAACAGCCATAATGACCGCACCGGCACTGCTCTCCGCAGCTTCTGTGCAGCACCACGGCATGGCCGATCTCCCCGGCCCCGGAGCCGTCGCCGTAGAGCAATTGGCCGTTGAGGACAACCCCGGCGCTGATGCCCCGGCCAATTTTGATCACGACCAGGTTGGGCTTGTGATCGTCCGCCCCAAAGGTGTATTCGGCCAGGGCCGCGGCGTGGGAGTCGTTGACCACGTAGGCGGGCAGGTCGTAGCGCTCTTGGAGCAGATCCTGCAGGGGCACATCGATCCAGTCCATGTTGACGGCGCTGCGCACCACCCCCTGGCGGGCGTCGATCAGCCCCGGTGTGCCGATGCCGATGCCCAGCAGAGGCCGATCCGCCAAGGCGGTCAAGCGGTCGAGCAGTTCGTAGACCTGGGCCAGGACGGTCTCGCCGTCCCGATCGTTGATGGGCAGGCTCTCATCGTGGCAGATGTGGCCCCGCAGGTCCACCAGCGCGCCCCGCAGTTGACTGTTGCCCAGGTCCAGGCAGACCAGCAGGCGGGCGTCGGCCACCACATCCAACTGGGTGGGCGGCTTGCCTCCGGCGGACGGGCCTTGGCCCACTTCCTCGACCAGGCCGTCTTCCATCAACCCGGCCACCACCTCGGAGACCGTGGCCCGGGACAGGGCGGTGGAGCGGGCAATGTCCGCCCGGCTGACCCGGTTTTGGTCGTAGATGGTCTTGAGGACCAGGCGGCTGTTATGGGATTTGGACTGCTGCCGGGTTGCCTTTTTCAAGGGGGTTCCTGGTGGATTGGTGGATTGGTTGATTTTTACCGCTGAGAGAGCGGAGGGTGCGCAGAGAGAGAGTCTTGGTTTCTTGGCGGTCAGAATTCGGTTTTAGTGTGGAGCGGTATGGAAAATGGGGGACGAGGACTAACTTTGTTTAGTGAACTTACTAAGCGAAAAAAGTATAACATGGGTTGTGGGGAGTGTCAAGCCCTGAAAAAATGTGGGGCATCAAATCTCAAAATGACGGCGAGCTTCCATCTTTACCAAATCTGAATACTTTCTATGCCACGGGTTTACCTGGCGGGGCTATTCTGTTTGTACAAGACAATGGCCTGTGTGGGCCAATCGATGCCTTGGGTACTATCCATCTTCATCTAGAGGACGACAACATGCGCCGCAGCCCCAGAAGCACCCAATTCGTTCAAATCGACCTATTCCCGCTGATATTCATCATGCTGGCCTTGCCCTTGCTGATTGGCCTGTCGGGCAGGTTGAGCGAGGCTGCGCCCGAATTATCTCAGGCTGCCAGCCTCACCTCACCCGTGGTGGACACGAGGCAGACTGTCAACGCTGACTTGCCATGGCACCCAAATTACGAAAGATGGACGCTCTTTGAAATCGCCGGGCATCCCAACCATCCGTATGTTTCAACGTCATAAGGTGGCATATGCCCATCTTACCGTCGCTGAGAACCCAACCAAACTCGCTCATGGCAAGCGCCATGACCAAAAACACAGAAAAGGATCAATCATGTTCAAAAAAGTCAGTTTCTTCTTAACGGTCGGTCTGTTGGCCTTTGTTTTGGCCGCATGTGGGACGTCAACCACGACAAGCCAAGAGACCACATCAGCCACGGCATCGCCAACGGCAGCGGCAGCGACAATGGTACCGACCGAAGTTCCCGTGAGCGAGGTGCCCGCAACAGAGGTGCCAGCAACAGAGGCGTCAACCACCCCAGAGACGGTGGCCGTGTCGGTAACCTATCCCATTGTCGATACCAATCAGGGACTCTGCTTCGACGGCTTCGAGCGCCTCGACGAATGCCCCGCCGTAGGGGAAGCCTTCTACGGACAAGACGCTCAATACACTGGCATCATACCCAGCTACACCAATAACGGCGACGGCACCATCAGCGACAACGTCACCGGTCTGGTCTGGACCCAGGAAATATCCAGCTACTCCATGCCCTGGTCCGATGCCGCAGGCTACTGCGAAGCACTGGACACGGGCGATGTTACCGACTGGCGCTTACCCAGCGTGAAAGAATTGTGGTCGCTGAGAGACTATTCCCAGGGGTGGCCCTGGATCGACACCGACTACTTCTATCTGGTTGGCGATGGGTCAGACCTGGCACAGCACCATTCCTGGTCGAGCGATCTCTACCTGGTCGAAAGTGAGTATCAAAACGAGCAGGTAATGGGTGATCCCGCCTGGATTGTCAACGACTGGACCGGCCACATCAAAGCCATGAGCGGCAGCCGCTTTGTGCGCTGCGTCAGCGGTGACGAGTACGGCATCAACGACTTCGTTGACAACGGCGACGGTACCGTCAGCGACAATGCCACCGGTCTGATGTGGGCCCAGGACGACAGCGGCGAGGCAATGTATTGGGAAGAGGCATTGGCCTATGCTGAAAATGCCACCATTGCCGGCTACGATGACTGGCGTCTGCCCAGTGCCAAGGAATTGCAAAGTCTTGCCGATTACTCGGCCACCGAGATTCCAGTCTTGGATACCAGCGTGTTCAACCTGACAGAAGTCACCAACACAGTCTATGACGGTGATGAAGTCATCGACACGCAGCTCAACTACCCGTTTTACTGGACAAATACATCCAATCCAATCGAAGCTGAGGGTGAGGATATCGATGGCGGCACCATCTACGCCTGGGCCTTTGCTTCCGGCTATAACGTCGATATGGCCGGCTACGACCTGCACGGCGCGGGTTCACTGATCTTTGTTTCCAAGACGGAAGAGAACAGTGGTATTGAAGATTCGGTGCCAGTCATGGTGCGCCTGGTGCGCGGCGGTGATGTGACCGAAACGCCGGATGGCGACCCAACCACCATCAATCCTGATCGGGTTGTCGTATTTGAAGACGGCGAAATGGGCGCTGGTGGTGGTCAGGGTGGTCAAGGTGACCAGGGCCCCGACTTTGCCGCCGCCGCCGCAACCCTTGGCGTCACCGAAGAAGCCCTGATGGACGCTATGGGTGAACCCGGTCAGCAGCCAGATTTTGCCGCCGCCGCAGCCGCACTCGGTGTCACGGCGGAAGAGTTGGAAGCAGCGCTGATGGACAGCAGTAGCGCCCCGTAGTTGGAGCGTGTGGGTTTGCCGATTTAGGCGAACCGGATAGACGGAAAGCGGCCGATAATGAAGAGAGTGCGTGGACGGCGTCCACGCACTCTCTTTATTATCGGCCGTTGCTGTTGAATGGACATGGGTTTTCCAATCTAGTCCAATTCTTTATTAGTTTCCAGCCAATTCTGAATATCGTTCCGTTATGATCATGTCGATTGTGAAATGAACCACTATTCGATGAACCACTATCAGATGAACCGCAAGGTCATCGGGGGGTAATCATGAACAACGGAAACGATCTAATCATCGACAAAGTATGGCAAGAGCTGGATCGACAACTGCCCCGGGAGACCATTGGCCGCACCGTGACCGAGATCTCGCTTGCGTATCAGGATGCTAAAGTGCAGGCTTTTGTACCCATGTTTGTTTACCGGCAAGCCGTTGAGCGGTTAAGGCGTCAACTGAATGAAAAACCCTTGTCGGCAAACGGCCGTGTGCCGTTTGTTGACAGGCAGTGGCCAGCCCATGAGCTTGCCCCTGCTACACAAATCAACCACTAAGAAAATGGACCTACCAAAATGAAGAAAATAACCACAACTGTCATTGCTCTCCTATTATTGCTCTCCCTGCTAACTTTTGTGCTGGTCTCTTGTTCCGATGAGACTGTTGAGTCTACCGATGCGCTATCGGGGGCGCAACCGACCGCCCTCGTCGTAGAAGCAACCAACACCACCGGCAGCACAGCGCAGACTTCGACAGCAACAGCCGTTCCCCTCACCGTGGCGTACGATGAGGACGATCTGACCGTCAGCCAAGAAGGTGCCGTCATGGCCACCATCACCCTGGCCGGCGATTCAGTCAGCGTTGAGGGGGAGGGTGTATCCGTAAACGGCACCATCGTCACCATCACCACGGCCGGTACGTACAGCATCAATGGTGTCCTGAACAATGGTCAACTCGTTGTCGATACCCAGGACAAAGAAACGGTTACGCTGATTCTAAATGGCGTAGACATCACCTACGCCACCAGTGCGCCCATCTATGTGAGCAACGCCGAGAAAACAGTGATCACCCTGGCCGACGGCACGGAAAATGTGGTCACCGATGGCACTTCTTACGTTTTCCCAGATGCGGAAACGGATGAACCCAACGCGGCCATCTTCAGCAAAGATGACCTGACCATCAACGGCGACGGCTCCCTCATGGTGAACGCCAACTACAACAACGGCATCGCCAGCAAGGATGATCTCAAGATCACGGCCGGCAACATCACCGTCTATGCGGTCAACGACGGCATCAAGGGGCGGGACTCGATTGCCATCCTGGACGGCGTCATCATCGTGACGGCAGGCGACGACGGGCTGCAATCCAACAACGACGAAGACGCAGAAAAAGGCTACATCGCCATTGAAGGCGGCCTGTTTACCATCACAGCCGGCGCGGACGGCATCCAAGCCGAGACGGTGCTGGACATCAGCGGCGGTGACATCACCGTCACCAGCGGCGGGGGCAGCGCCAATACGGCAACCGACAGCGCCAAAGGCCTGAAGGCTGGCGTGCATCTATCGGTCAGCGGCGGCACCATTGCGATCGATGCCGCAGACGATGCCATCCACTCCAACAGCAGCATCACCATCAGCGGCGGCGACATGGTTGTGGCTTCCGCCGATGATGCCGTGCATTCAGAGGATACCCTGGTCATCGACGAGGGCACCCTGACCATAACCCGCTCGTATGAGGGGCTGGAAAGCGACATCATTATCCTCAATGGTGGCACTATTCACATTGTTTCCAGCGATGATGGCATCAACGTCACCAGTGGTGATATTGGCAGAAGCGAGTCAGCTGCCGCTGGAAAATATCTGGAAATCAACGGCGGCTACATTGTTGTCGATGCCGGCGGCGACGGTCTGGACTCAAATGGTTCCGGGACGATGAATGGTGGTTTTGTGATTGTCAGCGGCCCGACCGACAGCCGTAATGGCTCAATCGATGTGAATGGCGTCTTGGTCATCAATGGTGGGTTCCTCGTCGCCACAGGCAGCGCGGGCATGGCGCAAAACGCGAGTACTGCCTCAACCCAGTATACGGTATTGGAAACCTTGTCATCTGTGCAAGCAGCGGGCACGCTGATCCACATCGAGTCTGAATCTGGCCATGAGATTCTTACGTTGACACCGGCAAAAGCGTACCAAACCATTGTGATCTCCTCGCCTGACCTGGAAAATGGGGGCACCTACAATGTGTCCCTTGGCGGCAACGCCACCGGCACAGAAACCGATGGTCTTTATGCCGATGGCGTCTATACGCTGGGCAGTCAGCTTTCCAGCTTTACAATTTCCAGCATCATCACCGGAGAAAGCACAAGTGGGGGTCGTGGCGGCGGCCGGCCGTAGCATTTAGTCAATCTGCACAACACGGCCCTGAGGCTAGAAGAAATGGGGCTGCTCGGTGGACAAAGCACAGGGCTTTTGATCTCGACCACGATCCAGCTTTGACGTAACTACCAACCCCACCCTAACCCTCCCCAGATTGGGGAGGGGACAGTCCTTGGTTCGCGGCCATTCGTTTTACGGCGATCCTGCTCCTCCCCCAGATTGGGGGAGGCTGGGAGGGGGTGGCTTGGTAGTTACGTTTTGACTCACATTCATGAACGACGAATGGCTGTCTCCCTCAGGGAGGCAGCCATTTCAGTAAAAGGTAAAATAAAGTTTCACAAAATCTGAATAATCTCTAAATAGATTTTCTCTATACTCCTGTTAACGACTATTTGATTTTCGGACGGCTACACAGGAGTTGAATGAGATATGAATACAGCCATTCTGATACCGGTCTATGAACCGGACGAAAAATTGATTCCACTGATTGACAGGCTTACCAGCATGCCCTTTCCACTGATCATGGTGATTGATGACGGCAGCAGCCGAGAGCATGATCATATTTTCAGGGATATCGAAAACCGTCCAAACTGCCGGGTGATCCACCACCCAGGCAATCAAGGCAAAGGCGCCGCCCTGAAAACAGGCATGAAGGCAATTTTAGGGGAACAGAGCAATTTCTTGGGCTGTATTACGGTGGATGCCGATGGTCAACATTTGCCTGAGGATATTTTCCATGTTGCTGAAGTTTTTGAAAAAGATAGTCGCTTCCTCGTGCTTGGATGCCGGGGGTTCAGTGACAAAGATGTTCCGCCCAAAAGCAAAATGGGCAATATTGTCACGCGAACAATCTACAAGCTTTTTACAAACAAAAGCGTGACGGATACGCAAACAGGGCTGCGGGCCATCCCCGTGACCATGATGAAACAGTTTCAGGCTCTACCCGGAGACCACTACGAGTTTGAGATGAATATGCTCTTTCAGGCGGCAAAAAACAACATGCCCATGAAAGAAGTCCCCATTCAAACGGTTTATATTGACCAGAACCGCGCATCTCATTTCAGGCCGTTTATGGACTCGATCAGAATCTACAAAGAGATCGTCAAGTTCGGTCTGTCTTCAATAGTCAGCGCGATCGTTGATGTTGGCCTGTTTACGCTGATCTTCAGCGTGCTTTCTGCAAATTCAAGTGCATGGGCCTTGTTTTCGGCAACGAGCATTGCCCGACTTGTTTCTTCAACCATCAATTTCACACTCAACAAGCAAGTTGTTTTTGAAAACAAAGAGTCAACCCTGACCCAGGCAACCGAATACTACCTGCTTTGCATCGTTCAAATGCTGGCGAGCTGGCTCATTCTGCAAGGACTGGTTATGCTGAACGATCAGCATGTTGTCCTTTTGAAGATTGTCACAGATGGATTTCTGTTCTTTATCAGCTTCTTTGTACAACGAACAGTCATCTTTGGGGGACATAAATACCATGAAAAAATCGCATAACGCCGTGGGCAAAAGAATCAGTTGGGCAGCCATTCTCGTCATAATCATGACGTTTTCATCAGCATACACATTGCTCGATGCGTTTGTGATCCCAAAAGCCTATGTCGTGGTTGCACAAGCTCAAACCGTGAGTTCAATTCTTGTGCTGGATGAGGCCGAAACAGAGGCAACCCCTGGCTTGGCTGATTCAAACACGGCTGAACTTGATCAGCCTGCACCGCAAGAAAATGCCGGGTTGGTTGAGTCAAGCCCTATCGATGAAGTCGAAACAACACCAGCAGACACATCGGTGAGCGAAGTCCAAACCGAAGTCATCATCACGGATCACTCCTATATTGATGAGAATATCAGCATCACCGTTGAAACGATGGATGAAAACGGGGTTGTGTTCTATGTGGCAGATATCCAGCTTTCTGATGTAAGCACCCTAAAAACGGCGTTTGCCCATAACACTTTTGGGAGAAACGTGACCCAAACCACCTCTGAAATGGCCGAGGCAAATAACGCGGTTTTTGCCATCAATGGCGATTATTACGGGTTCAGGAATACAGGCCTCATCATCCGCAATGGGGTGTTATACAGAGATGTGCCCGAAAGCTCCTTGAGCGATCAATCCTTGACGATTGACGGTGAAGGAAATTTCCAGATTGTCGATAATAACCGAGCCTCTGGCACGTCATTGATTGCTGAGGGGGTCCTCCAGAGCTTCTCCTTTGGCCCAACCCTCGTGGCGGATGGCCAGGTCGTGGCAACCAATGACACAACGGTTTCTCAAGGTGACAACCCCCGCACAGCCATCGGTCAAATTTCGCCCCTGCACTATATCTTTATCGTGGTAGACGGCCGAACCGATGCCAGCGATGGCATGAGCCTCCAAGAATTGGCCCAAGCGTTTGTCGACCGCGGCGCAGAAGTAGCCTATAACCTGGATGGGGGTGGGTCATCTGCTATGTGGTTGAATGGCACGCTGATCAATAACCCCACGAATGGGCGCAGTGCTGGCGAAAGAAGTATCAGCGATATTATCTATATCGGGTATTAGTCCCAGTACCATTCAAAGAAGGTTGTTCGACCCGTGGAGTAGGCATCCTCAGATGCCGGGTTGGTTCGGCAAAAGCCGCATCTGAGGATGCTAACTCCGCTTTCTTGAATGGTATTGGAATTAGTCCCTAACCATCGAAGGCTTGATCATGAAACTAAACAAAACAATCATTACCTATTCCCTTTCTACAATTGGCCTCTACCTTTTTGCGAGAATTTATGCGCTCTTTGGTCATGGAGTCACCTCACCTTGGATGTCAAACGCTTATCTTTATGCGTTAGGCTTAGGCGTGGTCGTATTTGTTCTCTTGAAGATGCTGATCCCTGAAATTGTGCAGCAAAAAGGCTACCGGGTTTTCTATCAAACCTACAATTCAGGCATCGCCATCTTGATCAACGGGATGCTGCTGCATGGAATCCTGGATATTGCCGGCGGTGCATCGGACTATGTTTCATGGTTCTTATTTGTTGGATGGGGATTGATTGGGATTGGTGTTGTTCTATTTTTTATGTATAATGGCCCTCGCCAACTGGTCCATTTGGCAAGAGATAGAAAATCGACTGTCAGACACACACGTGCAGGGAAAGACGCTTTGGACAGAAACTTGGCATAGGCATGATGACCTCAGGGTCACTTATTCAACGATACTCAAAAGGATTAACATGAAGAAATACCTGCTATTGCTACTATTTGTACTGCTACTGGCTGCGTGCAGCAGCACAGAGCCGACCGCATCACCCACTGCTGTGCCTGCGGTTGAGGAAACGGCCACAGCCGCAGACGCACCTACCGCAGATGCTGCTGTAGCCGATACGGATCACGCCGACGATGACACACACGATCATGCGGATGGTCTCGACATAGACCTCTTCTTTGACGGCGCATTGGCCGAAGCGGCCACAATCCAAGATTGCACCCTCTCGGACGGGACGCAAACCACCTGCTATGCAATGACGATTGCGGGCTATCCCGCAGACTACGATGTGGGGCCATTTTGTCCGCCAACCATTGAATCCACCGCGGAAGAGGGCGGTATTTGGTTTGATGGCAATGCAGTCTATGACCTGGATGGCGCATTTATTCTGGGCCTGGCCGACCTCTACAACGACCCCAACTGGAAGCTGTATGACGACAACGGCAACGTGAAGTTCACAGACACGCCCGAAGCATTTGCAGCCGCAGCACGACCGGATGTGGATCCGGCCTACCAGAATCATTGTGTCGAAGGCCGCATCGAATGGCTGGACAATGGCGAGCCAGTCCCAACCACTGTCCTGATCCCGACCACGCCCGTGATGAGTGACGCCGCCACCTCGGGTGGCAACTGGGGTGTGACCCTTGATGGCGTGATTATCGCTGCGCATGCCCCCGTTGATGCGATTTTGAGCGCCTACACCATCGCGGCATTCGATGACTGTGGCGGACACATCAACCCCGTGGATGGCTACCATCTCCACGGCGCACGGGGCTGTTCGGAAGTCGGTGAAGTCGCTGAAGGCGAAACGCCCATCTTTGCCTACGCGCTGGACGGCTATTCTATCCACAGCCCCCTTGACACGGAGGCTGAGGTAGCGGCCCAACTCGATGCATGCAACGGCCACACGACTGAGGCGTTTGGGTATCACTATCATGCAAACCCCGCAGAAGAGAACGGGGTGCTCAGTTGCTTTATGGGTCTTACCGTTCAAACCCAGGGCGACGGTCGTGATGACCAAGGGGGTCCCCCTGACGGCGGGCAGCAAGGCGGTGCGCCCGACTTTGCCGCTGCCGCAACAACCCTGGGCATCACCGAAGAAGCGCTGCTGGCCGCCCTGGGCGACCCCAGCCAGGGTCAGCCTGACTTCGCCGCAGTGGCCAAAACCCTGGGCATCACCGAAGCAGATTTATTGGCCGCCCTCGGTACCCCTGCCGGTGGCCCTCCCGGAAACTAAGCCTTCCCACTGAGGCGTTCGCACCCCCTGGTGCGAACGGGTCAATGCAAAGCATACAAGTAGGCAAGGAAAGGCGGAGGGGGAGTTGCCCAAATTGGGCAACTCCCCCTCCGCCTTTCCATCTTAACAAGGACGACGCCACTAAACCGATTTTGATAAAATCCGCCTCACCGGATAAGATGGAGGCGAGCGGTACAGTCAACCAAGTCATTCATCTGTGGCAGAATAGGGGCTATATGGATAGCCCAGCCACACAAGCAAGGAACAGCGCATGGAGTTTCCACAGGGACTGACCCAAGCAGAGGTGCTGACACGCCGCGGGGACGGGCGCGGGAATCAGGTGTCGGGCGGTTCCGGCCGCACATACGGCGAGATCACCCGGGCCAATCTTTTCTCCTATTTCAACATCATCCTCTTCTCGGTGGGCGCAATTCTCGCCGTACTCGGCCAACTAAACGACGCCTTCATCACCGCGGTCGTCGGCTTTGCCAACGCGCTGATCAGCACGATTCAAGAGATCCGGGCCAAGCGGCAACTCGATCAGATCGCGGTGGTGGCCCGGCCAACGGTGACCGTGGTGCGTGACGGCCACGAGCAAGAGGTCGGCGCCGTCGACTTGGTGCAAGGCGACATCGTTCGGCTGCGAGCCGGCGACCAAGCCGTGGTCGATGGACGCCTGATCAGCGGCGGCCCCCTGGAGATGGACGAGTCCTTGCTCACCGGTGAGAGCGATCTCATCCGCAAGCACGAGGGCGACGAAATCTTTTCGGGCAGCTTCTGTGTGACCGGCGATGGGTTCTTCGAGGCCCTGAAGGTGGGCCAGGAGAGCTTCGCCAACCAATTGACCGCAGCCGCACGCATCTTCGAGCCTGTGCAGACACCCCTGCAAAAGAGCGTCAACTACGTCGTGCAATTACTGCTGTTGCTGGCCGTGCTCATGGGTCTGATCTTCTACGTGGCTGGCTTCATCCAGGACTACAGCTTTCTGAAAAACGTCAAGGCGACCGCGGTCCTCATCGGACTGGTGCCCTACGGTCTCTTCCTGACGATTGCCGTCGCCTATGCCCTGGGCAGTGTGACCATTGCCAAAAAAGGCGCCCTCGTGCAGCAGAGCAACGCCGTCGAGTCGCTCAACAGCGTGGACGTGCTCTGCATGGACAAGACAGGCACCCTCACCTCTGGCCGCATGACACTGGACGGCATTAAGCCGTTGGGCGATAGGCCGCAGGCTGAGATCGCCGCCGCCCTGGGGGCTTTCGTGCGCAGCGCCTCTGCAACCAATACCACCAGCAAGGCGATTCTGGACGGCACGGATGGCCAGTCTATCGACCTGATCGATGAAGTGCCCTTCTCCTCCGCCCGCAAGTGGAGCGCGCTGGCCTTCGGGCAGCAGGCGGGGAACCCGGTCCACGGGGGCGTTTACGTGCTTGGCGCGGTGGAGATGCTGGCACCCTATCTGGCGTCAGAGGCTGATGGATCGACCGGCGACTTCTCAACAGCGGCCGCGGCCCTGGCCGAAGCCGGGCTGCGGGTGCTGCTCTTTGCCCACAACCCAGAGGCAAACACGCTGCATGATGCCAATGGCGACCCCGCTCTGCCGCCCCTGACACCCCTGGCCCTGGTCAGCCTGAGCGACGAACTGCGTCCCCAGGCCAAGGAGACCTTGCGCGCCTTTGCCGAGCTGGGCGTCGATCTGAAGATCATCTCCGGGGACAATCCGCACACCGTGGCCGCGCTGGCCAAACAGGCAGGCTTCCACGATCCCCGGCTGATCTCCGGTGCCGAGCTGGCAAGCATGAGCAAAACCGAGGTGGACAAAGCCGTCAAGGAGGTCAACATCTTTGGCCGCGTCACACCGGATCAGAAACAAGCCTTGGTCAATGCGCTGATCGAGCAGGGGCACTACGTAGCCATGATCGGTGACGGCGTCAACGACGTACTCTCCATGAAAAAGGCCAATTTGGGCATCGCCATGCAAAGCGGCAGCAACGCGGCCCGCAACGTGGCGGACATGGTGCTGCTGGGCGACTCCTACGCCGCCCTCGTCCCGGCGCTGAGTGAGGGCAAACGCATCGCCAACGGTATTGCCGACGCCACCTACCTGCTGGTGGGCCGGGGCCTCGCCTACGCGCTGATCATCATCGGCGTCATGATGGTGGGACTCAGCTTCCCCTTCGAGCCGTCCCAACTCGGGTTGACGACCTTCAGCGTAGGGCTGCCGGCCTTCATGCTCACGATCTTCGCCCTGCCCGAAGAGCGCAACGAATCCCTGTTGTCATCGATGGTGCGCTTCGTGCTGCCCTTCACCATCTGGACCATGCTCCTTGGCGTGGGGATCTATGCCTTCTACCATTTCCGCATCAGCGAAAGCATCACCACCATGGAGATTCCCCTGCGGGCGCTGGCACGCTTCGAGGAAGTGACCGGGCTCACGGCCGGGGTCGATGCCGAGTTCACCGACGTGGCGGCCACCCTCATCGCACAGACGACCCTTTCCAACTTCGTCTCCATCGTCACCATGTTGCTGGTGCTCTTCCTCCATCCGCCCCTGCCCTTCTTCACCGGATGGCGTCCGCTTTCCCATGACCGCCGCCCCGCCATCATGACAGTCGTGCTGATCATCGTCTTCATGGGCGCGTTGAGCCTGCGTCCGGTCGCCGACTATTTCGGCGTCGTCGCCACCCCTGTCCAGATGTACGTCACCCTTGGGGGGATGTTGCTGGTGTGGACGCTTGGCTTCCGCTTTATCCTGCGCAGCCATTGGGGCGACAGTCTGCTCTTTTCCGACGCATAGAAGCGCAAAATTCTGCCCAACCCGCGTCATCCGCGTTCTATTCCAAGATCCACATCCCAGGACACCTCATGGCCCAAAGCGAATTTACCATCGGCAGCCCGTGGCAGACGGACAAGCGCAGCACCACCCGCTGGCTGCTCTCCCATCTGTTGCGCAACAAACTGATCATCCTCGGCACCTTTGTGGGGGCCTTCGGCAATGCCGCCCTGGCCGTGGCCATCCCCGTCTATATGGGCCAGGCCTTCAACGCCGTGCTGGGCAACCCGGTGAACATGCCCGCGCTGCTCTGGGCCTCCGTCATCCTGGCCATAAGCCAGTTTGTGCGCAGCATCCTGCAACTGGGGCGCAACTTCAGCAGCGAAACCCTGGGCCAGCGCCTGGAGCGGGACGCCCGCCAAGAACTCTACGCCTCCCTCCTGGGCAAGAGCATGCGCTTCCACGACATGCACGCCACCGGGGATCTCATGGCCCGGGCCACCAACGACATGCGGGAACTCTCCCTCATGGTTGCCCCCGGCCTCAACCTGGTGATCGGCTCGGCCAACTTCCTGCTCATGCCCCTGGTCGTGGCCCCCACCATCCACCCCAGCCTGATCGCCACCCCCCTGGTCTTTGCCATCGCCTATGCCTGGGCACTGCGGGCCTATATTTTGGAGCTGAATCCCGTCACCGCCCAGGTGCGCTCCACCTTCGGCACCCTCAACGCCCGGCTCACCGAAGCCGTCGAGGGCATCGAAACCGTCAAGGGCGCGGCCAGGGAAAACGACGAAATCGCCCTATTCGAGCAAAACGCCCGCTCTTTCCGAGACGCCTTCGTCCACCGGGGCAAAATCGAGGCCCGCTTCCTGCCCCTCCTGCTTCTGGGCCTGGCCCAGGGCGTGGCCTTTATGCACAGCCTCTACCTCTATCGGGGCGGGGCCATCAACGTGGGGGATCTGGTCTCGTATATGGGACTGATCGCCCTCTTCGGCTTCCCCACCTTTGTCTCCCTCTTCGCCTATTCCCAGGTCTCCACCGGCTATTCCAGCGCCGAACGCATCTTGGAACTGATCCGCGAGGAGACCGAATTGGACCAAAACAAAGGCGGCCATGCCGCACCCATCCAGGGCGCGATTCGGTTTGATCAGGTTAATTTTGGGTACGGGATGGACAACGACTCGTCAGCGGTCAAAGGGAAGATCGGGGCAAGCACCGGGGGGCAGCTTTCCCTGACAGACATTAGCTTTTCCATCGAGCCGGGGCAGACCCTGGCCCTGGTGGGGCAGACAGGATCGGGGAAGAGTACGGTCTCCAAACTGATCAACCGCATCTACGACGTGACCGGGGGGAGCATCTTTGTGGACGGGGTGGACGTGCGAGAATGGGATCTGGCCGCCCTGCGGGAGGGCATTTCCATCATCGAACAGGACATCTTCCTCTTCAGCCGCACCATCGGCGAGAACATCGCCTTTGGCCGCCCAGAGATCACCCAGGCCGAGATCGAAGCCGCGGCCACCGCGGCCCAAGCCCACGACTTCATCGTCGGCTTCCCGGACGGCTACGACACAGTGATCGGCGAGCGGGGGGTCATGCTCTCTGGCGGTCAGCGCCAGCGCCTGGCCCTGGCCCGGGCCTTCCTCACCGACCCGGCCATCCTGATCCTGGACGACTCCACCAGCGCCATCGACAGCGCCACGGAGGACAAAATCCAACGGGCCATCGAAGCCGCCAGCCGAGGCCGCACCACCATCCTCATCACCCACCGCCTCTCCCAAATCCGCTGGGCCGACCAGATCGTCGTCCTGCGCAAGGGCCGGGTCGCCGCCGTGGGCACCCATGATGAGTTACTCGCCACGTCCAAGGCGTATCAGGAGATTTTTGCACGATATTAAGGAAAAACAATGAGAAGAGGAGATAGGGAGACAGTCCAGCCGCTCCTTGTCTCCTCTTCTCCGAAACGAGTGGGATACAGCAATTCCTATATGTAAAACGGAATCTGCCCGGAGGCAAGTGACATCCTCCGGGCAGATTCCGTTTTACATATAGGGGCCATACAGGGGCCATATAGCAGCCTTTACAACTGACCTTACCTCCCTTCGACTTTGGCGGATGATACCTGGTCGTTGCCAATCGAGTTGTCAGTGAGGTTGCTGTCACTGCTTGTGAAGGTCTGACATATGCCACTAAAGTTGTCATCGCGACACAACTTCACCTTGACGCTACCGCCAACCATAATGGAGGACGCCGAATCGTTCGGCAGGCCAACTGTACTTGGATTAGGGTAATTGCCGGAACCCCGAACTACGCAAGCTCCGCTATAGTTTGCATCCATAAACAAGGCGATCTGACCAGAATTGGGTCTGCATTGGACTACGGCGGATGATACTTGATCGTTGCCAATCAAATTGTCGGTGAGGTTGCTGTCACTGCTTGTGAAGGTCTGACATATGCCGCCGAAGTTGTCATCGCGACATAACTTCACCTTGGCGCTGCTGCCGACCAAGATCGAAGATATCGAATCGTTAGGCAACCCTACAGCATTTGGATTGGCGTAATTGCCACCACCTCTAATCACACAAGCTCCGCTGTAGTTCGCATCTTTGAACAAAGCGATCTGATCGTCATAAGGTGTGCATCGTGCGCTGACAGAGGATACCTGGGCAGAAGAAACCTGGTCATTGCCAATCGAGTTGTCCGTGAGGTTGCTGTCGCTAGCTGTGAAGGTCTCACATATGCCTCCAAAGTTGTCATCTCGACATAGTTTCACCTTAGCGTTACTGCCGACCCAAATGGAAGATATGGAATCATTTGGTAAGCCGATAGCGTTTGGAGTGGAGTAATTGTCGCCATCCTTAACCACACAGTTGCCGTTGAAGTTAGCATCCGTAAATAATGCAATTTGATCATCATTGAGTACACACCTTCCGATGTCGCCCCATGATACCTCAGTCACGGCAGGAGTAATTGTGCTGTTGATCCAGGGAACGTATTTGGATATCTTAGTGTAAGTATCAACCTCGACTCCACCCCCACTTGTCGAGACCTTGAGTGTATCTCCCTTAACTACCCCTGCCAAGAGCCACCCACCGCCATTCTGAACCACTAGCGGACCGCCACTATCACCAGGTTCGGTCTTTTGTATATTTTTTTCAGTACATAGGATACTCTCAAAAAAAGTGATTCCACAACCGACGACCTTATGTGATGAATATTGTAGTCGGAGAGAACTGGCACCCCAACCACTGACCGTAACAAGCTTGTTGGCTTCAGTTCTGCTGTCTTTGGAGTTCGTTAACAAAAAAATCGGGCGGACAAAATTATTGAGGATGGCAGGCTTACTAAGTTCAATCAGCGCAATATCTGCATCTTTATGTTTGATAATTCGACTTGCCTGACGAATCTGCCCACTGTTGATGCCCACACGATCGAGTTTGCCCATAACAATTTGGATATCGGAGGATGTCTTGTCATCTTCTATACAGTGGGCCGCGGTCAAGACCCAAAGCGGATGGATGAGAGTTCCGCCACACTGAAACACGTAATCGTTGTTGGACAGCTTGTTGTCAAGTCGAACCTGCCACGGGAACTGACCAGCTCTGGCGTTTAGGCCGCCTACGATTCGCTGTGTGATATGGCCATCTTCGGAGAGCGGTATAGCATCAGCAGGCATCGACAAGCCATGGGAAATTACCGGGATGTAAATGTTGTATTGAGACTGCTCTGTGTGGTTCGAATCGATGGGTGTGCCGTCTGTAGGACTATCGACTTGGGTAACTGACGAATTGACGGCTGCTTCCGGGGTGACATCCAGGGGCGCAGATGACACATCAGCAGCCGAGGATGGGTACTGAGAGACCACCGGAATGTAGATCGTATGCGATGGTTGAGCGGCGGGACTCGAAGCCGTGGGCGTGCCTGCAGGAATGTCGGTTTGGGTAGGTGGCGAGCCGAAGACCGGAAGATCCGTCAGCAAGCCGAATGTGAGAACGAAAGCCAATACTATGAGCAGAGAACCTCGCCGTGGGGTAGTCATTGTGTTATCCTCTCTGTTGAAATAAAAGACTCACCGAAACCAGAAGCTTCACACCCAGCTATTCAATTATCGCTGGGCTCAAATATGAGTCCAGCGCTCCATTATCGTGCTTCAGCGGCACATGTTGATTCTTCCTGTGAAAATTCCGCTATATAGACCGACTGTGCGTCGCCTGATTATGAAATTCTATCTCCCATGGCTATATTATAGGATTTAAGAAAACATCTCTATAGCAAACGGACAATAATTGGACCAAAAACGGACTGAAAATTCTTGGAATTCTCTAAAGGGTTAGACAAATATGAAAATAGAACAAATCACTCCAGACATTTTGTCCTCTGCATTTCGCAAATGGCAGCAATACGAAGAACCCCCTATCGAATTGCTAGAACTTCATTTGTTGTCAGAAAGTGGACTGGTATCGCGGGTAGAAAAGGGGTTTAAGTTATATGATCTTATCAAAGCCTTGATTGTCAAGGCTTTGATAAAATGTCGCTCAGTGGGAGAAGGCGCCTGTGCCTTTATTGAAGAATCTCCATCGCTAAAACAGGACATTCTTCAATCGGTTTCTCTTGATTTTCAGTACAGAGACGATCGCTTGGAGGCTTGGAGTGTCCTTTATTATCGATACTTCGCAGATCCCAACATTAGCACGGCTGAATTAGCCGCCGCTGTAAATGTAGAAGAACGTCAAATTCGTCGGCGATTGGATCTTGGCACAAGAATGTTGGTCAATGGACTTCGTCGTGCAGAGGATGAGGCGCATAAGCGACTTCAGAGTTTACGGTGTCAGCGACACTTGCCGCTTCCTGACTATTTTGAGCTTTGGGGCATGGATGAGCATACAAAGCTATTATCAGATTTACTCACAGACAGTGATGGTCCCTATTTTATTAGCATTGAGGGCATAGGAGGAATTGGAAAGACGACTCTGGCACAAGCGGTGGCGCGGAAATTAGCCAAAATGGGGGCAATAGTCGATATTGTCTGGATTACGGCTCGGTATCAAAAGTTTGGCCAAGGGGGTGAATCGCCTTTTGCAGATTTGGCCCAGAAAACTCTGGATTCGGATGATATCATCGCTCAATTGGTTGCACAATTGGAGCAAAAAGAATTATTTGGTTTGTCTACCAAAGACAAGATAGAACGATTAATACCTCTTCTTTCTATAGCACCATGTCTAATTATCATTGATAATTTGGAAATAATTGAAGAAACCGAACTTTTGCTCAATTATTTATTTCCATTGGCAGGAAGAACACGATTCTTGTTGACCAGCCGAAACACCTTGCAACACCATCCATATATTCGCTCATATAAAGTGCCAGAACTTTCTTTATTTCACAGTCGATTGTTTATTGAAAGTGAATTAAGACGTCGAGGAATAAAACAATCCGTTTCTCAACAAATGATGGAAAAGCTATACGATACGATTGGTGGGATTCCCCTGGCTCTGAAGCAGATAGTTTCGTTACTTCGATTAGCATCGGTTGTAACACTAGTCGAGGATTTTCATAGGTTTCTAAAGGAAAGCCCCAACAAACTATCTGATCATATTTTTCGTCAGTCGTGGATTGGATTGGACGATTCTTCTCAACGACTCTTGTTGTCGATGATTGATGTTTCGCCAGATGGGGAGAATAGCGAATGGCTTCGGAGGATGAGTGGCTTAACCCTTGCTAATTTTGATAAAGCAATGAATCAGCTTCTTGATTTTTCGCTTATCGAGGGAATAGGACTGTCAGAGGAACCTCTGTATCGAATACACAGATTAACCCACACATTCTTACAGGCAGATGTGCTGTCTGAGCAATGGAGCAAACAAGAAATTCATTGGGCCGCTTACTATGACGGCCGTTTGCAAGAAAAACTAATCACTGCTGTGGAGTTTGTTCATGCATTCTCTCATCAACCTAAAAAATTGGTTCGGCATCTGAACAGCCTACTGGTCTTGTTGCAGCAGGCACGTGAGCGGACGAATCTCCACCCATTTGCAATTGATTTAATTAGAGCAATGCATCCTTGGCCATGGAGATGGGGACGATGGCGTATTTGGGAGCAAGAGCTTCGTTTTGCCGTCAATTTCTGTGAAAGCGCGGGGAAGTATGATGATCAGGTTGAGTTCCTAGTATATTTATCACAGTTAGTTTTTTATACTGGCCGTTACCCGGAGGCGTTAAGTATATGCAAATATGCCATTTTGCTATCGCGTACAATTCACTCTTCCGTGATGCTTGTAAAAGCTGGTTCTACAGCAATTCTCTTGTTGCGAACACAAGGATCCACTGAGGAGGCCGCTTCACTATTTGAAGAATTAGCAAAGGACACTCTACTGCAGAACCTATCGGACAAGGATAAAATTCTTGTCGACGCCAATCTCGGTTTTCCCCGCTTAATATTGCTAAGAGATACAGGGCAACTGGATGCCGCTTTATCTGAAGCAAACAAGATCATTGATACACTTCAAGTATCGTCGCTTATTGACACACATCTGTTGGCAGAAGCATATAGACATCGAGGCGTAATGTTTTGGGCTCTTAGTGAATATCAGGCTGCCGAAACTGACCTTAAGCATGCCAGCAAGATGTTTGCCCTACAAGAGGATGTTCTAAATGAGTTCTATGCTAATAGTAATCTAGCTTTGGTTTATTGGAGCGCGTCTGAATTCAAATTAGCCGAAGTTGAAATGTTGCGCAATATAAAGCAATTTGAACATTTAGACGCTGTGTGGCGACTAACCAGAGAACTGGGGAATTTGGGACTTGTGTATTTCTCTAAGGGCGATCTTGACCATGCATTGAAATATATGGAGCGTCAGCTAGAGATGGCAACTCGCTTCGGTGATTCTGTAGAGATTCATAGAGCAAAAGCGAATATTGGTGCTGTGAAAATCTATTTTGGCCAGTACGAAAGCGCTAGACGCAATCTCGAGGCGGTTATGAACTATTCACATAAAGGGCAGTCCAGACATGAGGGGATAGGTTTCATTTAGGCTAACCCAAAATAATAAGTATCCATTTTGGATCGTCATTTCCGAGGTATCCGGCTTGGTGAGGCAAGAAAGCCCGGATACTTATTATTTTGGGTTAGCCTTATGTGAATCTGAGCCGTTGTTATGATTGTCTAGGTCTTCGTCAAGATGCTCTACGATCATTACAAGACGCTCTATCATTGGCACAAGAGATCAACTCCCCGTCATTGCAGATCATTGCTTTACGATGTAATGCAGAAATTCAACACAGTCTCAGTGAACAAAAAGAGACACTGAACGAAGCTTTATTACTCGCGCGGAGTCACAATAGGCGTTTTGATGAAGCTGCTTGTCTGTTGGATATGTCCAATGCAATTGAAGAAGGTGAAGAGGAAAAAGAATATCTTTGGCAACAAGGTACTCGGCTACTAAATGAGATTGGTGCTTCAAAATGGCTTCACAGGGCATCGGAAGCACATTCACTTTATCTTCCTTTGTTGATTTAAAAGATGGCGTTTGAGCTCGACTATAGTTCATAGTAATCCTGATTTCGTTCAGCTCTCCACACATCCCTCATCACCCGATCCCCAGTCACCACCGCTTGGCCAAATGGATCTGCTGGCGCAGCTCCGCCTGGGCGGCGGTGAGGTTGTCTTTGACCACGAAGAAGGCGGCTTCGGTGAAGCCCATTTCGCCGGTCATCAGCTTTGCCTCCAACACGTTGACCACCCGCAGGACTTTGCCCTCGATCAGGGCCACCGTGGTGCCATAGAGGCGCACGGGAACCAAAAAAAGGGTGATGGCCGTGAGGGTGACAGCGCTGACGATGGCAAAGAGGAAGAGGCGGCCCAGGGGTTCCTGAAAAACCAGGGCCAGAATGACGCTGATCAGGGTAACGGCGGCAAAAAGCATGTTGCGGGTGAGGGGGCGGGCCGGGGTCAGGGTGGGGAGGACAAGGCGCAGGGGATCGTAGGCCAGAAGCCGAGGCAGCCATTCGTTGAAACGCCGACATAAAGCCACATCGACCTGATCCTGCTCGTGACGGGCCAGCTCTTGGGCCAGATCTCGACACTCCACGGCCAGATCGTGAAACGCTTTGCGGGTCAATTCAGCCATGATTGACCCCCTATAATCCTTTATCCAGCCACAGGGCCAAGGTCAGCAGCAGCCCTATTGTGGCCGTGGTGGCAATGGTCGAGCGCAGCAGGCTCACACTCTCCCGGTGGGTGGACAGGTTGCGTCGGATATGGGCATAGGGCCCCAAGGCCAGGGGCAGGGCGGCCAGCCCCAAGAGCGACCAAGCCGGTAGTTGATTGGTCCCCACCAACACCAGCACCCCCACAAAGCCCACGCCAATCACCACAGCCCCGATGTCCAGCACCAACTGAGGCTGCAAGGTCACTGCCGGGGTGCGTTTGCGCAGCCGCCAATCCTGTCGCCAACTGATCAGTTGATAGTAGAGACCCACCAGGGCCACCAGCAGGGCCACGGGCAACGCCGCCCACAATACCAGGGCGGTCAAGGTGCCGGATTGGGCGTAGAAGCTGGTCAAGATGGGCAGATAGCCAAAGGCCACCAAGGGGCCAAGCTCGCCAAAGGCTCCGCTGCGATGGCCAAACTGGATGGGCGGGACGGCATAGGCCAGGGCGATGCCCGCGCTCAGGCCGCCAAAGAAGAGGACGGGCCAGCCGGCCAAATAGGTCAACAGCCCCGTGGCCAACCCCCCAAAGATCAGCAACAGCCACCCCACGCTCAACACATCTCCCCAGTCGGTCAGATAGATCAGGGTCGGTTCTGGTCTAATCAGCAGATCGGGCAGACTCTGCTGGCCGCGCTGCTGGGTGCGCTTGTGGTCAAAATAGGCCCCGAAGGCGTGGGTGGCCAAATAGAGCGAGCCTGCTCCCGCCAAACTGAGCAGAAACACCCACACATCCAGCCGATCCAGCTGCCACCAAGCCAAGGCTGCCCCCCAGATCACCGGTGTGAGCAAGGCGTGAACGGATCCCAAGCGCACCAAATAGGGCAACCGATCCAGGGCGGGGACCGTTTCCAGCGGCTCAACGGGGACCGGGACTGCGTCCGGCCCCGACATGGAGATGGGTTCGGGATTTCTCTCAATGGCTTGAATCATGATCGCATTTTATCACCCTCGTCGGACAGCGTCAACGATGTTGCATTTCCAGCGCAAAAACCGATTAACCGGTTACGGCTCCACCCGCCACACCTCGAAGAGGTCGTGACCGTCCCGCTGGGCGAAGGTGGCCTCCAGGTGTGGGGTCAGGCCGAGGGCGGCGGCTTGGGCCAGGAAGCTTTCCCGGCGTCCGCCAAAGACCGTGGCGTCGGGGGTGCGCAGCAGATAGACGTTGGCCTGGTTGGGCAAGAAGAGATCCAGCCGTTGGGCAAAGCCAGGGTCCGGCTCGGTCAGCGAGCCATAGCCGAAGATCTCGATGGGCCGCACCGTCCCCTCGGAGAGGAATTGCACCGGGGCTTCCATGCCCCAATCCAGGGCAATGGGCGCGCCCAGGCCGTTGTAGCGCAGATGATAGGCCAGGTGATAGGTGGCGTCCGAATGGTCCCCCAGGCCGCCGCTCTGGGTCAGTGTCCGGTGATAGTTCACCGTGGCGGAGAGGTCGAAGATCAGCCAGAGGAGGATGAGGAGGGTGGGGATTGGGGATTGGGGATTGGGGATTGGGGGACTTTTTTTAATTGAAAATTGAAAGTTGAAAATTGAAAATTTGTGATCCCCAATCCCTACTCCCCAATCCCTACTCCCCAATCCCCAATCCCCAATCCCCAGGGCCACGACGGCCACCATGAAGGGGTGGAGCAGGGCGTAGTGGGTGATGAAGAGGTCGCTGACGGTGAAGAGGCTGGCGATCACGGCCAGGCCCAGGAGGATCAGGGGGGGCAGGATCGTGCGGGGGCGGCGGATCAGGCCGATGATCACGGCAATCAGGGCCAGCCAGGGGGCCAGGCGGTTGGCGTAGAGACCGCCCAGATACCAGAAGTGGCCGCCTTCCAGGGTGCTGACCACCTGGCCCAGGCGCACGGGCAGGTTGGCCAGGATGTTGGCGTTGTCCACCCCATAGTAGCTTTGGCCCAGGTTGCCGCCGACACTGGAAAAGGTGCCGCCGGTCTGCACATTGAAGAGGATCAATGGCAGCAGCCCCAGACCAAAAGCCGCCCCGGTCCCCACCCAGACCCCCATCGCTGGGCGCGGAACCCGTTCCCCGACCCAATTGGGCCGCCGTTTTTCCCAAAAACGCCGCCACAACCACCATCCCCCCATCATCAAGCCAAACGGCCCCACAATCCAGACGGACAGGAGTTTGGCATAGAGGGCCAGCCCCCCGGCCAGCGCGCTCAGGATCAACGCCCCGCTCCGTCCCGTGCGCAGCCAGCGCAGCCCCATCCACACACAGAGCAGGGTCAAGGGCTGGGTCAAATTGGTCACAAAGATCCCCTGCCGGCTCCAAAAGACAAAGCTGGGCGAGGCGACGAGGAGGAGGACGGCGAAGAGGGGGGATTGGGGATTGGGGATTGGGGATTTGGCTCCTTGTCTCCCTGTCTCCTTGTCTCCCCACCTCCCCATCTCCCATTCTGCCACGGTGCGCTCTAACAGAAAAAGGGTAAGTACGGCCAAAAGGAGGGGCAGAAAGCGCAGGTTGGGGACGCCGATGCCGGTGAGGGTCAGGAGGGGGATGGCCAAATAGACGTTGAGCGCACCGATGTAGTCCTGGACCATGAGGGGCAGGCGCAGGTCGCCCAGGGGGAGGGCGGCGTCTCGAAAGGCGGTGACGGGCGCGGCGGTGAGGAGTTCCAGGGCGTTGACCCCGGCCTCTTTGGCCTCGTCATAGTGCAGACCGGGGAGACCCAGTTGATAACCGGCCAAGAGGAGAAAGAGCAGCACGGCCAGGAACAGCCCGGCGCGCTGGCGGGCTTGGGGAGAGAGGCGATGGAGGAAGTTGACGGGCGTGTTCAAAAGAGGTCGCTACCTTCCCGGAAGGGCCGATGAATCTCGCCTTGCCCAAGATCTAGTACAGCTCGGCGTAAGTAGGTCCGGGATAACCCCCGCTCTAGCCGGGTCCGTGACCCATAGGCATCAAGCTAAGGGATTTGTGTTCAAAAATAGGGCATTCCGGGAAAGGGCCGGACGATCTGGGGCAGAGTAAGTAGTTTTGGCCCATTCCCGGAATGGACGAGATCTCCCCGCCAATCCCGGAATGGGCCAAAACTACTGCATGAACACAAGAAGAACCGGCCCATTCCGGGATTGCCCAGCTTATTTCCAACGCTTTGGTCCACCCTGATCCCTTAGCTTGATGCCTATGGGTCCGTGACCCGGCGGGTTGACGAATGGATCACCGGGAGATCTCGTGTAGACCCGCCAGGTCACGGACCTGGCTAGAGCAGTATTTCATGGACCTATTTACGCCGGACTGTACTCGTGGCCCATTCCGGGAAGGTCTGTCGGCCTTGCCCTATTGGGCAATCAGGCTGATTTCGCTGACATAGACGTCGTAGTTCCAGCCGCTGGCATAGACGCGCACAGAGTTGATGCGGGCCGGGCGGGTGTTGGCCAACAGTTCCATCAGATCCGGGGATTCGTAGCTATACCAGACAAAAGGGCGGATCTTCTCCCCATCCTGAACTCGCCACCCGGCCCGGGGATCCCGGTAATAGAAGCCGTGGCCCCAGGTCAACTCCTTGCCATAGATGTCCTGATAGCCGATCTCCACCCGCACAGGAAACTCGGAGCTCTGGTGGCCGGCCCCTTCCAGACTCTGCCAGCGCAGACGCACGTCCATCTGCAAGCGCAGGCTGTCATAGACATTCACATCCAGGCCAATCTCCTGGCGGATGCCCACCTCTGTATGCACGTTGTCCTCCCCGTCCCGGCGGAAACGGGCCACCCAGCGCCCATCCTGAGATATGCGCTGCACATCTCCCTGGATCACATTTTCGGCCACGGTGTAGGGTTGCCAACTGTCCGCCAGAGGGTCGCCAAAGTCGCCATTTTCGATCAGGGAGCGCTCTGTGGTCATGGCCGGCTGGGGGGCGCTGTTTGGCTCCATGACGGAGCGCTGATCCGCGGAGAGGATGACCGTGCCCTGGCGGTTGTGGACCTCGGCTGTGCCGCTGCGCACGGTCACTTCGGTCTGCTCTGGGGTGACGGAGAAGCGATAGTTGCCCCCCATCAGGGTCACTTGGCCGTGGGGCGTGGTCACCTCCACAAAGACGGCCCGATCCTCGGAGCTGACCGTAAAGATGCGTGCCCGGCCCCGTTCCAAGGTCAACGCCACCCGATAGGGTTCCGGGCTGGAGGCAAAGCGGGGGCGGCGGATCTTGTCGATGATCAGGCTGGTGTCGGGATAGAGCTGCACAGAGCCGAGTTGGGTACGGCTTTCGAGTGAGGCCAGCAACCCCAGCACGCCCTGGGTTGTCACTGGCGAGGTGACAATCCGGCTACCCTCGCTGATGTCTTCCCGGACCGCGGTGACGGCGATGGGTTCTTCGGCCTGGGGCGGATAAAATTGCAGGGTGCCCAGGGTCGGTTCCAAACGGGCGGGCTGGCTGACCGTGGCATAGCGCACCACATAGCGGAAGGCCAGGGGAACACTGACCAGCAGCACCACAAAGGTGGCAAAACTAGCCAGTAAAATCAGCCAGGCCAGCCGTTCCGGGCTGGCCCGCAACCCGCTTTCGGGGAACGCGGCCACCACGCCGACCGGCTGACTCTCCGGTCCGCTGTGGTCTATGGAAGGCAGGGACGATGCGCCCTGGGGCACTCTCTCCAACGTCATGGTGGTTTACTCATGCGAGCACACTTTGGATCCACGAATCTGCACGAATCAAAAAAGAACCGTGCAGATTCGTGGATCATTCACTTTTGGCTGACAGCATGGCGGCGATGCGGTCGAGCCAGCGCTGGGCGTCTCGATCTTGGGGCTGGACGGCCAGGGCGGCTTGGAAGTAGCTCTGGGCTTTTACCCAGGCTCGCTGCTCCACATAGATCAACCCCAAATGATAATGCACATTGGGGGCTTGGGGATCAGCGGCCAGGGCCTGTTCATAGGCGGCGATGGCCTGACCTTGACGCTTGGGACTGGCAGTTTCCAACGCCCCCAGATAGGCCGCGGCCAGATTGGTCCACAGCATGGGGTTGTCCAAGTGGGCTTGGGCGGCGGCTTCCAGAGCGTCTATGGCCATGTCCCATTTGCGCTGCAAAATGTAGGCTCCCCCCAGGTTGATGGCCAGATCCGGGTGGGTGGGCTGGCGGACGTGCCAGGGATGCAGCAGGGCCACGGCCTGCACAGGTTGATTGGCCTGCAACAGATGGGCGCTCTCGTTCAACGCCGCGGTCAAGGCCTGGGCCGCGGCCGCGTCCGAATCCAGCCGGGCGGCCTGCTCGATCAAACGCCGGCGGCGACCCGTCAGTTCCGGGTTGGGTTGGGTTGGGTCTTGTTTTTTCATAGGATGATCCGGGAATTGAATATAGAGTATCGTGTGTCGAGTATCAATACTCGACACACGATACTCGATAAATCCATCACGAAATCTGCGACAACAACAAAGACAGGGTCACCATGCTGACCAGGGTGGTGAAGAAGATCACCGT
The DNA here is from genome assembly GCA_018003515.1 of Caldilineaceae bacterium. Lineage (GTDB taxonomy): Bacteria > Chloroflexota > Anaerolineae > Caldilineales > Caldilineaceae > JAGNDO01. Next base: position 36,045 of record JAGNDO010000025.1, read on the forward strand.
GGCCACAAAGCGGGGGGCGGCGTCATATTCCGTGGCCAGGACTGTGACCATCACAGCGGTGGGCATGGCCGCTTGCAGAAGGATTACGTTGCGCTCCAGCCCGGTGATGCCCATGAGCAGGCAGAAAAGAAAGGCTAGGGCCGGGGTGCCCAGCAGACGCAAGGCCACAACCCGGGCCAGCACGGCCTGGCGGGCCACCAGGGGGGCGCTGCTCAACTGGATACCTAACAGAACCAACATGCCGGGAATGGCCATGTCCGCCAGCAGATCCACGGGACGAAAGATCCCCACGGGTAGCTCCCACCCCATTCCGTTGATAAGCATCCCCAAAAATGCGGCGTAAAGAATGGGCACTTTGAGGGTGCTGCGGAAAGCAGACCCCATGGAAGCGCCCTGCCCCTCAGAGCCATTGGGATCGCCGGTGGTGCGGCCCATAGAGGCGATGAAGACCCCCACTGTGTTGCCCAAAAAGGAGTTGACGATATAGAAAATGGTGGCCAAGGCCAGCCCGGTCTCGCCCAGGGCGAAGTAGCTGATGGGTAGCCCCATGTTGCCATTGTTGCCCATCATGGCGCACAGAGTCACCGCCACCCGCCGCCGCCGCTCCTGATCCCAGGCGATGATCCAGCCCAGCACCCCGGCCACCAGCATGATCACCATGGCGGCAAAGGCAATGCGACCCAGGCTGGCATAAGGAATGTCGCTCTGATAGAGGCCCCGAAAAACCAAGGAGGGCGTGGACAGAAAGAAGAGGATACGCCCCAAGGTGCGTCCATCTAACTTCATGGTGCGGGCCAGTAGAAAACCGGTCCCAGCCACCAAAAAGACCGGCAACACCGTGTTGCCAAAGATTGGCAACAACTTTTGCAGAACAGCCAACATAAAACCACGACTTTCCAGCGAAAATCTGGTGGCGCGCATAGCGCCGGGATAATTTTGTGCTAGTGTTCTGTCACCGCTGATTTGATGGATTGTGGAGTCGGGCATCCTCAGATGCCCGCCGTTCGCATCTGAGGATGCGAACTCCTCAATTCCATCATTTGAACGTTGACGGGACACTAGACCAGCCCGGCGCAAATAGGTCCGGGAAAAGAGCGCGCTAGCCAGATCCGTGACCTGGCGGGTCGACACAGGACGTCCGGGGCATCCATTCGTCAACCCGCCGGTCATGGACCGGCTACGAGCGTAAGAGTTCCCCGAGTTGTAATCGTTCACCCCCCTTGGCCCCCCGGCCCCCAATCCTGGGGGAGGTCGTGGACAGTTCCCCCCAAAGTTGGGGGGTCAGGGGGGCGGGGTGAACGATTACCCCGAGTGATTACCGCCCGACGGTGCTAGGCCGCCCCATCTTTGTCCGTGGAGAGCGCGCCTTCGTCAAGCTCATCCCCCGGCTCTTCATAGTCAGAATAGTCCTCGTCGTACAGGTCGTCATCGGGCACATCGTCCCAGCCTACGTTGTGGAGCATCTCGTAGCCGGCCAGGGAGGGGGCGAAGTATTCGACCACGTATTCCCCGGGCACGCCCATGGGCTGGGCGATCTCGTCCAACAGGGCGCGCAGAAAGGCCTGGCGGCGGGCGGAAGGCATCTGGCGGGAAACTTCGTCCCACAACAGGATGGTGCCGTAGGTGCCCTCGTTGGTATAGTGCAGATCCAGCTTGCCGATGGCCTGGGGATCCTGGGCCTCGTCCACCTGTTCCAGATCAAAGAGGGCGTACTGCTCCGAGCTGGAGGTGCGCACCAATCGCTTTAGTTTCAGATTCATTCGTCGTCCTCGTCACCGCTGTTGTCGTCGTCGTCATCGTCCCACATATCCCACTCGTCTGCCCAGTCGTCGATCTCATCTTCAGCGTCCGTCTCTTTACCGGCGGCATCGGTGTCGAGTTCGTTCTCGTCAAAGAGGGCCATATTGCCGCCTTCGCCATAGAAGAGCATCTCTTCCAGGGCCAGCCCCGCGGCCTCAGCCTCCTCCGGGATGTCGCTCTCCTCCAGGATGCGCAGGGCCTCCCGACCCTCTTTGTCGCCGATGCGGCCCAGGGCGGTGATGGCGGCGATCCGTACAGCCAGTTCGTCATCCTCCAACAGCAGGATCAGCCCGCGCAGGGCGCTCTTGACCTCCAATTCGCCACAGGCCTCGGCGGCGGCGGCACGCATGGCGGCATCGGGGTTGTGTAATTCGGCCCGCACAATGCTGCGCCAGCGCACGTCCGCACTGCGGCCCATGGCCACCAGGGCGCTGGCTCGCATCTCCGCCTGGGGGGAATAGTAGCCATCCTCGATCAACTGGCGGATGCCTACCTCGCCCGAGAAGGCGACGCTTTCCAAGGCGGACGCTCGCACAATGGCCGGTTCATATTCGTTTTGCAGCACGCCCAACAGCGCTTCCTCGGCCCGCATGGCCAGGGATGCGTCCAATTCGTCCAATTCCCCAGCCAGGACAAAGAGACCCAGGGCTTGGGCCGCGGCGGCCCGCACCGGGGCTTCTGCATCGTTGTACACCATCTGCACAAAAAGGGTGACCAGATCCGGCTCGCTGTCTTCCCACAGCCCGGCGATGGCCATGCGCCGCACCTCGGCGTCCTCATCGGCCAGGGCCACCCGCAGCAGACGCCCCAACTGCACGTCCAGATTCTCCTCCGCCTCGGCCACCAAGGTGCGGATCACCTGGCGGCGGCGGGCCACAGGGATCATCCCCCACTGTTCTCGTAATCGGGTTTGATCCGTGCGGCTGAGATCCGACAGGGCAACCAGGGCTTGCAGGGAGGGCAGATCCGGATCTTGGATCAGGCGGCGCAGCAGATCGTCCATGGAAATCTGCGGCGTGGGTGGTTGCCAAGAGAGGGGCAGGTCATCGCCATTGGTTTGGTCGTTCATAAGTTTATGGATTCCAAGAAAATGCCCAAACTGAGCTGGGCGGGCTGACGGCGTCGTTGCCGTTGATGATTTGTACATACCAACGCCACTGTCGATTGTATTCCTGTGGGGCCTGAGTACACAGAGATGTATCCAACTTCCATGACAATTGGGTCTGACGTACCACCGCTGCCCACGAGATGGTCTCGCTGCCGTCCGCCTGGGGTGGCCCGCCGACATAGCCCACGCGTAATTCATATTCATCCCCCGGTCCCAGTGACGCTGCCTGCCAAGTCAAGAGTTGGAGCGTGTTGCATCCCAGGATGGGGGTGCCCGAACTCGGAGACAGCAGGACCGGCGCACTTAGACGCAGGGTCGGCGGCTCGGTTGGGGTGGGCGTGGGGGACGCTTGGACGGGAGCCGGCGCGGGTGTTGCCGGGGCCGGCGTGGGTGTCGGAAAGCCTTGGCCAGGAGCAGGGATAATCAACGAATGGCCAATCTGCAAGCGTGTGGCGTCCTGGGCGGTCAGGCCGTTGGCCGCCAGCAAATTGTTCACCGTGATCCCAAAGCGAGTGGCGATCCCGCTCAACGTGTCCCCGGATCCCAGGGCATAGGTCACTGCGGGGGCGGGGGAAGGGGTGGCCGTTGGCGGCGCTGCCGGCGTGATGGGCGTAGCCGTGGGTGACAGATTTCCCCCAGCCGGAATCACCAAAACAGTGCCCGCTCGAATACGGGTGGCGTCGGCCAGGGTCAAATCATTGGCGGCCAACAGTTCATCCACGGTCACCCCAAAACGGCGGGCGATCCCCGCTGGCGTCTCCCCGGGCTGGACCGTGTAACTCGTGGCATCCAGGGTGGGGACGGACGTGGGCGTGGCGGTGGGCGTCGCCGTAGGGGTGGGCGTCTCGGTTGCGGTGGCCGTGGGCAAAGCCGTGGCCGAGGGTTCCGGCGTCGCCGTGGCGGTCGGGGCCTCCACAACCAAGGTGGCGGTGACAACTTCTTGCACCGCCACCGTCACCACCACCGTGGCAGTGGGTTCAGCCGTCTGCTCTGGGGTGGGCGTATCTGTGGGAACCAGGGGCAGATCCACCATTTCGCCCAGGGCCACGGTTTGGGGCTGGCCGTCCCCGCCCAGTTGGATGCGCACGCCCAATCGATCAAAGAGCAACAGACCGATCAGCAAGGCCAGCAACACGGGCACGCCCCAAGTCAACAACCGAGAAGGGGCCGGGTGCAGGTGGCGGCCACAGCTTGGGCAGATCACCAACTGGGACGAAGCTTGGTGATGGCAATGGCGACAGCGGATACGGCGGGCCGATTTGCGCAGACGAATGCCGCACCCGGCGCAGACCGTGGCCCCTGACGGGATCTCGGTGCCGCAGTTGGCACATTGATGCTGTTCAGGCCCGGCGGCGATCACGGCAGAGAGATCCGCGGCGCTAAATTGTGCGCCCCCTCCCCCAGGCCCGCCATTTTTCTTAATGCCGGGTCCGACCCCCGGATTTTGGGACGAGTCAGATGGGTTCATTGGGTTTGCAGTCATGAGTTCAGCAGTGAATGGTGACAGCCGCCCTCCCCCAGCATTGGGGGCCGGGGGACCGGGGGGCGGCGGATGAACGCTTACTTTGGCTTATTGCCCCAGCAATTGGATCCAGTCCAACCCTTCACGGGTGGCACCGATGTCCCGGAAGGTGATCAGCACCATCAGCCCCAACAGGACGACAAAGCCGATCATGTGGACCATGCCCTCCCGCTCCGGGCTGACCCGCTTGCCCCGCAGGACTTCAACCAGAATAAAGATCAGCCGCCCCCCATCCAAAGCCGGGATGGGCAGCAGGTTGGTGATGGCCAGGGCCGCGCTGAGGATGGCGGAGAGCCGCCAAATGGGATACCAGAGACCGGTCTGCACCGTGGCATCCACAGCATCCCCCACCATCTGGGCGATCCCGATGGGGCCGACCAGATCCGCCTGGCCGGGGGCCAGGGCACCGCTCAGGGCGTCAAAGGGCAGACGCACCATAAAGGTGATGTACTCCCAAGTGAAGAACAGCCCCTCTTTCAACGCCGGAAAGAGGGAGAGGGTGGCCAAAGAAGACGCGCTTTCAATCCCAATCCCAATGGCCCCTTCCCCTGGCGGCGGATCGGACCGGGGGATCATGGTGGCATCGATCAGCGTGCCATCCCGCAGGAGGGTCATGGTCATCTCCTGGTCGGCATGGCTGGAGATCTCTCGGCTCAGGGACATGTCAGCGGTGACGATTTCACCGTTGATGGCGTAGACGCGGTCGCCGGTTTGGAGACCGGCGGTCTGGGCCGGGCTATTTTCGCTGATCGCAAAGACACGGGTATTGAGAACCGTGCCAACCTCCACACCGGCCAGCAGATCCGCGGTGGTGGCATCGGCCGGCGTGGTCAAAATGAGAGTGGCTCCCTGGCGCAAGACCGTCAGATCCGCGCCGGGTTCTTCGGCGTTGGTCACTTTGGCGGCCACTTCGTCCAACATGGAGACCATCACCGGGCGGTCGCCCTGGGCCAGCAGGATGTCACCGGGCTGCAAGCCAACCTGGGCCGCCAAGGAAGTGTCCGGGATCTGGTTGAGTTGGGGTGTGGCCGCCGGGGCGGGGAAACCGGCCATAAAGCTAAAGGCAAAGAAGAGGATGGCCAAGATAAAGTTCATGGCCGGACCGGCCACCAAAGTCAGCGCCCGGCCCAGGGCGGGGGCGGCGTTGAAGGCTCCGGGGGACATATCCGCGGCGTCCTCGCCCTTCATGCGGGCAAAACCGCCAAAGGGAATCCAGTTCAGGGTGAAGAGCGTGCCCTGAAAGGTGAAGAGTTTAACGGCTCGGGGCGGATAGCCCATGCCAAACTCTTCCACCACAATACCACTGCGCCGGGCCACCAAATAGTGGCCCAACTCGTGAAAGAAGATCAGGATGCCCAGCACCAGCACGAATGAAACGATCGTTGAAATCATAGAACTCTCTTTTTGGGTAAGGATCGGGAAGATGTCGCCGATCGGACGCGTCAGGCCATTATACAATGCACAATGCTCAATGGACAATGCACAATAGGCGAGAGGAAGAGTGGAAATTGAAAATAGGATTATAGCTTGTTGTCCGCTTTAGCTTTCTTGAACCTGATCTTGGCCTCGTCGATGCTGACCCCCTCCACGAAATAGGCGATAGCCGCCTCCCCGATGCCCCAGGTACCGGCAAAGGCGACGCCGGCCGAGATCACCTCGCCTGCACCCACAAACACGAACTTGATCAGGGCCCGAGCGCCCTCGCGCAGGGCAAAGCCCGCCCCCACATTGACGCCCAAGGCGGTCAGAAATTCTATGGCACTCTGCCGGGTCATCTCCCGGCCAGAGATGTAGGCGATGCCGATGATCATGCCGATTTGGGCCGCGGTGATGGGGATGACATCCGCCAAGGGGATGGGCGTGGCCGCAATCCCCGCACAGATCGTGGCCGTGGACCCCACCAGCCGGCGGGCGAATTTGCGCTGGGTCTTCTTCAAGGACGAAAGGCGAGCCAATTGAAGCTGGGCCGAATTCGGCAGCACCTCCATCAGATAGTCGATCAGAAGATCGATGTTCCAGTAGTTGTCATACACCCGCTGCCCGTTTTCATATTCCGCATAGGCGGAGACAGGGATGACTTTGAGCAACTCGATATGGAAACCGGCAAAGGCGTTTTGCAGCGCGTCAACCGCCTGGTGGATATTGGCCTGTTTTTGGCTGTTTGCATAGGGCGGCTCGACTCGCTTTGGGTCCAATTCATCCACCTGTGTGACCAAAGCAGCCACGGGGATCGCATAATGATGGGTCTCCGCAATAAACTTGCGGAGGGTGATCACGCTGTCGATGTCTTTGGCAATGTGGGCATCGACCTCTTTGGCTTTGCACATAAACAGAATGGCATCCGGGCAGACGGCCTCGATGCCCTGCCGGATCTCCTCGATGCTCTCGGCAAAGCTGGCAGATTGCGGTTTGCTTAGGTCGCCCAGGCCCCGGGTGTCCAGAATTCGTAGGGCCCCCTTGGTATTTTCAAGCGTGTGCCACACCGCCGCGCCTGTCTCCGACAAGACGGACCCGACCGTGGCCACCCGTTCAGCGAAGATCGCATTGATCAGGGATGATTTTCCTGCCCCGCGCCGGCCCAGGATCAGAATGCGCGGCGGTCGGTTCTCCATAATCAGCTCCCTCACCTCAAGAAGTTCGTGCCTGATGCGTTCGCGTGGCGGGTCAGGTTGTTTCTCAATTGCCTTGATCACAAGATCAACGATTTCGGTCAGCCTTTGACTGCCATCCGCGTCCATTTTTTCTTTTCCTCTTCAACTCGCTGCGCGCTTCTGCGCTCTCAGCGGTTAGATCGTCTTTGGAACGGCCTCAGAGCGGATACGCGTGCCCAGAAGGGCGTTTGGGTCGGTGAGGATGCGGCGCAGATGGTCGGGGATCAGGCCGCTGCACAGGGTGATGGTGAGGTCCGGGTGGCGGGCGGCCAGGGCCACGGATTGGGCCACCTTGGCCGCCATGCCGCCGGTGACATCCACGCCGTGGCTGGCCCCAAGCTGATGGCGCACAGCGTCAAGCGTCGCCGGGGTGATGGTGGGGATGGGCAGGGCGTCGGGGTCAAGCTGGGGATCGGCGCTGAAGACCCCGTCCACCTCCCCGGCCAGGATCAGGCGGGAGGGGTGCAGATCCTGTACCAACTGCTCGAAGATCTCCTCCGTGCTGGCGATAGTGCCGCCCCGGACCGAGTCCAGCACCACGTCGCCATAGACGACCGGGACCAATCCTCGGTCCAAAGCCAAGGCCACGGTTTCGGTCGGCCCGGTGACGACTTTGCCATCCACCGCCCGCACGACCGCGCCCGGCTGGATGCTCCACGCCGGGATGCCCGCGTTCAATAGGGCGGCGGTGACCAAGCGGTTGAGCCGGGCCGCTGCGTCCCCCGTGGCGGCAAAGCCATACCACCCCTGCGCCGATGTGACCCCGTGGCGGGTACCATAACGGCTGCCCACCACATGGCCAAAACTGCCGGAGCCGTGGCCGATCACCAGGCGCAGGGTCGGCTGATCGGCACGGGCGTGGGCAATCTCCTCGGCTAACCGGGTCAGGACATCCAAGCGGGGCGTCTCGGCCATCCGCTTGTCGGTGATGAGAGATCCACCCAATTTCAAAAAGATCAACCCAGACATAGGTACCCCGATTTCAAAAAAGACGATCCACGAATCTTCACAAATCTCCACGAATCAAAAACAAAAGGATTCGTGTAGATTCGTGAAGATTCGTGGATCTAGTCAGTACTCCAGGCCCGCAGGATGGTGGCGATGAGGTCGTTGTCGGTTTCGGGGAGGACGGTGCGGGGGTCGAAGAGGAGGCGGTCGGCTTGGATGCGGCAGATGAGGGGCTGGTCGGCGGCGCGCAGGCGGTGGGCCAGGGCGTCCGGCGCGGGGGAAGCCAGGGCCAGGACCACCGTGGGCAGGGTCTCGCCGGGCAGACTGCCGCCGCCCACTGCGCTCTCTCCGGGCTGGGTGGTGGCGGGGAGGCCGTGGGCGATCAGGCGGTCCCGCCACGCTTCGGCCCGGGTGCGGAGCGTTTCTAATGGGGCGGAGATCATGCGCCAGACCGGGATGTCGGCGACGGCTTGGCCACGCTCGTAGCTGCGCAAGGTGGCGTCCAACGCGGCCAAGGTCATCTTGTCCACCCGCAGGGCGCGCAGGAGGGGGAAGCGGCGCAGGTCGGCGATCAGGTCCGCCCGGCCCAAAATCAGCCCGGCTTGGGGACCGCCCAGGAGTTTGTCCCCGCTGAAGGTGACGATGTCCGCGCCGGCGGCTAGGCTGGCCTGGACCGTGGGTTCCGGGGAGAGGCCATAGGCCGCGGTGTCCAAAAGGGTGCCGCTGCCCAGATCGTCGATCAGGATGGGATCGTGTCCGGTCAGGCTGCGGAAGTCGTTGATCAGGGTGGCCAGTTCGGCCAAGGTCGGCTCGGTGACGAAGCCGATCTGTTTGAAATTGCTGGAATGCACCCGCATGATGGCCGCTGTGTTGCCAAAGAGGACATCGTCGAAGTCTTGCAGATGGGTGCGGTTGGTGGTACCCACCTCGACCAAGGTGGCCCCGCTCAGGCGCAGCACATCGGGGATACGGAAGCCGCCGCCGATCTCCACCAACTGGCCCCGGCTGATCAGCACTTCCCGGTTTCGGCACAGGGCGGCCAGGACCAGGAAGACGGCCCCAGCGTTGTTGTTGACCACCAGGGCATCCTCGGCCCCGGTCAGGCGGCAGAGCAGATCCCGGCTGTGGTCGTAGCGGCTGCCCCGTTTGCCCGTTTCCAAGTCGTATTCCAGATTGGAATAGCCTTGGGCCGCGGCGGCCACGGCTTGGCGGGCATCATGGCTGAGGGGGGCGCGGCCCAAATTGGTGTGGACGATGATGCCCGTGGCGTTGATCAGGGGGCGCAGGGTGGGGGCGGCCAGATCGGCCAGGGCTTGGGCCAGGCGGTCGGGCCAGCTTTCCGGCGCGGGCGCGGGCTGGCCGTCGGCGATGGCGGCGCGGGCGGTTTCGAGCATCTCCCGCAGGGTGCGGGTGACCAGATCTGGGCCATAGGCGGCGGTGAGGGCGGTCACGGCGTCCTGGCGCAGGAGGGCGTCCACGGCGGGGAGGTTGCGGTATTCGCTACTCATCAGCATGACTCCGGTTCCCAACGATGATGGGCTGCAACATGCCCCGACGACCGACACGCACATAGGCAATGTCAAATCCATTTTCGGCCAGGCGGGGTGGCGACAGATACGCATGGACAAAGGCGGCCACATGGTCCAGGGCGGCCCGGCCTTCGGGCACATAGCGGGCGAAGGCTTGCCAGACGTGCATCATCTGGGGCCAGACCTGCAAGGTCACATCCACCCCGGCGGCCCGGGCCTTTTCGGCCAGGCGGGTGGAATCGGAGAGCAGGATCTCGTCCATGCCCACCTGGATCAGCAGGGGAGGCAGGCCGTGAAGATCGGCGTAGAGGGGGGAGGCCAGGGGGGTCTCCGGGGCCTGATTGCCCAAATAGTAGCGAGCGGCTTGGACCATCTGGCGGGGGTCAAACCAGGGGTCCGCCTTGACCCGGCTCTGCATGGATTCGCCGACACAGGCCAGATCGGTCCAAGGGGAGAAGCAGATGGCCAGGGCGGGCAGAGGTTCCCCGGCATCTCGCAGGGCGGTCATGATGGCCAGGGTCAGCCCGCCCCCGGCGGAATCTCCAGCCAGGATCAGCTGGCTGGGGTCAACGCCGTCCCGGAGCAGGGCGCGATAGACGGCCAGGGTATCATCCAGGGCGGCGGGGTAGCGGTGTTCCGGGGCCAGGCGATATTCAAAGAGCAGGGTGCGAGCCTGGGCCGCGTTGGCCACGTCTGCGGCCAGTTGACGGTGGGTGTTGAGGGAGCCAAAGAAGTAGCCGCCGCCGTGGATGAACATCAGGGTGCGTTTGGGCAGGGCCAGGGGGGGCGTGATCCACTCGGCGGCCATGCCTTCCACCTGTGTGGGGAGGCAAATCGCGTTAGCCGGACGCCGGGCCGCCTTGGCCAGAATCTCCATCTCCGCCCGGCCCCGTCCCACATTGACTTCGGGCGCGAAGGTTTCGGAGAGGGCCTGCATACGGAAGCCCAATTTGAGTGCACGATTTTGCCAACTTGCTGCCATGAGGGGGTCCTCCTTGACTTGAGTAATCAATACAACCCAGGCCGCCGGTCTTCGAAGATGGGGATGCGCTTGCGCACGGCATCCACCTGATCCAGATCCAGGGTGGTGGTGAGCAGGGTTTCTTGTTCGCCGCCTTCGATCAGGGCTTCGCCCCAGGGGTCGATCAGGGCGGAGGCCCCGAAAAAGTCGCTGCCCTTGGACGAGCCGACCCGGTTGCAGCCCGCCATGAACATCTGGTTTTCGATGGCCCGCGCCCGCAGCAACGTGCGCCAATGGGTGCGCCGGGGATGGGGCCACTCGGCCGGCAGCAGGATCAGCTTGGCCCCGGCCAGGGCATAGCGGCGGAAGAGTTCGGGGAAGCGCAGATCATAGCAGATGGCCAGCCCCACCCGTCCCCAGGGCAAATCAACGGTCACTGCTTCCGGGCCGGGGGCGAGGAATTGCTCCTCGGCCATCAGCCGGAAGAGGTGGATCTTGCGATAGACCCCGGCCAGCTTGCCGTCCGGGTTGTAGAGGGCGAAGCAATTGTAGATCTTGCCATCCGCGCCCAGTTCCAAAATGGAGCCGCCCAGCCACACATCGTGGGAACTGGCCAATTGGGCCAGGCGGCCAAACCAGCCGTTGCCCATGCTGTCCGCCACCACGGGCGTGGCGTGATCGGCGGCATTTTCCAGATCATAGGCCGTGCTCCACAGTTCGGGCAACAGCACCAGATCGCTGCCCCGGCGGGCGGCCTCGGCCACAAAATTCTCGGCCCGTTCAAAATTATACCCCGGCTTGCCCAATCGGCAATCCATCTGGACCAGGGTGAGGGTTAGGGTGGTCATGGGTGGCTCCGTGTTTCAAATTGAGTATCGAGTGTCGTGTATCGAGTATTTTGTGGTGACTGGAGGGGGTTTCCACCGTTTGAAATTTCTGTACCACGCAATACTCGATACACGATACTCGATGTTCACTCCTCGCGTTCCGGCAGTTCGACCACACTCGCCCCCGGCGCCGGCGCGGTGTATTCGCCCAGTTTGCCCGATTTGGCGCTGCTGGCGGCGTTGGCTTTGGTGACCGCGGGGGAGACGGGCAGGGCCGGGCGGGGGGTGGCCGGCGCGGTGTTGATGGGCAACTTCTGGGGCTTGGGGGGGACGGCATAGGCCCGCCAGCCCAGGAAGAGGCCGACCCCGATCAGGATCAGGGGCCACCAGCGCAGGAGGGTGTTCTCGCCCCCCTTGTCCAGCACAAAGATGAAGAGGCCAAAGATGATCAGCACCGCGCCGGGGATCAGCGCCCACCATTGGCGACGCTTGCCCCCCAGCACATAGAGCAAAAAGAAGACCGCGCCCATGCCGGCAAAGAGTACGGCCCCCAGGGTCTCCGCCTTCTCCGTGCGGGCGCTGAGGGCGATGACGCCGCCCAACACCAACATGAAGCCGCCGGGGATGATGGCCCACCAGCGTTCGCCCCGGTCCAACAGGTAGATGTGGGCGAAGGCCAGGGCCAGCCCCACAAAGAGTACCCCGGCCGTCACCCGGTCATTGACCTGGGGCTGGGTGGTCAGGAGCATCATGGCGGCCAGGGCCAGCAGAGTCCAGACTGGGATCAGCCGCCACCAATTCTGCCGGGTGGAGAGATAGGCCACAAAGAAGCCCACGCCCCCCGCCCCCAACAGCCCGGCCAACAGATATTGGGCGGTCGGTTCATAGGCGGCGAACATATCAAAATTATAGAACAAAAGCAGCAGTCCGGCCAAGGTCAAGGCCACCGCCCAGAAGAGGGTGTTGAGTCGATTGTCAGTCATGGCATGGCTCCGAATCTCAATGAGATGTGAAAATCAGTTTTTGCCGCACAGTCGCAAAGAAAAACAAGTGGTTTCCTCTGCGAACCCCCGCGTTCTTTGTGCTCTTTGTGTTCTCTGTGGTTTGAAGATCGTTCAAGAATCAATCCACAAATTCATCCATACGTCGGAAACAGGCCCGCACCTTGTCCAAATCATCCCGCTCGGCCACGGCGGTCACCTCATCCCCTGGCTCCAGAACCGTGTCCCCCCGCAGCAGGATCACCCGGCGGCCCCGGCGGGCGCTGACCAGCAGGCAGTGTTCGGGCAAGCCCATCTCTTTGATCGGTTTGCCAGCAATGCGGCTGTTGGCTTCCACGGTCACTTCCAGGGTCTCTTTGCCGGTGAGCTTGCCCAGACGCAGATGTTCCACCCGATCTTGCAAGGTCAACCGGCGCAGGATGGCCCGCTGGTAGGCACGCACAATGTCGTTGCGCCGCACCAGGCCGATGAGTTGATTGGGATCGTCCGGGTTGACCACGGGCAGGCGGCCCACGTCCCGGGTGCCCATGCGTTGCAGGGCTTTGTAGATCGGTTCGCTGGGGTAGGCCACCAACACATCCTTGGTGGCAATGTCCCGCACCCGCAGGGCTTCCCAACCGGGTGTGGACTGAGTGCGGGTCAAGTCCTGGAGGGTGACGATGCCAAGGAAGCGGTGTTGCGGGTCGCCGTCCACAGCCGTCTTCTCCGATGGCTCCTCCATCACCGGGAAACCGTGATGGTGGCTGCTGATGAACTCCTGTTCCAACTCGACCAGACTCATGTCGGCGGAGACCAGATCCACATCCTGGGTCATGGCCTCGCTCACCAGCACCCCCTGCATCACATCAATATCCCGCCCTCGCTCCAGACGGATGCCCTTGGCCGTTAGTTTGATGGTGTAAATGGAATCGCTCATCAACCGCTCGGCGGTGAAGGTGGCGACCATGACCGCGGCCATCAGGGGCAGGATCAGCCGATAGTCGTTGCTCATCTCAAAGACGATCAACACGGCAGTCATGGAGGCCCGGGTGCTGGCGGCGAAGACGGCGGCCATGCCCACCAGGGCGTACGCACCCGTGGGGGCTACCTGGCCCGGAAACCACTGATTGGCCAGGAGTCCCACCGCCCCCCCCAGCATGGCCCCCATAAAGAGTGAGGGCGAAAAGACGCCGCCGCTATTGCCAAAGCCCAAGGTGAAGGAGGTGGCCAGGATTTTGCCGAAGATCAGCAGCACCATCAACCCCAAGGCCAGGGGGTTGGTCAACAACTCGCCCACCACTTCAAGCCCCGTCCCCATCACCTGGGGCAGGAACAAGCCCAGACCCCCCAGCAACAGTCCCCCCACGGCCGGCTGCGCCCATTCGGGGAAACGCCAACGCTCCGTGGCTACCTCAAACGCAAAGAGTACCCGGATAAAGAGTACGGCACAGACCGCGGCCAACAGTCCCAAAATTACAAAAATAGCGATCTCACCCAGATTTTGCATGTGGTAGACGGGTACCACAAAGGCTGGATGGTCGCCCAAAAAGGAGCGGCTGACGATGCTGGCGGCCACAGAGCTGATCACCACCGTCCCAAAGTGGGCGGAGGAGAACTCGCCCAAAATGATCTCTTGGGCGAAAATGGCCCCAGCAATGGGGGAGTTGAAGGTGGCGGAGATGCCGGCTGCCGCGCCACAGGCCACCAGCCCGCGGATGCGGTCATCGGAGAGATGCAGAAGCTGGCCGATGTTGCTGCCCAGGGCCGCGCCGATCTGCACAATCGGCCCTTCACGCCCGGCAGAGCCGCCCGTGCCGATGCAGATGCCCGAAGCCAGGGTCTTGATCACCGCCACGATACCCCGGATGCGTCCGCCCCGCAAGGTCATGGCGGTCAACACTTCGGGTACGCCGTGGCCCTTGGCCTCTCTGGCGTAGCGCACGATCAGCGGGCCGCCGATCAATCCACCGAGGGCGGGCAGCACCACCATCCACACGGGCGAACTGGTCAAATGCAGCCAGCCGGGCAAGGTGGTTCCGAAGAAAAGCTGAAAGAAAGCAATTAGTTTGATAAAGCCGATGGCACCCAGGCCCGTGGCAATGCCAGTGATCAGCGCGGTGCTGATCAGAATAAAATCTTCGGGGGGATGGTGATTGTCGAGCCATCGGCGCAGGCGCAAGCCGAGACGGATGATGGGCGTGGTTTGATCCGGCATGAGGTGGGCGAAAGAGAGCAAGTGAGGTGTCCTTTGGAAAAATTCGTGCCGATCTGCGTGCATCAGGAGAATCAGCGCTCCAGTTGACCGCCAAGCCAAGTACACCTGGCGAAAATCCCTGGGAAGTTGACGGCCTACCCCTTGGCTGATAGTATACACCTGCTACCCAGGATGATAAAGCACGCGCACCGATACCGTGATCTTTCCACCTAGAAGGCCCTTTTATGCAGACAGTCATCGCCAACCCAACCGACTTCACCGTCTTGGACCAGGCCGCCGCCCTGCTCAATGACCAACAGGTGATCGCCGCACCCACGGACACGGTCTATGGGCTGGTCTGTTGCTATGACAGCGTGGCCGCCATCGACGCCCTCTACGAGGCCAAGGGCCGTCCGCCAGAGAAGGCCCTGCCCATCCTCTTGGCCGGGGAGGATCAGCTGGATCAGGTGGTGGCGGAGGTGTCGGCCCTGGCCCGGGGGTTGATGGAGCGCTTCTGGCCCGGTCCCCTCACCCTGGTGCTGCCGGGGTTGCCCCACCTGCCCGCCCGCCTCACCGCGGGGATGGACTCTGTGGCCGTGCGGGTGCCGGACCATCCTGTGTTGCGGGCATTGGCCCAGGCAAGCGGACCCCTGGCCTCGTCCAGCGCCAACCGCAGCGGCGGACCGGACACGGCCAGCGCCCAGGCCGTCCTGGCCCAGTTGGATGGCTTGGTGCCCCTGATTTTGGACGGCGGCACAGCCCCCGGCGGCATCCCCAGCACGGTGTTGACTTTGACCGAAACCGGCCCGGTCATCCTGCGGGAAGGGCCGATTGGGGACCGGGTGCGGGCCTTTTTGAGCGCACAACCCGCCCCATGAGCCGCCCTTTGCTGATCGGCATCGACGCCTCCCGTGCCTTGCGGGCCAGGCGCACGGGGACTGAGCGCTATTCGTTGGAGATCATCCAGCATCTGCTGGCCCTGCCCCAGGCCGCCCAGCACACTTGGCGGCTCTATGCGGACAGCCCGCCCCCGCCCGGTCTCTTTCCCCTCCGCACCCCCGGCGCGGCCAGGGACAATGTGGAGATCCAGGTTCTGGCCGCCCGCCGGTTGTGGACCCACTTGGCCCTGCGGCGCGAACTAGTTCGTCATCCACCCCAGGTCGTCTTTGTGCCTGCCCATGTGCTGCCCTGGCCAACCTGGGGCCTACCGCCCAGCGTTGTCACCATCCATGATCTGGGTTATCGTCACTTCCCGGAGAGCCACGGGGCATTCCAGCGCCGCTATCTGGCCTGGGGCACCCGGTGGAGCGCCGGCTCCGCCCGCCGGGTGATCGCCATCAGCCAGGCCACGGCCCAGGATCTGGCCCGGTTTGACGCCATCGACCCGGCCAAGATCCGGGTGATCTACGAAGCCGCCGGGCCGCCCCAGCTTTCGGATCGGCCAAAACTTGTCGCGTTGGCCCATCTGCCCGCCTATGGGCTTTTTGTCAGCACCATTCAGCCCCGCAAGAATGTGGAGCGGTTGGTGCGGGCCTTTGCTTTTTTGGTGAAAACCAAGACAATCTCATGGGATCTGGTGCTGGCCGGCGGCAAGGGCTGGCTGAGTGATCAACTGTATAGTCTGGCTGGGGAGTTGGGCGTGGCCGACCGGGTGCATTTCCTGGGCTATGTGGACGACGCTGATCTGCCTGGCCTCTATGCCCACGCCCGTCTCTTTTGCTATCCTTCCCTCTTCGAGGGCTTCGGCCTGCCCGTCCTGGAGGCCCAAAGTTATGGAGTGCCTGTGATGACATCCAACAATTCCGCCCTGCCCGAAGTGGCCGGAGACGCCGCCATTTTGGTGGACCCTATGGACATCGACGCCATCGCCGACGCTATGTTGCGGTTGAGCCAAGACGAAGACCTGCGCCAGCGGTTGATCGCGGCAGGGTATGAGAATGTCAAGCGATTTTCGTGGGACAAAGCAGCGAAAGAAACATTGGCCGTTTTGGAAGAAGCGGCAAGAGAGAAGCAAAAAGCCAAGTTGACACCCTGAACGGACAGCTTTAGAATCCATGTATCGATGCATTTGACGACAGGATCAAGAGGTGAAACCTATGGCAGTAGAAACCAGGACCGTGGGGCGACTTGAAGGGCTGCTTCGACTGTACCACACAGGGTATCATAGCTCCGTTGTTGACAAGACGGTGGAGAAGTTGGTTACCCTGGAAGTCACGCGGTCCAACAACGAACTGACTCGGCTAAGAGAACGTCTGGAAGCGTACGAACGCCAATACAATATGCCCTCCGAGGATTTCTACACAAAGTTCCGCTCTGGAGAATTAGGAGACGCGATGGATTTTGTGGAATGGAGCGTCTTTTGGGATATGTATGAAAGCACACAAGAGCGGCTGAATGAGCTGGGTGAGTAGCTTTTGGCAACTGAAATATCCCCGCAAGATGACTGATATCATCCCCATGCTAAACATTCTCGGTGTAACTATTCACGAAGTGGATTTCGAGCAAACTCTGACGCAGATGCAGGGGTGGATAGAACGCACCCAAGAGGACCGGGTTGAGAACTGCCGTCAGATCTGCACCGTGAACCCGGAGTTCGTGATGGAAGCCCGGCGCAATCCGACCTTTGCGGCGGTCCTAAACCGGGCGGATCTGCGAGTGCCGGACGGGGTGGGGATTCTGGCTGCGGCCCGGCTGTTGGGCCATCCCCTGCGGGAGCGGGTGACCGGGTCCGATGGCATCTATCGCATCAGCGAACGGGCGGCGCTGGCGGGGTGGCGGATCTTTCTGCTGGGCGCGGCCCCGGGTGTGGCCGAACAGGCCGCGGCCATCCTGACCCAGCGCTACCCCGGCCTGACCGTCTGCGGCACCTTCAGCGGCAGCCCGGCGGATGCAGAGTGGCCCGACATCCACGCCCGGTTGGCCGCGGCCCAGCCCGATGTGCTGCTGGTGGCCTACGGTCATCCCAAACAGGATTTGTGGATCGACAAGCACCGGCACGAGCTGCCATCCACCGTGTCCATCGGCGTAGGCGGGGCCTTCGACTTCGTGGCCGGGGTCTCCGTGCGCGCCCCCGTGTGGATGCAGCGCCTGGGCCTGGAATGGCTGCACCGACTGATCCGCGAGCCCTGGCGTTGGCGGCGCATGGCCGCCCTGCCCCTCTTTGCCCTGTTGGTGCTGAGGCAGAAATTGAGAGTTGAGAATGGGGAATTGAGAATTGAAAAGTAAAAAAGACCGGGTCTTTCGACAAGACCCGGTCTTTTTTACTTTTCAATTTTTACTTTTCAATTCTCAATTCTTACCCCTTGACGGAGCCAGCCATCAGGCCGCGGATGAAGAAGCGTTGCAAGGAGAAGAAGACAGCCAGGGGCAGGAGCATGGAGACAAAGGCACCGGAGGTCAGCAAGTGCCAGTCGTTGCCCCGGGAGCCGACCATTTCGGCCAGGCGCATGGTCAGCACCTGCACGTCGGGCTTGGAACCGATGAAGATCAAGGCCACCAAGTAATCATTCCAAACCCACAGGAATTGGAAGATGGCAAAGGAAGCCAGGGCCGGAACGGAGAGGGGCAGAATCAACTGCACAAAGATGGTGAAGTGGGAAGCCCCGTCGATAAACGCGGATTCCAGGATATCCCGGGGCAGGCCGCGAATATAGTTAAAGAGGAGATAGGTTGCCAGAGGCAACCCAAAGCCCGTGTGGGCCAACCATACCCCCAAGAAGGTGCCGTTCAACTGGAGCCGTACATAGTCCTTCAGGATGGGAACCAGGGCGATCTGGATGGGGACCACCAGCAGGGCCACCACCAGCACAAACAAGAAGCGGCGTCCCGGAAAGCGCATCCAGGCGAACCCATAGGCGGCAAAGGCGGCGATCAGAATCGGGATCACCGTGGCGGGGATGGTCACCGTGAGGCTGTTGATGAACGCGCCCACGAAGTTGTCCGCCTGCTCCGTGCGGATGGACCCATCGTTTTGGCGCACCTCAAAAGTCTTGCCGCTCAACACCTGACCATAGTTCTCCGTGGTGAACTCAAGATTGGTCCGCCATTCATAGTCCTGAACCACCACCTTGCCGATGCGCTTGTTGCCGATCCAGATCACCCGGCGGCCGTCCGGCGTGGTGATACCGTTGCGTAGCTCTTCGAAGGTGCCTTGGGCCCCCTCAAAGGTCATCACCCCATCTCGGTCCAGATCATCTCCGGGCTGAATTTCGGTGACGGTGACCCATTCTCGGTGGGGGAAGATGGTCCACCAGCCGGCGGTCTGGATGTCAAAGCGGGTGCGGAAAGAGGAGACCAGCAGGGCAAAGGTAGGGAGCAGCCAAACCAGCACCAAAAGCAACAGCGCCCCATTGACAAAAAGCGGCCCCAGATCCCGTTTCTGTTTCTTCGTCGTTGTGGAAATTGCCATTAGAATGCCTCCCCCTCGCCAAGTTGCCGCAGGTTATAGACCATGACAGGGATGACCGTGATCAATAGAACGATCGCGATGGCAGATCCAAACCCTGCATTCTGGTTTGTAAAGTATTCCCGATAAAACTGGGTCGCAATCACTTGGGTGCCAAATTGCCCCCCGGTCATCACCTGCACAACATCGAAGATCTTCAAAGAGAAGATCAGCACCGTGGTGGAAACCGTGATGATTGTGCCCGTGATATAGGGGATCATGATGCTGAAGAAAACCTGAATCTCGTTAGCCCCATCCATGCGCCCCGCCTCGACAATCTCGCCTGGAATGCCCTTGATGGCCGCGGAGAAGAGTACCATGGCATAGCCGGTTTGAAGCCAAATCATGACCACAATCAAGAATAGATTGTTCCAGGGGGCGATTTGGGCGGCGGCCTTCCAGGCGATGGGCACGTTGCCCGTCAAGTTGGTGTAGACAGCGTTGAGCATGCCGATGTTTGGGTTTACATCGTAGATCATGTTCCAGATCACACCTGCCCCAACCATGGAGATAGCCATAGGCATAAAAATCAGTGACTTGGCCACCCGCTCAAAGCTGCTGCGGTCGGCCAGTACAGCGATGAGCAGACCAAAGAGGATCGATGCGGTAGCGCCAAAGATAATCCACAAAATGTTGTTGCGAAATGCAGTAAACATATTGCGATTGGTGAAAACCGCAATGTAATTGCTCAGTCCAACAAAATCGACCGATGTGCGGTCGAAGAGACTGACCCAAAAGGTACGCGCCGTGGGCAAGGCCAGATACCACAAGAGGATAGAGACCGCCGGACCTACAAAGATAAAGGGCTGGATACGGGTGCGCCAGGTATCGCTGAGTTGCTCGACAGTCCAGTTGGCAACCAGATAGAGCAAAGCCACCCCGCCGACGCCCCATACAATGGCGATCAGCGCCGTGATCTCCTTTGGCCCGCTGCTGTCTCGCAAGAAAATGAAACCCCAATAAAGCAAACCAATGGTAAGCAGGGGAACGCCAATGGCGGAAATCATCCGAATGAGGGTGGTGGCAGGCCCCCCACTCGGTCGATTCGCTTGTGATTGCTGCATCGCTGACCTCCTTCGCTCGGTCATTGAATTGAACAAGATGGGTTGATGGGTTCGGTTGGTTCAGGATCGATCCGAAGGGGTCGATCAGTGGGAAGAAAAGGGCGAGGGGCGTAGAGACGCAAAATTTTGCGTCTCTACCTAGACCAGTTGTAAGAGTGGGGCCGTCTGTGTCGACAACCCCACTCTTACAATCTGTTTCCAGTACTGTCTACTGGCTTACATCATTAACTTGGTCAGACCAAGGGCGTTGGACTACTTCTTAGGCCAAGAAGCGTCGATTTCGGCCAGGACGGTGTCCAGATCGGCGGCACCAGAGAAGTAATCGGTCATGCCCTTCCAGAAGGAACCGGCACCCACTTCGCCGGGCATCAGGTCGGACCCGTCGAAGCGGACCGAGGTAGCGCCGTTCACCAGGCCAGCGATGTCGCGTTCCAGGTCGCTGCCGTACCAGTCAAGCTGGATGTCCTTGTGCGGGCCAAGGGCGCCGCCAGCAGCCAACCAACCCTTGACGCCTTCGCCAGTGCTGAACAGCTGCATCACGGCCCGAACTTCCGGGCGATCCGCCATAGCGGCCATGATGTCACCAGCCACCAGGAAGGGGCTGCCATAGGCCTCGTCCACACCGGGCAGGTAGAAGACGCCGTAATCTACGCCGTATTCCACGCCATCCGGGAAGAAGGAGGTGATGAAGTTACCCTGCTTGTGCATCCAGCAGGTGGGGGGGTCTTGGAACATGCCGGTCGGGGAGTCACCGAAGAAGGTGGTGACAATGGCGGCTCGGCCACCGGCAACTAGGGTGTCATCGTTCCAGATGGTGGCGAAGGACTCGATGGCATTCTTGACTTCCGGGGAAGCGAAGGGCAGGTCGCCCAACACCCAGGCGTCGTAGTTCTCCAAAGAGGTGGTGCGCAGCATCATCTCTTCGGTCCAGTCGGTGGCGGCCCAACCCGTGGCAGCGCCGGACTCAATGCCGACACACCAGGGAGCGTCGCCGTCAGAGGCGATCTGGGCTTGCAGGGTTTCCAACTCTGCCCAAGTGGTGGGGACTTCGTAGCCAGCGGCTTCGAAGGAGGCCTTGGGATACCAGACCAAGCTCTTGCCGTTGAAGCGCTGCCACACACCAAACTGGGCAGGGCCATCCATGCCTTCCATGGTGGCCATGTCTAGCCAGGATTGCAGGTAGTTCTCGGCCAGCCAGTCGGCGGAGATCATGTCCGTGGCGGGAATCACTTTACCCTGCTTGGCGAAGGTGGCCAGCAGACCAGGCTGGGGGAAGTCCACGATGTCTGGGGCGTCGCCGGCCTGGACTCGCACGGTGATGGAAGCCTCGAACTCCTTGGAGCCTTCATACTGGATGTCGATGCCAGTGGCGGCTTCGAATGCCTGCATGGAGCTATCGAACTTGACCGCATCTTCATCGGTGAAGGGGCCGGTCATGGTGACGACGGTACCCTTATATTCACCATTGTAGGCGGCGGCCAATTCGGTCAGGCCCTTGGCGGTGGCGGCTTCCGCTTCGGCACTGGTCATGGCGGCCGGCGCTTCGACAGCAGGCGCTTCAACAGCGGCAGGGGCTTCGGCAGCTGGGGCCTCGACAGCAGCCGGGGCCTCGACAGCGGGCGCTGCGGCAGCCGGGGCTTCCGCAGCAGGGGTTGCGGCCGGGGTGCCACAGCCAGCAAAGGCCATTGCCACGACCAGCAACAAACTAAGAATAACCAAAATACGTCGATTCATGTGTGTCTTTCTCCTTTGGAACATGTTGAAGGATGGAACAACGATTTGAAGTGTGCTTGAAGCGAAACGGTGCGGGCCGAGTGGCCTCGGCGCTGTACCTTCTCCCTTCTCACCAATGCCGTTCTGTCTCCAAAAACCGATTCTTGGGCAAAACCACTTTTTGGAAGCAGGAATGACAGATGATGCAAAAAATAAAGGATGATTTCTTTTCTAAAAATAGTCCCAAACGGGTGTGATGGCAGTCAATGAAGTCAGTTCACCGGATGGCAGGCTGTCCAGGGGGCGATGTCGTACCCCGCCGAATCAATTCCAGAGACTGCTGAATACAGCGCTCCTCGGACGTTCCACCGGAAAGCATACTCAACAATAGCTCGATCCCTTCCACACCGGAGGCAAAGAGCGGTTGTCGAATGGTGGTCAAGTGCAGATACTCGGCGATTTCGATGTCATCATAGCCCACCACAGAGAGATCTTCCGGCACCCGCACCCCCCGCTCTCTGGCGGCGGAGAGAACCCCGCTGGCCTGGGTGTCGCTGGCTGTCACCACGGCCGTGGGTGGATCGGGCAGATCCAGCAAGCGATGGGCCATGATCACGGCCTCGCGCACCCCATGCTCGGCCTGCTGGTGAAAGCGTTCTTGAAAAGGGATGGCGGCGGCGGCCAGGGCTTCTTGGTAGCCCTGAAAGCGCTGAATGTTGGCAAAGCCTTGAAAGCGGTGGTTGTTGGCGACAAAATCCAACTCACTGTTCACCCGGTCGCCCACATAGGCGATCTTGCGATGGCCCAGATCGATCAGATGCTGGGTGGCCAGTCTGCCGCCAAACACATCATCCACAATCACCCGGTTGAAGCCAGGCTGATCACAATCCACAAAGACAATGGGCATGCCCGTGGCGGTCAAGCGCTGAATGGCGCTGCTGTGGGGGCGCAGGGTCATGATCAGCAGGCCGTCGTGCCGTTCCTGGCCCATAGGTTTGTCAAGGTAGGCAGTCCAAGCCTCCGGGGATTCGATATTGTACAGAACAAACTCATACTCGCTCTCGGCCAACACGGTGTGGATACCGCGCAAACGCTCCACATAGGAGGGGCGTGTAAAGAAGGGGGCCACCACAGCAATCGTCAAGGTCTTCCCCAAGGACAACCGTCGTGCCATGGGGTGCGGCGAGTAATTCAACTCGATAATGGCGTCTTCTACACGCTTCCTTGTGGATTCGCTGACCGATGTGTGGTTGTTTAATACACGCGACACAGTGCCTGTACCGACCTGTGCATATCGCGCCACATCATGGATGGTAGCCACTAAATTAACTTTCAGGGTGCGTTGGAGCGCTTGGGTCTATAATCTCTCGTTTGAGAAGCTGACGTATTAAAGCCGTATGGAGATCGGAGGTTTGGAAACGGTTCCACCAAATAATAGCACGGGGATAATCGGATGTCAAGATCCAAAAAAAATGAATGTTGAAAACTTACAAATAGGCCACGGATAAGACGGATCGAACGGATCAAAGCGGATCTTTTTTGAATACAAAAGAGAAATCCACTTTATCCGCCCAATCAGCGTCATCCGTGGCCTATTTCTGCTCCAGCCTGGAGAGACCAAAGCTGACCAGTTCCACCAGTTGGATGGCTAGACGGTCCGCGTCCAGGATATAGACCTGGCAGCCCTGTTCCCGCAGCTCGGCGACGCGGCCTTCCAGACGGGCGGGTTGCTCGCTCATGATGATCACCCGACGGCTGCGGGCGGCTACGGTGGCGTCGTCCCCGGTTTCGGGCGCATAGGCGGTGTAGAAACGCAGGAAGGCCAGCAGGACATCCTGGGAATAGTCCCCCTCGTCCACCCACAGATAGAGGGGGAACTCAAACTCAGGCTCCGGGGCAGGCGCTGGCGCTGGGTCGGGTTGAGGCTCAGGGTCCGGGGTCGGTTCCGGGTCGAGCGGGGGCCAGGGGGCAACCCGGGGCGGGGAGATGGCCTCCACGCTGGGCTCGAAGCGCACCAGGACGATCTCGCCCCGGCCCAATTCCACATCCGCGGTGGTGTTGAGGCCTTGGGGTTCGATATTGTAGCGGCCCGGGCCCAAGGGGGCGAATTCCAGGGCTGTGGGACCATATTCTGGTTTGCTGCCGGTCATGCGCACCAACCCTGGCCAGCCCTCGGCCCACAGACGCACGGGCAGGTTGAGCCGATCCGCCACCCGCACCCGCACCACCGCCGCCCCTGGTTGGACGCCCAGAGATCGCACATTTCCCCGCCACACCGTGCTGATGGGGAAGAAGATCACCTCTTGGCCGCCCACGCCATCCAGGGTCAGCTCGATCTGGCGGATCTCATCCACCACCAGGTTGACCGGACCGGCCGGCAGGTTGTCAAAGCGGAACTGGTCATTCTCCCCGACCATGACGGCCAGACGACCGCCTGGCACGCCCAACAGGGGACCGGCCAGGGTGATCTCCTTGCCCGCCATATCTGGGGCCACGCCGACGATGACGCTGGCTTGGGGGGCGGGCGGCGGCGGGGGGGGCGGCAAAGGTTGCGGCTCCGGCACTGGGATCGGCTCTGGCTCCGGGATCGGCTCCGGCTCTGGGTCGGGGATGGCGGCCATGTCGGTGAAGATGAACTCCACAAATTGCACCCGCTGACCGTCCACAAAAAGATGGGCTTGCAGGGGGTCTCCGCTTTGGGTGGACAGGCCATCCACCTGCACGGTGTAGTGGCCGGGGGAGAGGGGGGCGATCTCGCAGGCGTAGCTGCCATATTCCGTCTTGCTGCCCGTCAGCACCGGCGGGCTGGACCAGCCCTGGGTAAAGGCGTGTACGGAGAGGTTGCGCAGACCCGCCACCACGTTGCAGCGGATCACTCCAAAACCTGGGGCCGCGCCGCCATCTCGCACCGTGTGACCCCAGCCCAGCACGGCCAGATCCACCGTGGCCGTGCCGCCGGGACCGTCCGTGCCGTCCAAAAGGATGTTTTCAACCATGCGCTCGTGGTCGTAGAGGAAGAGGGAATATCGCCCCGCTCCCAGGCCCACAAAGGCATACGAGCCGTCATCCTTGGCCAAGGTCTCCCAATCCTGCCCGTCGCTCTCCCGCACCAGGACCAGGGAGGCACCCGCGCCCCCGGTCACCGCGCCGTCGATGCGGCTGCGATGGCTTTCCGCGCCAGGGGCCGGGGGCGGTGGGGGATCGACCACCCCATCCTCACCGGGCTGGGATAGGACGCGGGCCTGTTTTGGCTCAACGGTGAGGGCGTCCACCACGGGCAGTTTGCCACCGGGCAGGGTCGGGCTGAACCAGGCCTGGGGTTCCCACCAGGGGCTGGAACTGCCCAGGACGTAGTTGCCCATCAGCCAGAAGGCGGTGCAGAAGTAGTAGTCTGGGGCCGGGGGATAGTGGCGGCTGGTGCCCATCATCACCCGGCAGGCCTCCACGGTTTGGGCCATGTGCAAGGCGGGCGTGGTGGCGGGATAGCGGGGGTCCGCGCCTTCGCCGACCAGATAGCCATTTTCTGTGGAGAGCAGGGGCAGGCTGCGGCCCAGGTGTTGGCGGTTGAGTTGGTCGAAGCGTTGATAGGCCAGCCAGCACGAGGCGTCGTCCATGACGGTGGCCCCAGGGTTGGCGTAGTCCGCCCGCAGCCGGTTGACCTGGGCCAGCGTGCGTCCGGCCCAGGCATCTTGGCCCCAGGAGTCGGCCCGCACCTGGTCGTAAAAGGCCTGGGTGATGGGCGCGCCTTCCTGGTTGCCAAAGTCATACGGATAGTCCAGGGGGTGGTTGACGCTGTAGTTGTGGACCGCCTGCCAGACCGGGCCGTCAAAGAGGCTGCGCCCGCCCTTTTCGATGATCTTGCCCACCAGATCCCAGCGGGTGCCTGTGGCGACGGCCGGGATGCCGGGCATGCCTCCCCGACCCAAAATGGTCTGGATGTCCTGAATGGCGCTCTCGGCCACCAGGTCCAAGGCGTCGGGGGGAACTTGGCCGTTATGCCATTCGATGCCCAGATCCGGCTCGTTGTTGAACTCAAAATAACGCACGCCCGCCCGGATCAGCTCGTCCATCTGCTGGATCTGGCGGGAAGTCAGGGTGCCGGGGTTGGGTTGCGGACGGTAGAGGCGCACGATGGGCATGAAGCCTTCGGCCAGGAGTAGCTCGGCAAAGTTCAACGCGCCGTCGTGGTTGGCGATCTTGACCCAACTCACCCCCATGTTGCGCAGTTGGGGCAGCCACATCTCCCGGATCTTGCCCAGCCCCACGGCCGCGGGGAAGCCCGCACTCCAGTGCATGCCGATGCCGGTGTCGTTTTGGGGGCGAGGGTAGTGGGATAGGTTCATGGTGGGCCTTTGGAAATTGAGAATCGAACGCTGAGAATTGAAAAGTGGATCGGACGGATCAAAACGGATTGATGAAGAAAGATCCGTGAAAATCCGTCCAATCCGTGGTCTATTTTTGTCATCGCCACATAAATTCCGGGGACATGAGGATCAGGCCGACGGCGTGGCGCAGGCGGTCGTCGATCTGTTCTTGGGTCAGGTCATAGTCCACGTTGCGGCCCAGGGCCAGGAATTCGGCGATCTCGGCCCGATCCGCCGGGGCCAGGGCGCGGCCCAGGATGCGGGTACTCCAGAAGTCCACCAGGGCGTTGGGGGTGCGGATGGCCGCCGGGGTCTGGGCCAGGATGTCCACGGTGCTGCCCTCGATCCAGCCTTCCAGCAGGGAATTGTTGAAGCGCCAGCGCTGCAACATGGGCATGGTTCCGCTCCACTCGGCCCGGCTGTCGGGATAGCCGTTGGGGGCCCGCCAGTTAAACAGCCCCTGGCCCATCTCGTCATAGGCCCAGATCAGAGGGTCGTTGGGCATGACTTCGGCTTGGGTGGCCCGCAGCAGGCTGACGGCATATTCCAGGGGCCGCTTGATCTTCTCGCCCCAGGTGGAGCGGAATTCGTCCGAAAGCACAATGGCCCGCACCACCTGCTTGAGCTGATCCGGCGCGTCCACCTGGGCGGTGAAGAGGGCGGCGGCCACCTCCACAATGGACTGGGGCGGCGTGTCCCCGATCAGCCGCCGACAGAGCTTGCGGGCGATAGTTCGCCCCGTGCCCGGATGCCGGGCCAGGGCATCCAGCACGTTGCGCCCATCCACCATTGGCCCCTGGTCCGCAGAGAGAAACTGGCCCAGGACGATCTTCTGGAAGCGATCGTGCCAGGCTTCGTAATAGAGAAAGGTGCCCGTGTCGGTGACGCCGTTCTCCCAACTGTTGCTGTTGACCCGCCAGCCGGTCAGACAGCGGGTGGCCTCGTAGACATCCCCATCCACATAGCCCACGGGGTTGCCCTCGCCAAAACCCGGCACCGAGAGCTGGGACTTGGTGCCCAGATAGTTCTCCGCGCCCAGGGTGTGGAGTTCAAACAGCTCTCGTGCGTAGTTCTCGTTGGGGCCGGAGCGGGAGTTGCTGCTGTTGTCCAAATAGAAGAGCATGGCCGGAGAGGTGGCCACGGCCTCCAACATCTGGCGGAAGTTGCCCAGCATGTGGCCTCGGATCACATCCCGGTCATAGTGGACCCAGACCGGTGCGGTCCAATAGTCCCAGCCATAGACGTTGAAATGGTTGTGCCAGAAATCGGCCAGAACCTCTTGAAGTTGGCGTTGGCTATAGGTGGCCCGCAACAGGGTGGCCCGCTCAGTCTCCAGGGCGGGCAGAATGTGCCAACGCCAGGCGTCCCCGGTGAACTCGGCCGGCGGCAGGTCGTCGTAGACCATGTGGTCGGTCCAAAGCTGTTCCAGACTTTTGCCCAGGCTGAAGAAATTCTGGGCGGCCATGCGCGTGTCACAGGCGCCGTCGTTGATGGCGGCGGGGTTGAGTTGCGCGTCCACCCAGGCGGTGAGCCGGGCACTGTCCGAGCTGCCCAGGGCGGTGAAGGCGGCCAGATCCCCAGGCCGGGGACCAAAGGCCAGCCGGTTGAGGACGATGGTGGCCAAACTGGGCAAGGCCGTGGGCGTGGCGGCTTCGTTGATCACCGGGTTGTTGGGCGAGCGCATGTAGACCTGGTCCGGCTCGGCGGACTGGGCCAGGGCCGCGCCCGCGGTGGTCCCCGCTGCGCCAGCGGTCAGCGCGGCCAGCCCAACCCCCTTCAACAGCCCCCGGCGGGAGAGGGTTGATGTCGCCTCGTGCGCGGTTTCGTTTACGTCATCTGTTTGTTCGGCTCTGTTTCGACCCATGGATCCTCCATCATCCAATATGCCAAATTTATGCGTAATCGTCCACTCACAGCCCCCCTAATTCCCCAACTTTGGGGGGAACCGTCCACAACCTCCCCCAGAATTGGGGGCCGGGGGGGCGAGGGGGGGGGACGATACCTTTTATCCGCATATCCCCACGCAACGCGGCGTGATTATCTGACGATCTGGGGCAGGAAGATCTGATTGGTGCTGGGGCCGACCCCCCCGCCGTAGATCGGATCCAGATCGATTCCTTGCAAAATGCCCAAGGGCGCATAGCCCGTATAGCCGGGGAAGACTGTGCCCAGCTTGGGGTTGCCCAGCCGCCGGATCAGGATCTCGCTGAGTACCTGGCGATAGTCCGTGGTCACGGCCAGGTCCGCCCGGTCGTAGAGTTGGTCCGAGTGCAGACCGGGCCAGGTGCCATAGACCTTGCCGCCGTTGACATTGCCCCCCAGCACAAACATCACATTGCCGTGGCCGTGGTCCGTGCCCTTGTTGCCGTTCTCCCGCAAGCGGCGGCCAAACTCGCTCTGCACCACCACGGTCAGCCGGGATGTGTAGTTGCTGCCCCCGGCCCCATCCAGATCCGTGTAGAGGGCGTGAAGCCCTTGGGCCAGTTGGCCGATCTGTGTGGCAAAATAGCCGGTTGTGCCCGTGCCCTGGTTTTCGTGGGTGTCCCAGCCGCCCAGGTCCACCGTGGCCACCCGCAGCCCCAATTGCAGCTTGACCATCTGGGCCACGGTTTTGAGATTGTCCCCAAAGCTGCCGCTGGGATAGGCTGCGCCGTTGGCCGGGGTATAGGAGCCGGGGTTGGCACCCTCGATGATGTCAATGGCATTCAGGGCCAGGGAGCCATATTGATGCAGCCACGTATTGCCCGTGTAGATCTCCCGCAGGGCCATGCGCTGAAATTCGTCATGATACCAGTTGCCCGCGATACCAAAGCTGCTGGGGCTGCTCATGGCCACGGCTTCGCTGCTGCCCCGCAAGGAGGTGGGGGCCAGGCTGTTGGCCGCCATGGCCGGCATCAGGATCTCCGCGGGGAGGTTGTCCGCGCTCTCCAAGTGCCGGGTCAGCCAGCCCGTGGTGGTGGCCTTGACGCCGGGGGTGCCCAGCTCGATAAAGTTCATGGCGTCAAAATGGCTGCGGGTGTCCGTGGTCAGCCCGGCGGCGTGGATCACGGCCAGCTTGCCCGCCTGATAGAGTTCATGGAACGCCGCGGCCCCTGGATGCAGCCCCAGCAGATCGTTGAGCCGCCGGATGGCTAGATCGGCCGCGGGCACCTTGATCTGGGCCCGGGCCTCCTCGTAATAGCCCCGGTCCGGCCCCTCGATGGGGGCCACCAGATTCAGCCCATCCATCCCCCCGCGCAGAAAGACCGAGAGCAGGATCTCCTGGTTTGGCTCATCGTCCGGGCTGCCAAAGGCCAGGTTGGTCAGCCGTCCCCCAGCCAGGGCCGCAATGGCCGCAGAACAGCCCACCATAAAGTTTCGACGTGAAAAGGTCATTGCGGCCTCCAAGGGTTAGGGTTAGGGATTGGGGGTTAGGGATTGGGGGTTAGGGATTGGGGATTAGGGATTGGGGATTAGGGATTGGGGTGCAAGCGGGAAGAATCATCCCAATCCCTAACCCCCAATCCCTAACCCCCAATCCCTAATCCCCTACCGCCACTGAAAGTCTGGGGCCATCAAGATCACGGCCACGGTCCGGGGCAGACGGTCGGCGATCTGCTCGGCGGTGAGGTCATAATCGGCGTTGCGGCCTCGGGCCAATAGCTCCACAATTTGGGCGCGGCCTGGGCCTTCCATGCCCCGGCCCAGGATGCGGCTGATCCAGAAGTCGGCCAGGGCGTTGGGGGTGCGGGTGGTGGCGGGAGTCTGGGTCACCACATCCACGCTCACGCTGGTGATGCCGTTTTCCATCAGATAGTTGATGAAGCGCCAGCGATAGACCATTGGCACGGAGCCGCCCCAGGCGTCCTTCACATCGGGGAAGCCGTCGGGCGCGGGCCAGCGGAAGAGTTCCTGGCCCATGTCGTCATAGCGGGTCAGGAAGCTGCTGGAGGGCACAAAGGTGGCGTTGACCGCTC
>JAGNDO010000026.1 GCA_018003515.1 Caldilineaceae bacterium
CGCTGACCACCCATGATCCATCCGGCTGGGGCGTGATCTCGCAATGGCGGTTGATCATGCGCCAGTTCTGGGGTTCCTGGCTCTCCCGGATGCGCACCGTGACCACCACATGCTCGATGATGTCCTCATGGCCCTCTTTGACCCGCCCGTGGATAAAGGCCGGGGCGCTGCCCATGCGGTGGGTGCTTTTATAGCAGACCCGCCCGGCAAATTCGATCATGTTGTCGGCGTAGGTACTCTGGCCCTCAAAAATAGCGGCCAGATCGCTCACCCCGGCCAGGTGGGATGGGGTGAGGGCTGGGTTGGCCTGGGTGTAGGCGAGTAATTCGACTTGCATGGGTGTCTCCGATATGCGCTGCTATTCTGATCGATCATTCGTCGCTCAGAATAGCACACAGGCGGAAACAAGAAAAAAAGACGGATCTACCAGATTTCATGGGGTGAACGTCCCCGGTACTCGCCACCAGAAGTCTCGAACATGAAACTAGTTGTGGCGAATGCCGGGGACGTGGCTTGACCCTCTGAGATCCCAAAGAACCAAAAAGGCCGGAGCATAATTGCTCCGGCCTTTTTGGTTCTTTGCCGATCGGTCGTTGTGGTTTACGCAACTGCTTCAGCAACTGCTTCAGGCTGCTTGACCAACTCCAAGTCGATCTCGATGGCGATCTCCTCGCCAACCAGCAGACCGCCGGTCTCCAGGGCCTGGTTCCAGGTCAGGTTCCACTCCTTGCGGTTGATCTTGGTGCTGGCGCTGAACCCGGCGCTGACCGTGCCCCAAGGGGACTTGGCCTGGCCCACATATTCCACATCCAGCACCACGGGGCGAGTGACAGTCTGAATGGTCAGGTCGCCGTAGAGTTTGGCATGGTTGGTGCCCGTCTTCTCAACCTTCGTGCTGACAAAGGTGAGGGTGGGGAAGGTGGCGGCATCCAAGAAATCGGGGGATTGCAGGTGGCCGTCCCGCTGGGCGTCCCGGGTGTTGATGCTGGCGGCCTCAATGCTGACGTTCACCACGGTGTTGGCGGGGTTGGCCTCGTCCAGGGCAACCGTGCCGGAAAAAGTCTCAAAGGTGCCCTTGACCCGGGAAATCATCATGTGGCGCACGCTGAATTGAATGTGGGAATGGGAAGAGTCGATCTGCCAAGACATAAGGTGGTCCTTTTCTGTGAAGATAGTTGATGTCAATCACGATGTTTGATAGGTCAAAAACAAAATGTTCTGTCTGTGTATCTGGTGGACACTTTACCATGAAAATAATTCAATGTCAAATGAATTAGAATTAAACTAACAAACATCAAACAATTGACGACCGACAGTAAGTAGCACACCCGTGGAAGTCCGGCTTTTTTCAAAAGCCCCACTTCTTGGCGTTTGGCTCAATCTCCACAACTCCCCCACGCCCTCTCCACACCCCCTCCACATCTTGGGGCTATACTTGAGCCATGCAGGACAAGTCCCGGCGAACCGACCAAGGCAAAATAGTTCGCCGGGCCAACAGATGTACTATCAACCCAATCCAACAGTTTCAACAGAAAAGGAACAGAATATGTCTCGCAAATTGATGGTCACGCTCGCTTTAGCTCTAGTTATGGTCCTCTCGGTCAGCGCAGCTGTCTTCGCTCAGGGCCCCGGCCCGGCCAATACCCAAGGTGGCCAGCAGATGTGGCAACAGCAGGATGGCACAGGCTTGGGCACTTGCACCGACTTCGTGGACGAGGATGGCGATGGCGTGTGTGACAACGCCCTCATGGACGGCACCCACGCCCAGGCCGGCATGATGGCCCGCCGTGGTGGACAGAGCCAGATGCAGGGCCAGATGTTGCGTGGTCAGGGTCTCGGCGAAGATTTCGTGGATGCGAATGGCGACGGCGTGTGCGACCTCTTTGTCGACGCCGACGGTGATGGCATCAACGATGCAGCGCCCCAGGACGGCACGGGCAAGCAACTCGGACGCAGCCAAGGTATGCGTGGGATGCAGGGCCAGAGCCGCAATCGCTAACACAGGCCCAATTTTTTCCAACATATCGATCGCTCTACACCAGAACGGGGATGGCCAACCTATCGGCCATCCCCGTTCTGGTGTTTTGAGGCTGGATCAGCTTTTAATCCCACATCACCCCAACTCTTTGACCGCACCTCCCCCCGGTGTTACAATCAGCCAACTTCTATTGTCTTCTATGGATGGTCTCCGTAGCTTGGAGCCATTCCTTTTCAACCAGGACACGATAACGTGAGCAAACAATATTACGGCGGCCAGGCTGTCATCGAAGGCGTGATGATGCGGGGCCGCAAGAGCATGGCCGTGGCCGTGCGCAACCCCCAGAACGAACTCGTGATCCACGAGCAGCCCTTGACCGCCAAGATCTACACCTCGGCCTGGGGCCAGTGGCCTTTTGTGCGGGGGATCGGGATGTTGTGGGATGCCCTGGGGCTGGGTACACGGGCCCTGATGTGGAGCGCAGATGTCGCCCTGCAAGAAGAGGGGGAAGAAACCCAGGAGAAGATCGAGTTTTCCGGCCCCGTGGCGTGGACGACCATCGCCGCCAGCCTCTCCTTCAGCATTGCGCTCTTCTTCCTGCTCCCCACCATGGCCAGCCGCTGGATGGCCACCTTTGTCAACGACAACGCCATGCTGGATGCCATCTTTGAAGGCAGCATCCGCATGGTACTCTTCATCCTCTACCTGTGGGCCATCGGCTTTATGCCCGACATTCGCCGGGTTTTTGGCTATCATGGGGCCGAGCACAAGACCATCAACGCCTATGAGGCCGGGGTGGAGTTGACCGTGCGCAATGTGCAAAAGCACAGTGTCCAGCACACCCGCTGCGGAACCAGCTTTCTGCTCTATGTGATCGTCCTCAGCATCCTGCTCTTTGCCCCCCTCACTTTTGTGGGCATTCAGCCTGTCTGGTTGGCCCTGCTCCTGCGCTTTATCACCCGCTTGCTGCTGATTCCCCTGGTGGCGGGCATTGCCTACGAGATCCTGCGCTTCAGCGCCAACCATGAAGGCAGCCGCATCATGCGCATCTTGATTACCCCAGGGCTGGCGTTGCAAAAACTCACCACCCGGGAACCGGAAGATGGCATGGTGGAGGCCGCCATCGCCGCCCTGGTTCCCGTCTTGGCCGCCGATGGCATCGAAGTCGAGAAGATCGCCCCGGCCTTCCTCGCCCAACACGAAAGCCCGGAAGCCGCCTTCGACCGCATGGCCGCCTTGCAGGCCGCCACGCTCAACTGAAGGGTAGCTGGTGGCTGATAGCTGTTGGCTGATAGCAAAACGCCGTCAGCGGGTCAATTCCCGCTGACGGCGTTTTTTGCTAACAGCTTCCAGCCAACAGCTTCCAGCCAACAGCTTCCAGCCAACAGTTACCCCTCAAATACCACTTCCATCTCCACCCCATCCACGGTCACCACATCGCCCTGACGCAGCTTGCGGCCCCGGCGAGTTTCCTCCTCGCCGTTCACCATCACCTCGCCCGATTGGATCAGATGTTTGGCCTCACCGCCGCTCATCACAATTTGCTGCACTTTCAAGAATTGATCCAGCTTGATAAACTCTTCCATGGTTTAATCCTCCCGGCTCACCGGCAATGTCATACAGCGACAGCCGCCGCCGCCCCGGCTCAGTTCCGAGCCGGACATGGCGACCGCGCACTTTTCGTATTGATCCAGATGCACCACCCCGGCCATCACATCCGTGGCTTGGATGGTGGGATAGCCGGCCCGCTCCAGCGCCTGGAAGGTGGCCCGGCTGCGATTGTAGCCGATGATCTTGCCCGGGGCCAGGGCAAAGAAGTTAGCCCCGCTAAACCACTGCTCCCGATCCTGGGTCACGGGGTCCGCGCCGCCGCACAGGATGGGCAAGAGCGGCACCCCCACGCTGTCCAGAGCCTGAAGCAGATCCGGGTGGCGGTGGATGTTGCCGATGCGCTCCCCCTCAAACTCCACATGCATACAGGGGCAGCTACGGTCGCCGGTGATCAGCGGCTCGTAGATCACACAGCGGTCCCGGTCGATCAGGGTGAAGATCATGTCCAGATGGATGGTGGCCCGGGTCTTGGGGATCTCCACCACGATCACATGGCGCACCTTGCCCCCCTGGGCCAAGGATTGCAGCAACATATCGATCCCCCCCACAGAGGTACGCTCGCTATAGCCGATCACCAGCAGATCCTCCCGGATCACCAGCACATCTCCGCCCTCAATGGTCACAGCCGGCGTGCCGGGATCCCGGTGATTCTGCGTGCCGTCAAAATAGTAGCCCGCCCCCTCAACCTGCGGGTGATTGTTAAAGATCGCCCGCAACAGCAACGCCTCGGAAATCCGCGCCGATTTGGCCATAGAGCCGATGATCACCCGGTCGTTGACGCACATGGTGGCGTCCCGCATAAAAAAGGTGTTGGGCATGGGCGGCAGGGCATAGGGTGACGGGCGCAAAAACTTGCTCAACGTATCCCGGCGCAGGGGCGTCCCCTCCAAAAGCTGCCGGGCCAGCAAAGGTGCGGGCAGATCCGCCAACTCGTCCGCCATCTCCCCGGCCTGATGCAGCTCGCACAGCCGGTCCACCAGCCGCCGCTTCACCCCTGCATCGGCCAGCACATCCACCAGCAAGTCCGCCAGTTCGTAGACCTCCGGCACAGTCTGGCGCAGCACCGCGGTGAGCTGCCGATGCTCCTTCAGCGCCCTGGGCAGGTAGAGCAGATCGTCGTAAAGCGACTCCGCGGCCGTGGCCGGGGTCATGTTTTCGATCTCCTGGCCAGGCTCGTGGATGATCACTTTGGTCAGGCGACCGATTTCGGAATTTAGCGAAATGTTTGGCATAGCTTTTCTTTTGTGAAAAAGCGGGCGAATGGGATAGGCAGACAAAGAGGGGGCTAGAGCAAAGATTGCCCCAGAGGGGGGCCATTGGGATCAGCGTCCACAGGGTCGGCGGCGGTGATGGCCTGGACCTGATCCGTGGCCAAGGTGTCGGCCCGCTCGTTGAGGGGATCCCCGGCGTGGCCCTTGGTCCACTCCCAGGTCACGCCGCCTGCGGGCTGATGGCGCTCCACCGCGGCCAGCAGACGCTTCCACAGATCCTGGTTCTTTACCGGCTTTTTGCCCGCTGTGCGCCAGCCGTTGCGCTGCCAGCCCATCACCCATGTGGTGATGCCCTTGCGCAAATACTGGCTATCCGTATGCACCACCACCCGGCAGGGGCGGGAGAGGGCTTCCAGCGCCTCGATGGCCGCCCGCAACTCCATGCGGTTGTTGGTCGTGTCCCGGAAACGTCCGCTCAACTCCTTTTGGTGTGCGCCAAATTGCAGAATCGCCGCCCATCCCCCCGGGCCAGGATTGCCGCTGCACGCCCCATCCGTGTATACAATTACCGTCTGCTTGCTGTCCAAAAAATGTCGCCCCTTCCCAACTTTCCAGATCTCGTTCCCACGCTCCGCGTGGGAACGCAAATGGGCGCTCTGCGCCCCTGGGCGCAGAGCGCCGAAAAGCCACTCCCACGCAGAGCGTGGGAGCGAGTTCCCTTTACCCACAAAAAGCGCCGAGTCCGCAGAGGAAAAGCGGACTCTCTGCGTTTCTCAGCGCCCTCGGCGGTTGAATTATTCACATTGCCAATCTACTGCTGGGTCGTGCGCAGCTCCACAAACGTAGTCTGGCCGGGGTTGATGACAAACTGGGCTTCCACCGCCTCGCCGTTGATCTTGCCCGCCACCACATAGGTGCCGGCGGAGAGATCCCCCATCGCCCCATTCTCGCCCCAGGCCGGGTCCGGGCCGATATTCTCGGCATCCAAATAGGTCGTGACCGTGCGCACCCACTTGCTGCCTTCCTGGGTCAACTGGTACAGACTAAGCCGGGCCGCCTGCCAGGTGGAGCCGTCCGCTGCCAGCACCCGCACGGCCAAGGTGCCCAGACCGGGGAAGGGTTTCAGCCACAGCCAGGGGTTGATCGAGCTGCTGTAGTCATTGTGGCCCACCCGCACCTCCAGGTGCAGATGCGGTCCCAGGGCAATGCCGGTCATGCCCACATAGCCCACCAGATCCCCCGTCTCCACCCGCTGCCCCACTTCCACGGCGACCTGGTTCAAGTGGCCGTAGAGGGCAAAGACGTCCTGCTCGCCGTTCGGGGTGGCAAGACGTTGATCCAGCCGGATCACCACCGCATTGCCAAAGAAATTGGGGTATGGACCCAGCACAAACTCGCTGTCCGGCCCGGCATGGACAATCTCGCCGGGCGCACCGGCCAGCAAGGACGTGCCAAGATAGCCGCCCATGTCCACCCCATGATGGAGCAGATATTTGCCCCCGGCTGTGGTGCCATAGGGATAGAGCGCCGAGGCAAAGCGTCCACCCATCCCCGGCGCAAAGGGATTTTCCAGCCAATAGTGGTCCGCTACCTCTGCCGGGGCCGGAACAAAATCAGGCCAAATGCGCCCCTTCACCGCCGGAACCACAACCGGTTCCACGGTGGGGCGCAGAATGGGCATGTTCGTGGGGGTGGGTGTGGCCGTGGGCGTAGAGGTGGCATAGCCCCGAAAATCTTCGGTGTCAAACGCTTCCATATTGACCAAGGCCAAGATGGGGATGGACGTAACCTCTGGGGTGGGGGTACCTGTCGGTGTGGACAGCACATCCTCAGGCGAACGGGCCGGGAAGCTGCTGCCACCCCGCTCGCTGTCCAACACCTTTGCCGGGGAGCGGTCAGTCGTGACATCCACTTGGGCCGGGGCCACGGCTTCCACCACCCGTTGGGCGGACGAGAGCGCCGCCGCGCCCACCGACTGCACGGCGGAAACATCGGTCACCTGGGAGGTGTCCTGGGCCACGGCGCTGCCCAGACTGCCCGCCACACTCAGGCTCACCGGGGCGTGCAGGGCCTGGCCCTGGGCCGCAATGGGGCCGACTTCCTTGGGCCAGAGCATCCACAGGGCGGCCACGACCACACAGGCCGCCGTCACCCGGCTGGCCGCCTGGACCGTCGTGTTCGAAAGACGCGATGATCTTCGGACAGATCCCCAAGCCAAACGCACAGGGCGCAGCACGGAACCCAGGGTAGATTTCACAGAAGATTTAGCAGACTTCATCACCGTAAGAAACAGACCGGTGGCTGCCGAAAGAGTTGACGATGACATGAGAATCAAGAACTATGATAGAATGAGATGAACGCACAGATGATAATCACTTGATGACGAAATTTGGCTGCACATGGTAGAAAACCCGCACATCCACTTCGATATTTTCTCTCTTTTTCCGCAAATGTTTGAAAGCCCGTTTGCCGAAAGCATCATCGCCCGGGCGCTGGAAAAGAGATTGCTCACGTTGGCTGTTCACGACATCCGCGCCTTTACCACGGATCGCCATCATGTGTGCGATGACACGCCCTATGGCGGCGGCGGCGGCATGGTGATGAAGCCAGACCCCATCATCCGCGCCGTGGAGACGGTGCTGGACCGGGAAGCCGGTTGGGCCTTGGCCGCAGAAGATGCCTATGTCAACCTGCCGCCCTGGCCACTAGAAGCGCCACCCGATCCGCCCCTGCAAACGCCGGTGATCTTGTTGACCCCCCAAGGCCGTCCTTTCACCCAAACCGTGGCCCAGGAATTGAGCCAACATCCCCGCCTGGCCCTGATCTGCGGCCGCTATGAAGGGGTGGATGAACGGGTGCGCACCCAGGTGGTGACCGACGAGATCAGCCTGGGGGACTTCGTGATCAGCGGCGGTGAGTTGGCGGCCATGATTCTGGTGGACGCCATCACCCGGTTGCTGCCTGGGGCCTTGGGCTATGCCCTGGGTGCCCACGAGGACAGCCACTCGCCCGGTCTGGGTGGGTTGCTGGAAGGCCCCCAATACACCCGCCCCCCCGTCTTCCGGGGAGAGGCTGTGCCGGAGATCCTGCTCAGTGGCCATCATGGCAATGTGGCCAAATGGCGACGGGAACAGGGCTTGCTGCGCACCTTGCAACGTCGCCCGGACATCCTGTCCAAGTTGGACCTCAGCCCAGCGGATCGGCGTTTCCTGGCGGAGCAGGACTGGACGCCGGACACATAGACCTTCAACTTTTGGCAAAAGCTGAAGGTCTACACTTTTGGGCCACAGTTTGACATTGTATCACCGAATGAACACAACACAAATTGGTCGGGGATTGGGGATTAGGGACCGGGGACTGGGGGGTAGAAATTGGGAGATTAAGCGAGTCTGACTGTACAATCCTCCAATCGCCCAATCGCCCAATCGCCTAATCTCCCATCCAATCAACAAATCAACCAAAAGGAACCAAAATCATGGAAAAAACATTCATCATCATCAAGCCCGACGCCGTGCAGCGCGGGTTGGTGGGCGAGATCATCCACCGGTTTGAACGTCGGGGCCTGAAGATCGTGGCCATGAAATTCTTGTCGGTCAGCAACGAACTGGCCCAGGAACACTATGGCGTCCACAAAGAGCGTCCCTTCTATCAGGGGCTGATCGACTACATCACCAGTTCGCCCGTGGCGGCTTTGGTGCTGGAAGGGACTGATGCCATCAAAGTGGTGCGCAACACGGTGGGGGCCACCAAGCCCGCGGAGGCCGCCCCCGGCACCATCCGCGCCGACTTCGGTCTGGAGATCGGGCGCAACCTGGTCCACGCCAGCGATGGCCCGGAGACCGCCGCCTTCGAGATCGGTCTCTGGTTCGGCCAGGATCTGGTCGAGTGGAGCCGGGCTGTGGATGGCTGGATCTTCGAGTAGATCTATCCCCACAACAAACAGAATAGGAAAAAGGCAGTCCGGCCACCTCCAGGTGGCCGGACTGCCTTTTTCCTATTCTGTTTGTTGTTCTTTACATCACCTTCACAACCACCTTGGCCTCGCTCCACAGCTCTTCCAGTTTGTAGTGGGCCCGGGCCTCTGCGTCGAACATGTGGACGATGACGTCCGCGTAGTCCAACAAAAGCCAGCCGCCGGCGCTGCCGGCCTTGCCTTCAATGGCCAAGGGGCGGATGTTTTGCTCCAATTTGAGCGTGGCCAATACTTCGTCTTCCATAGCCTTGGCCTGACGCTCGCTGCCAACCGTGCCGATTAAGAAATAGTCGGCGATAGAGGTCAGTTCCCGAATGTCCAGCAATACGATGTCCGATGCTTGTTTATCCTCGACAATCTCTAATAGACGCCGAGCCAATTCCATGCTTGTCAGAGAACCCTCCTAAGGGTAAAATTGTGCAATTTTCGGTTCGCAGGTTGACTGATCACCCATGCGATTGAGGACAGTGTAGCACAAAAAGATGGGGTTCTCAATCCTGGATCAACATGCGCTGTGTGGGCGGGCAGGAACGCTTTGTAAGGGTCGGCGCTTTGTGCTATGGTAGAGCCATGAAGAACCATCGCCAATCCACCCAAACTGACGCCGTTAGTCCCACCCTGGAGGTGGAGGCGCGGCTGTGGCGCGCTGGCTTTGTGCGCGTGGCCGGGGTGGATGAAGCGGGGCGGGGCGCGCTGGCCGGCCCAGTGGTGGCCGGTGCGGTGATCCTGCCCATTCAGCCCCAACCCGACGCCCCGCCCCCGCCCTGGGACCAGGTGCGGGACAGCAAAATGCTCTCCCCAGCCCGGCGGGAAGTTCTCTTTCCCCTGATTCAAGCGGCCAGCCTGGCCTGGGGGATCGGGGAGGCGTCGGCCCAGGAGATCGACCGCATGGGGATTGCCCCAGCCACCCGGCTGGCCATGCAGCGGGCCATCGAAGCCCTGACTCCGCCGCCGGACCATCTGATCATCGACTGGGTGCGGCTGGATCGGGTCAACCTGCCCCAGGAGAGCTTTGTGAAGGGGGATGCCCGCATGATCTCGATTGCCGCCGCCTCGATCTTGGCCAAGGTGCATCGGGATCGGCTGATGGTGGCCCTGGCGGATGCCTACCCCGATTATGGTTTTGAGCGGCATAAAGGCTATGGGGCCGCCGGGCACATGGCCGCACTGGCTGCTCTTGGACCCAGCCCGGTCCATCGCCACACTTTTTCGCCCATCGCCCCAAAACTGACGCTTTTTGACCGGGAGACCTCTGCCCATGCCTAGCGCCCGCCGATCCCTGGGCGACACCGGGGAAGACCTAGCCGTCCAGGCTCTGGCCAAGGCTGGGCTGACCATCATCGAGCGCAATTGGCGCTGCCCAGTCGGGGAGTTGGACATTGTGGCCGAGGAGATGGCCCCGGATCTGCTGGTGGGGCCGGGGGTGGTGACGTGGCGGGTCTGCGTTGAGGTGCGCACCCGGCGGGGGACGCGTTTTGGCACGGCCAAGCAATCCATCACCCCCCGCAAGCAGGCCAAGCTGCGGGAGGTGGCGGCCCACTATATCCAGTCCACAGGCTGGGCCGGTCCCTGGCGC
Organism: Caldilineaceae bacterium; assembly: GCA_018003515.1. Taxonomy (GTDB): domain Bacteria; phylum Chloroflexota; class Anaerolineae; order Caldilineales; family Caldilineaceae; genus JAGNDO01. Next base: position 10,350 of record JAGNDO010000026.1, read on the forward strand.
ATCGATGTGGTGGCCGTACAGATGGACAGCCAAGGCAGACTCTTGGAAATCGAACATATTCGCCACGCGGTGACGGGATGAAACAAATGCAGAATGGACAATGGACAATGGACAATGGCTCCCCTTCACCCCTTCACCCCCTCACCCCCTCACCCCCTCACCCCCTCATCGTCCTGATCGGCCCGACGGCGGTGGGGAAGACGGCGTTGAGTTTGGATCTGTGCGGGCGTTTTGGGGGCGAGGTGATCAATGCGGACAGCCGCCAGGTCTATGCGGGGATGGATATTGGCACGGCCAAGCCTAGCTTGGCGGAGCAGACCGCCATCCCCCACCATTTGTTGGACCTGCGCATGCCGGATCAGGTGTTGAGTCTGGCTGAGTATCAGGGATTGGCGTACGCGACCATCGATACATTGCACAAAGCCGGGACCGTGCCCTTTTTGGTGGGGGGAACCGTACTCTATGTGCGGGGGGTGGTGGAGGGGTTGCGCATCCCCGATGTGCCGCCCAACCCGGATCTGCGGGCTGAATTGGAGGCCGTGGCCGCGGCCCAGGGCTGGCAGCCCCTCTTCGCCCGTCTGGAAGCGTTGGACCCGGTCACCGCGGCGCGCACGGATGCCAAAAATGTGCGCCGGGTGGTGCGGGCCCTGGAGATCGTGATCACCACGGGCAAATCCAAGAGCGAGTTGGAGGGGGCCGAGCCGCCGCCGTATCGCATTTTCCAGATCGGTTTGGACATGGATCGGGAGCTGCTCTATGCGCGCATTGACCGCCGGGTGGATGACATGATGGCCGCCGGGTTGGTTGATGAAACCCAACGGCTATTGGCTGCCGGCTATTCACCCGCCCTGCCGGCCATGACCAGCCTGGGCTATCGGGAGATCGGGGCCTATTTGCGGGGGGAGGTCACGTTGGCGGCGGCGGTGGAACGGATCAAGACCGAGACCCACCGCTTTGTGCGCCATCAATACACCTGGTTCCGGCGGCTCTCCGGGGTGCGCTGGTTGCGCTTTGATCCAGACACGCCCGAACAACGCGCCACGGTCCACGGGCAGATTGGGGCGGAAGTGGCCGCGTTCCTGGCGGGTGAATGATCCACGAATCTTCGTAGATTATTTCACAAACACTTTTTCTCGTTGCGACGGTATGGGATTGCCTTTATAATGTGGGAACTACTCTTTTGCAGCGAAGTTTTTGAGTTCTGGCAGGAACCAGCCGCCTGGCTGATGGGGCATTTATGACAGATTTTGGCAACAGACCTACACTCGCACTACGTGATGATGCGGACAATACAGATCCCCCCAGGGCTGACCCGGCCCAGAAACCGGGTGGGGACGCTTCGCCCCCGCCCGGGTCTGCGGACAGCGTGAACAGTGGACTTCCCATCGGTCCCCAGTTGATCTCCGCCTTTACCCCTGCCATCGATGGGGATTCCCTCATCGCCCAGCTCAACAGCCTGCCCTCTATCCCCGATGTCGCGGATGGTGAACCCATCAGTTTGGCTCCGGAACCCACGGAACTGGCCGGCTTGAGCCAGTTGATGGCATCGGTGGCCAGCTTTTTCAAACCGGCGGACAGGCAGTTGGTCTTGCGGGCCTATGCCGTGGCCAGCTATGCCCACCTGGGTACCCGACGCAAGACCGGGGAGCCCTACATCATGCATCCCCTGGCCGTGGCCAAGATCCTGGCCGAACTGCGGCTGGATCCGGAGACCCTGGCCGCGGCCCTGCTCCACGATGTGGCCGAGGACACGGATTTTGACGTGGCCTATCTGCGCCGTCACTTTGGCGAAAATGTGGCCATGATGGTGGATGGTGTCACCAAGTTGAAGCGGATTGACGAACTGGGCAACATGCGCGAAAAGCAGCCGGACGCCAAGATGGAGTCCTTGCGCAAGATGTTTTTGGCCATGGTGGAAGATGTGCGGGTGGTGTTGATCAAGCTGGCCGATCGGTTGCACAACATGCGCACGTTGGACGGCCAGAAGCCCGAATCCCAGCAGCGCATCGCCCGGGAAACCCTGGAAATCTTCGCCCCCCTGGCCAATCGCCTGGGGATCTGGCAGATCAAATGGGAGTTGGAGGATCTGAGCTTTCGCTACTTGGAGCCGGAGACCTATCGTCAACTCTCTCAATCTATGGCCCAGAAGCGCGCGGAGCGAGAAGCTTGGGTGCAGACCGTGATGAGTACCCTGGCGGCGGCGTTGGCCGAGGCCGACATCAAGGCCGAAATCAGCGGACGCCCCAAGCATATCTACAGCGTCTATCGAAAGATGACCCGCAAGGGTGTGGCCTTCGACCAGATCTACGACATCCACGGCTTCCGCATCACCGTGTCGGATGTGAGCAGTTGTTATGCGGCCTTGGGCATTGTCCACAGCAAGTGGCGGCCCATCCACGGCGAATTTGACGACTACATCGCCAACCCCAAGGACAACCTCTACCAGAGTCTGCACACCGCGGTGCTTGGTCCCGGCGGTGGGCCCATGGAGGTGCAGATCCGCACGGCGGAGATGCACCGCTTGGCCGAATATGGTATTGCCGCCCATTGGCGCTATAAGGAACAGACCAGCCACGACGCCAATTTTGGCGAGAAGATCGCCTGGATCCGCCAGTTGATGGAGTGGCGGGGAGATGTGACCGACGCCGACGAATTTGTGGACGGCATGAAGACCGATGTCTTCCAGGATCGGGTCTATGCCTTTACGCCCCGAGGCGAGGTGATCGACCTGCCCGCCAAGTCCACCCCGGTAGATTTTGCCTATCACATCCACACGGAATTGGGCCATCGTTGCCGGGGAGCCAGGGTCAACGGCAAGCTGGTCTCCTTGGACCATCAGCTCTCCAACGGCGACCAGGTGGAGGTGATCGTGGCCAAGCGAGGCAGCCCCAGCCGGGATTGGCTCAATCCCAGCGCCGGCTATGTCACCACCCAGCGCGCCCGCAGCAAGGTGCGCACCTGGTTCCGCAAACAGGCCAGGGAGGAGAGCATTCTGCAAGGCCGCCAGATTGTGGAACGGGAGATGAAGCGTCTTTCCATCGCCTGGTCTTTTGAGTCTATGGCCAAGCTCTTTGCCTATGATCGGCTGGATGATTTTTTTGCCGCCGTGGGCTATGGGGACATCAATACCCAGCAGATCGCCCAGCGGGTGCTGGACACCGAGCGCAAGGAGCGGGAGAAGAACGAAGAGCCTGTCCTGCCCAAACATGACGAGAGCGCTTCTCGATCCGTGGATGGGGTGTACATTCTGGGCGTGGAGGGGCTATTGGCCCAGCCGGCCCGTTGCTGTAGCCCGGTACCCGGTGATTCGGTGATCGGCTATATCACCCAAGGGCGAGGGGTGACCATCCACAAGAGTACCTGCCCCAACATCCTGGCCAAAATGAAGAGCGGGGACAACACTCGCCTGGTGGAGGTGCAGTGGGGTGCCCGCAGCGAGGAGACCTACCCGGTCAGCATCCAGGTGTGGGCCTATGATCGGGCCGGGCTGCTGCGGGATGTGAGCGCCCTGGTGGCGGACGAGAAGATCAACCTGCGCAGCGCCGAAGCCCTCACCGGTCTGAAGGACAACATGGCCCTGATCAACATCACCCTGGAAATCCAGGACGTCTCCCAACTCTCCCGCATCATGACCAAAATCGAGCGGCTGCCCAACGTGATGGATGTGAAGCGGCGGGTGTCGTGAAAAAGCGATCCACGAATCTACATGAATCTTTTTCTTGAGATTCGTGTAGATTTCTGCATCAAGACCGGAGATGAATTCGGCTTGTTGTTATCAAAGGAACAGAATTGAACTCAATGAATAACAATAGAAGCGAGAGAAAATACAGGGTTCTTTCCCTGTTTTCGGGAGGAATGGGGCTTGATCTTGGTCTTGGGTTCACAGATCGCTTTGAGACTGTGGCCTGTGTAGAAAAAGTTCCAACATTCTGCAAAACAATTCGGTTAAATCAACAAAAAGGCCGTTTGTCGCAATCGCTAAAGATTATCGAAGCCGACATATCTCAGTTGTCCCCTGAGCAAGTTCTGGACGATCTTGGCTTACAGGCTGAGGACATTGATGTAATTGTCGGTGGCCCCCCATGCCAAACATTTAGCACAGCCGGGAAACGAGGAACGACACAGGATCCTCGCGGAACCTTGCTTTGGGATTTTTTGCGATTTGTGGAATACATTCGTCCCAAGTTGTTCCTGATGGAAAACGTGAGAGGTTTACTTTCCGCGGCATTGATTCATCGACCCATTGCGGATAGACCAGAGAAAGGTGGATTACCGCTATCTGAAGATGAAAAACCAGGATCGGTAGTCCGACTGTTCGCCAGCGACTTGGCCAAAATTGACGGGGCCAGTTACCACCTCGACATTTTCGAAGTCAATTCGGTGAATTACGGCGCACCTCAAATCCGTGAGAGGGCTCTTTTTATCGGTAATCGTTATAATCTCCAAGTCGAGTTTCCTGCTCCAACACACGGTCAAATAAACCCAGGAAACAATTCAGCCTCGCAACCAAGTCTTTTTGACGACGTTAAGTTGCAGCCTTGGAAAACGCTTGGTGATGCAATTGCCAACATGCAAGAGGAGATCCCAACCGTTCTTGACTTTAGTCCGAGAAAAAAGCGGTATCTTGGTTTGGTTCCGCCAGGATCTAACTGGCGAAGTCTTCCTGAAGAGTTACAGAAGGAATCAATGGGAAAAGCGTGGTTTGCGAAAGGAGGTCGATCTGGTTGGTGGAGACGACTCACTTTCGATCTTCCATGTCCGACATTGATTACGATGCCCAATCACGCGAGTACCTCCCTTTGCCACCCTACAGAAACCCGCGCACTCTCTATTCGTGAATATGCCAGGATTCAAGAATTCCCGGATGAGTGGGAATTCGTTGGCACAACTTCAGAGCAATACAGACAGGTAGGGAATGCCGTTCCTACCCGTTTGGGCGTGATCGCAGGCAACGTCATTGCTGATACCCTCAAAAAAATATCCGCGAGACAGATCCAGTCAGTTTCTGTAAATTCGTCAGAACCACGAATCGTCTATGTTCAATCTCATGTGAGAACAAGACAATGGTTTAAGAATGGAAAAGTTGTCATCTGGGATGACAACAAAGATAATGGTGGCGCCGCCTATGGCAAACCAAAAACCAAGAGAAAAGTAAGGGGATTAGAGTCACGTGGCGCATAAACACGAGGGACTTCCAAGAACTACCGCAAGAAAACTTTCTAAGCTCACCCTATTAGAGGGGCTCCGTAGCATAGACGCGTCCGATGAAAGTCGCAATCGTGTTTTATTGTTGGAGAACGCGTTTCGCCAAAAGATCGATTCTCATATCACGGCACTACCTGCAAAAGATGCAATATTCAAGAAGTTTAACACGAGTCCGTACGTTCTACTGATTCATGCAAAACAGAGAATGTACACGAAAATAAGTCAGCTTGAAGGTGATATTCTGCCGGCAAAGCAGTTTTCGTCAATGGAAACATCCGCAGGGCGAATGGTTGAAGAGGTGGTGCTGCCTGCTTATGGCTGGGAATGCGTAAACAGCGAGATGCATACGAGCAACTCAGCGCTGGACGGCAAGAGAAATGATGGGAATCTGTTGCGGCTTGCCACTCTGAAAAGCGGGCCCAGGTGTCTGAATGACGAGATGAGTGAGAATTTCGCTGACACAATTGTTAACCACCATCAGGCATGGGCGAGAGAAGAAAATGTAACTGAAATCGATTTTACTTATGGTGTTTTGTATGGAACCAAGAAGATCTCTAACAAGAAGGATTGGCATATTCTACGAAACATCAAAGAAAAGAAACCAGATTCCATTACAGTTGATCCCGCCGACCGCTGGGACTGTTCCTTTCAATATGACGGTGTCACAGTCAACGTTGCAGTCAGAATTGGACTTGATTGGTGGGAGTATCTTGGTGGCCCGAATTGTTTTACAGAAGTATTCACCGCTATGATCCGGGCATGTATCCTCCCTGGTGAAGTGGATAAAGGCACATATGAATACGTTATATCTGACCTTGGTCAAATTGCCTCAACTGATTTGGTAAGCCGTGACTATAATGTCTCTTTGCTTCAACGAAGCCAAATTCCTTGGTTATTCTTAACGGCAAGACATTTCTGTGATGAGCTTACAGAGTAGTTGCCGACAAAGTAAACATATCAGGAAACTGAGCATTCTAGTCTAGTGCAACCCCACCACCACCCACTCCCCCTGGCGGACGCCCCCGCTGTCTAGGGGGATTTTGATCGACCCGTCCGCGTGGACCAGGGTGTAGATCAGGTTCGACTTGCCAAAAACCGGCACGGCCCACAGTTCGCCGTCTCGCTCTTCGATCTGAACTTGGACATAGTCTTCCCGGCCCGTGGTGGAGGCGACGTTGCGGGCAAGGCGGGCCTGGACTTGCTGCTGGGCCGGGGCGGATGCACCCAGGAGCAGGCGGAGGGTGGGTGTCACAAAAAGGTCGAAGATCACCATGGCCGAGACCGGGTTGCCGGGCAGGCCGAAGACGGGCACGCCGTCACACACGGCCAGGATGGAGGGCTTGCCCGGTCGCACGCTCACCCCATGCACCAGCACCCCAGGCCGCCCCAGGCCGTCGATCACCTCCGCGCTCATGTCCCGATAGCTGACCGAACTGCCGGCGGAGAGGACCACCACGTCCGCGTGCGCAGCGGCCTGGGCCACGGCGGCCTCCAAAGCCGCCCGGTTGTCGGGGATGATGCCGCCGAGCAGCGGCTCCCCCCCGGCCCGGCGCACCAGGGCGGCCAGGGTGTAGGAGTTGATGTCCCGCACCTGGCCGGGACCGGGGGGGCGGTCCGGGGGCACGACCTCGTCCCCGGTGGAGAGGATGGCGACCTTTGGCGGCACAGCCACGCTCACCTGGGTGATGCCCAGGGCCAACAGCCCGCCCAGATCCTGGGGGCGCAGCAGATGCCCACTCCCCAAGACCAAATCCCCAATCCCGATATCTTCGCCAATTTGGATCACATTTTCGCCTTCGGCCACGGGTTTCATCACCTCAATACTGGCCCCATCCACCCGCTGGGTGTTCTCCACCATGACCACGGCGCTGGCCCCCTCCGGGATCATGCCGCCAGTGTGGACGAGGACGGCCTGGCCCACGCCCACGCTGACCGCGGCTGCCTGTCCCATTGGCACCTCGCCCACCACATCCAAAAAGGCGGGCAGGCCGGGGGACGCGCCGTAGGTGTCCGCCGCGGCCACGGCGTAGCCATCCACCGTGGAGCGGGCGAAAGTGGGCAGATCCTGGGCGGAGTGCAGATCCTGGGCCAGGATGCGGTCCAGGGCGTCCATGGTGGGAATGGTTTCGGTGCGCACGTGGGGCGTGAAGTGTTGTAGAAAGACGCGCCAGGCGTCCGGCGGGGTGTGGACGGTGAAGAGTTCGGGCATGGGTTGGCTCCGGTGGGTTGATTGGTTGAGTTGTTGATTGGATGGTAGCACAGGGGGCGGGTGGGGTTCAAATGTGGCAGGTAGGGGGTTTGGATGGGGGTGACAGGGCGGGGCAACCCCATCCAAACCCCTGCGCCTTATCCGCGCCAGACTTGACCCTATGGGTAAGTGAGGTAGAATAGAGGTTCGATCTTTACTAAACCGCTTTTGTTGCGGACATTTGTGGGAAAATCTGGAGCATTTATGAGCACGTCAGTCGGCCGCAGTCAGGCCAGCAACAGCACCACCGTCCAAGCCGATCCGACCTTTTGGTCCCGGCTGATGCATCCGACCTTTCGGGTGGCATCCAAGAAGAAGGATCGTGGCGGCAAGGCCCCAGCCTGGTTCCATGCCTTTCTGCCCAACAGGATCGGCAGCGGTAGCACCATCAGCCTGCCCGCCATCTTCATCACGCAGATCTTGGGGGGCGACGTGGCCGCGGTGGGGTTGGCCAGTTCCATCACCAGTGCGGCCACTGTGCCGGCGTCGGCCATCTGGGGCTGGTTGAGCGACCGCTACGGCACCCGCAAGCTCTACCTGATCTTGGGGTTTCTCGGCTTCGGCATCCCCACCTTGCTCACGGGGATGAGTACCACCGTCCTCCAATATATCGTGCTGTCCGCCCTGATTGGGGCCTTGAGCGTGGCCGGTACCCCGGTCAGCAGCACGTTGATCATGGATACCACCCCCAAGGATGAATGGGACGAGAACTTTGGCCGCTTCAACCAGATCAGCGGATGGGGCGTGGTCCTGGGCCGGGTGGTGGGGTTGCTCTGTATCACCTATGGCATCGGCTTTTTTGGCAATGAGGTTACCCAACGCGGCCTGTGGTTCTTGAGCGGCGGGTTGAGCATTCTGGGGGTGGTGTGGGCCTGGCGCATGGTGCCGGAGCCACGCATGAGCAAGCCCCGGCAGCCAAGAGAACACGACGCCGGGGTTTCCTTGCGCTCGGGCTTTTCCATGGTCGAACGCTCCCGTTTTCTGCCCAACTCTCTGCATCACCTGCCCAGCCTCAACCCCTTTCGGGCTGGGGCCAGGCTGGCCGCGGGGGTTGTGCGCCTGCCAAGCCGAGTGGGTCGGCGCTCTGTGTGGGCGATGCATCGGGGGATTGACGCCCTACGCAAGCCCTTGGTGGCCTACTATTTTGCCAGCTTCTTCCTCTTCACCATGTCGGTGATGGCCTATACGCCCTTCGCGGTCTGGCAGATCCAGGAATTGGACAACAGCGCCGGTTCGGTCTTCTTTGTGGGCATGATCAACAGCGTCGCCGCCGCCTTCAGCTATCGCTGGGTGGGCAACCTGATCGGCAGTCGGGGCAGTCTGCGGGTGCAGATGCTCACCATCAGCTTGCGCATCTGCGTTTTTGGCGGCTTTGCCCTGGTTTCCCTCTTCCAGTTGCGGGGAGTTCAGAGCTTGATCGTGTTGACCGCCCTGCAAGCGTTGAGCGGACTGGGCTGGGCCGGCATCGCGGTGGCGGGCAACTCCACCGTGGCGCATTTGGCCCCCAAAGGCGGGGAAGGCACGGCAGTGGGCACCTATACCTCCTTTGTCAGCATCGGCGCCATCGTGGGCGCGTTGGTCAGCGGCTATTTGGTCCTGTGGGTGGGCTACGCCGCCGTCTTCGCCACGGGCGCGGCCGGCATCGGCATCACCGTTCTGCTCCTGGCCTACATCCGCCGCCACGCGCCCACGGACGCGGCGCTACATCTGTGAGGTAGCGTCGGTTGAGTAGCCGCCACCAAGATCTCCGCAAACCATTCATTGACTGGCGGCGTATCGAAACCAGAGCGGGTTGACCCGCGCCCGCAGTGTAGGTGCGGTTTTTAACCGCACAACGCACATTTGCGGAAGGATCGTGCGGTTGAAAACCGCACCTACATTTCTACAATTCATGATCGCGCTGATAAATTTGAGGAAATCTGTGGGCAATACGCTAAAAAAGTCGGTTTTGGTGTTGATCGGGGTGGCCGGGTTGATCGCTGTCGCCGCTTTTCTCTATCTTCAATTTGGGCTGGACGGCGGCTCCGGGCAGATGTGGCGGCTGCGGGCCTGGTTTGCGGACCCGGCGGCCCATCCCGATTGGCAATTGACCGGCGGTGAGCGTTGTCCCGGCGCGGCCATGCTCTTGCCCACGGACGGCTACGTGGGCTTCGGGCGCGGGGACAGCTTCCGCCCCGGCCACACCCATTCGGGCTTCGACATCTTCAGCCCGGACGGGGAGGTCAACGTGACGCCCATCTACGCCGCCTATGACGGCTACTTGATCCGGGAGGCGGACTGGCGCAGCACGGTGATCCTGCGCCACGAGGATTTCCCCGGCCCGGCCTCTCTGCAAGCCGACCCGGATCTGGACGCCCCCACGCCCGGTGACCAGATCTGGACCTATTACACCCACATGGCCTCTGCGGACGGAGAAACTTCTTTTGTCTCCGAAGAATTTCCGCCGGGCACGTACAATGTTTTTGTGGCGGCGGGCACCCTTTTGGGCTATCAGGGCAATTGGTCCGGCACGCCGTCCCGGCCCACGGGGCTGCATTTGCACTTCTCCGTGGTCAAGTCCACGCAAACCGGCGGTTATGCCAATGAAACCGACGCCGCCAACACCTACGATCCTGGTCTCTTTTTGGGGTTGGCGCAGGGGGAGGATGGGGTTTGGCGGTGCAGATGACTGAGGATCGTTCACGTTTCCCCCGCTTCGCAAGTCGGTTGCGGGAACAATCACCCCGTGCTATGATTATTTTGTCAGGTGCTGAATAATGATAGTTAGGCGGTCAGTTCCTGTGCGCGGGAAGCCAAGGTGGTAGTAAAGGTGTTGGACTCAACGGTCGAGGATTTCTTTCGAGACAAAGCCGAATCGAGGCGGCTCTTCGAGGCTATTTTGCGCCAAGTTGAACGTTTGGGCGATGCGACGATTCGCTCCTCGAAGAGCCAGATTGCTTTTCGTCGAAAGACAAATTTCGCTTTAGTATGGATACCAGGCCAGTATCTCAAGGATCGCCCTACGGCACCGCTTGTCCTTGCAATCTCCTTCCCCGAACGCAACACATCGCCGCGATGGAAGGAGATTACAGAAGTCGGACCGAAACGGTTCACGCATCACTTGGAGCTGTACCATGAGAAGGAAATTGATGAGCAGGTTTTCAAATGGTTGAAGAGGGCGTGGGACGAGGCCGTCTAACAACTCGTTCCAGCCGACCGCTCGCTACGCTCACTGTAGCTGAATTCCATCGTTAGCCACCTCGTTGAAAATTAAGTGTGTCTTCAAAAGGGAAATCTGATGAACAATAAAGTTCTTGTAACTTATTCCAGTCGAACAGGTTGGACAGTCGGAGTGGCAGAAGCGATTGGAAAAACGCTTGCTGAAAACGGAGTGAAAGCAGACGTAATTCCCATGAAAGAAGTAAAAGACCTTTCAATATATGACGCAGTGGTGGCGGGAAGTGCCATTCGCGGTAAAGCATGGTTGCCCGAAGCCATGCAATTCATTCGTACATATCAAAAGGAATTAGCAGCAAAGCCATTCGCTGTTTTTTTAGTGTGTATGACTCTAGCAATGCCAAACGGGGAAAATTATCGCTCATTCGTATCCACATTTCTTGACCCCGTACGTGCGTTGGTCAAGCCTGTTAGTGTAGGACTCTTTGCAGGCGGATTGGACATCAACAAAGTCGAAAATTTCAGCGATAGATTGATGTTTCGTGTGAGTATGATATTCGGCGTGTGGAAGGAAGGCGACCACCGTAATTGGAATGCCATTGAAGAATGGGCGGTTCAATTGAAACCGCTTCTGTCGAAATAGTCATCAGTTTTTCAAGAAGGATCAAATGAGTGTCTGAAACAAAAAGCATGAACAGCGAAGCCCAATGGAATAGCATTTATATTCTTGGCGGTATTACCACCATCATTGCATTTATCGGGATTGTGCTTGATGTAGTCTTTGGTTCTGTGACTGGCGGCAATTTATCCGCTCTACCGCAAACAGCCGTTGACAGATTTGCACAATTTCAAATAAATCCCTTGCTTGGTCTTTACAATCTCGACCTGCTGAATATCATCAATCAAATGATTTTTATTCCCACTTATTTTGCACTTTTTGCCGCCCATCGCAAGACAAATATCGCATACGCCCTGCTTGCCCTGATTATTTTTCTGGTAGGGACAACAATCTTTGTCACAACAAATACAGCCTTGCCCATGCTTGAACTAAGTCATAAATACTCCGCCGCAACCACAGAGTCCCAAAAAACTTTATTTGCCGCCGCAGGTGAAGCCATGCTTGCAAGGGGTACACATGGTAGTTTAGGAGTGTTTATAGGCTTTCTATTGCCAAACATCGCAGGTCTTATCATGTCACTCACCATGTTAACGGGGAAGGTTTTTAGCAAAGTCAATTCGTATTTGGGAATTGCTGGAAGCACCTTATTACTACTCTATATTGTTTTGGTGACTTTTGCGCCCAACATAAAGGATATGGCGACAGCATTTGCCATGCCTGGCGGATTGTTGTCTATGGCTTGGATGGTCATGTTTACAATCAGGCTCTTTCAAATTTCAAGAGAAGGAAATTAAACAATGTCGGGAATAGGTCATCTCGCACCTGCACTTGTAGCGAAATCTGCCACGCCCAAAGTTCCTCTCTTGGCTTTTGTAATAGCCAGCGAAACAAACGACATTCTGTATTTTTTGTTCTCATCAGTTGGCATCGAACCCAAAGGGGTCATTGCAGTCATGGATTTTAATCAGGGGGTCAAATATCTAACGCCCGTTTCAAATCCCTATTCGCACGGATTATTCATGTCCATAATTTGGACAACCATAGCCGCCGCAATTGCCTTCCTTTTTTATCGAGACCGCCGAATAAGCGGCATAATCGGGCTGGCGGTTTTTAGTCACTGGATTCTGGACTTTCTCATGCACTCCAATCTCCCGCTTTTCTTTGACGGTTCGCCGCAAGTTGGGTTGGGTCTCGAAAATTCTGGAATCGGTTTTCTAGTCATGACCATTTTTGATATTCTCATACTTGCCGCAGGAATTGCGATTTACTTCATAACAAGAAAACGAACAGCACAAAAAAAGGAAATCCTCCCATCCCACAAAACCGCTTAAGGCAATGGCGGTGGCTAACAAAGCGTACACCTGACGTGTGGGAGTCTGCGCGATTTAGGAGCTTTTTTCTGGCTTCGGGTTTTTCCTGCTCCCAAACAGAGTCCACGCCCGCCCACACGCAGGTAACGCAAACCGTTAGACGCCCGCCAATCTCATCCAACCCGATCACCCCTGCGTCTCCCCTCGCCCCACTCCACCCAACTCCCCCCACTCGTGGTAGAATACCTCCCTAAACTATCAACCCCTCACCACAGTTCAAGGAGGAACAGTGTATATGCGTATAAAACCATTTGAAGCTCAATCCGCCGCCCCATTGTTGGAAAAGCTGGGCCTGAGCGCTGTCAATTCTGGGGCCTGTATCGGACCTGACGGCTGGATCGACAACCCAGGCGGTCTGGAACTGGTCTCCCTCAACCCGGCCACCAACGAGCCCATCGCCACGGTCATCCAGGCCGACGCGGCCACCTATGATCGGGTGGTCGAGGCCGCAGCGGAGGCTTTCAAAACGTGGCGCACAGTCCCCGCTCCCAAACGCGGGCTGGTGATCCGGGATCTGGGCGACGCCTTGCGAGAATACCGGGAACCCTTGGGCGAGCTGGTCACCCTGGAGATGGGCAAGATCCGGGCCGAGGGCATGGGCGAGGTGCAGGAAATGATCGACATCTGCGACTTTGCCGTGGGTCTCTCCCGGCAGCTCTACGGGCTGACCATGCACTCCGAGCGGCCCGGCCATCGCATGTACGAGCAGTATCATCCCCTGGGGCCGGTCGGCATCATCAGCGCCTTCAACTTCCCCGTGGCCGTGTGGGCGTGGAACGCGGCCATCGCCGCGGTGGCCGGGGACACGATGATCTGGAAGCCGTCGCCGTCCGCGCCGTTGACCGCCATCGCCGTGCAGCACATCGCCAACCGGGTGATGGCGGACCACGGGCTGTCGGGCATCTTCACCCTGGCCATTGGGGCCAACGAGGTGGTGGGCGAAGGGATGTTGAACGATCCCCGGCTGCCGTTGATCAGCTTCACCGGTTCGATCAAGGTGGGGCGGCATGTGGCTAGCACGGTGGCGGGTCGGTTGGGCAAGAGCATTTTAGAGTTGGGGGGCAACAACGCCATCATCGTGGACAAGGCGGCCAATTTGGACATGGCCGTGCGGGGCATCGTCTTTGGGGCCGTGGGCACCGCCGGCCAGCGCTGCACCAGCACCCGGCGCATCATCGTCCACAAAGAGATCGCCCCGGCCCTCACCGAGCGGCTGATCCGGGCCTACGAGCAAGTTTCCATCGGCGATCCCATGCAGGACGGGGTGTTGATGGGTCCCCTGTCCAGTGAGCGCTCGGTCCAGGCCATGATGGACGCCCTTGAAGCCGCCACATCCGACGGCGGCGAAATCTTGGTGGGCGGCAAGCGCATCCCGGCGTTGGGTGTCAACTTTGTGGAGCCGACCATCGTGCGCATGCCCGCCCAGACCGCCATCGTCAAGGAAGAGACCTTTGCGCCCATCCTCTACCTGATGGAAGTGGCGGATATGGACGAGGCCATGGCCCTGCATAACGGCGTCACCCAGGGTCTCTCCAGCGCCATCTTCACCGGAGATCTCTCCACCAGCGAGCGCTTCCTCTCCCCCGCCGGGTCAGACTGTGGCATCGCCAACGTCAACATCGGCACCAGCGGCGCGGAGATCGGCGGCGCGTTCGGCGGCGAAAAGGACACCGGCGGCGGTCGCGAGTCCGGGTCGGATGCGTGGAAGGCCTACATGCGCCGCCAGACAAACACGATCAACTATTCGGACAGTTTGCCCTTGGCGCAGGGGATTGAGTTTGGGTGAGGCAATCGAGTATCGTGTATCGAGTATTGACATACCGAGGCAAAAACACTCGATACTCGATACTCGATAAAAAAAAGAGACCGGCTTGGGAACAATTCCCAAGCCGGTCTCTTTTTTTTATATCAACTGCCGTCGAGGAAGCGGCAGGCTGTCACATGGCCTTAGTTGGCCGGGGGCAGGATGACGGCGTCGATGACGTGGATGACGCCATTGCTGGCCTCGACATCGGCGGTGATGATGTTGGCACCGTCAATCATGGCTCCCTCGCCCAGGCTGATGGTGGCGGAAGCGCCGTTCAGGGTCTCGACCATCATGCCATCAACCAGGTCGGTGGACATGACCTTGCCGGCAGCGACGTGGTAGAGCAGGATGCTGGTCAGGGTCTCGGTGTCGGCCAACAGTTCCTCGGCGGTCAGGCCCAGGGCAGCCAGGGCAGCGGCGAAGGCTTCATCCGTGGGGGCGAAGACGGTCAGGGGACCGTCGCCCTTCAGGGCATCCACCAGGCCAGCGGCCTCGGCGGCGGCCAACAGGGTGGTGAAGCTACCTGCGCCGGCGGCGGTGTCAACGATGTCCATCATCACCGGTTCCGGGACCATGGTGGGGACGGCAGTGGGGGCAGGTGCAGGGGTAGCAGGTGTGCCACAAGCACCGACCAGCAGAGCAAGGACCAACAGGATGGACAGAACAGAGAAACGCTTCATTGTGGTTTCATTCCTTTCATGGGAACAGAGAATTGGTGGACAAACCTTGACAAACAGAATGTTTTGGCGAGTTATGCACTCTTTCTTGACGAAATACCTGTACATTTTCCGTACAAGATATGGACATTGTAGCGGCCAGGGGCATATTCTACTGTGGTGATGCTTCCCATTCGGCACCCATAATCCGTAAATCTTTCACGCATTCATCTTGCTCTCATCTTTGTGCGAGGCAAATTGGACAGCTTTTCCAGGGAATTGGCGATTGGGATTGAACGAAGCGGGGTTCCATCTGCATCACTTGGGGCGGATATGGTAAAATAGCCCAAGGCGCATCTGCCTGGTCATTGGGTTGAGGAAATAATAGGCGCGTATGTTGGGGATGATTGGGAACACACTTGAATTTGCCCAAAGCGGCGGCGGGGATGACGGGTTTCCGTCCCTGGCGCAGATCGCCGCGTCCATGGATCCTGTTGCCTGGATCTTGGTGGGGCTGTTGGGGGTGGCGGTGGTGGTGGGAATTGTCTTCAACCTCACCACCCGCTATTCCTTCTTGCGCACGGACGAGGAGGAGACGACCCCAGAGATCCTGCTGGACCGGTTGAAGGCCAACCCCACCTATCTGCCGGCGGCCAATGTGGTCAACCGCCTGGGCGCGGAGGCCACCCTGGAACTGCTGGTCTACGGCGACCGGGTGACGGCCAAACGGTGGCGCTATAATTGGAGCGGTCCCCGGGAGGAGCTTCTGGCCCTGCTCAGTCAGCAGAACGCTTTTGCCCCTATCTATGCCCTGGCCCGCTATTATGCCAGCGATAACCTGGACGAACCGGCCACGGTGCGCATCCGCCGTACGGCCTTGATCCACAAATTGGGCCAGCGGCGTCATCTGGAACCCAGCGCTAATGGCGTCCCCGCCCGCCTGCGCATTGTGGCAGATGCCCGGGAAGAACACGGGGAGTTGGGCTTTGACGGCCAAACTTATTGGGTGTTGGAAGGCGAAGCCCTGCCCCCAGTGGACGGCCCGGTGGTGGAGATGGAGACCATCGACTTCGCCACCCTGGACGACGCCAAGATCCGCATCCGTATCCGGCGCACACCAACCCTGGGGGGCGGCTTTCTGCTCACCCTCAAGCGGCGGGCCAAGATGTGGGTGATTGTGAATGAGGAGATCGAGTGGGTGAGCTAGGCTTTGGCTGGACCGAACTGCTGGCCACCATCAACGTGCTGGTCTCTTCGACAGTGGTGATCCTGGCCTTCTCGCTCCTGGCCTACAACTTTACCTATAATTTCCGCAGCCCGGTGGCGCGCCGCTTTGCCCTGCTCTTGGCCTGTGTCGTGGTCACCTTTGCCGCGGACGTAGCCCTGACCCGTGTACTCACCGCCGAGTCGGCCAACCGTTGGCTGAGGCTGCAATGGTTGGGCATCGCCATGTTGCCGGCGGCCTATTACACCTTTTCCAACGCGGTTCTGCGTACCACCAACTATCGCACCACCCGGCGCAGTCGTATCAGTTTGGTTTTCTATACTCTCTCCTTTACCAGTGCTGGGATTGCTTTCTTTGGCAATCAACTGGTGGGCGGGGTGCGGTTTGAATCTCTGATCAGCTTTTTGGAGCCGGGACCGCTTTTCTGGCCCTTCACCGCCTACTTTACCCTGACCGTGCTGTTGGCGTTTAACAACGTCTGGCTGGCCCGGCAACGTTGTCTGACCGAAAACAGCCGCAAACGCATGGGCTTTTTGCTTTTGGGCTTGCCCGCCCCGGCTCTGGGCATCTTCCCCTATCTGATCGCCCTCAACTGGGGAGCCATAGGCCCGGCCAGCAGCCAGAGCGGGGACATCCTGATCCTGCTGCTCTCCTTTATCGGCAACGGCGCGGTGGCCACCCTCCTGGTGATCCTGGCCTACACCGTGGCCTATTTTGGCGTCCTCACCCCGGATCGGGTGGTGCGCTATCGGCTGATCCGCTTCTTTATGCGTGGACCGGTGGTGGCCGTCCTGGTCATCGGCGCGGTGCAGACCCTGCCCACGGTGGAGCGCATCCTGGGCCTGCCCAGGGACATCATCCTCTTCAGCGTCATCACCGGGATGATCATTGTCAGCCAACTGATCCTGAGCGTGACCAAAAGCGTGGTGGACCGGCTGATCTATCGGGAGGATCGGGACGAGATCGCCTGGCTGCGGGAGTTGGACCGCCGCTTGTTGACCAGCAGCGATCTGCGCCAATTCTTGGACAACAACCTCACCGCCCTATGCGAACTGCTGCGTACCCCCTCCGGCTTTGTGGCCGCCATCGTGGGCACGGATCTGATCCTGGAGTCTGTGGTGGGGCCGACGGGCACCCGGCAACAGGTGACGGCCATCGATGACTGGTCCGACGCCCTCAGTCGCCTTCTACGCCACCGGCGGGATAACGGCAACTATGGGAACGGGGACGATGAGGCCCGGCCTGTGCAACGGGCCCACAATCTGCCGGTCAACCATCGGGGCTATTGGGTGTGGCCGCTCATGGAGCCTGTCTCTGTGGGCGCTGACGAGCGAGTCCTGGGCATCCTGGGGGTGCGGGCGCGTACAGAGGCCCCCCTCTTCAGCCGGGAAGAGTTGGCCGTGCTGGCCCAAATGTTGGATCAGGTGGCCCTCTCCCTGGCCGACCGCCGCTTGCAGCAGCAAGTCTTTGTGGCCCTGCGCACCATCATCCCCGGCATTGACCGCATCCAGCGCTTGCGGGGCATTGTGCCCTATGTCAGCACCGAGAACGGGGATCGCTCCGCCGCCTTGCTCGATCCCAGTCTCATCCACGAGCCGGAGTTTGAGGCTTGGGTCAAGGACGCCCTCAGCCACTATTGGGGCGGCCCCAAGCTGACCAGTAGCCCGCTCATGCAGTTGCGGGTGGTGGGCAACGCCATCGATCATGCGGACGCCAACCCCACCAAGGCCCTGCGCCTGGTCCTGGGCACGGCCATCGAACGGCTCAAACCCGAAGGCCGCCGAGAGATGAGTACGCCCGAATGGCTGCTCTATAACATTCTGGAAATGCGCTTTATCCAAGGCCGCCGGGTGCGGGAGATCGCCGAGCGGCTGACCATGAGCGAGAGCGATCTCTACCGCAAACAGCGGGTGGCCATCGACGAAGTGGCCCGCGTCCTGGCCGACATGGAGCAGACCGAGAGCGCCGACCTGATCATCTTCACCCCCACCGGCTCCCCGCCCGAGGATCTGCCCGCCGAGTTGCGCATGGTGGAGTAGGGGATTGGGGATTGGGGATTAGGGATTGGGAACCACCCAATCCCCAATCCCCTACCACCCAATCCCTAATCACCAATCCCAAATCCCAAATCCCAAATCCCAAATCCCATGCCTCGTAAACGCACAAAAAACGTCCAAACCCAAGGGCTTCAGGAAATTCTGACCGAACTGCAAGAGAACGTCAGCCGCGAGGCGGTGGGCGGGATATTGTTGGTGGCGGGCGGCTATTTTCTCTTTACCCTCTTTGCCCCCGCCGGGTTGGGCGCGCCGTGGCTGGCTGCCATGCTGGGGTGGACCGCGCTGCCCACCGCGGTGGTGTTGATCCTGGTGGGACTGATCTTGATTCTTGGGGAACGGGCCGGCTATTGGAGCGCGGAGGCCCTGGTGGGGACCGAGCTGCTGCTCATGACCCTGGCTGTGACCACCTTTGTGTGGCAGACCCAGACCGTGGATTGGTCTCCCACCATGACCGGTCAAAAGGGCGGTCTGCTGGGTTGGGCCTTTGGCAGCCTGCTCATGGCAGGGCTGGGACGCATCCCGGCCCTGGCCGCCCTGCTCCTCTTGGGGATGCTGGGCGTGGGGTTGATCATGCGCTACACCCCCCTGGTCTATATTTTTCCGGCCATGTCGGCCCTCTTTCCCGCTTTGGCTGCCATCCCTTGGCCGCGCTTCTCGCTTGATTTTCTGCGCCCGGTTCCTCTGGCCCCTCGCCCCACCTTGGACGAGCGCTACGCCCGCCCGCCCGCCGCCCTGCCCGAAACGCCCAACTTTGTCAAAGCCACCCAACTCATCCAAACAGAGGACGCGGAGGAAGAGGCCGAGCCGAGCCTTACCCGGGGCGGCGCTGTCATCGCAGCCCCTGCCGTCAAAAAGACCAAAAAGGCCAGCACCCCCACCATCAAACCCAACCGCAGCCCAGAGGATCTGCCCGCCACCGACCTCCTGGACGCGGATTCGGGCATTTACGGCAGCACGGACGCCAAGGCAATGGGCCAGTTGATCGAGACCACCCTGGCCGATTTCAACGTGCCCGTGCGGGTGGTCAACGTGGAGAGCGGCCCCACGGTCACTCAGTTTGGCGTGGAACCCCAATATTTGGAGCGCTCCGGCCAGCGGCGCAAGATCCGGGTCAACCGGATTGTCAATTTGGCCGATGATCTGGCCCTGGCCCTGGCCGCGCCGGCCGTGCGCATTGAGGCCCCGGTCCCCGGTCGCCCCTTTGTGGGCATCGAAGTCCCCAACACCACCAAGAGTTTGGTCGGGCTGCGGGGCATTATGGAAAGCAAAGAGGTCGACACCAAGGGCGGCTACCTGCCCCTGGCCCTGGGCCGGGACACCTCCGGCGCCGCCATCGTCACGGATCTGACCCGCTCTCCCCATCTGCTGATTGCCGGGGCCACCGGGTCGGGCAAGTCGGTCTGCCTCAATGCCATCATCACCGGGCTGCTCATGCGCCACGGGCCGGAGAGCCTTAACTTTGTGATGGTGGACCCCAAAATGGTGGAATTGCCCGGCTACAACGGCATCCCCCACCTGCTGGGCAAGGTGATCACCGATGTCAGCACCGTCACCGGCGCGCTGACCTGGCTGCTGATCCAGATGGATGACCGCTACCTGCTCTTCAAAGAGGCCGGGGTGCGCAACATCGCCGCCTACAATGCCCTGGTGCGCAAGCGCAAGGAGGTGGCCCAACTGCCCTACATCGTCCTGGTGGTGGACGAGTTGGCCGACCTGATGATGACCGCCCCCGAAGAGATCGAAAAGCAGATCTGCCGTCTGGCCCAAATGGCCCGAGCCACGGGCATCCACCTGATTCTGGCTACCCAACGCCCCAGCGTGGACGTGGTCACCGGGCTGATCAAGGCCAACTTCCCCTCCCGCATTGCCTTTGCCGTCACCAGCCAGATCGACAGCCGCGTGATCCTGGACACCCCCGGCGCCGAAAAACTCCTGGGCCAGGGGGACATGCTGCTCATGCGCCCGGACGAGTCCAAACTCTTCCGGGTGCAGGGCTGTTTTGTGGCAGATTCGGAGATCGCCCGAGTGACCAAGTTCTGGCGGCAGGTGGACAAGGACGGTGCCCTCAGCCCCGCGGTGCCGCCGTGGAACGGGCTGATGGACCGCATGGACGACGAAGATGAGCTGATACTGGACGCAATGGACGCCATCCGCGGGCTGGATTCGTGCAGCACCAGCTTGGTGCAACGCAAACTGCGCATCGGCTATCCCAAGGCGGCCCGGCTGATGAATCAACTGGAAGCCCGAGGGGCGGTCGGCCCGGATCTGGGCGGCGGCCAGGGGCGGCAGGTATTGCTCAAGGCCGAAAATGAGGATGAAAATCAAGAAGATGAGAGCGAGGACGACTATCTGTGAGATCTGAAACAAGTTTGCCCGAAACAACCATTGCCGAATTGAAACAGAGGGCGGCAGAGTACGCGGTCACCCTGATTGAACCGGGCATGGTGGTGGGCTTGGGCTATGGGAGTACCGCCATCTTTGCCCTGCGCCGCATCGCCACCCTCCTGGCCAGGGGAGATCTGGGCGACATCCTGGGCATCCCCTGCGCCGAAAGCACGGGCGAAGAAGCCCGCCGTCTGGGCATCCCCCTCACCACCCTGGAAGATCACCCCGTGGTCGATCTGACCATCGACGGGGCCGACGAAGTAGACCCGGCCCTCAACGTGATCAAAGGCGGCGGCGGTGCCCTCCTGCGGGAGAAGATCGTGGCCCAAGCCAGCCTGCGGGAGGTCATCGTGGTGGACGAGGGCAAGCTCTCGGCCCACCTGGGCACCACCTGGGCCTTGCCCGTGGAGGTAATCAGCTTCGGATGGGGCTCCCACCTGCCCTTCCTGCGGGAGATGGGCGCAGAGCCGGTCATGCGTCTGCGCGCCGACGGCACCCCCTTCATCACCGACCACGGCAACCTGATCCTGGACTGCAACTTCGGCCCCATGACCGCCCCCGCCCTGGACCCGGCCACCATCTCCGCCATGCTCGACCACCGCACCGGCATCGTCGGCCACGGCCTCTTCCTGGGCCTGGCCACAGACCTGATCGTCGCCTCGCCCAAAGGGATCGAGCATCGTCAAAAGAAGTAGGGGTTTGGGTGGGTGACGAGATGGGCAACTGGCATTTGCCAGTTGCCCATCTCGTCACCCACCCAAACCCCTACGAGTACGATCAACGCAAAAAAGAACACCGGGCATCCGGTGTCCTTTTTGTGTCTATCAATGGAGGGTCCGCCAAGTTGGCAGAACCGCCCCGGACTAAACGCTGACGAAGCGTTTTTCCTTCAGGCGGGCAGCCTTGCCCTGGCGATCCCGCAGGAAGTAGAGCTGGGCCCGGCGAACCTTGGCCTTGCGCAGGATTTCCACCTTCTCCACAACCGTGCTGTAGAGCGGGAAGGTACGTTCCACCCCCACGCCGTGGGCAGCCACGCGGCGCACGGTATAGTTGGCGCTGGCCGTGGTGCCGCCCTTCATGGCGATCACGACGCCCTGGAAGATCTGGATACGCTCCGTGCGGCCTTCGGTAATGCGTTGGTGTACGCGTACCGTGTCGCCCGGGTGCATGTCCGGCATGTTCGGATTGGCGTTCGGTTTCAGAGATTCCATCAGTGCGTTGGTCATAATTGCTTCACCCTCGGATAGCTATTCCACGCTATGTCTGTACATTGAATCAAACTCAATCACAGAAAACGTGTTTGTTTTGGCCGCTGGACAATGTGACACAAGAAGCAGTCACAAAAAAAGAGTATACCACAAGGCCCACCGGGAGGCAAACATTTGGGCGTTTGGAAATAGGTGGGATTGGGGAGCGATTGGGAGATTGTCACCCCTTCATCCGCTCGCCCCTGCAAAAAACGCCTGCTCTTCCTCGGAGAGGTTGATCTCAACCTCAGCGCGCTGGGAGGCGGGGCCGAGCCAGCGGGTGGCGTATTCGCCGTCCGGGTCCAGGCTTTGCACGTGGCCTTGGGCAATGGCCCGGTCATTGAGATCCCCCACGCTGGCCAGGACCAGCCAGCCAGCCAACATGCTGCGGTGACTGGCGGTCAACTCTTGGGCCAGGCCCCGGGCTGTCGGGCCATCCTGGGTGCGCCACAGACTTAGCAGGCGGCCCATGCTGTAGATCACCTGTCCGCTGTCCAGCCGGGAGAGGGTGACAAAGAGGGGCAAGGCCGAGGCCCACCGTTTGGCCCGCAACTGCAAAAAGGCCAGGGCGGCCTGGGTCAAAACCGGCTGGGCTGCGCTGTCATTGGCCGTGCGCTGCCATCCGGCCCGCACTTCGGCATTGTACGGGTCCAGAGCCAAGGCCCGATCCCAAAGGCCGTGGGCCGTGGAGAGGTCGGCCTGCCCGCCCCGTTCGGCTTGCTTCTCTGCCCGCTTTTCTGCGCCCAGGGCCAGAATCCCCCACCCCAGCACGTTGGACGGGTCCCCCCGCAGCAGACGCAGCCCCCACTCCCGCCCCTCTTCCCAACGCCGGGCGGTCCAGCAGAGGTGGATGATGCGCTCATAGGTGACCAAATGCCGGGGCTGCTTGCGCAGAAGCAGGTGCGCCAGGGCCACCGCCTGTTGAATCTCCCCCTCATCCAGGGCCGTATCAATGGCCTTGCCCCACGCAGATAGTTGCACCGTCGCTTCGTTCCCCTCGTTGTTCTATTCCCCTCGCGGACATCAAGCCAGTATCTCGAAAGGGGCGGCAAAAGTCAAATGGTTCAGCTTCCCAGGTGGACTTGTTTTAGCTCGTCCAGCAGTTGGCCCAGCTTGCGCTCCACGCCGGGATAGTCGCCGAAGGGGTCGCTGGGGCCTTTGGGGCTGCCGCTGAGGGTACGCAACGTGCTGAGGACGGCGTGGGGCAGCACGCCCAGGTGATAGCCCCCTTCGAGGACGGCCACCAGCTTGCCGCCGCACAGTTCGTCGGCCAAGGCCATCAGCTCTTTGATCAAGCGGGTATAGCCGGTGATGGTCACATTCATGCCTGCCAAGGGGTCGAGCCAATGGGCGTCGTAGCCAGCGGAGAGCAGGATGATCTCCGGCTGGAAGCGCCGGGCCAGGGGACGCAGGATCTGGCGATAGACATCCAAACAGCCCTGGTCGCCCACGCCTTCGGGGAAGGGGATGTTGACCGTCATGCCCTTGCCTGCGTCGGCCCCGGTCTCCCGCATGGCCCCGGTGAAGGGATAGTGGGGGTATTGATGGGTGTCGAAGAAGAGGACCGAGGGGTCGGCATAGAAGGCGTCCTGGGTGCCGTTGCCGTGGTGGACGTCGAAATCCACGATCAGCACCCGCTTCAGCCCCCACTTCTCCTGGGCGTGGCGGGCGGCGATGGCGATGTTGCTGAAAATGCAGAAGCCCATGCCCCGGTTGGGCGTGGCGTGGTGGCCCGGTGGCCGCACCAGGGCAAAGCCGTTGTCCGCCCGCTGATCCATCACCGCATCCACCGCGGCCAGCAGCCCCCCGGCGGAGATCAGGGCGGCGTCAAAGCTGTCCGGGGTCAAATAGGTATCCGGGTCCAGATGGTCCCCGCCCCAGTCGCAGAGCATGCGCACCCGGTCCACATAGCCTTCGTGGTGCACACGAGTCACCGCCCGCATGGGTGCGGGCTGACCTTGGACCTGGACCAGATCGGCCAAAATGCCGTCCTGGTTGAGCAGGGTCATGGTAGAGGCCAGCCGCCCGGCGTGTTCCGGGTGGCCTTCCCAGGTGTGTTTGACATTGAAGGGATCGTAGACAAAGGCGGTCTTGGGCATTAGGTGTCTCGTTTGGATTGGGCGCGTGGGTAGAATTTGGGGAGGATTATAGTTCGAGGTTCCAGATTTGTCATACCCAAGCGTGGGTGAATGACAAATATCGGCTGTTGCGCAAATCGGCATTCTGACATAAGCTATTGGTAAGATGTTTGATTCCCCGGCATGGGGCGCTCACTTGGGAGGTAGCAAATGTGGCAAGACAGAATCACGACCAATCCTGCGATTATGATAGGCAAGCCAGTCATTGCAGGGACTCGGCTGACGGTCATGTTCATCCTTGATATATTGGCTCAGGGCTGGAGCGTTGATGAAATTCTGCGCAACTATCCCAATTTGGAGACAGATGATATTCGGGCCTGTCTTGCCTATGCCAGCGAGGTTCTAAGCGCAGAGAAAGTTTATTCCTTACAGGCCGCATGATGGACTCCTTGGCTTTCTTGGCCGACGAAAATTTCCCTTTAGATGCGGTTGTGGCCTTGCGTACCGCCGGATTTGATGTGTCATGGATCATGACCGATTCGCCGGGGGTTGACGACATCACCGTATTAGCCCAAGCCCAAGCGGAAGACCGCATCCTGTTGACTTTCGACAAAGATTTCGGAGAATTGGCCTTTAGCCGACGACTTTCTGCCAAATCGGGTGTCGTTCTCTTCCGAGCTTTGCAGGGAACAAGCCGAGAAACCGCTGAGTTTGTGCGAGCCGTAATCGCCTCTCGCCAAGATTGGCAGGGCCATTTCTCCGTAGTAGATAGCCGTCGTGTTCGCATGAGACGGCTGCCGTAACCATAAATGTTTACCAAAGCGAAAGGCCGCAGTCGAAACCGACTGCGGCCTTTCGCTTTGGTAAACTACCCATCCCTGCCAAGGTATCGTCAAAGGTCCATAATGGCTTCCGCGGCGCGCACACCGGAGAGGTAGGCACCGTGGACGGTGCTGGGATGCTCCCGGTAGGTGGCTTCTCCGGCGAAGAAGAGGCGGTCGGCCACGGGGGTGGCCAGGGTGTCCATGATCTCCGGGGTGGTGCCGGGGGGGAGGTAGCTGTAGGATCCCCAGGCGAAGGGATCTTGGGCCCAGCGGGTGAGGCGGAAGCTGTCCGGGTCGGGGATCTGGGGGCCGTAGACCGTGCGCAACAGTTGCATGGCCGAGGCGACGATCTCGGCGTCCGCGCGGGCTGCCATCTGCCGGGCGATGCGGCTGGCGTTGAAGCCAAGGATCATGGGCTTGCCCGTGTAGTGGGCGATGTTGAGCCATTCGGCCCACTCCCCGGTCCCGTTGCCCAAAAAGTTGAGAACCTCCGGCTCTGTGGGCCAGAAAATGGCCGGGAAGCGCAGATAGAGTTTGTCCAACAGCCCCATGCCCAAGTCGGCGATGGCGGCGCGTTTTTGTGCGGGCAGGGCCGGGGTGAAGGTGACGCTGCCTTTTTTCAACACACCCAAGGGCAGGGTGACCACGACCTGATCCGCGCTGAATCGGCCTTGATCCGTCTGCACCTGTATGGTGTCACCGGTGGCGTCGATGGCCAGCACCCGGTGGCCCAGGCGCACATCCACGCCCTGGGCCAGGAAGGTGGCGATGGCGTCGTAGCCGTCTGGGAAGATCACATCGCCGCCGGGGAGATCTTCCTCGTGGTCATAGGTCCACAGGGAGAGTTGGGCGGCGTCCGCACCATATTCATGTTCGATCATGGCGATGATGGCCGTGCGCAGGGCCTGAAGATCGGCCCGATCCAACGCCATCTGGGCCAGAGCCTGGTCCATTGCGGCCTGCAAGGAGATGTCGGTTTCAGTCTCTTCCTGCAAGTCGGCCACCCGCTTCATCAGTGTTTCGATCTGTGACCAGAGGCGGGTTTCCGTGGCGGGGGAGAGGGGGAGACCCTGGCTGTCGTAGCCCTGGCTGTTGTCATAATCCGTGGCCGCGGTGGTGATGGCCGCGGCTTTGGCCACATGGGTGATGGGATTGCCCCGCACGCCGTGAATCCACGACGCGCCCAGGTCCACGGGCTGATCCGGCCAGGTGGTGCGGTCGGTCCAGACGCGGCCGCCTATGCGGGTGCGGGCCTCCAGCACGGTGACGATGCGGCCTTGGTCATGCAGGGTGCGGGCCGCGGCCAGCCCGGCGATCCCGGCACCGATCACCAAGACCTGGGGGTGGGCAGCGGGGTTTTTGACCGCAGACGGCTGAGGAGACGACTCGGAGGCACACGCCGCCACCAGGGTGTACGCGGCGATCAGCCCGGACAATTTTAAAAAAAGACGACGGGGCGTAGGCATGAATGGCTCCTTAGACGAAGAAGAGGGCGGCGGCTCCGGCCAGGGCGATGATGGTGCCGAGGAGGGAGCGCAGGGTGATGCGGTCTTTGAAGATCCACCAGGCCAGGGGGATGAGCATGATGGGGGTGAGGCTCATGAGGGTGCTGGCGATGCCGACTTGGGCTTGCTGGACGGCGACCATGCTCATCCACACGCCCAGGAAGGGGCCGGTGACCGCGCCGCCCAGGAGAAAGAGGCCGGCCCGGCGGTCTTTGAGCGCGCCCACGGTGGTGCGCAGTTTGCCTTGGATCAGGGTGAAGAGCCAGATCACCACCAGGGCCACGACCATGCGCATGAGGGTGGCGGAGAGGGAGGGGAAGTTGTCCACCAAGCCCTGTTTGGCCATCACCAGCCCCACGGCCTGGCCGACGGCCCCGCCCAAGCCCAGCAAAATGCCTATCAGATTGGTCCGGCTATCTTGGGCGGACAGGGTGCCGGCCTTGCGCTCTGGGCTGCGCTCGCCCACCACCCAGGCCACGCCAGCCACGGTGATCACGATGGCCAGCAGTTGGGGCAGCACCAGCACCTCACCCAGCCAGACCCAGGCCAAGAGGACGCTGATCACGGGGACCAGGGTCATCAAGAGCATGGAGCGGCGGGGACCGATGAGGACGAAGGCTTGGAAGAGGGCGGCGTCCCCCAGCACCAGGCCGATCACCCCGGAGAGGCCCAGCCATCCCCAGCGGAAGAGTTCGGCGTCCACGGGCCAGGGGGAGCCGTAAACAAATGTATGCACGATGGAGAGAAAGATCACGGCCAAAACCAAGCGCAGACGGTTGACCGCGGCCGAGCCGATGCGGCGTCCGGCCAGGGTGAATTGGACCGAGGTGAAGGACCAGAGCAGGGAGGTGAAGATGGCGGCGAGTTCGCCCATGAAGGGGTGTCCAAAAAATGGTCAAAATGGCGGATAAAATGGGCGCAACGTCGGCCATTATACCCCGATCCAGGGGGAATGACCCATCTTTGCCGTGAATGGTTCTAATGCTATAGAATTGAAGCAGCATTGACCTTGCCCCTCACTTTTTCCAAAAGGAGCCAACCCCATGACCCTCTACGACAAAGACGCCGTGGACCGCATCAAAGAACAGAGCGCCGACTGGGCCGCCACTGCCCAGGCCGAGCGCCAGGCCGAGTTCAGCACCCTCTCCGGCGTGCCCATCCAACGGCTCTACACCCCGGCGGACAGTGCGAATCTGGACTACGAGCGGGATCTGGGCTTGCCCGGCCAGTATCCGTACACGCGAGGCGTCCACCCCACCATGCACCGGGGCCGGCTGTGGACCATGCGCATGTTCGCCGGTTTCGGCACGGCGGAGGAGACCAACGCCCGCTTCAAATATCTGCTGTCCCAGGGCCAGACCGGGCTGTCCGTGGCCTTTGACATGGCCACCCTCTACGGCTACGACACGGACGCGCCGGAGGCCGAGGGGGAGTTTGGCAAGTGCGGCGTAGCCGTCTCCAGCCTGCGGGACATGGAGATTTTGTTTGACGGCCTGCCCTTGGGCGACATCACCACCTCCATGACCATCAACAGCCCGGCGGCCATGATCTGGGCCATGTACATCGCCACCGCGGAGAAGCGGGGCGTCTCCCGGTCCAAACTGGGCGGCACGTTGCAAAACGACATCCTCAAGGAGTACATCGCCCAAAAAGAGTACATCTTTCCGCCCCGGCCCTCCATGCGCTTGGTGACGGACACGGTGGCGTTCGCCGCCCAGCAGATGCCCCGCTGGAACCCCATCTCCATCAGCGGCTATCACATCCGGGAGGCGGGGAGCACCGCGGCCCAAGAGTTGGCCTTCACCTTGGCCGATGGCATGGAATATGTGCGTTGGGGCGTGGAACGGGGGCTGGATGTGGACGACTTCGCGCCCCGGCTCTCCTTCTTTTTCAACGCCCACAACGACTTTTTTGAGGAAATTGCCAAGTATCGGGCGGCCCGGCGGATTTGGGCTACGGAGATGCGGGAGACCTTTGGGGCCAAGAATCCCCGATCCTGGCTCATGCGCTTCCACACCCAGACCGCGGGGGTGAGTTTGACCGCCCAGCAGCCGTTGAACAACGTGGCGCGGGTGGCCTTGCAAGCCTTGGCCGCGGTCCTGGGCGGGACGCAGAGCCTGCACACTAACTCCATGGACGAGGCCCTGGCCCTGCCCAGCGCGGACGCGGTGACCGTGGCTCTGCGCACCCAGCAGATCATCGCCCACGAGAGCGGGGTCACCAACACGGTGGACCCCCTGGGCGGCAGCTTTTTTGTGGAAGCGTTGACCGACGAGATGGAGCGCCAGGCCCGGGACTACTTCCGGCGCATCGACGACCTGGGCGGCGTGCTGCCCGCCATCGACCGGGGCTTCTTCCAGCGGGAGATCATCGAGGCCGCGGTGCGCACCCAGCAAGAAATAGAGCGGGGCGAGCGGGTGATCGTGGGGGTCAACGACTTTGTGCAGGACGAGGATATCAAAGTGCCCATTCTGGAAATGGATGTGGACGGCTACAGCCGCCAGATCGCCCGCCTGGCCGACGTGCGCCGCAGCCGGGACAACCGGGCGGTGATGTCCAAACTGGCGGATCTGCGGGTGGCGGCCCAGGGCAGCGCCAACCTCATGCCGCCGATTTTGGAGGCGGTGCGAGAATACGCCACCCTGCAAGAGATGATGGATGTGCTGCGGGATGTGTGGGGCGAATATACGGAGGCCGCAATTCTGTAGGGGTTTGGGTGGGGTGGCGGACGAAGAGAAGCCCGGCTTTTGAAAAAAGCCGGGCTTCTCTTCGTCCGCCACCCCACCCAAACCCCTACGCGCGTACATTTCACGACCCAAAACTGTGTTACAATATTCACAAAGTCCATCCAGAATTCCATTTCTACTTTTACCATAACACGGAGACGACCCATGACAGACCCAATCAAGACCGCCCCCATCATCACCAAGAACGCGGTACCCACCCAGGCCCCCGGCCCCCAGCCCGGCATGATGGACATCGCCCGCACCCTCCTTGGCCGCAACCCGGAGGATCTCATCACCTCCAACATGCGGCTGTGGCGCACCTATGGCGACGTGGCCCGGATCCAGGTTGGCCCTATGGTGATCCACCAATTTGTGCGCCCCGAACATATCCGCCACATCATGGTCAGCAACGTGGAGAACTACCCCAAGGGGAACAGCCATGACAAACTGCGCATTGCCCTGGGCAACGGCCTCCTGACCAGCGACGGTCCCTTTTGGAACCGTCAGCGCAAGCTGATGCAGCCCACGTACACCCCAAAAGGCGTGGCCGTCTATGCGGACCTGATGGTGGACGCCACGGAGAAGATGCTGACCGGCTGGCAAAATCGGCCCAAGGATGGCGCGCCCCTGGTCATCAACGACGAGATGATGCGCTTCGCCATGACTGTCATCTCCCGTTCCATGTTCGGCGTGGACATCAGCGATAACTATGCGGAGGCTGGGGAGGCGCTGCTGGGCATCCTGGAATATGTGGCCTCCGGCTCGGCGTCCTTTATCGACCCGCCCCTTTTTGTGCCCACGAACAAGAATCGCCGATTTAAGCAGGCCCTGTCTGCCATCGACAGCTTTCTCTACGGCGTCATCGACGAGCGGCTGCAACTGCCCCCGGCGCAGGATCTGCTCTCCCTGCTCATCTCGGCCAAGGATGACGAGGGCAAGAGCATGGACCGCAAACAGTTGCGGGATGAGGTGTTGATTACCTTCTTTGCCGGCCATGAAACCACGGCTGCGCTGATGAGCTGGACCTTTGTCATGCTCTCCAAGAACCCGCTGGTGCGGGAAAGGCTACACGCGGAGGTGGACACGGTCCTCAACGGCCGCGCCCCCACGTTGGCCGATGTGCCCAACCTGGTCTATACCCGCATGGTCTTGGACGAGGCCCTGCGTCTCTATTCCCCCGTGGCCGTCATGGCCCGGGATCCCCTGGCCGACGACGAGATCGACGGCTATGCCATCCCCGCCGGCTCCTTGGTGACCATCACCCCCTACATCACCCACCGCCACCCGGAATTCTGGCACAACCCAGAAGCCTTTGACCCGGAGCGCTTCACCCCGGCAGAGGTGGCCAAGCGGCCCCGCTATGCCTATTACCCCTTCGGCGCAGGCTCTCGCGTCTGCATCGGCCAACACTTCGCCCAGCTTGAGGCTATCCTGGCCCTGGCCACCGTGGCCCAACGCTTCGAGCTGCAACTCCTCCCCGGCCTGGACATCAAACCGGAGTTCGTGGGCACCATGCGGCCCAATGGGGATGTGTTGATGGATCTGCAAGAGAGGTAAATATCGTGTATCGAGTATCGAGTATTTCGTGGTTGACAGCGGATCGGCTTTGATGACGATCCGCTGTCAACCACGAAATACTCGATACTCGATACTCGATAGATTGTGGTAAAATTCCCCTAAGTTTTTGTCGCGCCCAACCACCACCAACCAGGAGATCCTCATGGCACGCAGCCCGCTCGCAGGCAAACCTGCGCCCAAAGAGATGTTGATCAATGTCCCCCGGCTGATCTCGGATTACTACACCCACAAACCCGACCCGGCCAACCCGGCCCATGCGGTCAGCTTTGGCACCTCGGGCCACCGGGGCAGTTCCACGGCCAACAGCTTCAACGAAGATCACATCCTGGCCATCAGCCAAGCCATCTGCGAAGTTCGCAAACACGAGGGCACAACCGGTCCGCTCTTTTTGGGCATGGACACCCACGCCCTCTCCGAGGCGGCCCAGGCCAGCGCGGTGGAGGTCTTTGCGGCCAACGGGGTGGATGTGCGCATTCAGGCCGGGGGCGGATATACCCCCACGCCGGTGATCTCCCACGCCATCCTCAGCTTCAACCGGGGCAAGCGCACTGGCCTGGCCGACGGCGTGGTGATCACCCCGTCCCACAACCCGCCCAACGATGGCGGATTCAAGTACAATCCCCCCAGCGGCGGCCCCGCGGACACCGGGGCCACCAAGATCATCCAGGATCGGGCCAACCAAATCATCGCCGGGGGGCTGGCCGACGTGCGGCGGATGCCCCTGGAGCGGGCTATGCGCTCGGATTTTGTGGGGGAAATTGATTATGTGACGCCTTACGTGGCCGATCTGGGGGCGGTGGTGGACATGGCAGCCATCGCCCGCTCCAGGATCAAAATTGGCGCGGATCCCCTGGGCGGGGCAGGCGTAGCCTACTGGCAACCCATCGCAGAAATGTACGGCCTGGACCTGACTGTGGTAAACCCCTACGTGGACCCCACCTTCGGCTTCATGACCGTGGACAAGGACGGCAAGATCCGCATGGACTGCTCGTCACCCGACGCCATGGCCAGCCTGATCGGGCTGAAAAATGGCTTCGACATCGCCTTCGCCAACGACCCGGACGCGGATCGCCACGGCGTGGTCACCCCCAGCGTGGGGTTGATGAATCCCAACCACTATTTGGCCGTGGCCATCAACTATCTTTTCCAACATCGCCCCAACTGGCGGGCGGATGCGGCGGTGGGCAAAACCCTGGTCAGCTCGTCCATGATCGACCGGGTGGCGGCCAGCCTCAACCGCCGATTGGCCGAAGTGCCCGTGGGCTTCAAGTGGTTTGTGGATGGCCTGGTGGATGGCTCCTACGGCTTCGGCGGCGAGGAGAGCGCCGGGGCTTCCTTCCTGCGCATGGATGGCACGGTGTGGACCACGGACAAGGACGGGCCGATCCTGGCCCTCCTGGCCGCGGAGATCACGGCCGTGACCAGCAAGGACCCCGGTCAGCACTACGGGGATCTGGAAGCCCGCTTTGGTAGCCCGGTCTACGAGCGCATGGACGCCCCGGCCACCACGGCCCAAAAAGCGGTGCTCGCCAATCTCTCCCCGGAAATGGTGACCGCCGACAGCCTGGCCGGTGACCCCATCACCGCCCGGCTGACCCATGCCCCGGGCAACGGTGCGGCCATCGGCGGCCTGAAAGTCACCACGGCCAACGGCTGGTTCGCCGCCCGCCCCTCCGGCACGGAGGAGATCTACAAAATCTACGCCGAAAGCTTCAAAGGCGAGACCCATCTCAAGCAAATCCAAACCGAGGCCCAAGCCATGGTCGCTGCGACCTTCAAGGCGGCGGGACTTTAACAAATAGGTCACGGATTGCACGGATTTGACGGATTAAAAACGGAACTTTTTTCGAAAAAGAAAATCCGTTTTGATCCGTCCGATCCGTCAAATCTGTGTTCCATTTCTTCATCAAGGAGCGAACATGAGTGACATCAAATTTGGCACGGACGGCTGGCGGGGACGCATTGCCGAGGATTATACGTACACCAACGTACGCCGCTGCACCCAGGGCTTTGCCGACTATTTGACCGCCAACGGGCTGGCGGGCAGCAAGGTGATCGTGGGCCACGACAAGCGCTTCTCCGGCGAGCATTTCGCCGCGGCCGTGGCCGAGGTGCTGGCGGGCAACGGTTTCCGGGTGGATCTGACCGACAAGGCCACGCCCACGCCGGTGATCAGCTTCAGCGTGCCCAGCCGAGGTGCGGTGGCCGCGGTCAACGTCACGGCCAGCCACAACCCGCCCGAGGACAACGGCTTCAAAGTGCGGGACGAAAACGGCGGCGCCATCCCCCCGGACGGGTTGAAGCAGATCGAGTCCCTGATTCCGGCAGCCGGGGACGTGGACGCGGTCAAGCGTCTGCGCTTGGACAAGGCCCTGGCTTCAGGCTTGGTGCAATATTTTGATGCAAAGCCGGCCTATTTGGTGCGGGTGGCTGAATTGATCGATGTGCAGCCCATTAAAGATGCGGGGCTGACGGTCGTTGTTGACAATATGTGGGGCAACGGCGCAGGCTGGCTGAGCGAAATTCTGGACGGCGGCAAGACCAAAATCGTCGAGGTCCACGCCGAGCGCAACCCCAGCTTCCCCGAAATGAGCCGCCCGGAACCCATCCCGCCCAACGTGGACGCTGGCTTGGCCGTGGGCAAAAAGCTGGGCGCGGACTGCGTCTGCATCATGGATGGCGACGCCGACCGCTGCGGCTTCGGCGACGAGCATGGCGAGTTCATCGACCAACTGCGGGTCTATGGCCTGCTGGCCTATTATCTGTTGGAGATCCGGGGCCAACGGGGCACCATCGTCAAGACCCTCAGCACCACCTCCATGCTGGACAAATTGGGCAAGCTCTACGGCGTGCCCGTGATCAACACCGGCGTGGGCTTCAAATTCGTCGCCCCGGCCATGATGGAACACGACGCCATGATCGGCGGCGAAGAGAGCGGCGGTTTTGCCTTCCACGGCCATGTGCCCGAGCGGGACGGCATCATCGCCAACCTCTACTTGCTGGATCTGATGGTGCGCACGGGCAAGACGCCGACCCAACTGCTCACGGCTCTTTTTGAAAAGGTGGGCGAGCATTTCTACGGACGGATCGACACCCGGCTCACCGACAATGAAATGAAAGTGGCGGCCCAAACCCGGCTCAAGGCGCTGAAAGCCAATGGCATCGCTGGCCTAACCCTGGGCGGCAAGAAAGTCACCGAGTTAGTCACCCTTGACGGCTACAAATTCGTCATGGAGGACGGCGGCTGGCTGCTCATCCGCTTCAGCGGCACAGAACCCCTGATCCGCGTCTACACCGAGACCACAGACCAAAGCGCCGTAGACGGCATTTTGGAAGACGGCAAGAAGGTGGCGGGGGTTTAGGGATCGGGGATTAGGGATTGGGGATTGGGGTGAGTCGAATGTACAACCCAATCCCTAATCCCTAATCCCCAATCCCCGCTACTGCAATCCCCGCTACTTTACCCACCCTAGGGGCTATGTTAGAATCGGATCATCTGTGATAAAAAGTACAACCGGCCTGGGTGCGTCACGATCCGGGCAATCCAATCGCCTAATCTCCCGATGTGCTGTCGGAATGGGAGATTAGGCGATTGGGCAATTGGGCGGTAACTGCTAACTCCACCCTAACCCTCCCCAGATTGGGGAGGGAACCGTTCAAGCGTAGCGGCCATTCGCTTTGCGGCGATCCGGCTCCTCCCCCAATCTGGGGGAGGTTGGGAGGGGGTGGTTTGATGGCTGCCATTAGGAGATTGTTTTGAACTTTACGACGACGAGCCTCGAAGGCAAGCAATCCCCGATGATGATTGACAGCCATTGTCATCTGGACCTGGACCAGTTCGATGCGGACCGGGGCGACATTTTGGCCCGTGCCCAGGCCGCGGGGGTGGGGCTGATTGTCAACCCCGGCATCGACCTGGCTCACAGCTGCCGGGCCATTGCCTTGGCCGAACAATATGACCAAGTCTACGCCGCCGTGGGGATTCACCCCAACAGCAGCGGGGACTTTGACCAAGCCATGCTGGACGAAGTGCGGGCGCTGGCGGCCCATCCCA
Organism: Caldilineaceae bacterium; assembly: GCA_018003515.1. Taxonomy (GTDB): domain Bacteria; phylum Chloroflexota; class Anaerolineae; order Caldilineales; family Caldilineaceae; genus JAGNDO01. Next base: position 45,090 of record JAGNDO010000026.1, read on the forward strand.
AAGTGGTGGCCATCGGCGAGATCGGGCTGGACTATTATTGGGATGACGTGGCCCCGGCCAAACAGGCCATCGCCTTTCAGGCCCAACTAGAATTGGCCGCGGACCTGGGACTGCCTGTGATCATCCACAACCGGGACGCCAGCGAAGATGTGGCCCGCATATTACGAGAATGGGTGTTCAGCGGCGCAACTCGCAACTCGCCCCTCGCAACTCGCCCCTTCCTCGGCGTGCTGCACGCCTTCAGCGGGGACCTGGCTATGGCCCAGGAGGCGTACGAGTGGGGCTTTGTGTTGAGTTTGGGCGGGCCGGTCACATTCAAGAACGCCCGGAATTTGCATGATCTGGTCCCCCATCTGCGCCAGGACCGGTTGATGCTGGAGACCGATGCACCCTATTTGACGCCCCATCCCTACCGGGGCAAACGCAACGAGCCGAGCTATATTCCGCTCATCTGTGATCGTTTGGCCGAGTTGTTCGGCGTCACTTCTGCGGAGATGGCGGCAACCAGCACGGCCCTTGCCCTAAAGTTTTTCGGACTGGAGAATTTCACCGGTGCTGAGTCCCATTCAGAAGCCAATGCCCACCTATGATCGCCCCAGGCCGTCGAAGACAACCATGTCGCCCGCACCTGCCAACAATCGGTCCCCGGATCGAACCGGACAAGTGAAGAGCGCCCAGCAGCTTTTGGCACCCGTGCGCACGGGCTTGCAGTTGGTGGAGGCCAAGATGAAGGGGGTGGAATCCGCCCTCTTTGCGCCCCTGGCCAATGCCTTTGTGGACCTGATCAACAGCGGCGGCAAGCGGGTGCGCCCGGCCATCGCCCTGATGGCCGCGGAGTTCAACGGCCCCATCCGCAGCACGGAACGCTACGATCAGGTGGTCTCTTTGGCCGCGGCGGTGGAGATGCTGCACACGGCCTCTTTGGTCCACGATGATGTGATCGACGGGGCTATGTTGCGCCGTGGCGCGCCCACATTGAATGCCAACTGGCCCCAGGGGTCCACGGTGCTGGCCGGCAACTATATGTTTGGCCAAGCCGCCAGCTTCGCCGCCCAGACCGGCAACATGCGGGTGATCCACATTTTTAGCGACACCTTGGAGATCATCGTCAACGGCGAACTGCACCAGATGCACGCCCGGCACGACTATCAACAAGAGCGCAGCACCTACTATCAGCGTATCTATGCCAAGACCGCCAGCCTCTTTACCGCGGCCACCGAATCCGCCGCCGTGCTCTCCGGCCTGGCCGAAAGCCGGGTGCAGGACCTGAAAGCCTACGGCTACAACCTGGGCATGGCCTTCCAGATCGTGGACGACATCCTGGACTTCACCGGGGACGAGCAGAGCCTGGGCAAGCCAGCCGGCAGCGATCTGGGCCAGGGTACCCTCACCCTGCCCTTCTTCTATTTCATGCAGCAATGCCCGAACCCAGACGCCATCATCGACCGGCTGGACGAAGCACGCTGGCAGGCCGAAGACGGCAACCGCGCCGCCCTGGCCCAGGCCATCCAAGCCGTGGTCCACGAAGTGCGGCGCACAGATGCCATCGCCCAGGCCAACCAAGAGGCCCTGGACTTCGTCGAAAAGGCCAAACACAATCTGGATCACCTCCCCGACAACATCTTCAAAGAGTCCATGATGGGGTTGTGCGATTTTGTGGTGCAGAGAAGGAATTAGTTGATTGGTTGATTTGTTGATTGGCGTGATGACAAAGCGTCAGAACGGACATACTACCATGACGACAAAATCAACCAATCAACCAATCAACCAATCAACCCCCCAATCCCCACCCCCCACCCTCTCCATCATCATCGTCAGTTGGAATGTATGGGATCTGCTGCGGGCCTGTCTGCGCTCGATCGAGCGGGTCAGCCGTCCCGTGGCGGAAGCGCCGGATGTGCGCGCCTTTGGGCCGCAGATGGACCAGCCCGGCGCGCCCACCTTGGAGCTGATCGTGGTGGACAACGCCAGCGCGGATGCCACGGTGGATCTGTTGGCTGCTCTTTTTCCGTGGGTGCAAGTCATCGCCAGCGACGAGAATTTGGGCTTCACCGCGGGCAACAACCGGGGCTATGCGGTCAGCCGGGGGCGGATGGTCTATTTCCTCAACCCGGACACGGAGCTGGTGGACGATAGCCTGTGGCAGCTTTTCCACGCCGTGGACGAGGATCCCACGGTGGGTGGCGCTGGCCCCCGGCTGGTTTACGGCGATGGCTCCCCACAGAGCAACCGCCGCCGCTTCCCCACCAGGCTCACCCCTTTCTTTGAAAGCACATGGCTGGGCAACGCTTGGCCGGGCAACCCGTGGGCGCGCCGCTATCACATGGCTGAGTGGCCCGACACCTTCCGCCAGGAGGTGGACTGGCTGGTGGGCGCGGCCCTGCTCATGCGCCGGGCCGCGTTGGAGGCGGTCAAGCTGGGGGAGAGTGAGGTTTTCGACGAGGGTTTCTTCATGTACAGCGAGGAGTTGGACCTGTGCAAGCGGGTCAAGGCCGCGGGTTGGCGCATGATTTTCGTGCCAGAAGCCACGGTGATCCACTATGAAGGGCGCAGCAGCGGTCAAGTGGTGGCGGCGAGGCATGTGCATTTCAATACGAGCAAGGTGCGCTATACGCGGAAATATCACGGCAAGTTGATTGCCGAGATCCTGCGCCGGTATTTGCTTTTGGAGTATCGGGTGCAGATTGGGATCGAGGGGATCAAGCTGGGGCTGGGGAGTCAGCGGGAGATGCGGCGGGCGCGGATTGGGGCGTATCGGGAGGTGTTGAGGGGTGGGTTGCGGTAAGAGTTTGATACCATATTGCCGCCCCGATGCAATTTCTGGGATTGATGAAACGTCCGGCCCATGTTACAATCGCGATAGAAAGGAGGTCCGACTATGGAGACTTTAACCCTATCATCTGAAATTGGATTGCTACTTGAGGCCGAGGCTCAACAGATGGGCAAGACGACTGTTGAAATCGCCGAAGATTGGTTGCGCCAACACTACAGTTCCCTGCGTCGTCAGCGGCTTGAAGCGCAAACAAAGCGTTTCTGGGCCAAGCATACGGAACTTTACGCTCAATATCCCGATCAGTTTGTCGCCTTCTACGATGACCGGATTCTCGATGTCGATGAGGACATGCGTCAACTGGCGATGAGAGTGCGGTCTGCGTATGGCAAGTTGCCTGTGGTTATTGCCCAGGTAACGGCTACGCCTGTTCCGGAGTATCGAGTGCGCAGCCCAAGACTGTCCGACATTGCAGAGCGGGCCGACGAAAACGAGATGAGCATGGACGAAATCGTCGCCGAAGTACACCGGTATCGCCAAGAGACACGTGATGCTGATAATCATATCTGACCTCCTTGAATTCCCCGACCTCGCCGACTAATCTCTTCGCCCTCCCTCCCACCTCTGTGGTAAACTAACCCCATTCAATTATGCTCAAGTTGAGCCGGGCCGAGGCGTCTGCGCCCCTGACGCAGACCCGTTCGCACCAGGGGGTGCGAACTCCTCGACTTGGATCAACCCACATATTGTGTATCGCGTGCCAGCAATACTCGATACACGACACTCGATACGAGGCACCATCATGGCCAAAACTAACACCAAACCCCTCAGCGGCATGCGGGACTTCCTGCCCTTGGATGTGCTGCGCCGCAATTATGTGATCGATACCATCGAGCGGGTCTACCAGAGCTATGGCTTTGAGCCGCTGGAGACGCCGACCATGGAGCGGCTGGACACTCTGTTGGGCAAATATGGCGACGAGGGGGATCAGCTGATCTTCCGGGTGATGAAACGCGGCGATAAGCTGACCAAGGCCCTGGCCGACGCGCCCACGGAGGACAGCGTGGGCGACGCCGGTCTGCGCTATGACCTGACCGTGCCCCTGGCCCGGGTGGTGGCGGAGTATCGCAACGCCATCCCCCGCTTCTTCAAGCGCTACCAGATCCAGCCCGTCTACCGGGCGGACCGACCGGCCAAGGGACGCTATCGGGAATTCTACCAGTGCGATGTGGACATTGCCGGCTCCACCAGCCCCACGGTGGAGGCCGAGGTGCTGGCCGCCGGCGCGCAAGTCCTGCAAGAATTGGGCTTCAAAACCGCCGAGGACTTCCAGATCCGGCTCAACCACCGGGGGATCTTGAAGGGGTTGATGACCGTGGCCGGGGTGACCGCCGATCAGGAAGGCACGGCCCTGGTCGCCATTGATAAGCTGGACAAGATCGGTATGGACGGGGTGCGGGCCGAACTGCTGGGTCGGGGCATCGACCCGTCGGCCACGGAGACCCTGCTCTCCATGATGGCCGCCGCGCCCCAAGGCATCCACAAGACTGCCGAAATTTTGGCTTGGCTGGGCGACCAATTGGCCAGCACCCAGGCGGGCAGCGAAGGGGTGGCCGTGTTGAACCAAGTGGTGGCCTTCTCCGCCCACGGCCCCGCCGCCGAATTCCTGCGCATTGACCCCTATCTGGCTCGCGGCCTGAGCTATTACACTGGCCCCATCTTCGAGATCGAGTTCCCTGGTCTCAGCGGCTCCGGCGGGGGCGGCGGACGGTATGACGATCTGGTGGGCATGTTCAGCGGCCAGCAGATTCCGGCCTGCGGCTTTAGCTTGGGGCTGGAGCGCATTTTGTTGCTGATGGAAGAACGCAATATGTTCCCGGAGATCCTGGCCGGGATGCCCCAGGTCTTGGTCACCCAATATGACGATACCACTGTGGGCGAAAGTTTCCGCCTGGCCCATGAGCTGCGCCGGGCCGGTCTGCGGGTGGATCTCTATCCGCAGCTCAAGGACAGCTACGGCAAGCAGTTCAAGTATGCGGACGAGCGCAAGATCCGCTTTGCCGTCCTGCTTGGGCCGCGAGAATTGGAGACCGGCAACGCCGCCATCAAAGACTTGGCCAGCGGCGAGCAGGTGGATGTGGCCGTGGGTGAGGTGGCCGGGTGGCTGGGGGAAAGGGTGAAGGGGTGAGCGGGTGAAGGGGTGAAGAATTTTCCCAATCCCCAATCCCCAATCCCCAAAAAGTGTAGGGGCAATTGCAGGAAATTTTCCGTTTATCCGGTATGCTGAAACGTGTTGTGAACGTTAATCGAACCCACGGATCAGAGGGAGAGGGAAAATGAACCTTAACTCATTGCTCGACGAGCCGACAACAGAGGTCGCCACTTTGGGCGGGGGCTGTTTTTGGTGTTTGGAGGCGGTCTATCAGGAAGTGAAAGGCGTGTCCAAAGTGGTGTCCGGCTATGCCGGGGGCCATGTGCGCAACCCCAGCTATCAGGCTGTGTGCGCGGGGACCACGGGCCATGCCGAGGTGGTGCAGATCACCTTTGACCCGGCGGTGGTGAGCTTCCGCCAACTGTTGGAGGTCTTTTTCACCATCCACGACCCCACGACGCTCAACCGCCAGGGCGCGGACCGGGGCACTCAGTATCGCTCGGCTATCTACACCCTCAGCCCAGAGCAGACTGAAATTGCCCACAAGGTGATTCGGGAATTTGAAGCCGAAGGTATCTGGAAAGATCCCATCGTCACCGAGGTGACCGCGCTGGATCACTTCTATGCAGCCGAGGCCTATCACCAAAACTATTACCGAAACAATCCCAACCAGGGATACTGCCAAGTGGTTGTCGCCCCCAAAGTGGCCAAGTTCCGCAAGAAATTCCTAAGCACACTCATGGCGTAAACCACAGAAGATCGCCATTTTGACAAAAAAAGAGAATGCGCAGAATCTGAAATTAAAAAGGAGGGACGGCACATAGCCGTCCCTCCTTTTTATGTGTAGGTGCGGTTTTCAACCGCACGGGTTCGCTGAACCCATTTGTGCGGTTGAAAACCGCACCTACAGTTTAATGGCCGTTGGCCCGTTCAATCGCCAGCCCTTCGGCGGCCCAGTCGATGTAGCCGCCCCGCAGGTTGATGACCTGGTGGAAGCCTTGACTTTCCAGCAAGCTGGAGGCGATGGCGCTGCGCACACCGCTTTGGCAGTTGATGAGGACGGGCCGGTCTGTGTGCAATTCCTGCACCCGGTTGAGGATATAGCCCAGGGGGATGTTGAAGGCACCGGGCAGATGACCCTCGTCGTATTCGGTTTTGCCCCGCACGTCCAGCATCTGCACCCGGCCATCCATGACCGCGTCTTTGATCTGCTGGGGGCTGGCCTGTTGCATACTGGCCAACTCCTGGCCGGTGAAGCGGCTCCAGAAATGGATGGCTTCCGGGCAGACGTAGCCGGCCGCGGTGTCCAGGCCGATGGAGTGGAGCAGGTGCATGGTTTCGTCCAGCCGGGCGTCGTCCACGATCAGATAGAAGGGGTCGTCGTAGTTGAGCAGCCAACCGGCATAGGTGGTGAAGCTACTGCTGAGGGGGATGTTCCATGTGCCGGGGACGTGGGCCTCGGCGAAGGCGCCGCTCTCTCGGGTGTCGATGACCACGGCCTCGGCGGTGACCAGATCGACCAGCCGGTGGCCGGTGAGCCGGGCCGGGCGGGGGGAGCCGTTGAGCAGGGGCGGTCCGATTTTGTTGAGCTTTTTCATCATGGCGAAATAGCGGGGCGGTTCGGGCTGGCCGTCCAGGATCATGCTCACGAACTCGGCTTCGTTTTCCACCTGGAAGGCCCAGTTGAACATCTTTTCGTAGCCGACGGTGGTGCTGGGGATGGCCCCAAGGGCCTTGCCACAGGCGCTGCCCGCGCCGTGGGCGGGCCAGACTTGCAGATAGTCGGGCAGGTCGGCGAAGCGTTGCAGACTGGCATAGAGGGTACGGGCGGCCGGCTCCTTGGTGGCGGCCATGCCCGCGGCCTCTTCCAGCAGATCCGGGCGGCCCACATCGCCCACGAAGACGAAGTCGCCGGTGAAGATGCCCATTGGCTTGTCCGCGCCGGCGCTGTCCGTGAGCAGAAAGGCCATGTGTTCCGGGGTGTGGCCAGGGGTGTGCATGGCTTGTAGGATGATGTTGCCCACTTTCCAGGTGTCACCATCTTTGAGCAGGACGCCGTTCAGCTCGTCGGCGAAGGCGTATTTCCAGTCGGCGTCGCCCTCGTCGCTGAGATAGGCGGTGGCCCCGGTGCGGGTGGAGAGTTCCCGCAGGCCAGAGAGCAGATCGGCGTGGATGTGGGTCTCGGTGACGGCGGTGATGCGCATGCCTTCCTGTTCGGCGGCCTGGATATACATGTCCACATTGCGACCGGGGTCCACGATCAGGGCTTCGCCGGTGGCTTGACAGCCGACCAGATAGGAGGCATGGGCTAGTTTTTCGTCGTAGAAGTAGCGTAATTTCATGGGTGTGGCTCCTTGTGAAATATTGGTAATGAGTGACGAATAATGAGTAATGAACGTGGTATACGGAGATCCGCCGCGAATACATCGAATTACTCGTCACTCGTTACTCATTGCGTTTTGCAGTCGGGGGTTTAGATGTTCGGAGTTGGGGAGTCGTTACATGGGGTCGGCTTTGCCGATCCCCGGGGAGGTCAGGTGCGCTGTTGTTCGCGCACGCCGACCCGGGGATGGGGGATCTCCACGCGCAGGAGGACGCCACCGCTTTTTTGGTTTTGGATGTGCAGCCGTCCGCCCAGGAGGGCCACCCGTTCGCTGATGCCCAGCAGCCCGTAATGGCCTTGCAGAGAGAGGGCCGAGAGGGTGAATTGCTCGTCCAGGCCATACCCATTGTCGGCGATGGAGATCATGAGCAGGCGAGGGGAGGTGTGTTTGAGAAAGACATCCACTTGGGTGGCCTTGGCGTGCTTGCGCACATTGCTCAACCCCTCTTGGATGATGCGGAAGATGGACAGCTCGATCTCTTCGGGCAGGCGGCCCAGGTTGGCGTCCAGTTCCAGGTTGATGATGACCCCTGTGCGTTCGCCCCATTCTCTGGCAAAGGATTGCAGGGCCGCGCCCAGCCCCAGGCTGTCGATGGTGGGCGGGCGCAAGTTGCCACAAATGCGCCGCACGCTCTCCACCAAGGCCCGGATCTCGCCCCGAATCTGCCCCAATTCGTCGCCCAGGCCGTCCTGATCCCCCACAGCACCGGTCAACTCCTCCAAATCATAGTTCACGCTCAACATATCTTGGATCACCTGATCGTGGAGTTCCCTGGCCAGCCGTTTGCGCTCTTGCTCTCGCTCGGTAAGCAGACGGCGCTGGGCGTCCTGCAAGGCCAGGTTGGCCTGATCCAGCGCGCCCACTTGCTTGGCAAGCTGCTCCACCAACTGGCGGTTGAGGGTGTCCTGCTGTTCCAGATCCCGTTCCAGAAGCGCTTGTTGATAGCGCAACCGCTCGGCCTGCTCCCTGGCCTGATAGTAGCTTTCCAAGGCCCAGATGGCCGGGGTCAACTGCTCCCGGTTGGTGGCGTCCACCAACTCGGCCACGATCTGCTCCCGGCTGACCTCGTCCGTGCGATAGTCGGCCACCAGACGGCCCCGGCGCAGGGTGAGGATGCGGTCGGTGACGGCGAAGAGATGTTCCAGGTTGTTGCTGCAAAAGAGTACGGCCACCTTTTGCTCTTGCCAGCGTTGAATCTGGGTCAGCAGCCGCTGTTGATGGAGATAGGAGAGTTGGGAAGCCGGGTCGTCGGCGATCACCAGGCGGGCGGGCTGGGCCAGGGTGCGGGCGATGGCTACCAGTTGGCGCTGTTCGATGGAGAGGTGGCCCACCTTCTCGCGCAGGGATCCATAGGCGAGATCAAGCTCGGCGCAAATGCGGGCGGCTTCCATGTCCATCCGCCCTTGGCTGGGGGCACCGCGCAACCGATCCCACCAGGTGGTGGTCAGTTCGGCCCCCAAAAAGATGTTGGCGGTGATGTCCAAATTGTCGGCCAGGGACGGCTCTTGGTGAATGACTTCGATGCCAAGACGCCGGGCCACAAAGGAGGAGTGCAGCTTCCTGCCCCCAAAGCGCAGATCTCCTCGGCTGGGGGCCATCAGACCGGCCAACATTTTAGTCAACACAGATTTCCCCGCGCCGCTGTGCCCGGCCAACCCCACCACCTCGCCGGGGTGCAGTTGGAAGGTGATATCCCGCACAACCGGCAGGGAGCCAAACTGTTTGGTTAGGGCCGTGACCTCTAGGAGCGGTGGCAAGGCGGGTATCCTGTGGGAGAAAGAGAAAGAGAAAGAGAAAGAAAGAACACAGACTTAACGGAGTTGGCGGGGTAAAAACGGATCTTTTAAGAAATCCGTTTTGATCCGTTTGATCTGTCAAATCTGTGTTCTATTTAGCGGTACGTTTGCGCTTACGTCAAATCTAGCGACCTGCCAACCCCACCCTTGTGTTTACGGCGATCCGGCTCCTCCCCCAATCCTTGGGTTGAGTAGGCCGAATGGCCGTATCGAAACCTGGGGGAGGCTGGGAGGGGGTGGCTTTTAGCCCAACCCGGACTGGGCCCGACTGCGCCGGGAGACGGAGTCCACCAGCACGGCCAGGAGCAGGACCAGACCGGTGACCACAAACTTGACGCCGGAGCTGAGGCCCAACAGACCCATGCCGTTCTCTACGCTGGCGATGACCAAGGCCCCCAGCAGGGCGCTGGAAACCTTGCCGCTGCCGCCAAAGAGGCTGGTGCCGCCGATCACGGCCGCGGCAATCGAGTTGAGCAGCAGGTTGCCGCCCCCGGCGTCCGTGGCCACGGAGCGCAGCCGGGAGGCCAGGATGATGCCACCCACACCGGCCAACATGCTCGACATAACAAAAACAGTGACCCGGATGCGTTCCACATTGATACCGGCGCGCCGGGCCGCCTCTTTGTTGCCACCCACGGCATAGACATAGCGGCCAAATTTGGTTCGATTGGCCAAAAACGACAGCCCAGCCAACAAGACCAACAAGAGTACGCCCACAAAGGGAACGCCCCGATCCTGGTTTGCCACATAGACAGCGGCAAAGGTGATCACCGCCAGGAAGATCATCTGCGCCACCACGATGGTCATGGGGCGGGTGGCCAGCCCTTGCTTGCGGCGCATGGCATGTTGGCTTAACTCAAGCCCGGCATAGAGCAATAATGCCCCCCCCGCCACGATCCACCCCCAGAGATCCGGGAGAAAGTAGTTGGCCACGCCGATGATTACTTTGTCCTGAATGATCACCGTGCCGCTACCGCCGATGATGATCAGCACCACGCCGTTCCATGCCAGCAGACCGGCCAGGGTGACCACAAAGGAGGGCACTTGGAAGGTGGTGATGATCAGCCCGTGGATCAGCCCGATGCCGCCAGCCACCAGCAGGGCCACGGCCACAGCCGCCCACCAGGGCCACGGCGACGGCGGACGCATGAGCAGGGTCATCCCCACCCCGGCCACCGCGCTGACATAGGCCACGGAGAGGTCGATCTCCCCAAGCAGCAGCACATAGACCACCCCATAGGCAATGGAAGTGATGGCCGCCATCTGCAAGATCAGGTTGACAAAGTTGCGCGCAGTTAAAAAATTCTGGTTCTGTGTCTGAAAAATAATGGCAATCACGATCACGCCCAGGATGATGGGGAGCGAACCCAGATCCCCGGAGCGCACCCGGCGCATATAGTTTTTCATGTATTCGCCCAGAGGCTGGGAGTCCCGGCTGGCGGTCAGGGCGTCTTCGGATTGTTTGGTCGATTGCGTCATGGCTATTCCCCCGTCATCCCTGGAACTCGTTGCAGATCGCCCGCGGTCATGGCGTGGACAATCTCCTGCTGATTTGATTCGGCGACCACATACTCCCTCACCCGCTGGCCCAAGCGCATGACGGTCACTCGGTCCGCCACCTCGAAGATGTCGTGCAGGTTGTGGGAGATCAGGATCACCGCCAGCCCCTTTTCGGCCAGACGGCGCACCAGATCCAGCACCTGGCGGGTTTGGGCCACGCCCAGGGCTGCGGTCGGTTCGTCCAAAATCACCAATTTGGAATTCCACATCACCGCCTTGGCCACGGCAATGGCCTGGCGTTGACCGCCAGACAGGGTGGCCACGGCCTGGCGCACGGAGCGCAAAGAGGTGACAGAGAGGGAGGCGAGGGTCTCGATGGCCGCTTGCTCCATCTTGCCCTCGTTCAGGCGGAAGGGCTGGCGCACCAACTCTCGGCCCAAGAACATATTGGCGACCACGTCCAAGTTGTCGGCCAAAGCCAAATCTTGGTAGACGACCTCGATACCCAGGGCAGCGGTATCTCTGGGTGAATGGATCTGTACCTTCTTGCCGTCGAAGTGGACGATCCCCTCGTCAAAGGGATAGATGCCGGCGATGCCCTTGATCAGGGTCGATTTTCCGGCCCCATTGTCACCCACCAGGGCCATGACTTCGCCCACACGGGCTTCAAAGTCAACCTTATAGAGTGCCTGGACCGCACCAAAGCGCTTCGACACACCGGTCAGTTGAAGAATAGGGTTGTCGCTCAAGAGATGTGTCCTTTCGAGTGCAGGATCGGGGAGTGGGGGAGATTGAGCGATTGAGAGATTAGGAGACTGAGGGGTTGTCGCAAAGCCCCAATCGCCCAATCGCCCAATCGCCTAATCTCCCCCAAAACCCTTAGCGATCCGCGGGGCAGAAGGCTTCGAAGTCACCCACGCAGATCTCTTCCCAGGTGCGGAAGCCATCGGCGATCACGGTCTCGGCCACGTTGTCCTTGGTCACAGAGACCGGGACCAGCAGCACGGAGGGCACGTCGTTGGTGCCGTTGTTGACGGAACCCGTGGCCATGGCGCTGGTGTCCATGCCCTTGAGCAGGGCGATGGCCAGGCTGGCGGCGGCTTCGGCTTCGGCCTTGATGGCCTTGTAGACGGTCATGCTCTGGCGACCGGCCAACACGTTCTGGATACCACCCACCGTGGCGTCCTGACCGGTGACGGGGATGTAGGCCAGACCCTGGTTGGCCAGGGCGGCGATCACTGCGCCACCCAGCCCATCGTTGGCGGCCACGGCGGCGTCGATCTCACCACCCGCAGCGGTCAACATCTGCTCGAAGATGACCAGGGCTTGTTGGTTGTCCCAATCGGGCACGGACTGATCGTCAACCTTGGTCCATTCGCCGGACTCAAACTTGGGGCCGATGACCGAGTTGTAGCCATTGGCGAAGAGGGTGGCGTTGTTGTCCGTGGGGGAACCGTTCAGCACGGCCACCTTGGGATTGACCAGGCCAGCGTCTTCAATGGCCTTGACAATGCCCTCACCCTGCAAGCGGCCCACGGATTCGTTGTCAAAGCTGACGTAGAAATCCGCGCCGGGGCCTTCGATGGTCAGACGATCATAGTCGATCACCTTCACACCGGCCTCACGGGCCTGGGCGATGATGGCTGCACCCGAACCGCTGTCCAGATTCACAATCAAGATTACCTTGGCACCGTTGGTGATGGCCTGCTCGGCCTGGGTCTGCTGTTGGCGGGCGTCGCCTTCGGCATTCACGATGGTGTACTCGACGCCAGCAGCATCAAAGGCGGCGCTCAAGAAGCGACGGTCATCGGCTTCCCAACGGGCGGACGAGGCGCTGTCCGGCAACAGGACGGCAATGCTGCCGCTCATAGCGGCCGGCTCGGCACCGGGGCAGAAGGCGGCGAAGTCACCCACGCAGATCTCTTCCCAGGTGCGGAAGCCATCGGCGATCACGGTCTCGGCCACGTTGTCCTTGGTCACAGAGACCGGGACCAGCAGGGCGGAGGCGATGTCGTTGGTGCCATTGTTGACGGAACCGGTGACCATTGCACTGGTATCTTCACCCTTAAGCAGGGCGATGGCCAGGCTGGCAGCGGCTTCGGCTTCGGCCTTGATGGCCTTGTAGACGGTCATGCTCTGGCGACCGGCCAACACGTTCTGGATGCCACCCACCGTGGCGTCCTGACCGGTGACGGGGATGTAGGGCAGACCCTGGTTGGCCAGGGCGGCGATCACTGCGCCACCCAGACCGTCATTGGCGGCCACGGCCGCGTCGATCCCACCATTGGCAGCGGTCAACATCTGCTCGAAGATGACCAGCGCCTGTTGGTTGTCCCAATCGGGCACGGACTGATCGTCAACCTTGGTCCATTCGCCGGACTCAAACTTGGGGCCGATGACCGAGTTGTAGCCATTGGCGAAAAGCGTGGCGTTGTTGTCCGTGGGGGAACCGTTGAGCACGGCTACACGGGGATTGACAATGCCAGCGTCTTCAATGGCCTTGACGATGCCTTCACCCTGCAAGCGGCCCACGGATTCGTTGTCAAAGCTGACATAGAAATCCGCTCCGGGGCCTTCGATGGTCAGACGATCATAGTCGATCACCTTCACACCGGCCTCACGGGCCTGGGCGATGATGGCGGAACCGGAACCACTGTCCAGGTTCACGATCAAGATCACCTTGGCGCCGTTGGTGATGGCCTGTTCGGCCTGGGTCTGCTGAACACGGGCGTCACCTTCGGCATTGACGATGGTATACTTGACACCGGCAGCATCAAAGGCCGCAGACAGGAAGCGACGGTCGTCGGCTTCCCAACGGGCGGACGAGGCGCTGTCCGGCAACAGAACGGCAATGCTGCCGGCGTCACTGCTGACGGGGGCGGCGGGGCTGTCGGTTGCTGCGGGCGTTGCGGTGCCGCAGGCAGCGACAACCAGCAATACCAACAACAGGGCGGTCAAAAGCAAAAATTTACGCATGGATTTCCCTCCTTGGGATGGTGTTGGGTGACGACATGGGCACAGCCCGATCCCAGGTTGCCCGCGCACAGCCATGCCCAAAAGAGGCAAAGGGTGCCACGCGACCAAAAAAGCCGTGGGTGAACGGTTCCGATGTCGCCAGAAGACCGGGCGAAACAGATAGAAACGGACAGTATGCAATTCAAAAAACGGAAAAAAGCGGAGTTGACCAACAACGGACTGATCTTTCAGGAAGCTTTACAAGCATACTGGATCAATGACCTGTACGCCAACCCCCCAATCCCCTAGACGCATAGAGGGAAATCCCCCTATTTGTGAACGGGTGAGGGGGTGAGGAAGGCAAAAGGCAAAAGGCAAAGTGCAAAAGGCAAAAGGCAAAAATGGGTGGGGACGAGTCACCTCCTCACCCGCTCACACACTTTCTTTGCGCTCTCCCCCTCCCTCATGCTACTGTATATCCATCCAAATCAACTCAATCAACCAGTCAACTCAACCAACCAGCCAACCACCATGACCCGAACCCGGATTCTGCTTGCTGATGACCATGCCCTGGTGCGCGCGGGGATTCGTAATGCCCTGGCCGAGGCACCAGATCTGGATATTGTGGGCGAGGTGGGGGATGGACCCGGCCTGTTTGAGGCCCTGGCCCAGATGCCGGTGGATGCCCTGCTCCTGGACGTGACCATGCCCGATTTTGACCCGATTGCGGCCATTCGCCAGATTCGGGCCACCTATCCCCAGCTAAAAATCTTGGTGGTCAGCGCCTATGATGACGATACCTATGTGCAGGGGCTGCTGGGCGCGGGGGTCAACGGTTATCATTTGAAGGACCAATCCCTGGCCGATCTGCGGCTGGCCGTGCAACGGGTGCTGGCCGGAGAGATCTGGATCTCCAGCCGGCTGGTGGATAGGTTGATCCAGTTCAACAGCGAACCCCGCAGTCCCCAAGCCCCGGTTCCCAGTTCTGGCTCCCCCAAAAACATGGCGCGCCTGACCCTGCGTCAACGGGAAATTCTCTCCTATTTGCAGGAGGGGCTGGACAACCAGGCCATCGCCCGCCGCCTGGGGTTGAGCGTGAAGACCGTGGAAAATCACCTGACCCGGCTCTATCGCCAGCTCAACGTGCAGAGTCGGTTGGAGGCGGTCAGCTATGCCAACCAAAGCCCGGACGTGGTGGCCTTTAGCGGGTGGGAGATGGGGAAAGAGGTGGGTCGCCGGGAGGACCACCGGGGGGAGCCGGGGGAGGAAGTCACCATCTTGTTGGTTGACGATAACTGGCGCTATCGTCGCCAACTCTGCCGCATGGTGGGCAAGGCCTACCCGGACGCCGCCATCTACGAAGCGGATTGCATCCAGGCTGCGGTGAGCATGGCCCAGCAGGTGACGCCCCGTCTGGCCCTGGTTGACGTGGTCCTGGGCGATGAAGACGGCATCCAATGTACTCGGCGGCTAAAGGCGATCCAGCCCACCATGCGGGTGATCCTGATCAGCGCCTACCCGGACCGGGAGTTCCACCGCCGGGGGGTGGAGGCCGGGGTGGTGGCCTTTTTGGACAAAAAGGATCTTGATGCCGAGACCCTGCGCCAGGTCATCCAGGATGTGGCGGTCTAAGCGCCTGATTTCCCTGCAAAAACTGTTTAACCGCCAAGCGCGCAGAGAAAAATCTGCTTTTTGCTTGCGCCCTTTGCGGCTTTGCGCTGAAAGTCACTGTTTTGATATAGAGTCACCGCCCAACTTCACAAGAAAATATAGAGAGGAGTTGCCCCATGCACCTATCCCGTCCTGATCTGAGTGCCGTCTCCCCGCAGATTGCCGCCTATATTGAAGCCCTGGAAGCCGCTTTGGACCACGCCCAATCCAGCGCATCGCCCCGCTCCTATCGCACCGACGCGGAACCGGAGCCGAGCGAGCCGCCCACCACCCGCAATGTGATCACCATCAGCCGGGCCGGCATGGCCAAGCGCACGCCCCGCCATCACTACACCCGACAGCGGCGGGGCGGCATGGGCGTCTTCGATCTGGATTCGGGCGAGGACGATCCCCCCGCCTTCCTGGCCGAGGCGGACGAGAGCGCAGGGTTGCTTCTGCTCACGGACCAGGGCCGAGCCTTCCGGTTGAATGTGGCGGAACTGGCGGAATCCCCCGTGCGGGCCAAGGGCATCTCCCTGCCCAACCGCTTCGCCTTCCGGGAGGGGGAACGGCTGGCCGCGGTCCACGCGGACGGAACCGGATCTCACCTGGTTTTGGTGACCGAGCGGGGGCAGGTGCGCCGCTTTGCCGCCCATCTGGTGGGCAGTGCCCTGCGTCCCGGCACGGCGCTGTATGATCCCAAGGATGGGGGAGCCGTGGCCGCCCTGTGCTGGAGCAAAGGGGGCGGGGATCTTTTTATCGCCACCCGGCAGGGCAAGGCCATCCGCTTTAGCGAGCGCCAGGTACCCGTGCGCGGCTGTCTGGGCATCCGCCTGGACCGGGACGACCTCGTGTGCGGCGTGGCCGCGGCGGGCAGCGAAGACGGGGTCTTTTTGGTGGAACCGGAGGGCAAGGGCACCATCCGCCAGATGGGGGGCTTTGCCGAAAACAAGTCACCGGGCAGCGGGGGCAAGACGGCCATGAAGACCGAAATCCTGGTGGCCGCCGTGCGGGTGGAGCCGGAACAGGATATTTTCGTCATCTCCAAATTGAGCAAGATCATCCGCTTCCCCGCGGAAGAGGTGCCGCCCAAGGAGGGCGTCGTCCAGGGCGTCAACTGCATGTCCCTGCGGGCGGATGAGGTGGTGGCCGTGGCGGTCAGCGGGCATGGGTGAAAGGCTGAAGGGGTGAGCGGGTGAAGGGGTGATTTTTACGTTTGGCGGAGTTCGCACCCCCTGGTGCGAACGGGTCGACCAGACTACGCTTCTCAACGTTGGATTTGGTGGTTTGATGGGAATGTGTGCAACACAAAGGAACGGAAAGTGAACAATTTGAAAGGTCTGCCCGATGCGGGCAAAGACAAAGAAACCGTGCTGGCGGCCATGCGTGAGGCCCGGCAGCGGGATGTACGGTGGCGAGAGGGCCAGGCCTTTAGCCTGGTCTTCCACGCCGGGGAGGAGATCAGCGACTTTGTGAAGGAGGCGTACACCACCTTCTTCTCGGAGAACGGGCTGAACCCCACTGCCTTCCCCAGCCTGCGCAAGTTTGAGACCGAAGTGATCGCCATGACCGCGGATCTCTTGGGCGGGGATGAGAACACCGTGGGCAACATGACCTCCGGCGGCACGGAGAGCATTTTGATGGCGGTGAAGACGGCGCGAGATTGGGCCAGGGTGCATCGTCCCGTGGAGGGCGTGCCGGAGATCGTGCTGCCCATCTCGGCCCATCCGGCCTTCCACAAAGCCGCCCACTATTTCGACCTGCGCCCGGTCTACGTCCCCACCGGCCCGGACTTTCGGGCGGATGTGGCGGCCATGCGCGCCGCCATCACCCCCAACACGATTTTGATCATGGGGTCGGCCCCGGCCTATCCCCACGGCGTGGTGGACCCCATCGCCGACATCGCCGCCTTGGCGAAAGAAACCGGCCTGCTCTGCCATGTGGACGCCTGCGTGGGCGGATTCATGCTGCCCTTTGTGCGCAAGCTGGGCTATCCTGTGCCGGAGTTTGATTTTGGCGTAGCCGGCGTCACCTCCATGTCTGTGGATCTGCACAAATATGGCTATGCGGCCAAGGGGGCGTCGGTGATCCTCTTCCGCACGCCCGAACTGCGCAAGTTTATGTTCCATGTCACCGTGGATTGGCCGGGGGGCATCTATGCCTCCCCCACCATGACCGGCACCCGGCCCGGCGGGGCGATTGCCGCGGCCTGGGCCATCATGCAGCACTTGGGTGAGGCGGGCTATCTGCGTCTGGCCGGGGAGGTGATGGAGACGACCGTGCGCATCCGGGACGGCATCAACGCCACCCAGGGCCTCCACATCGTGGGAAGCCCGGAGATGAGCGTGATGGCGATCGCCGCGGACGACCCGGCCCGGCTGGATGTCTATGCCATCGGCGACGAGATGGGGCTGCGGGGCTGGCATCTGGACCGGCAGCAGTTCCCGCCGACCCTGCATGTGACGGTCAACTATGCCCATGTGGGCAGCGCCGACCGCTTTTTGGCCGATCTGTGGGAGGTCACGGCGCAGGTGCAGCGCTTTAGCCTGGCCAAACTCTCCGCGTCCGCCCAGGTGGGGCTGGTGAAGACGGCGTCCAAGCTGCTGTCAGCGGGGCTGATGTCAAGGTTGACCGGCGCGGCGGGGTCCATGCTGGGGGGCGGGGATGGATTGCCCACGCGGTCGGCGGCCATGTATGGCATGATGGCCGAGTTGCCCAATCGGGGGGATGTGGGGGAGTTGGTGGCGGAGATTTTGGATGGACTTACGAGAACCGAGTAATGCGTATCGAGTATCGCGTGGTAGGATGAGCGTCAGGACTCTGTAGATCCTGGTAAATCCTCGACCACGCGATCCTCGATACGCATTACTCGATATGCCTCTACCGTAGTAAATACGCTACCGCAATCCCCAAATAGTTGGCCACGGCGTAGCCGACGAGACCGGTGGTGAGGCCGGAGAGGAGGATGGTTTTGTTGTCCAGGGCCTCGGCCATGGGGGGGACGAAGGCGGGGCCAAAGATGGCGGCGGTGGAGGTGATGATGGCCGTGTCCACGTCAATGCGGAAGAGGGCGCAGAGGCCATAGTGGAGGACGAGGGTGCCGGCCACGACGAAGGCGGTGATGGCCAGGATGGTGCCGCCGGATTGAAAGAGGAGGGAGAAGTTGGTGAGGCTGCCGATGGCGACACAAAAGACGAGGATCAAGTAGTTACCCAGGCTCTCCGTGGCGGGCAGGGTGCGGATCCGGGGCACGAAGGAAGCGGCGATGCCCAGGGTGGTGATGCCCAGGATGATCCAGGCGATGTCCATCTCTCCCCGCACGGCCAGGGCCACCCCCACGCTGGCGGCCAGGATCAGGACGCTGAGTCCAAAACCCAAGAGCATCCCCCGCCAAGGCCGAGAGGATGTGGATGCCCCCTGGGTGTGCGTGGCCGAGAAGGTCTGGAACGCATCGGCCCCTTGCGGGCGAAAAGCGGGTAGAAATTTCCCCAAAAAGGATTTGGCAATGGAGAGCAAAAAGAGCAGATAGACGCCGCTGACCACCACATCCGCGGCATTGAGCAGGATGTAGGTCTCCTGGCGCACGTCCAAGGCCAGACCAATACTGAGCAGATTGGGGGTGCCGCCGGTGTAGACGCCCACCAACATGCCGGCGATCTTCCAGGTCTCGTCTGTGGCCGTGGCAAAGAGCAGACCGCCCACAAAGGCCATGATGCCCACGCTGACACAGGCGATCACAAAGGAGACGACGGCGCTGCGGGCATAGCGCACCCAGCCCACGAAGTCCGTGGAAAAGAGCAGCAGGGGGATGGCCAGGGGTACGGTGGCCTGGGTGAAGGTGTCGGACAGACCGGCGTCCACCGGGAGGCCGGGGGTGTTGGCCAGGACCATGCCGAAGAGATAGGCCAGGAGGACAGGACTGAGCCAGCTCAGGGCCTTGACCCGGTGGGCCAGGGTGATGGCCAGGAGGGGCAGGGCCAGGAAGAGCAGGCTCTGCACGATGAGAGCGATCATGGGTCACCGCCTAGGAGGGTTGGTTTGGTGGTTAGTGGGCTGGCGTGAATTCTACCAGCAGTGAGGCATAATCTCAAGGAGCAAAAAAGACGATGGACATGGAACATCATACAGTCCGCACCAACGGCGTCAATCTACACGTGGTCCAAGCCGGGCCGGTGGACGGTCCCCTGGTGATCCTGCTGCACGGCTTCCCGGAATTTTGGAACGGGTGGAAGAAACAGATCCCGGCTTTGACCGCCGCGGGCTATCGGGTATGGATACCGGATCAGCGGGGCTACAATCTGAGCGACAAGCCCAAGGGGGTGGCCGCATACAGCTTGGATGAATTGGTCAAAGATGTGATCGGGCTGATCGACGCTACCGGTGCCGACAAAGCGTATCTCGTGGGTCACGACTGGGGGGCGGCCGTGGCGTGGTGGGTCGCCAACACCCACCCGGATCGACTGCACAAGCTGGTGATCTTGAATGTGCCCCACCCCAACACCATGAAACGGGTCTTGCGGGGCAGCTTCACCCAGCTGCGCAAAAGCTGGTACATGTTCTTCTTCCAGATCCCCTGGCTGCCCGAAGCGTTGATCCGGGCCGGGAATTGGCGAGGGGCCAAGCAGGCGTTGCTCGCATCCAGCCGTCCTGGTACTTTCAGCGACGCTGACCTAACCGAATACGTGACCGCCTGGTCCCAACCCGGCGCGTTCACCGGCATGATCAACTGGTATCGGGCCATGTTTCGGGTCAAGATCACGCCCTTGCCGATCAAGCGCATCACCGTCCCCACCCTGTTGATCTGGGGCACCCAAGACTTCGCCTTGGGCCGAGAGCTGGCCCAACCCAGCATCGACCGCTGTGATGATGGGCGGTTGGTCTTCATCGAGGAGGCGGGGCACTGGGTTCAGCATGAGGAGGCGGAGCGGGTGAATGGGTTGGTGGTGG
>JAGNDO010000150.1 GCA_018003515.1 Caldilineaceae bacterium
CGGGCGTGGGTGCGATTCCAACAGGCCACCAACTCCACCCCGCCCACTTCAAACCAGGCCGGAATCTGATAGAGCGACCAAAAGCCAGTGCCAAGGACGGCAAATTTAAGTTTGTCAGGCATGGGAAACACTCCAGTCGTAACGCCTTATGGCCTCAACAAAACCTTCATGGTCTCGCTCGACCGCACGAGTTCGAAGCCCTGTTCATACTCTTCGAAGGGCAGGATATATGAAATAAACGGCTTCAGATCGACCTGTTCCGATTCGATCAACTGCACCATGCGCCGCCAAGTCTCCCACGTGCGGCCCATGATGCTCTGCAACCGGATCTCCCGTCGGGTCATGGTGAAGAAGGGGTTGAAGCTCACCGGTTTACCAAAGGTGCCGATGGTGACCACCGTGCCGCAATTGCGCGCCAGGGCGAAAGCCTGATCCAGGGCCGACTGGGTGGCCGCGGCTTCGATCACGAAATCTGCGCCCCGGCCCTCGGTCATTTCTTTGACCACACCCACCGCATCCTGTTCCCGCACATCGATCACGACCCCAGGGATCATCTGCCGGGCCTTGTCCAGACGCGGACCGGCCAGATCGGTCATCACCACCCGGCAGCCCTGGGCCACCAATGCCTGCCCAGCCATGATCCCGATCGGTCCGCAGCCGATGACGACCGTGGTGTCGCCGGGATCGTGGGTGTCGATCTCCACGGCATGGACGGCGATGCCCAGGTTTTCCAGCAGCGCCCCTTCCTCAAAACTGAGCCGGTCCGGTAACCGTGCCAACGCGCTTTGGGGCAACACGGCGAACTCGGCGAAAGCGCCCCGGCGTTTGCCGTAGATTTCCCGGTTCAGGCACATGTTTGTCTTGCCCTTGCGACACATGAAGCAGTGTCCGCAGGCGATCAGCGGGTCAACCACAATGCGGTCGCCGGGCCGAAAGCGGGTGACGTCGCTGCCTACCCCGGTCACCACGCCGGACACTTCGTGGCCGAGAACCGTGGGCAGTTGCAGGGTGGTGTCGTTGGCCGCCCACTCGCTCCAATCATAGACCTTCATCTCGCCCACGCAGATGGCGCAAACCGCCACCTGAAACTGCACGTCATCGGGCCGTTCGATTTGGGGCACGTCAATATCCAGCAGCGAGAGGCCGGGGCCGGGCTTTTCTTTGACTAAGGCTTTCATGCTTGTTCCTCCTGCAATGGTGCAGTGAACTTCGAATACAGTTCGGTATTCTTGCGCATCTGCTCCAGATTTTCGTGCATGGCCTGGCGAGCGCCCACCACATCCCGGGCCGCGATGCGGTCCAACAGCATTTGGTGCAGGCGGATGTTGTCTTCGTCCGGGTTGATGTAGACCGTGACCAAGGCGATATACTCTTTCAGCAGCTCGCGGATGGAGTCCATCAGTACAAAGAGCAGGGGATTATGGGTCATGCGGGCCAGGGTGCGGTGAAATTCCGTGTCCCGTTCCGCCAGCAGATCCACGTCCGCCTTGGCCGCTATCATGCTTTCCAAGACCCGGCGCAGTTGGCCGATCTCCTCATCCGTGGCCGAGGCCGCGGCAATGCTGACGATCTCCAGTTCCAGAATCGAGCGCACCTGGTGCAGATCTTGAAAGGAGATCAAGCCCTCGCCCCGGGTGCGCAAATAGAGACCCAACGGCTCGGTCACATGCTGGCTGGTCATGTGGCGCACGGTGGTGCCCACCCCGTGTTGGGTTTCCAGCAGCCCCTTGGCCGCCAAAATACTGGACGCCTCCCGGATCACCGTGCGGCTGACGCCCATCTGCTCCGCCCACTCCCGCTCCGGGGGCAGCTTGGCATCCGGGGCCAACTCGCCGGAAACGATCAGCTTTTCGACCTCGCCGACCACCTGATCGACCAGCCGTTCTTTCGTTTTGATGGTGGGGAATGGGGTGATTTCTGTCATGAGTGCCCTTTGCGGAGGATTGTCGGTTATTTGGTGCGCGTATTTTTGAGATTGGGAGATTGGGCGATTAGGAGATTGGGAGATTGGAGCGGCAGAATCTCCCAATCTCCTAATCGCTCAATCTCACCCAACACGTTGCGCCATCAGCGGATGGAAATCGCTCTGCCCGCCGTCCACACTGATGATTTGGCCGGTGGTATGCTTGGCCTCTTCGCTGGCCAAGAAGGTGACCATGTGGGCGTGATCCGCCCCGTCCGCCATCTTGCCGGCGGGGATGAGGGCCACCATTGCTTCCAAGTCCAGATTGCGGACCGCCGCGGACTCGGCCAGCATGGCGGTCCAGGTCATGCCCGGACAGACGGCGTTGACGGTGATACCGTGGGGAGCCATCTCCACGGCCAAGCAGCGGGTGAAATGGTTGACCGCCGCCTTGGCCGAACAGTAGGCGATCTGCTCGACACGCACAATCTCGCCAGCGATGGACGAGAGGTTGACGATGCGCCCGACCCGCCGGGGCATCATGCGGCGGATGGCGGCCTGCGAGCAAAGAAAGACGCCCTTGGCATCCACGTTGAAGCAGACATCCCAGTCCGCCTCGCTCATCTCGGCCGTGGGGCCATAGGTCAGCGCGCCGGCGTTGTTCACCAAAAGCCACAGGGGCCCCAGTTCCGCCTCCACCTGGGCCATCATGGCCTCCACCTGCGTTTTTTGGGTGATGTCGGCACGGATGGCCAACACCTGCAAGCCCTCGGTCTTCAGCACCGCCGCCGCCTGTTCCACCTTCTCCGAGCGGGCGCACATGGCCACGATCATGCCCTTTTGCCCCAGCGTCCGCGCAATCTCCAAGCCAATACCCTGCCCCGCGCCCGTGACCAGAGCCACTTTTTGGTCAAGACTCATCTCTCTCTCTCTCTCTCTCTCTCTCTCTCTCTCTCTACCACGCCGTCATGCCACCGTCGGCCATGAACATGCCGCCGGTGCAGAAGGCTGATTCGTCTGATGCCAGAAAAATCGCCAGCCCCGCCACATCCTCCGGCTGGCCGATGCGGCCCATGGGGATGGCCGCGGCCAACCGGTCTCGGTCGTCCTGGCTGGTGAGGGCGGCGTCGATCATGGGGGTTTCCGTGGTGGCCGGGAAGAGGGCATTGACTCGGATATGGTCCTTGGCATAGTCCACAGCCATGACGCGAGTCAGGCCGATGACACCGCCTTTGCTGCTGCTGTAGGCCGTGTTGCCCGGCGCGCAGCCCAGAAAGCCCGTGGGCGATCCGACCAGGACGATCGAGCCGCCGCCCCGGTCCATCATGGCCGGGATGACATATTTGGCGCACAGCCAAGCCCCCTTGAGGTTGACGGCATGGGTGCGGTCCCAGATCTCCTCGCTCAGTTCGTGGGCCCTGGCCTCGGCGCGCATGAATTGCACCCCGGCGTTGTTGTAGAGCACATCCACGCCGCCATATTTTTCCACGGTGCGGGCAACCATCGCCTTCACCTGCTTGGCGTCGGAGATGTCGGTGTAAACAAAGCTGGCCTCGCCGCCAGCGTCGCGTATCTTGGCGATTGTGGCTTGCGCCAGTTTTTCATCCACATCGGCAGCCACGATCTTTGCGCCCTCCCGTGCATAGGCCACGGCCACGGCCCCACCCATCCCCGCACCCGCGCCGGTGACAATCACGACTTTGTTCTGCAATCTCATGGCTTACTCTCCTTACGAATCATCGTTCACACGGCCCCCAGTACAGGTCGGCGGAAGGAAGTCCGGGAAGTAATGCTCTAGCCCGGTCCGTGACCGGGCGGGTTTGCCGCAGAAGGTCGTGTAGACCCGGCGGGTGCTTTCGAGGATCTTCCCTGGTGGACCCGCCCGGTCACGGACCGGGCTAGAGCGGGGGTCTGCAAAAGTAGGGCCGGGGGGCCTTACGCATACGCCGGATCCCGCAACCAGGAACCGCCGGCCTCGAAGCCGCCATCCACGATCAGGGTCTGGCCGGTGATGTACGACGAGGCGGGGCAGGCCAGCAACAAGATGGCCCCGACCAACTCTTCGGGCAGGCCGGGACGCCGTTGGGGAATCCGCGTGCGGAACCATTTGGCCCGGTTTTCATCTTCCCAGATCGGTTTGGACAGGGGGGTCATCATAAAACCAGGTGAAACGCAGTTGACCTGGATGTTGTCGGGTGCCCACTCGATGGCCATGGCCTTGGTCATCTGCGCCACAGCCCCCTTGGTCAGACCGTAGACCGAGACGGTGTCCAGGGCGAAAAATGCATTGGCCGAACCAATGTGGATGATCTTGCCGCCGCCCTGGGCCTTCATGTGGGGGTAGGCCGACTGGCTGAGAAAATAGACCGCCTTGGTGTTGACCGCAGAGATGGCGTCGAAATCGTCCTCGCTCACTTCGGCGATGGGTCCGCGGCGATTGGTGGCCGCGTTGTTGATCAGAATATCCAGCCGCCCGCTGGCGGCCACGGTCTCGGCCACCATGCGGCGGCACTCCTCGACACTGGCCAGGTCCCCGGCCACGGGGACCACCTGGGCATCCGGTACTTGCGCCGCCACATCATCGGCCGCTTGTTGCGCCGCCGCCAAGCTACGGGCATGGACCGCCACCGTCGCCCCGGCCTGGGCCAGAGATACGGCGAGGACGCCCCCGATGCCCCCCGCCGCCCCGGTCACCAGGGCCGTTTTGCCCTCTAACGAGAAAAGGCGATTGAGGATGGGATACGATTGATCCATCAGCTGATTCCTTTGCACTACAGATCTCGTTCCCACGCTCCGCGTGGGAATGCAGTCCGGCGCTCTGCGCCCCTCGGCGCAGAGCGCCGGTTGACTTGAGTTTGGCTTTTTGGCGAGGGGGGTAGAAAACGGGACGCATTTGGTGTAAAGTATGTTTGTAGGCAGCAAACACACAATTACACGAAAGGACATCCCAAATGAATACTACCGAAGACGCCCTA
>JAGNDO010000027.1:0-22015 GCA_018003515.1 Caldilineaceae bacterium
TTTGGACGGAATGCTATCTGAATCACCCGCTATATAGTATCCGCAGCCAAAAAAGTACTAAATCTCGCGTTAACCCTTCAAGCAAAATCGTGCGTTTTTGGCATCACGCTATCGTGCAGTCCTACCCCCGCCCCCCTGCCCCCCAACTTTGGGGGGAAGGGTCCACGACCTCCCCCAGAATTGGGGGCCGGGGGGCAGAGGGGGGGGAACGATTACAAACAGACCCTCAGCATGTTTGACGTCTACCCGAAAAGCTGATATAAAGTTGTCGCCAATTGACAACAACTTACGGGAACCTTTTGGCGTTTGTAGCTGTTGTTAACACTATTCTACCCCTTTCAATCGTGTCTTAGACTTCTGTCTCCCAGAATACTGTGTCTCAAACCAATGAGGGTTTTGACCATGATTTCCCAAACATTTGTAGAACGTGAACAAAAACGACTTCTGAAAGACCGTCCGCATGTGGAGGCTGAACTCCAACACCTGCGGGAGTATATGCAGGAAGAGGTCGATGTGGAGCCGGATGAGGGCGATGCGGAGATCTTCGAGCGGGAGAAGAACGCCGCCCTGATCGCCGTCCTCGAACATAAGCTCCAGGACATCGACGCCGCCCTGCGCTCCATCGAAAAGGGCCAATATGGCATCTGCGAGCGTTGCGGCGAACCCATCGAGGAGGCCCGGCTGGAAGTGAAGCCCGACGCCACCCTCTGCCTCAACTGCCAGCGGGAAGTCGAAAAGCTCACCAAACGCAACCGGGGCGTACGTCCGCCGACCGTGTGGTAGCCGGTATGCGTCCGACTGCTCTGTGCTGCCCATTGTCCTTTCCATCAACTCTGGGAGTAACTTCGTGACCGCGTCCCGCGTCTACCCGTCATCCCATCCGCTGATCCGCCACAAATTGACCCTGTTGCGGAATCGCTTGACTGAGCCGAAGAAGTTCCGCGAACTGGTCGGCGAAGTGGCGGCCATGTTGGCCTATGAGGCCACCCAGGATCTGGTCCTCTCGCCTGTCAGCATTGAGACGCCCCTCACCGGCATGAAGACGGAGATGCTGGCCGAGAATATCGGCCTTGTCCCCATCCTGCGGGCCGGGTTGGGCATGGTCAACGGCATTTGGGATGTGCTGCCCCAGGCCGAGGTCTGGCATCTGGGCCTCTATCGGGACGAACGCACCCTCAAGCCCGTGGAATATTACAACAAACTGCCCACCCAGCCCACGGTCTCCCTCTGCCTGCTGTTGGACCCCATGCTGGCTACCGGCGGCTCGGCCATCGCCTCGGTGGATGTACTCAAGCGCTGGGGCGTGGAGCGGATCAAGTTCGTGGGCATCCTGGCCGCCCCCGAAGGCATCGCCGCCCTGCAAGCCGCCCACCCGGATGTGGACATCCACATCGGGGCCATCGACGAGCGGCTGACCGACGAGACCGACCCCTTCCCGCCCGGCTATATCTGGCCCGGCCTGGGCGACGCCGGGGACAGGCAGTTCGGCACGGCATGAGAATAACAAAAGGCCCGGCTCCTTGCGAGGAGTCGGGCCTTTTTTATCGAGTAATGCGTATCGAGTATCGCGCCGCGATACTCGATACGCATTACTCGATATTCATTCCCCGCTTCACATCCCCGCGCGGACTCAAATGCGCCTGGCCGTCGGCGTGGTAGCTGCTGCGGACGAGGGCGCCGCTTTCCATCCACTTGAAGCCCCGGTTTTCGCCCTCTTCTTTCAAGCGTTCGAACTCGTCCGGCGTGTAGTAGCGGTGGATGGGCAGGTGGAAGCGGCTGGGTTGCAGATATTGGCCGATGGTCATGATGTCCACATCGTGGGCGCGCAGATCGTCCATCACCTGCAAGATCTCGTCCCACTCCTCGCCCAGCCCCAGCATGATGCCCGATTTGGCCAGGGCCGTGGGGTCCATCTGCTTGGCCCGCTGCAAGACCTGCATGGACTGCATATATTTGGCCTGGGGTCGCACCGTGCGATAGAGCCGGGGCACGGTCTCCGTGTTGTGGTTGAGGATCTCCGGCTGGGCGTCCATGACGATCTGGAGGGCGGGCACGTTGCCTTTGAAATCGGGGATCAGCACCTCGATGGTACAGCCGGGGACCAAGCGCCGAATCCAATAGATGCTCTCGGCGAAGACCCAGGCCCCGCCGTCAAGCTGTTCGTCCCGGTTGACACTGGTCAGGACTGCGTGTTTGAGCTGCATGGCGGCGATGCTTTCCCCTATCCGGCGGGGCTCGTCCGGGTCCAGGGGCGCGCCCCGTCCGGTCTTGATCTTGCAGAAGCCACAACTTCGGGTGCAGGTGTCCCCCATGAGCAGGAATGTGGCCGTGCCCCGTCCCCAGCATTCGCCGATGTTGGGACACATGGCCTCTTCGCAGACCGTATGCAGGCTCTTGCCCCGGAAGAGGCCCTTCAATTCTTCGTAGCGGGGGCTGCCCACGGCCTTCACCCGCAGCCAAGCGGGGCGGCGGCCCCGGGTCAGGTTGCCCGGTCCGCTGTTGTCCGGCTGGATGGTTGGGGCCGGTTCCAGGTGGATGGAGCCGTAATTATTGATTTGAATCGTCGATTGATCGGTCATGTTTGCGTCCTGATTCGTGGATCGTTAGTTTGTAACAATTTGCGTTGATTCTTCCTGAATCAAAATGGTGGCCGTAGCCAGCCCCACAAAGAGCCAGAAAAGCACGGTCATGTGGGGATAGGTCATGTTGAACCAATAGTGGTCGAAGATGCCGCTGACCAGCGCCCCCAACACCGCACCGCCCAGCCCCAACAGCAGGGCTTCCCGCCCCTCATCATAGCCCCGCCGCCACGAGCGGAAGACCATGCCCAAGAAGCCGCCCACCACGGCCACAAAGATGGCCAAGCCCACCAGCCCCATGTTCTCGGCGATGATCAAATACAACATGCTCACGCCCAAATAGAGGTCGATGTCCGGCACGCCGGTGAAGCCTACGCCAAAGATGGGGTAGCGGGCGATCAGGATCAGGGCGTCTTTGTATTCACCAAAACGCATCAAAGTGGCCTGATCCTGCCCGGCCAGGCCTTCCAGCAGCCGGGCCACATATTCCTGGGTGAAGGGCAAAAAGAAGAGCAGGGTCACGCCGACCAACCCCAAGGGAATCAGGCGGCGATATTTTAGGACGGCCAGGAGGCCCAGAGAGGCCGCTAACCCCAATAGGGCCGATCGGCTGTAGGTGAGATAGAGGGCCAGCACCGCGGTCCCCAGCATGACCGTGGTCAGCCAGCGGGGGAAGAGGGGGCGGCGGGCAAACCATTGGGGAGCCAATCCCCCGGCCACCAAGATCATCATCCCGCCCAGCACGTTGGGGTCCACGGACGTGCCGATGGCGCGCATGGTGCCGGCCGTGTCATCCTCGATCCAGCGCAAGGCCCCGTATCCGCCGGGATAGTCGAAGCGGGCCAGGCGGTCCAGCACAAAGACGGTCCATTCTTCGGGGATCACATAGAAGACCACGGCGATGGCCGCACAGGCCCACCCGGCCAAGAAGAGCCAGCGGCTCACCCAGTCCAGCTCCTTCTGGGTGCGCACGGTGTTGATGATCACAAAGAAGAGGCCGATGCCCAGCAAGATCTCGGCAAAGCGGCGCACGGTGAAGCTGGTGGGCCGGCTATGGGTCAGCCCATAGGCAAAGCTGAAGGTGGCCATGAGCATGAAGAGCAGCACCCACAGGCCCAGAGGCGAGCCGATCAACTTGCGCTCCTGGCCGGTCATCAGCTTGAAAAGCCAGACGAAGAAGAGCGCGCCCAAGGCCACGTCGAGAAAGGTGGGCTTGAAGCCAATGCTGAAGGGCAAACTGGCAAAGGGCAGGCCGAAGACCACACCCACCAAAGCCACAAAACCCCAATGGGTATCCACCAACACCATCGCCCCGCCGATGATGGCCACGGCCATTGCCAAGGCAATCATCGGTCCCAGCACGCCGATGAAGAGCGCGATCATCCCCGCCCCAGCCACCAAAATACCGCCGACGGTCAGTCGGCGGGTCAAGGGGTGGGGGGAGGTGAGTAGGATTTGGAATGAACGTGCGGTTGTGTTGAGCATCGGTTTTTAGGAAAATCCGCTCTCTTGCGTAGAGCAGACTTGAACGGTATAATTCAAAAAATAGATCCGCAACCTCTGGGCTGATTCGGGAGGCCGTAGCTATGCACATCACGGGCTATATTTGGCGAGATGAAACGATCGACAAGCTGGCTTGGAAGCATGATGTTCAAGTTGATGAAGTCGTCGATGTCTTTGAAAACCGACCTCGTTTTGAACGGCTGGAACGTGGTCACCGCCCGAACGAGGATCTCTATCTTGCTGCCGGCCAGACCCGATCAGGCCGATATTTGCTGGTCTTCTTTGTTCGCAAGAAAGATAACCAAGCGCTAGTTGTCACGGCCAGAGAGATGACTAAAAAGGAACGCCGCCGCTATGCTAAAAAATGATTCCGTCAAAACAGAATTGCCTGCCACCTTCGAAACTTTGGACGAGATGGCCAACTTTTGGGATACCCACGACGTCACCGATTTTGAAGAATTTCTAACGCCGGTTGACGTCACCGTGGCCCTGTCACCGCGCCATGAATATGTCATCACGCTGTCCGATTCCCTGGATTCACTGCTCCAGAAAGTCCAAAAGTCCGAAGGTGTGTCGCTGAACACCTTGGTCAATCTTTGGGTTCAGGAAAAACTCCAGCAGTACGCGGTTGCCTCTCGTTAATCCTCGATTGGATTCCTTCAACCATAACGGCTTCCAGACAAACGATACAGATCGGGCTATGCAGCAATTGGGCGGTATAGACTAAAATCAACCGCGCCAACTTGGGTTATCTTCTTGGTGTTCATCCGCGCAAAGACGATGGGCCGGTGTGATTGCCCGTAGCTATCGAGCAGATCAAGATTAACCATGCGTAGTTCTGGATCATCGTCCGGCAAGATCACCAACTCGAAATCATCCGGCAAAGAGGCCAAGATCTCCGGGTTTTGCATCATGCGCCGGGTTAATTCCGACACCACCGCGATATTACGATCCACCATCGATTTCAAAGCCATTATCGATACCTCGAACAATCCTATTTCGACGGCGTCTTGGAAATCGTAAAGACCCGAAGGGTAATCGCGTCTTCCCCCCATCGCTCACTGCGCAGACGGGGCGACCCCTCCACGCCCGGATTGTACAGCCCGGCGATAAGTCGATAGTCCCCCGGTGGCAGGTCTGCGGACAGGGCCAGTCCTGCTTTCTCTGTCAGTTCTTCACCTGCGGGCAACGTCGAGAAAGTAGTATAGCCGTCCAACGGTCCGGTGTCCAACATGGCCACGGGGATGCCGTCCGGTCCCAGCATCTGCACGAACCAACGCAGGTCGTGGGTGGCCGGTTCCGTCAAACGGAAGTGGAGGTCCACTGCCAGCACTTGCCTAGCCTGGATGGTATACGGGACGTCGAACCCGGTGATCTCCACCCGATTGGCGTCGTCCGTCAACACATGGTCCAGGTCAAAGTAACCTATTCGATCCCCCGCCGCCGTGCCGTAACGCACCAGCCGGAAATCGTCATACCAGCCATCCGTGGCCTTGTACGCGTGGTCCGCCAGCCAGCGCTCCACGGAGTTGGCCGGGTCCGCCGGGGGCAGCCCCGCGGTGACAAACCAGATGCCCTCATGCTCATCCACCGCCCGGCTCAACACATTCACCGCTTCGGCATGATCCATGCTGTCCGTGGCATAGCCAAAGATGGGCAGCTTGCCGTCATACCAGTTCATGGGGATCTGGTAATGGAAGGGCGCAATGGTCACGATGGCATCGTCCGCCCCGGCATCCCGCTCAATCTCGCTCAAAATGGCCCGATACCCTACATCCGCCGCACCGTAGATGGGGTCCGTGCTTGCCCCATTCAACCACACGCCGACGAAGATGAGGGGGGCGGCGAGGGCAAGGATTAGGGGGATTGGGGATTGGGGATTGGGGATTGGGGTAGCCCGATTCTCGTTACCAAACCAACGAACAATCAACCCAATCAAGAACCCAACTACCACGACACCGGTGAGCACCACACCCCAAAGGATAGTCCCGTCCGCCCGCAGCCAGGCCAGGTCAGTGTTGGCCAGGAAGTCCTGGGCCATGAGGCGGAATTGGCCGATCACTGGACTGGCGGCGAAGTCGCCGATGCCTTGGGCGGGCGGGCCGAACTTGAGCGGGTCCGCCCAGTCTGTGGGGAAGATGTCCCGCAGTTGGATCTCGTAGTTGACGTAATTGACCGTGACCGCGGCGAGTTGGATCAGGCCGGACAGAAAAGCCAGGATGCCCAGAGAGATTGGGAGATTGGGAGATTGGGAGATTGTCTGCCGCCCAAAATCTCTTAATCTCTCAATCTCCCAATCTCTCTCCAAAACCGCGGCCAAAGGCAACACCCAAAACGGCCCCAAAGGCACCAAGAACCGCGGTCCCCAGGCGAAGCCGCCCCACCACATCCACCATGCGCTGTAGAGGCCGATCAGGGCGGCGCTGAGGGCGATGATTGTGATGCCTTCGGCCCGGTGACGGCGGGTGAAGGGGATAAGGGCGAACAGGCTGGCCAAGAAGAGGGGCGTGTGCCAAAAAACGCCCCGATAGGGACTGCCCAGCAAGCCCCACAGCCCCTGCAAAATGGGGGTGGTGAAGCCTTCACCGCTGTCGAAGTGATAGCCCGTGCTGAGGAAATCACCGAAACGGGCGGCGTTGTACCAGCCGAGGAGGGAAAAGCAAATCAAAAGGCAAAAGGCAAAAGGCAAAAGGCAAAAGGTTGTGTGTTGTAGGCGGATGAGGGGCGAGGGGGGCGAGGTTGTCCATACAGCCTGTACCGCGTAATACGCCAGCAACAACCCCAAGATCCCCACCAGCACGGCGTACGCCGTGACCGTGGCGATGGCGAGGCCGGCCCCCAATCCCGCAACCCAGACGAATGGCGATTTTCGGATTTCTTTGTGTTCTTTGTGTTCTTTGTGGTGAAAAGAAACGATCCCGTAAAAACATAAAAGTAGGCTGAAAGCGCTCAACGGTTCGCCAAAAAGATGGTTCGCATAGGGCCAGGCGATGGTGCCCAGGCCGAAGAGCAGGCCCATAATCATGCCTGTGCGGTCACGATAGCCCAGACGCAGGACGGTCAGCCACAGCAGCACCGCGGTGAGCGCGGTCAGGAACCCATTCCAGAGCAGCACCCCTTGGAGCAGCCCCCATTTTAGCCCCAAGGCCCGCCCCGCCCAGGTTACGCCGTA
The DNA here is from genome assembly GCA_018003515.1 of Caldilineaceae bacterium. Classification (GTDB taxonomy): domain Bacteria; phylum Chloroflexota; class Anaerolineae; order Caldilineales; family Caldilineaceae; genus JAGNDO01. The sequence goes on from JAGNDO010000027.1 coordinate 7,255, forward strand.
GGCCCGCAGCGCGGCGAAGGCCGGTCCTGGCCCCTTTTTGCTGAAAACATCCCCATCCGGCCCGAAGGCACCCAGGACCTCGCCGGGGCTGTTGACCCACTGGGTCCAGGCGATGGCGTTGGTGTCCACGGTCCCCCGCCGGGCCACGGACTCGGTGACCCCGTAGAGGCTCACCTCGTCGATGATGTGAAAGCGCCCGGCGTTGGTGAAGGTATAGACCGAATAGAGCAGCCCGGCCAAGAGGAGCATGCCTAGGATGCGGTGAGACCACAACCCCCTCCCAGCCTCCCCCAGGGTGGGGGAGGAGCCGGATCGCCGCGCACCCAAATCTGCCCCCTCCCCAATCTGGGGAGGGCTGGGGAGGGGTGTTTTTTGTGACTCACTCATGGGTTCCCCCAATCATAACTGTGCCAACTGAAACTTCCTGCCCCGCCGGGTTGCCCGCGGCGTCCAGCAGCTCCAAGGGGTCAAGCGTATCGGCATCGTAAACCAACAGCCGCACATCGTACGCGCCAGGAGCCAACTCCCCGGGCGTGGGGATGGCGTAGACATTCAAAGGCCGGTCCGCCTCCCCCCACTGGGATGGGGCGAGATGGCGGTCGTTGAGCAGGAGACGGTCGTCTTGGCCCAAGCGGTTGCCAGCGTCGTCATAAAGAGCCAGGCGAACCTTGATCGAGCGGGTGAGATCCCCGGCCACGGCTCGCCAGCGAATCACCCCATCCACTGGGCGGCCCGGCGTCACCGGCGTTGATGGCAGGGAAATGGACTCGGTCCACATCTGGCCGGAGATCTCCGGCACCCGGAAGCCGTGGGATTGGTCCGTAAAGCCATCGGCCAGGGCGAAGGGGGTGGGCGGAGTCAGATCCCACCAGTTGAGCCGGTAGCCCTGGAAAGTTTCTTCTCCGGCGGGCGTGCCATACTTGCCCAGCAAGAAGGGGACCGCGCCCCGGGGGTCCGTGTCGCTCTCGAACCATTGCACCCAGAAGACCTGGTTGGCCTCCCCGGCCCACTCGGTTAGCCGTTGGTCGATGGTGTTGATGTCCACAAAAAGATAGCGGGCCAGCGCGGCTTCCGATCCCGTGGGCGTGGCGGACGGGTCGATGGCGTAGCGCTCATAATAAAAGCCAAATGGGTACTTCTGATCCACAAAGATCACATCCCCCGGCCCGGTGGAGGCCCGCAGCCAAGTCGCCACGCCTGACGTGTCCTCCCGGAAGAAGCGGGCGTCCGTCAGGTCTGCCTGGGCGGCGGGGAGCAGCCCGGCCAGCAAGATGGCCGCGCCGAGAAGCGGCAGCGGCTTCCACCACCGGCCCAAAGCCGCCGCGCCCATGCCCAACAGGGCATACAATGCCGGGGTCACAAAGCCGCTGTAGCGGATGTTGAACGCCCCTCGGTCCATGACGGCGATGTAGTAGAGGGCCAGTCCGCCGAAGAGCCAGAGGAGGGGGAAGGGGGGATTGGGGATTGGGGATTGGGGATTGGGTCGGCGCAGACTAAGGGCTAACGGCTGAAGGCTAACGGCTAACAGCGCAAGCACGGCCCACAGCCACACGGTGTCCAACGAGCTGGCGGTCCAGGCGTAGCCGGCGAGGAAGCCGGTCCAGTTTTGGATGAGATAATCCGTCACCGTGGGGATGGTGAGGTTGGGGTTGGCGTAGTCCGGGATCTGGCGCAGGGCGATGGGCACCAGGGGCAAAAGCAGCACGGTCATGGTCAGGCCGGTGAGGATGATTTGGCCCAGGTGTCGCCAGCGGTCCGGCTGAATCAGCGCCCAGATGCCCCAGCCCGCGTACCACGCCACGAGGATGAAGACGGCGTTGTAGTGGGTGGCGAGGGCGGCGGCGGAAAACAGCACAAAGAGAGATTGGGCGATTGGGAGATTAGGAGATTGATCGTGGCTGACCCAACTAATCTCCCAATCGCCCAATCGCCCAATCTCCACCCACGCCAACGCCGCTGCCATCAAGAGGGCGAAGGCCAGGGTGTACATGCGGGTTTCCTGGCTTTCGGCCAGCCAGAAAGGGGACGCCGCGCCCACCGCAGCAGCGATGAGGGCCGCATAGCGCAAATCATGCGGTGACTCCACCCGCTCTAGCCGGGTCCGTGACCCGGCGGGTTGACCAACGGATCGCCAGGAAGCGGATGATAGTCGACGGGTGAGGGCATAAAGCAACCCCACGCCCAAAACGCCAAACCAAACGCTGAAATATCGGCCCACATAGGCCACCATCTGCGGCGCATCCCCCCGCTGGATGCCGGCCAGGTTGAGCCAGCCGTGGAGCAACCAATAATAGAGCGGTGGCTGGATGTCCAACTCCGGCGCAGTGGGGATCTGCCAGAAGGGGCGCAGGGCCACGTCCAGGTTACGGGCCTCGTCCCACCAGATATTTTGCAGGGTCAGGTCGGTCAGGCGCAGGGCGAGGGCGGCGAGGAGGGTGAATAACAACAACAAATCAACCGCCGAGGGCGCGGAGAGCGCAGAGGGTCGAAGAGAGGTTTCTTCTTTTCTCTTTGCGCCCTTTGCGCCTTTGCGGTGAGAAGAATCCACCCCCATATTCGGTTCCTTGACACCGGTTTTCTTGGGCATAATTAGTCTTCTATTTTACCCTACGGCTTGGGCTTGGGCCAAAGGTGAGGGTAATTCAGTGTTTGACAAAACCCCTCTCACCCGCTATCCTACCCCAGCGTTTCTATCGGGAAAGGAGAAACCCCAATGCAACCAAACGCAGACCGGACCGATCTTATGCCAGTTGACACCTCTTTTTCCCCCACTATGCACATCTGTTGTCCCTGTTCCTGTATGTAGCCCCACCCGAACAGCGGATCGACTGAGTTTTCCATTCCCAAAAATCGATCATCGCCCGGTTGTGGGGCCATGCCTACGCTACCTGTTTTGCGCGTGTGGTATGATGCACGCATCCCATGCCAATCCCCCAATCAACAACGCAACCAATCAACATTATCCCAACGGAGAGAACACTATGAGCAACTACATTCACCCCGACGTCCTGGTCAGCACCGACTGGGTGGCCGCGCATTTGAACGACCCCAAAGTGCGCCTTGTGGAGAGCAACGAAGACCCCCTGTTGTACGAGGTCGGCCACATCCCCGGCGCGGTGAAGATCGACTGGCAGGCGGATCTCAACGATCCCGTGGTGCGGGATTATGTGGGCAAGGCCGAGTTTGAGGCATTGCTGGGCCGCCTGGGCATCGACAACGAGACCACCGTGGTCTTCTATGGGGACAAGAACAACTGGTGGGCCACCTATGCTTTCTGGGTATTCCAGCTTTTCGGCTTCGAAAAGGGCAAGGTCATGGACGGCGGGCGCACCAAGTGGGTGGCCGAGGGCCGGGAGATGACACGGGAGAAGGTCAGCCATCCCGCCACCACCTTCACCGCCAATGAGCGCAACGACGCCTTGATCCGGGCCTACAAGGACGAGGTCTTCACCCACCAAGAGGCCGGTCTGCCCCTGGTGGATGTGCGCAGCCCTGCCGAATATCGGGGCGACCTGCTGCACATGGCCGACTATCCCCAAGAGGGCACCCTGCGGGGCGGTCACATCAAGGGGGCGCGCAACGTGCCCTGGGCCAGGGCGGCCAACCCGGACGGCACCTTCAAGAGCGCGGACGATCTGCGGGCCATCTACGAGACAGAGCAGGGCCTCTCGCCCGACGACACCATCATCGCCTATTGCCGCATCGGCGAGCGCAGCAGCCACAGTTGGTTCGTGCTCAAATACCTCCTGGGCTACACCAACATCCGCAACTACGACGGCTCCTGGACCGAATGGGGCAACGCGGTGCGGGCACCCATCGAAAAATAGGCGAATGGCGAATGGCAAATGGCGAATCAACGGACGAGGTTGATTCCAAAAAGAAAAAAGAGGGCCGCTGAAGAATTTACAGCGGCCCTCTTCTATGCTTGGTAATCTGCTTCAACTCAACCTACACTTCGCCATTCGCCATTCGCCATTCGCCCCTCAATCAATCCGCCGCACCTCCATGCCCGGCGGGGGGACGAAGATGAAGGTTTTGGGGTCGATTTCCTGGTTGAAACGCACGTCGGTGAAGGTGATCTCCAGGCCGCCGGGGGTCTTGACCCGCAGGGGATAGTAGGTCTCCTGGTCCAGCCAGAGGGTGAGGACGCCAGCGGGCAGGATGCCCACGGCTTCCGGCAGGTTCATCTCCATGTGATGCACGTCCCGCCCGGCCATCTTTTCCCGGCCCACGTAGGTGAAGGCATCCGCCTTGCTCAGGGCGGCCTGGATCTCTTCGGGCATGGCCTCCAGCAAGTTGCTGCCGGTCAGCGTGCCCACTTCCGGCTGGAAGGTCTGGCGGTCGGCGATCATAGTCACATCCAGGGCGGGCACATAGTACCAGGCCTCGGTTTCGTTGAGGACCACGATCATGTCCTTGTATTCCTTGGGGCCATCGGCGGTCTCGGCGCGCAGAAAGCTGGGGCGCTGCACCCACAGCTCGTCTTTCAGCAGATCCTGGCCCACCTGGATCTCTACCCGGCCCATCACCGTGCGCACCTGGGGCAGACGGCGGGCCATCTCCTTGGCGGTCTTCTGCGCCGTGGGGCCGCCGCCACATGCGGCGACCAGCACGGCCAGGATCAACATGGCCAGGAATTTCCATTTGTGTGACATGGGGTGTCCTTTTTATCGAGTATTGAGTGTCGAGTATTGAGGTTTAGACTTTCCATTTCGGATAGGCTCAAGTATATCATCACTGGGGGGATGAGAACACTGATGACCCCGATTGGTTTGCGATCTAGGCGCAAATGAGATAAAACTATCTTTGACTCTTGTCCTTACTTCCATCACCATGTCCACGCAGAAAGGGTTACACAATGGAACATTCGCCAGTTTCCCCCCCTACCGGTGGCGCGTCCGGCCATGATCCGGCCAAGATCACCTTGAGCCGGGATATGGGCCTTCTGGATATCACCATGATCGGCGTGGGGGCCATGATCGGGGCGGGCATCTTTGTGCTCACCGGTCTGGCCGCCGGCCACGCCGGGCCGGGGTTGATCCTGGCCTTTGGCCTGAACGGCATCATCGCCGTGATCATCGGGGCGGCCTATGCCGAGCTGGGGAGCTGTTTCCCCGAGGCTGGCGGTGGCTATTTGTGGGTGAAGCAGGGCATGAGCGATGTCTTCGGCTTCCTCTCCGGCTGGATGAGCTGGTTTGCCCATGCCGTGGCCTGTTCGCTCTATGCCCTGGGTTTTGGCTCCTTTGCCTCGGAGCTGATCCGCATGAGTTTTGGCGGGCTGCCCTTCAGCCACCACTGGACCTCGGCCCTCATCGGTGTGATCGCCGCCGCCCTCTTCACCTATATCAACTTCCGGGGATCGTCCGAGACTGGGCTGGTGGGCAATGTGGTCACCAGCATCAAGGTCTTCATTTTGCTGGTGCTGGCCGGTTTCGGTCTCTTCAAAATCTTTGGCAACCCCATGCCCTTTGACCCCTACCAGCCTTTCCTGCCCGAAGGCATCGGTGGCGTCTTCATAGCAATGGGCCTTACCTTTATCGCCTTTGAGGGCTACGAGATCATCGCCCAGAGCGGTGAGGAGGTGAAAGACCCGGCCCACAACATCCCCAAAGCCATCTTCCTCAGCATCGCCATCGCCGTGGCCATCTATCTGCTGATTGCCTTTGTGGTGCTGGGCGCGTTGACCCCGCCGGCCGGTATGCCCATCTACAAATATCTGGGCACCCTGGGCGAGTTGGGCATGGCCGAGGCCGCCGGTCAGTTCATGCCCGCCGGCAAGGTGATTCTGCTTCTGGCCGGTCTGGCCAGCACCATGAGCGCCCTCAACGCCACGGTCTACAGTTCCAGCCGGGTCAGCTTTGCCATGGGCCGGGACGGCAATCTGCCCCCGGTCTTTGGGCGCATCCACCCCATCACCCACACCCCCCACTACGCCGTCTTTATCAGCGGTGCCCTGATCATGCTCATGGCCGTCACCCTGCCCATCGAGGATGTGGCCGCCAGCGCCGACATCATGTTCCTGCTGCTCTTTATGATGGTCTGCTACAGCCTGATCACCCTGCGAGAGCGGCGGCCGGATCTGGATCGCCAGTTTATCGTGCCCCTCTTCCCCTATTGGCCCTGGGCGGGGATCATCATCTGCCTGGCCCTCTCCCTCACCCTGTTTGAGCTGAGTCCCGTCGCCTGGTACACCACCCTGGCCTGGATCGGGGCCGGGCTGGTGCTTTACTTTACCTATAGCGTCAACAAGCAGAAGATGATGGCTGACGAAGATCGCCCCATCTTGCTGGAAGAGGTGGTGGCGGTGAAGGAGAAGTGCGTGATGATCCCGGTCAGCGACATGCGCCAGGCCTACAGCTTGGGGCGGCTGGGGGCTATCATGGCCTATGTGCGGGATCAGGAACTCTTCGCCCTCAACGTGGTGCGGGTACCCAAGGCCATCAGCGTGGGCGAGGGGCGGGTCTTCCTGACCCAGGGCCGCACGGTGCTGGATGCGGCCATTGAGCGGGGCAAGCTCTATGACGTGCCCGTGCGCACCATGATCCGCCTGGGCCGTAACATCGCCCACACCATCATGGACACGGCCCGCCAGCGCAAGGCGGACACGGTTCTGCTGGGCTGGCCGGGCTATTCCAACAGCCGCCGGGTGGCCTTTGGCTCCATCATTGATCTGATCGGCCAGCATCCGCCCTGTGATCTGGCCGTGGTACGCTTCCACAAGCCCTGGGCCGCGCCCAACCGCATCGTCATCCCCAGCCGGGGCGGCGGACCCAACGCCCGCATGGCCTATGAACTGGCCAAAGACATCGCCAACTTCTATGCCCAGCCCTCCCAGGGCGGTCATGATGTAAAAATCGAGGCCTTGCATGTCATCACCCCATCGGCCAAGATGCAGGCCGTGAGTCAATTTCGCCAGCAGGTGACGGCCCTGGGTGACAGCATGGGTATCACCATCAACGTGCTGGAGATTGAGGCGGAGACCCCGGTGGATGGCATCGTCAAGGCCACCCAACAGGTGGATCTGGTACTCATGGGGGCATCGGAGCATCGCCTTTTGGAGCAGCGGCTCTTCGGCACCATCCCCGAGCAGGTCATGCGCCAATCCCCGGCCACCATCATCCTGTGCAAGCGCTATCGGGGCGAAGTCGTCAACTGGCTGCGCCGGGTGCTGATCCCCGCCCCTGTGGACCTGAATGACCCCGACCTGGGAGGCATCCGCAAGCAGGAAGCCTGATGGGTGGGACTATCTCTCTGGCTCCTAGAAACCGACCGAGATCACCCTGGCGATCCTGGTGACAACCGAGTCTGTATGTCTTGATGGTAGATTTGTGAAGACCCATGCTGCTTTCGGTCTTTGGAATAATGGGTGTGCAACACTCGACGAATCTATCCAGGAGGTTGGCGGTGCTTCAATTAACTCAGAGCGAACAGCTTTCAACTCTGCGCCAGATGATGTGTCTGCTTGCTTGCCAAACCGGTGACAATATCAATGAACGGCTGGGGCAAAGCTTGCGCTTGCTTTGTCAAACGACCCCATTGGCTGCCGCCGGGATTGTTTGGTACCAGCAAAATGAGTCATCCTTGCAGGTGCGATGGCCACAAAATGGGCCGATCGATCCGTACCTGGAGACAGCACTTGTCAACCCGATAGAATTTGGCGAGGTGCCCATTTCCGGCGGGGATGGATCCTGGCAAATCGTCCCCATGCGCTGCAATGGAAACATCGTCGGTCGGCTATGGGGGACGTGTCTGCCTGGCTATGTCTGCGGAGAAAATAGCCAGGATCTTCTTTTGCTTGCCGCCCATCAGTTGGCATTGGCCTATCATAACGCTCTGCTCTACAAAGATCTGATTGCCCAAACAGAGCGACGCTCGATCCTGCTCCAACGCATCACCCACGTCAATGAGGAGTGCCGCCGTCATGTGGCTCGGGAACTGCATGACGAGATCAGTCAAGGGTTGACGGCGCTTGTTCTCCAGGCGGACACCATACAGTTCTCCCTGGATAACAACACCGATCTGCTCAAGATATACGTCCCGAAATTCCGCCAAGAATTGGTGCGGCTACAGGATGAAGTGCAACGCTTGGTCTTGGAGCTTCGGCCTGCCCTCCTTGAACAAAAAGGATTGCTGGATGCCCTGCGTTGGTATGGCAGGCAACGCCTGCATATGTCGGGGTCTCAGTTTCGTGTGTCGGGTGGGCAATGTGCCCCCCGCTTGCCATCTCTGGTCAAGCTGACCCTCTATCGCATTGGCCAAGAAGCCATTGCCAATAGTGCGCGCCATGCCAAGGCCACCCATGTGTGGCTAGAGATCTCCTGCGCAGAAGAGGCCTTGCTTCTCACGGTGCGAGACGACGGCTGTGGATTTGACCCGAACGTGCATCTGTCTTCGCCAGAGGGGTTAAAGGGGATGGGAATTTTGGGTATGCGAGAGCGGGCCTTGTTGCTCAATGGCAAACTAACAATCCAATCTGAGCCAGGAAAAGGGGCCTGCGTGCAGGTTCGCATTCCGTTTGAGGAGATGGGTATCGATGGATGCGATTCGAGTGTTCTTAGCGGATGACCATGCAGTGCTGCGGGACAGCCTAAAGGCGTTTCTGAATCTTCACACGGATCTGGCCGTGATTGGTGAGGCCGGTGACGGCATCACCGCCATTGCCGATGTGCTTCGTCTGCGCCCGGATGTCCTATTGCTGGATCTAGCTATGGCCGGCCTGAGCGGTGTCGAAGTTACCTGTCGCCTCAAGCGAGACCTGCCTACCTGCAAGATCGTGATACTCAGTCAGCATCAAGATCCCGACTATGTGTTGCCGGTGCTGAGGGCCGGCGCAGACGGATATGTTCTCAAGACAGCGGGCGGCGATGATGTCGTATCGGCCATTCGAGCGGTGCGGCGGGGTGAGGCCTATCTACATCCTGCCATTGTCCGATTGGTGCTTGAGTTTTCCGTGCGCGTGGATAATCCCCCAGAGGATACGCCGGTTCGCCTCACGCCCCGGGAGCAAGAGGTGTTGGTCCTGATAGGGCAAGGCCAGACCAACCAGAAGATTGCTGAAGTTTTGTCTATCAGTACTAAGACCGTGGACAAGCACCGATCCCGGTTGATACAGAAACTACAGGTTGACTCCAGGGCCGAATTGATTCGGTATGCCCTGGAAGAAAAAATTGTTCCCCCACTCACCCACACCCACTAACATCCACTCCACCTCCTCTGCTACCTCCTCTGCCGTCCCCTCTGCCGCCGTCTGATCCCCTGCTCTCCCTGCGCACTCAATGGTAGCGTTTTGCCACCCCCACAAGTGGGCAACTTCCTATTGAAATTATGTGAAATATTTCACATAATGAAGTTGAGCATTCACGCTCGCTGGGTTTGTGATCCAGCGATCCAATCCCACCGCTGACAACCGCAGCAGAGGCTTCTATTTTGGGGAGCCATCACGACGCGGCTCCCTTTTTCTATAAGTTATGCCCGTCGGTACTCAGAATGAGTACCCGTGTCATTTGTCAATCTTGGCTGACGGAGAGTGAGCCGTGACGGGTCAATGTTCAAGAATGCATGAAGGAGGAATATACGAATGACTATAGTCAGTAACACCAAATTCGGGCTGGTCATCTGCCTGGCGGTAATCATGGTCTTGACAGGATGTACGAGTACAGGATGGCCCGTAGTGGCTCCACAACCTGCGGGCTCCCTGGGACTTGCTGGACCTATGGTCGAGGAGGGGCCGATACCTGCCAAAATTGTCGGTCAGGTTCTGGATGTGATGGGAGATGGTGTGGAAGGGGCCACTGTGACAGCGGAGGGGCAGGCGGCAATCGCCGTCACCGCTGCCGATGGTTCCTTTGAACTCACCGATGTGGAGGATGGATTTGTCTTCCTCTACGTCACTGCGCCATCCGACGCCTATCTGGATGGAGAAACGCTTGGGGCGATCTACGTTGCTACAGGCCAGACGGTTTCCGACATCGTGGTTACCCTTTCCGGCCGACCAAGTGCTGACGCCATATCGGTTGGCGTGGAGACCTGCCAGGATTGCCACGGGCGCAAGTGGCCAGAGATGTTCGCCGCCCTGGACGGCAGTGCAGACGCTGCGGCCCACTCCCGCTTCGTGACCGAGGGCACCAGTCACTTGGTCTATCCAGAGCTGTGGCCGACCCCTGACGACAAATACCTTCCCCGTAATCCCAAGGGCGAACTTTTGTTGGTCCAAGATCCGGTAGACGGCGCGGGTCTGGTCAACGTGGTATTGTGTACACAAGACGGCGAAGCAGGTCGCGAGTATCTGTTCAAGTTCTATCAGGAACTCGCTGAGGGCACAACGCCGAGGGTGGAAAACGATCTTGACTGTGGGGCAGACGAAACAGCGGTGTTCATCCCCGTTGCCGCCACTATTGGTGGCGAGGGCAACTGGGGGGAGGGCTATATGGACCCGATCCATGCCGCAGATGACAGTTACCCCAACTTCGGCGAGGGAAAACAGCGCTACATGGCCCGGATCCAGGACGTTCCCTACTTGGTGACGTGGATGACAGAGAATAACGTGCCGCTGGAGCGGGCCAAGCAAGACTATGTGGCGTACATGCCGGTCTACATGGTGCAGGACGGGACCAGCGAGGGGTCGGACATGCTAGCCGCTGGGGACGTGGGAACCCCGAAGTTCTGGCAGAAGTCCCCGACACATTGGGCCACACCCGACAATACCCTCTCGCGCAATTGCGCTGGATGCCATGCCACGGGTCTACAGATCGACTATCAGGACTTCACGGAGAGTGAGACACCCTACAAAGCCGTCGTCACTGCTTTCGATTATCAGGATCTCAATATCACCTGTGAGCGCTGCCACGGACCTGGATCGGAACATGCCGACACCAAGGATGTCACCAAGATCATTAGTCCCCAGTACCTCACCGCCCAGGCTGGCAATGAACTTTGCGGTCAGTGTCACGCCTCCCACGCTGGGAAAAGCATATCGCCACAGGGAATTTTTAAGTACGCCTTTGACGAAACATACAAGGATACCTTGGGCAATGGGAGCTTTGTCCCGGGTGTGTATGACCTGGAGACCTTCTACTTCAACCTCAACCAACCTACGCTGACCGACAAGTGGCAGGAGGGGTCATTCCACTCATGGCCTGACCAAACCCATAGCCGAGCACACTCACAGATGCTGCCAGAGATGTTGCAGTCTGGCCATCTTAATAATCCGTATGAAAAACTTACCTGCTATACCTGTCACGACGCCCACAGTCTGGATGGAGGCCCGACAACCCTGGCCGTGGACGGCTACACGTTTGTCAGTCCGTCCTACGCCAACAATACGCTGTGCCTCTCCTGCCATGCCACACATGGCCCCTTCGAAAACGTATTAAAGGCCGACGTCGCTGTGTTGCAGATCGACGCTGGCGGACAAGTGATTAAGGACGGGGAAGTGCTCGCGTTTGAGATCACCACTGCTGCCTCGGCGCGCAACAGAGTGGCCAAGGCAGTCGCCCAACATATGCAGGCCGGTGCCGGCATGGGTGGTGCGCTCTACACGCCTGAGGATCCCGATATGCCTGTGGGCAACTGCACATCATGTCATATGGCGAAGATCGGAAAATTGCAGGATGTCAACGATGACACCCAATACCATCTGGCCCCGGATGGGAATGGATTGAGCGCTGTGGCCGAAGGCAACGTAGCCTCCCATGTGTTCGACATCGTCTGGCCGGCCCAGAGTGCCATCCTCAAGAACGCCGATCCGGCTGCTGGTCATGACTACGACATCATGCCCAACTCCTGTAGCGCTTGCCATGACTTCTCGCGGTTAAGCGGAGACAACGACTGACCTGTTCAACAAACCGAAGTTCTTGCGAGTCAGTAAGCTATAGCTCGCCACCTTCGTTTTCAAAGACACATGTCACTAAACGCCAATCGCCCAATCTCCTGCTAACAGGGATTGGGCGATTGGCGTTTTCGTTACTTCATTACTCATCACTCGTTACTATCTACCACCAAACCTTGGGCTTGCCCGACGCACGTGGCTCCTCGTCGCCGATGATGCGGGGTGGGGGCAGGGAAGCGGAGCGGACAACAGGGTCAGCGGGGGGCGGGGGGCCGGATCGGGAGCTGATTTGGGGGCCGTCGCCTAGCTCCGCGGGGTCGGCGATCAGCACGGCCCGCCCTTGGCTGCCCCCCTGATCCGGCCCCAGCACGCCGGCTTCTTCCAATTGGTCCACCAGGCGGCTGGCCCGGCTGTAGCCCACGCGCAATTTGCGCTGCAACAGGCTGACCGATCCCCGTCCGGCTTCGATCACCGCCTGCACGGCCTCCCGGAACAGTTCATCCCGGTTATCGATGGTGCGCAGCTCTTCAATTTGTTGAAAAAGAGAGGGTTGGGTCGTGGCCCTGGATTCAATACTGGAACGGGAGCCGGACAGCGCGCCAGTCGGCCCAGGGACCGGGGCTGGGTGATCCAGGAACGGGTTGTCATCCCCCCCCGTGGGCAGGGCCTGAGAGGGGGCGAAGTCGTCCTCCGAATCCCAAGGCGGGGCAGGGTCAGGATTCTGGCTGTCTAGGCCAACGGCTGCTTGCGGGCCCCGTTCCAACATACGCACACCCTTCCAATAGCGCACGATGCGGTTAATTTCATCATCGCCCAAAAAGGTGCCCTGCAAACGCTCCAATTTGCTGGCGTCTGGGGCCATAAAGAGCATGTCTCCCCGGCCCAGCAGCCGGTCGGCCCCGGGCACATCCAGGATCACCCGGCTGTCCACCTGGCTGGTGACGGCAAAGGCGATGCGGGAGGGGAAGTTGGCCTTGATCAGCCCGGTGATCACATCCACCGAGGGGCGCTGGGTGGCGATGATCAGGTGCATCCCCACGGCCCGGGCCATCTGGGCCAGACGGCAGATATGCTTCTCCACCTCTTCCGGGGCGGCCATCATCAGGTCGGCCATTTCGTCCACAATGATCACGATATAGGGCAGGCGCGGCTCGTTACGCTTCTCCAAAAAGCCATTGTAGCGCTCCAGATCCCTGGCCCCGGCCTTGCTGAAAAGCTGATAGCGGCGCTCCATCTCCTTCACCGCCCAAAAGAGTACCCCGGCGGCCTTGTCCACCTCTGTCACCACGGGGGAGAGCAGATGGGGGATGCCGTTGTACATGTTCAGCTCCACCATTTTGGGGTCGATCATGAGCAGGCGCAGGTTGTCCGGCGTGTGGGTGAGGAGCAGATCGCAGATGATGGAGTTGATGCAGACCGACTTGCCGGCGCCCGTGGCCCCGGCGATCAGCAGATGGGGCATGCGGGCCAGATCCGCCACAGTGGGCTGGCCCTTGACATCTTCGCCCAGGGCGATGCGCAGTTTGCCTTTGCTCTCGATAAAGACATCGCTCTGCATCAACTCCTTGAGGCCGACGATGTTGCCTTCCCGGTTGGGCACCTCAATGCCCACATAGCTGGTGCCGGGGATGGGGGCCTCGATGCGCACATTGGGCGCGGCCAAGGCCAGGGCCAGGTCGTTGGTGAGGGCAGCGATCTTGCTCACCTTGACCTTGATGCGCTTGGCCTCGCCCCGGATGGTACGCTCCACATAGCCGGGCTTGATCAGATATTGGGTCACTGCCGGGCCTTTGTACGCGCCCTCAAAGTCCGCGGGAACGCCGAAGAGGGCCAGGGTCTCCTGGATCAGCCGGCCCTGTTGGCGGATGTGGTCGTCGCTGTCGGCCAGCCGCTCCCGGTCCACCAACATCTCGTCAATGCTGGGCAGCCGCCACGCTTGATGTCCACCCACAATGCGCGGGGTGAGGGTGGTACCATCGCTGGGCAGGGTGGCGGGCTGACGGGCTGGCGGGGGCGTTGGGACGGCTACCGGGGCCGCGCCCCGGCTGGGGACGGGTTGCACAAGGTTAGGGGCGCTGGGGCGATTTTCCGGGCGGGTGGTGGTGGTGGCGCGCCCGATGATGGGCGGTTCGGGCTTGGGCCGCATGCGCTCCATCATCTGCTTCCACCAGGGCAGTTCGCCCGTGGCCAGGGGGAAGGCAGGTTGGATGGGGGAGGAAGGTGGGGAGAGGCGGTCGTGGGCCTGGTCGCGTTGAAAGCGCCAATCGTCCCACAGGAAGACAAGATAGTTGAAGCCCTGGACGAACAGTTGGTCCGTGAGCAGAAAGAGACCCAACCCCACGGTGAGGATGACCACAATCCATGCCCCCGGCGTACTGAGCAAATCGGCGAAGCCATTGCTCATCTGCAAACCCAGCCAGCCACCGGCCTGCCCCGCCTCGGCCAAATTGCGCCGGGTGGCCGGATCATAGATCAACCCGGCCGCGGTGATGTAGGCCAGAAAGAGCAGACTTAAGCCCAAGGGCCGCTGCCAGGGCAGGTCGGGCATCTTCTCCACAGCCCGAATCACCATCCACAACCCCAGCAGCCCGATGATCAAAGGCATCCCCCACACCCCGTTGCCCACGGTCATGCGCAGCAGATCGATCCAGGCCCCGGTCAGTTGGCCCCGGCTGTCGGTGATCAAACTGAGCAAGGTGAAAACCGCCACCAACACCAACAGCACACCGATCACCTTGGGATCTCCCAGGATGTCGGCGATCTGCTGAATTGGATCCTTGCGCGTTTTGCGCTTGGCGGCGGGGCGTCTCTTGGCGGCCATGATGAAATCAGTCCGGGTTGAAAGTGGGGCGATGGGGCAAGATGGTTGGCGAACAAGTGTTCCGCCTGAGTATAGCACAAAAATGGGCGGGCAACAATCACAATTTCTTGGAT
>JAGNDO010000027.1:22115-65221 GCA_018003515.1 Caldilineaceae bacterium
AGGATCATGGGCCGACGGCCCATCTCCTTGTAGGTGAAGGAGGAGAGGGCCTCGCGAATTTTGTTTTCGATGACATTGGTGGGGCCGCCCTTCTTGACGGCCTTGCGCACGGCCTCTTCGGCTCGGGCGATCAGATCATCGCTGTCTCGCATGTAGACAAAGCCCCGGCTGATGATCTCCGGGCCGTAGATCAGATCTTTGTCGAACTCATCCATGGCCACAATACAGACAATGAAGCCGTCCTCGGCCAGGTGTCGGCGGTCGCGCAGAACCACGTTGCCCACATCGCCCACGCCCAACCCGTCCACCAGCACATCCGGGGCGGCGATGCGTTCGCCCAGGCGGGCCTGGATATGGTTGGCATTCTGGCTGTCAAAGTTGCCGATCTCTACCATCTGGCCATCGGTGATGGCGAAGATGTTCTCCTTGGCCACATCGTTTTCTTCGGCCAGGCGGGCGTGCAGCACCAGGTGGCGATATTCGCCGTGGGCCGGGATGAAGAAACGGGGGCGCACCAGTTGCAACATGCGGGCATATTCGTCCCGGTTGCCGTGGCCGGAGACATGGATATGGGCCAGGGCATGGTAGACCACTTCCACCCCTTGGCGGAAGAGATTGTCGATGGTGCGGTTGAACAGCTCCTCGTTGCCGGGGATGGGCGAGGCGCTGATCACCACCGTGTCGCCGGTGCGCAGCTTGATCTGGCGATGTTCGCCCATGCTCATGCGCACCATAGCGCTGGTGGGTTCACCCTGGCTGCCTGTGGAGACCACCACGACCTTGTTGCCGGGCAAATTCTCCATCTCGTGGGCGTTGAGCAGTTCATCCTGGGTGACATCCAGATAGCCCAGGGTGCCGGCGATCTTGACGTTGTTGACCATAGAGCGTCCGGTCACGCCGATTTTGCGCCCGTTTTTGCGGGCAGCGTTGATGATCTGCTGCACGCGGCTGACGTTGCTGGCAAAGGTACTGAGCAACACCCGGCCCGGCGCCTCGGCGAAGATCTTGTCCAGGCTGACCTCGATGGAGGCTTCGCTGGGCGTGGTGCCCGGTCGCTCGGCGTTGGTGCTGTCCGCCATCAGCAACAGCACCCCTTCGTTGCCCCACTTCTCCAGCTTGCCCGTCTCGGTCAGCTTGCCATCCGCCGGAGAGGGATCAAACTTGTAGTCGCTGGTATGGATGATGCGGCCAACCGGGGTCTGGATGGCCAGGCCCACGCTGTCCGGGAAGCTGTGGCAGGTGTGGAAGAACTCCACGGTGAAGCAGCCGACCTCGATTTTGGACTCCGAGGTGACCGTGTGCAGAGGCACTTCGCCCAGCAGCCGGTTCTCGCGCAGCTTGCCTTCCAGCAGCCCGCGGGTCAGCGCCGTGGCATAGACTGGGGCCTTCAGCCCCTCTTCGATCATGTAGGGCAGGCCGCCGATGTGGTCTTCGTGGCCGTGGGTCAGGAAGATGCCTTTGACCGAGTCCAGCTTATCCAGCAGGTATTCGATGTCGGGGATCACGACATCTACGCCGTGCATCTCCGCGGTGGGGAACATCAGGCCCACATCAATGATGATGATGTCGTTGTCGTATTCCACAACCATCATATTTTTGCCGATTTCGCCCACGCCGCCCAGGGGCAGGATGCGCAAAAAGGGCGTTTCGGTCCCCTGTTTTTCATTCTTAGGGGTATTATTTGTCTTCGTTTGACTCATGTTTTATCTCCTTTAGGGATAACGTTCGTTCAGATAATTGGCATAAAAAAAGCCGGGTAGCGCATCAGGCTCCCAGCATCCAATGCAATGTTAAAATTAACTTCTTTATGGCTATTGGCAGACAGCCGTCGGAAAATAGTTTTTCGCCCCGTCAATCGCCTAATCTCTCCATCTCCAAATTTCTTTGGAAAAGATTAGGCAATTAGTCGAGTAGGCGATTTGTGGTCTCGCGGATCAACCCAGGCAGCTGCTGCATGTCTTGCTCGAAAGCGGCCCGCCACGTGGGATTACGCAGAGCCGCCGCCGGATGGAACATGGCCATGACCACCCGATCCTGACCGATCTCTTGCACCTGGCCGTGGATCTGGCTGATCTTGGCCTGGGGAAACCAGCGGGCCATGCTAAAACGGCCCAGGGTGACGATGATACGCGGGTCGATCAAGTCGATCTGGCGGGTCAAGTAGTCGGCACAAGCCTCAAGTTCGGCGGGGAAGGGATCCCGGTTGGCCGGCGGTCGGCACTTCACCACATTGGTGATGTAGACATCCTGACGGGAGAGGCCGATACCGGCCAACATCTCGTCAAGAAACTTGCCGCTGCGCCCCACAAAGGGCAACCCTTGTTGATCCTCGGCTGCCCCCGGTCCTTCGCCCACAAACATGACGATTGCCCTGGGATCTCCGCTGCCGGGCACGGCCTGCATCCGCCCATTGCTAAGGGCGCACCGATGACACGCATGAATCTCGGCGTCCAATCCTTGTAACTCACCTACGACTGAACCCATCTCTTGCCCTGACTGCCGCTGATCTGTCACTGATCCATGTGATGATCTGCTCAGCGCCGTTTGGCCGACAATCCCTGCCGGATTGCCCAGATCACCACTATATTTTCCGGTCATGGGAACCACGACTACCCGAATCCGGGCGGTCAATACGCTGGGAAAGCCTCGACCCTGAAGGGTCCACCATGACAATTTTTCAAGTGTTAACGTAAGACAAGTATAACGCCCCTGCCTCTTCCTGTCTATTATTGGGAGAGCGAGGAGACAAGGAGACAAGGAGATGGGGAGATGGGGAGATGGGGAGATGGGGGTGCATCGACTTTTGTCATTGGTATGTGTTGCAAGGACTATGGGAAGAATCGATCACGGAGGCGTTGCAATACGGTTTCAAAATTGGTGAAGTCGATATCTGTAGGTCAGGCCCGGTCTTGGTCCCCTGGGGCTGGAATGGGACCTCTGTGCATGTGGTGCGGATGTGTCGAGATCTCTGGATGATGGTTGCGGTTATCATATTGCACGATCCGGTTGCCGTTAGCAGCGTAGTAGATATAGGCATACCGTTCTTCAATCGTCTCGCCTTCCTCACTCAATACGCTTTCGACGTACAGCCGAGATCGATCTCGAAAAGGCAAGACGGCCTGGATGGTGTGGGATATGCTGGCTGTGTCGGCATCCGACAGGAAAAAAGCTGGGTCACTAAGCGCAAGGAGATCTTCACTCTCGAAGATGAGTGTGAAGATGTACCAATAGTAAGCCTCAACCTTATCGAGCGCCACTGGACTACGCCTCTCGCGTGAAGCCGTATTCTCTTTCCATCCGTTGCAGCCCGTAGGTCATCGTGCGCCAACGATAGAAGGCACCCCAATCATTGGGATCTTCGTCCAGGTCGCCAGCCTCAAAGTTATGCAGGAAGCGTTCGGAGGTTAGTCCATATTGAGTTTCGAAGGCCATGACCCCAGCCAACGTTCTCTCATAGACTTGGCGAGGGGTCTGACGGCGATGGGTATGCTCATATTCGTCGCGTATCTGAAGCGCGCGGATTTGGCGTACCTGCTTGCGCACAGCGTCGATCAAAAACTGATCCAACTGCATCCCAGTGACCAACCTGACTTGCTCAACCAGCTCATCGGGAACCGCAACCATTGTGGACATTGGACAAGAGCGCCTTTCGCTACTGCAATCAAAAATCGGATTGTCCCATTATAGCACAAAAGGTTCGTGAAAAATCAAGCCGTTTTAGACTGGGCCAACCATCCTCCACACTTCACCGCTTCAACCCATGCCGGGTCAACAGCAGGGCGTCTTCGCCGTCGGCGTAGTAGCGGCGGCGACGGCCAACCTCTATGAAGCCGTACTGGGTGTAGAGGGCGATGGCCGGGGCGTTGCCGGCCCGCACTTCCAGGGTGACTTCGGTGACGCCTTGATCCACCATGCGGGCCAGCATGTCGTCCATCATGCGCCGGCCCAGGCCCCGGCCCAGCCAGTCGGGATGGGTGGCGATGTTGACGATGTGGCACTCTTTACCCATGACCCAATAGCCGCAATAGCCCAGAATGGGGGGCGGCGCATCCAAATCGACGGGCCAATTTTGTTCGGGGCGCAGCACCCAATAGAAGCTGAGGTCGTTGCTCAACAACTCATTGCGATAGAGGTTCTCGCTCCAGGGATCGGAGAAAATGATCTTTTCCAGGCGAGCCACTTCGGGCAGATCTGCCAGGATCATGGGATCAAATTGCACGGGCAGAGGGTCTTTGCGGGGAGGGGTAGTAGAGGCGGGATTGGTCATGAAATCGGTTAGGGGGCCTGCAAATAGAGCGGTTGGAAAGTGGCCAGATCATCCCAATGACCGGCGGCCAAATGCAGGGCGGCCAAGCGGGCCAGATGCCCGGCCCGGCGCAGAGCGAAGATGTTGTCCACCACGTTCACATGGGCCAGCCCGGCCACGGACGCGGCCAGATCCTCGCCCACTTCCCCCACCAGCCAGACGGGGGCGGCGAAAGCGGCCAATGTCGCCACAAATTCCACCGCCTTTCCCGCCCCGTGATCATCCACCCCAGGCCGGTGCAGCGGATGCGCCGGGCTGAACGCCGCCCAATTGTAGCGTCCTCGGCCCGCCTGAATGCAAGCCACAATGCGGGGAGCCGGACTCAACTTGGCGGCTACATCTACCCACGGCGCGGCGGTGACGCTGAGGGTGGGCAGGCCAATCAACGTGGGCAGAGCGGGCAGCCCCAAGGCGATCCCCTTGGCCATGCTGATGGCAATGCGTACCCCGGTGAAACTGCCCGGCCCGGTGGTGGCGGCCAGCGCGGTGATGTCCGCCGGGGTCAGGTCCATGCGCGCCAGCAGATCCTGGATGGCCGGGGTCAACTCCTGGGTCTGGCGGCGGCGGGCCTGCCAGGTCAGTTCGGCCAGGAGGTGGTCGGTTTCCAGATCATAGAGGGCGATGGATGCGGTTGTGGTGGCGGTGTCTAGGGCAAGGAGCATAATTGAGAATTGAAGATTGAAGATTGAAAATGGAGAATGGGGTGCAATATGGAACACGCACGGAGATCGGATGGGGCGTTGATCTCCGTGCGTGTTGGGTGGTGCAGATCAGGTCGAGGGTTAGTCGGCCAGACCCAGGTCGTC
The DNA here is from genome assembly GCA_018003515.1 of Caldilineaceae bacterium. Lineage (GTDB taxonomy): Bacteria > Chloroflexota > Anaerolineae > Caldilineales > Caldilineaceae > JAGNDO01. Next base: position 27,228 of record JAGNDO010000027.1, read on the forward strand.
GCCGGCACCCTTGGTGCTGACGGGGCGGGGTTTGTGGATTTCGACCGGGGTGATGGTCTTGGCTACGATGTCGGCAGTGTTGGTGGCGTTGAGTTGATTGTAGAAGAAGACGAACTGATCCTCCAAGGACTGCATGATGGCGGCCTTGACGGTTTCGTCCATGCCCCACATCTCAGTCTTGTAGGCACCCAGCACCTTCTTGCGGGTCTTGTAATAGAATTGGGCCTGGGTGTCCTTGGCCTTGCGCTCGTCGGCGTGGGCGGTGTCCATGTGACGCTCGATGCGGGCCATGAGGTCCGCGGGGAACATGGGGTGATCGTACATGATGTTCATGAAACCCGTGGCCAGGTGGATCTCCAGGGTTTCTACTTCGGGGAACTTGTGGAACAGCTCCGCGGGCAGGGTGCTGGCCCCATGTTGCACTGCGCCGCCAGAGCCGTGGAAGCGGGCCTGAGCGCCCAAGGCCCGCAGGGTCTCGAAGTCCACAGCCACGTCTTTGATGCTGCCGTCGGGCAGGACCACGCCGCCGTGGCTGGTGCCGGTCTGCACGCTGATCTTGCTCAGGCCAGCCAGGTTGTCCCCATAGGTGGCCAGGATCTTGTTATAGTTGACCAAATAGGCATCCAGCTCGTCCGTGGTGGAATTCTTCTCGCCCACCTCGCCGATCTCGCCGCCCAGGCTGATGGTGACGCCAGCCGGTTCCAACTCCCGCACCAGGGCGGTGATCTCCGCCGAACGCATGTAGTTGTGGAATTGCTGCTCGTCCAGACTCTCCGGTTCCAAGGTGACCAGGGTGCTGGTGTCGATGTCGATGTTCCAGAAACCGGCGGGGATGGCCTTGCGGATCAGATCCTTGACCTCCTTGATGGCCCCTTCCGGGTCCGTGGCGAACTTGGAGGCCTTGACCTGGAAGTGGTCGCCCTGGACGAAGAGGGGGCCGGTGTAGCCCTCCTTGATGGCGGCGGCGATGATCACCGTGGTGAACTCTTCTGGCTCCTGCTCCGTATAGCCCATCTCGCTGCGGGCGATCTCGAAGATGATGGAGCGGGCGTCGGTCTTGAGGGCGGCGCGCAGGGCGGCCCGCACCACATCATAGGTCATGAAGCGCATGTTCATGGCCGGAACCGTGCTGTTGGCAAATTCGCCTCGGCCGGCGGCCATGTACAATTCGTGGATGCTGGCTGGGCGGGCGTCCAGAGCCTGGCCCAATTCCCAGATCAACCAGCGGGAGAAGGCCATCAGTTCGGGGCCGCCAAAGACGGCGTCCCGGACCAGGGTGTCGATGGCGCTGGCGCGCAGGCGGTCGGCATCCAGTACCTCTACCTTGTCGCCGGAGATAGCGACAATCCCATGCAAATTCTTGCGGGCTTCATGCACAGATTCATGGATCATTTTTGGTTCCTTTGCTAAAAATGTTTGAATGTTTACCCCGAACAGAAGATCGGGGAGCGTTATTTTGGCATTTTGATGGGCTGAATTACGCGCAAAGTAACTAAGTGTCACCTTCGCACCATCATCAGGTATTATACCAACAAGCCCTCGGATCGGCAACGCTCCGCCGGCTAGATCCATTCACCAATTCTTGACGAACCCGGCCTCGTGGCCTAGGATGCAAATGAGCGAATGGCGAATGGCGAAAGTGCCGTCGCCCCATCCCGTTGTTCATTGTGCATTTTTTTAATTGTGCATTACCCAAGGAGCTTTTCATGACCATTCTCAAACTGGGCGCGCATATGTCCATCGCCGGCGGTGTCAGCCAGGCATTGGATCGGGCCGCCTCTATCCAAACCACAGCGTTGCAAGTCTTCACCAAGAACAACCGCCAGTGGGTCGGCCCGCCCATTGACCTGGCGGATGTGGTCCGCTGGCAGGAGCAGGCGGCTGCCCTGGGCGTGGAGCGCGGTGATGTGGTCAGCCATGCCAGCTATCTGATCAACCTGGCTTCGCCCCAGGATCCTCTGTGGAAAAAGAGTCAGGCCGCCCACGCCGACGAATTACGCCGGGCCCACGCCTATGGCATCCCCTTTGTGGTGCTACACCCCGGTGCCCACGTAGGCAGCGGCGCGGACGCCGGCATCGACCGGGTGGCCGCCGCCCTCAACCAGATCCACGCCCAGACGCCGGAATGTGGGGACACCATGACCTTGCTGGAGTTGATGGCGGGCCAAGGTACCACTCTGGGCCGCAGCTTTGGCGAGCTGCGCCGCATCATGGAACAGGTGACCGAGCCGAGCCGGGTGGGCATCTGTGTGGACACCTGCCATGCCTTCGCCGCCGGGTACGAACTGCGCACCCCCGCAGGCTATGCCGCCACCGTGGCCGAACTGGAAGCCGAGGTGGGGTTGGATGCGGTCAAGTGTTGGCATTTCAACGACAGCAAGGGCGGCCTGGGCAGCCACAAGGACCGCCACACCCACATCGGCCAGGGCGAAATTGGGGTAGTGGCGTTCCAGATGATCATGGCCGATCCCCGCTGGGACGGCATCCCCATGCTGCTGGAAACCCCCAAAGAGGCAGACATGGCCGACGATGTGATGAATCTCAATGTTCTGGCCGGGCTGGTGGGCGACCCGGCCCGCATCCCAGCCGGTTATCAGATCCGCGATTAGGCATCAACCATCGAGGGGGCAACACTATTTTTGCCTTTTGCCTTTCCCCACCCGGTAGCTACGGGTCTTTCCGCACAGAAACCAGGGGGGATCAGCGCAAAACTACGCAGCTTTCCGTAGTGATCTCGGAATCTCGATATGCTATGATTTGGGCATGAAAGAAATGTCCAGTTGTTTTCGGAATCATTCCGCTGCCAGGAGAAACTCAGCCATGTCTATGTCATCCATCGGTCTCCCCCGTATCCAGAGCGACTATCGCAGATCTCGCACCCGCCCGGTGCAGACCGAGAAGCTAGACCTGTGGACAATGCTGGAAAACCCGACCCTGAGCCAGGGATACCGCCATCTGACCCTGACGCTCTTGGCCAACGGACCCGACTGCGCCCATGTGCGCGACGGCATGGACGCCTTTGTCTTGGCCGAACTCAGGGGTGACAGCACCCACCGTTCCTTCCCGGAGCAATGGCTGCACTTGCAGGCCTGTCACCGTTGCCGAGAGTTCCACGATCTGGTCCACTTTATCACCCGGGAAACCCTGCCCGTGGACGATGGCTGGGAGGCTGTGCCGAGTCCCACTCGGCCTATCTGATTCGATATGACCTGAACCCTGTGGCTGGGCCCCACGGGCATTGGTTTTCATGTTTTTCTCCTTGGGGACAGAGGCGCACTCACATTGGGTGCGCCTCTGTCGTTGTTGCTTCCGAGAAGCGGGTTTTAGTTCTACCCGATTGTAACCGTTCAATTTTTCACAAACTGTGGATCATTTACGCAGATCGTGTTACAATAGATCCCAATGAGCCGGGTCTTCGCAACGGCTCGAAAAATCATCCACAATCCATCAGTTCCACCGCTAATCAAAGAGGATTCAGCCATGCCCAAAAAGCTCGAAAAGCTCCTGACCCCTGTTCCCAGCGATATTGACATCGCCCAAGCCGCCATCCCCCTGCCCATCACCCAAATTGCCGACGAAGTGGGTATCTTGCCCGAAGAGATGGATATGTTTGGTCCATTCAAGGCCAAAGTCCATCTTTCGGCCCGAGACCGATTGGCCGACCGGCCCAACGGCAAGTACATCCTGGTCACCGCCATCACCCCCACGCCTCTGGGCGAAGGCAAGACCACCACGACCGTGGGCCTCTCCCAGGCCCTGGGTGCCCATTTGGACCAAAAGGTGATCACCTGTATCCGCCAACCCAGCATGGGGCCGACCTTTGGCATCAAGGGTGGGGCGGCCGGCGGTGGCTATAGCCAGGTCATCCCCATGGAAGATTTTAATCTGCATTTGACCGGGGACATCCATGCCATCACCGCGGCCAACAACCTGCTGGCCGCGGCCATTGACGCCCGCATGTTCCACGAATCCACCCAGACGGACAAGGCCCTGTTCAGCCGGCTTTGCCCCACGGCCAAGGATGGGAGCAGCTTCTTCTCCCCGGTGATGCTACGGCGGCTGAAGAAGTTGGGCATCGACAAGACCGACCCCAAGGATCTGACCGAAGAGGAGCAGGGCCGTTTTGCCCGGCTGGACATCGACCCGGACAGCATCACCTGGCGGCGGGTGACGGATACCAACGACCGCTTCCTGCGGGGCATCACCGTGGGCGAAGGGCCGGCAGAGAAGGGCCACGAGCGGGAGACCGGTTTCGACATCACCGTGGCCAGCGAAATCATGGCCATCCTGGCCCTGACCACCTCTTTGGAAGATATGCGAGAGCGGCTGGGGCGCATGGTGATCGGCACCAGCCGGGCCGGCATCCCCGTCACCGCGGACGATCTGGGCACCGGCGGCGCGCTGACCGTGCTGATGAAAGACGCCATCATGCCCAACCTGATGCAGACCCTGGAAGGCACCCCGGCCCTGGTTCACGCCGGCCCCTTCGCCAACATCGCCCACGGCAACTCCTCCATCATCGCCGACCAGATCGCCCTCAAACTGGTGGGTGAGAATGGCTATGTGCTGACCGAGGCCGGTTTTGGTGCGGACATCGGCATGGAGAAGTTCTTCAATATCAAGTGCCGCTATAGCGGATTGGTTCCCAACGTGGTGGTGCTGGTGGCCACCATCCGGGCGCTGAAGATGCACGGCGGCGGTCCCAAGGTGATGGCCGGGCGGCCTTTGGATGCGGCCTACACGGACGAGAACCTGGAGCTGCTGGAGGCTGGATGCAGCAACCTAAAGGTGCATATCCGCAATGCCAAGCGCTTTGGCGTCCCCGTGGTGGTGGCGGTCAACCGCTTCCACACGGACACGGACAACGAGGTGGATCTGGTGCGGCGCATCTCCCTGGAAGCCGGGGCCGAGGACGCGGTCATGTCCAACCATTGGGCGGAAGGCGGGTTGGGGTCCATTGAGTTGGGCAAGGCGGTTATGGCCGCGGCCCAGTTGCCCAGCGACTTCAAATTCCTCTACGATGTCAACCTGGGCATCAAGGAGAAGATCGAGATCATCGTCAAGCTCATGTACGGCGGCGCTGGCGTGGAATACTCCGAGGAAGCCGAGAAGAAGATCGCCCTGTACACGAAGGTGGGCTTTGACAATCTGCCCATGTGCATGGCCAAGACCCATCTGAGCCTGAGCCACGATCCCGAACTCAAGGGCGCACCCACGGGCTTCATCGTCCCCGTGCGGGACATCCGCGCCAGCGTGGGGGCAGGCTTCGTCTACCCCCTGTTGGGCACCATGAGTACCATGCCCGGTCTCCCCACCCGCCCCGCGTTCTACGACGTGGATCTGGATTTGGAGACGGGGAAGGTGCTTGGGCTGTTCTAGGGCACAAAGATTGAGAATTGAAGATTGAAGATTGGGCGTGAGGTCTGGGATATCCGGGCCTCACGTCTTTTTTGTGGTTGACGGTTGTACTTCATTGGCGTATACTTTTGGCGCGTATACTGCTCGCTCATTCTTTTTGTCGGACTTTACGGAGGATACTTTCCATGAACGAAGCTATGTTTGCAGATCTTTTGGAAAGCGTGCGAGACGGGGGTGTCATCTTGCGTGGTGAGGCAGATCCTTCGCGCCGATTTGAAATAAGTGCGCCTGATGCAAAGCGAATCCGCGAGAACTACGGACTTTCTCAGAGCGAGTTTGCTGCTTTGTTGGGGATTAGCATAAAGACCTTGCAAAACTGGGAGCAAGGACGCCGAACCCCTTACGGTTCGGCCCGGGTTCTGCTTCAAGTGGCGGCCAAACACCCATATGCTGTGTGGGATGTGGTTGAGCCGACGAAGCTGAAGTAAAGGTGCTATCAGTCATCACCGAAGGAGCAAAACAATGACCATAAAAGATGTTGTGCTACCACTGCCAGAAGATCTTTATATTCGTCTTGAACAAACTGCTCTTGCTACCAAGCAGTCATTGATTGAGATGTTGGTGCGCGCTGTCCGCGTAGGCAGCCCGCCCGATTGGTCACAAGCGCCGGCCGAATTCCAAGCTGATTTAGCGGCTCTGGATCGACTCAATGACGATGCACTATGGAACGTCGCACGCAACCAGCGAGGTGAGTCAGACATGGCGCGTCTCCAGGAATTACTTGCTATGAATGCAGATGAATCATTGACAATCGGCGAACGATTGGAACTGGAAGAACAGGTTGCCGAAGCGGACCGATTTATGTTGCGAAAAGCCCATGCAGCCACCCTGCTCCAATGGCGCGGTCATGTAGTACCCTCTTTTGAAGGGATCTGATCAATGGACGCCACCCCAAAACTCTGCTAAACTATCCCAGCCGCCACCCCCACCCCGGCGGCGGATCGACCATCATCTTTCAATCGTAAAGACCATCGCCCCGGGCGAATTTTCCCGCCGGGGGTTTGATGTCCCATTGACCGACCGCAGCACGCACCGGAGCGCCCCATGCCCCACCCATCCGACCAGGAGTTGATCGACCGCTGGCGCGAGGAACCCGCCCCCCTCCTGCCCATCCTCCACGCCTTCCACGACCGGGACGGCTATCTGTCCGACGCCGCCTTGACGACCATCGCCCTGGCCCTGCGCATTCCCGTGGCGGATCTCTTTGGGACCGTCACTTTCTATCACCACTTCAGCCGGGAAGTGCCGGGGCAGGTTGCGCCAAGGGTTTGCACCGGGCCGGTCTGCTGCCTGCGCGGCGGCGAGGAGATGCTGGCCGCTCTTGCGGAAGCCGGAGCCACATCCATGCCTTGCGCCGGGCGCTGTGATGAGCCGGTGCCCGTCCTGCGCGGCCACACGGTCCTCGTCGGCACGCACCCGGAACAGCTGGCCCAACGCCGCTCCGCCCTGCCCGCGCCCAACCCCGGTGGTCTGGAAGAGATCGTCTTCCGCCACATCCGCGCCCTGGACCGCAACACCCTGGCCGGGTATCGACGCAGCGGCGGCTATGTCGGGCTGGAAAAAACTTTGGCCATGCGCCCCGCGGCGGTGATCCAAACCGTGCGCGATAGCAACTTAGCCGGGCGAGGGGGGGCTGGATTCCCAACCGGCCTCAAATGGAAGGCCGTGCGTGACGCAGCCGGGGAGGCCAAGTACGTGGTCTGCAATGCGGACGAGGGCGAGCCGGGCTGCTTCAAAGACCGGGCCATCCTCGACCACGATCCCCACGCCGTGATCGAGGGTATGGTCATCGCCGGATACGCCACCGGGGCCAGCATCGGCTTCCTCTATCTGCGCTACGAATACCCGGAGACCGCTTTCGTGTTGGAGCGGGCTTTGGACGAGGCGAAAAAGGCCGGACTCCTGGGCCAAAAGATCCTCGGCACGGGCTATAACTTCGAAATTTATCTGCGCCGGGGGGCCGGGGCCTATATCTGCGGCGAGGAGACCTCCCTGCTCAACAGCCTGGAGGGCAAGCACCCCTTCCCCCGCAATCGCCCGCCCTATCCCGTCACCCACGGCTTCGAGGACAAGCCCACCGCGGTCAACAACGTGGAGACCCTGGCCTCAATTCCCCACATCCTGCGCAAGGGGGCGGAATGGTACAATGGCCTGGGCACCAACGGCCAGGTGGGGACCAAGATCATCAGCCTCTCCGGGGACATCCGGCGGCCCGGCAACTATGAAGTGCCCCTGGGCTTGCCGCTGAAAACCCTGCTCTACGACTGGGCCGGTGGACCCCTGGACGGCCATACCATCCAAGCCGTGACCATGGCCGGTCTCTCCGGCGGCTTCCTGGCCGGTCCAGCGCTGGACGAAGTCACCCTGGACGAGGCTAGTCTGCGCAAGGCGGGAACAATGTTGGCCGCCGGCGGCATCATGGTCTTCGACGACAGCCGAGAAATGGTGGCCGTGGCCCACAACGCCATGAGCTTCTTCCAGCACGAAAGCTGCGGCAAATGCTTCCCCTGCCGCATCGGCACCCAACGCCTCACCGAACGGCTGAACGGCGGCGGAGCAGCGCTCACCCTGGACGAATGGCACGCCGAAGTCGCCGATCTCAGCGACGTCATGCGCACCATGTCCGCCTGTGGGCTGGGCATGGCCGCGCCGAATGTGAGCGATAGTTTGGTGAAGTATTTCCCGGAGCAGGTTGAGCAACATGTGACCCAGCGAAGCGGATCATGAATCCAAGAGTTTTGGCTGTTCAAGCAAACGCAGACTTCACTTTGACCCTAACTCTCACAAACGGGGACGTGCGTCTTTTTGATGTCAAACCCTATTTGGACAAGGGGATCTTCCGTCAATTGCAGGATGTGACCATTTTCCGGCAAGTGAAGCCAGTTTTGGACAGTGTCCAATGGCTAGGCGGACAAGATTTTTGCCCCGACACCTTGTATTTAGACAGCCTCGAAATTGAACCAATGATGTCGCCAGATCTCGTCATGACAGCAGGAGACTAGTTTCGTATGCCCCAACATCCATTCCAAGACGGACCGCCCACCATCACCCTGGATGGCGCAGAAATTCCCTTCACCGAGGGCGAGACGATCTACGAGATCGCCCGCCGGGTGGGGATCTTTGTGCCTACCCTCTGCTACGACCCCCGGCTGGAGCCTTTCGGCGGCTGCCGCCTGTGCGTGGTGACGGTGAAAGGCATCCGCAACCCTGTGGCCTCGTGCATGACCCAAGCCACTCACGGCATGGAAGTCCTCACCGCCACGGAGAACATCGAACGGCGGCGCACCATCCTGCTGGAAATGGTAGCGTCGGAGAACCGGGAGATCGACGTGTCGCCGCTACGGGGCTACGCCTCCCAGGAGTTGACTGGGCTGGTGGATCGATACGGGGCGCACACGGGCCGCTTCGCCGGGGCCGCCTCCGGCCACAGCCGCCTGGACGACGCCAACCCCTTCATCCTGCGGGACTATGACCTGTGCATTTCCTGCTATCGCTGCGTGCGTGTCTGCGCCGAGCAGGAGGGGGACTTTGCCATCAGCATGATGAACCGGGGCTTCCACACCCAGATCAGCACAGAATTCAACGGCCATCTGCGGGAATCCGCCTGCACCTTTTGCGGGCAATGTGTGCAGACCTGTCCGACCGGCGCGTTGGCGGATAAAAAAGCGTTGCGTTTTGCGGAATGAGATTGGGCGATTGACGTTAATCTCCCAATCTCCCAATCTCCCAATCTCCCAATCTCCCAATCTCTCAATCGCCCAATCCCCCATATCAAGAAAACGAGACAACCAATGCAATCAACCCCAATCACCAAAACCCGCACCATCTGTGGATACTGCGGCGTCGGCTGCTCCGTGGATGTGATGGTGCGGGACAACCGCATCATCGGCATCCAGCCGGCCATGGATGGACCGGCCAACGAGGGCGCGCTGTGCGTCAAGGGCCAGTTCGCCTATGACTATGTCCAGCACCCGGACCGGTTGACCACGCCCCTGATCCGGGGCGCGGATGGCGCGCTGCACCCCGCCACGTGGGATGAGGCCCTGGATGCCGCCGCGGCCGGTTTCCGCAAGGCCGAGCAGACGCATGGCCGTCACAGCGTCTATGCCATCGCCTCGGGCCGCACACCCACGGAGGCCGACTACCTCATGGGCAAGTTCATGCGGGCCAGCTTCGGCACCCATTATATCGACAATTGCAGCCGTGCTTGACACGCCCCCACCGTCGCCGGTCTGGCGGCAGCAATTGGGCGTGGGGCCATGTCCAACCCCCTGGCGGACATGGAAAAGCCCGATCTGATCTTCTGCATCGGCACGAATATGACCGAGACCCATCCTGTGGCGGCCACCCGGCTCAAGAAGGCCATCGCCAAGGGGGCCAAGCTGATCGTGGCCGACCCCCGGCGCATCCGCCTGGCCGAAATGGCCGACCTCTACCTGCCCATCCGCGTTGGCTCGGACGTGGCCTTGCTTTTGGGCATGGCCCATGTGATCGCCCGGGAAGGGTTGGTCAACGAAGCCTTCATCCAGGATCGCACGGCTGGGGCGATGGATTTCCTGACCCACATCAGGCCATTTTCCCCGGAATGGGCCGAGACGATTACGGGTGTTCCGGCCAAGGATATTGAGCAGGCCGCCATCTGGTACGCCACGGCAGAGCGGGGGGCGATCTACTACACCCTGGGCATCACCGAGCATATCTGCGGGGTGGACAATGTGCAGAGTTTGTGCAACCTGGCCCTGATGACCGGTCACATTGGCCGGGAGGGGACCGGGATCAACCCCATGCGCGGGCAGAACAACATTCAGGGCGCGGGGGACAGCGGCGCACTGCCCAACAACTATGTGGGCTTTCGGCCTGTCACCGACCCGGCCAACCAGGCCGAGTTCAGCCGATTGTATGGGCGAGAGATGGATGCGGCTAAAGGCATCACCAAAGTCGAGGCCTTCCAGCAGGCTGGCAACGAGATCCGGGCCATGCTCATCGACGGCGAGAACTCCCTGGTCTCGGACCCGGATCGCACCCATGCCGAACATGCCCTGAGCGCACTCGATCATCTGGTGGTGATCGACATCTTCCTCACGGAGACCGCAGAACGGGCGGATGTGGTGCTGCCGTCGGCGGCTTGGGCCGAGACGGACGGCACCTTCACCAACACGGAGCGGCGCATCCAGCGGGTGCGTCAGGCCGTCACCCCGCCGGGCCAGGCCATGCCCGATTGGTGGATCCTCAGCCAATTGGCCCAGCGTTTGGGCACGCCGGGCTTTGACTACACATCTGCCGCCGACGTTTTCAACGAGATCTGCGCCCTTTCTCCGATCTATGCCGGGGTGGACTGGGATCTGATCGACGACGGACGCTATCAGTGGCCGATTCCCTATCGAGGCCATCCGGGCACGCCCCGGCTGCATGAGGACGAATTCCTCAACGGGCGGGGGCTGTTCAGCGTGATCAGCTATCGAGACCCGGCGGAGGTGATCGACGACATCTTCCCGGTCTGGCTGACCACCGGGCGGCGGCTGGAAAGCTACCACACCCGCACCCAGACTGGGCGGGCGCATGGCATCGACTACCTGCTCTCTGAGGAGACCTTGGAGGTACATCCTGCCGATGTGGCCGCCTGGGGTCTCACCGACGGCGGCTGGGCGGAGATGGCCAGCCGCCGGGGCAGTGTGCGCATCAAAGTGGAGGCCACCCCCCGCTCGCCCAGAGGGACGGTCTTCGCCAGCTTCGCCTTCAACGACGTGCCCATCAACGTCCTCACCGGCGGTGGCTATGACCCCAACACCCACACGGCGGAGCTGAAGGTCTGCCCGGTGAGCGTGGTGGCGGTGGCGTAAGGCTGACTGGATTTTGAGCGTAAACGCAAAGGAGGCCAAGGGATTCATGAACCCCTTGGCCTCCTTTGCATTTACGCATTCAGCCCCCCGGCCCCCAATTTTGGGGGCCGGGGGGCTGATGTGCCTACGCGTCTGTCTCCAACAATTCATCGTGATGGCCGCTGCGTACAAGCAAGGTGGTGCCCACTGCGCTGATCAGGTCGTTGAGGCGGTTGGCGTACTCTTCGGCCTTTGCCGGTTCCGGATCATCCATGCCCAAGAGGGTCAGATCCGCATCTTTGCTCCATTTGGTGATGATCTCCATCACCGGCTGGCCAGGCGTCTCCTTGACCAGGGCGATGGGTTCGGCTTCCACCCGCACCCGGGTCAGCAACTCTTGCATGTGGGCCTGGGTTTGGGCGCGGCCCTCTTCGCTGTTGATGATGCGCAGCAGCCGGATCTTGACCCCATCCCAGGTGGGATGGCGGCTGATCAGGTGGGCCAACAGCATGATCAGGTCCGCGTTGTCGCTGCGTCCGCCCCACCAAACGTTGATGATCTTGTGGCGGCCATACTCAGCGGTCTCGTCGAAGTGGACAAAGAGTACAGACTTGTCCAGCCTGACCAAGTTGTGCAGCAGGCGCATCTGCATGGTGCGCCCGTCTTGGGTGCGGCTCCATCCGATCATAATGGTGTTGGGTTCCAGCCCGCTCACCCCGTGGGCCTGGGCCACGGTCAACGCGCCGTGGTAGAAATCGTTGACCACGTCGGCCTCGGCAAAGGCGGTCATGCGTCGATCTTTGATGTAGGCCCGAATCTGGCGGCGGGCCGTGCGGCGCAGCCCCTGGCCGGTCAATTTTTCCACATCCCCCACAATCAACTGATTAAAAGAGACCATGCCCCGGCCAATACTCAGCCATTCGGACAAGGAGACCAGTTCCTCCCGGTTGTGGGGCTGTCCCGTAAAGACCAGGATGTTGGGCCGCCAGTTCTTGGCATGAAAACGATGCTGCTCCAGATTCAACAGCGCCCGCCGGGCCAGGGCAAACCAGATGCCGCTGCGCAGATCCCCCCAGGTGCGGGAGACCGAGCGCCGTTCCAGATAGAAATAGATGCCATAGCTGATCACAATGGCCAGCACCGTGGCCAGGGGGTTGATCAGGAACATGGCCCCATAACAGCCCAAGGCTCCCAGGATGGAGATGCTCCAATGGATGTTGAAGCGGGGGCGGAAGCTGGGGTTGCCCACCATCTTCTCGATGCCCGCCACCAGATTGGTCATGCCATAGGTGTTGAGGAAGAACATGGAGATGATGGGGGCCACTACGTTCAGATCCCCGGCCCAGATCACGGCGATGGCGATGGCGGCGCTGACCAAGACGGCCACCCGGGGTTCCGTGGCGCTGCCCAGGGTGTTGGCCAACACTTTTGGCACCACCCGGTCCTTGGCAATGGCTTGCAGGGTGCGGGGCGCAGCCAAAATGCTCCCCAAGGCGGACGAAAGCGTGGCTGCCCACACCCCAGCCAGGATCAAGACCGGCCAGCGGGCGATCCCCTGCATGACCATGTTGTCGTTGACCAGGTTGTCTACCGTGGCGTGGGTGCCAAACCAGTAGACGGCCACAAAGTAGATCACCGCGGTCACCAAAATGGAGGCGATGGTGCCCACGGGGATGCTGCGGCTGGGATTCTTGAGATCACCGGACATGCTCGTGCCCACCTCGATCCCGGTCACCGCGGGGAAGAAGACGGCGAAGACAATCCAGAAGGTGACGCCGGGGGTATAGTTGGCCGTCCATGTGGGGGTGATGGCCTCGCCCCAGCCCCCAGCAAAAAAGGAGATCAACGCCGCGCCCAGCACGGCCAGGATGAAGTATTGGATCTTGATGGCAAAATCCGCGCCCACATAGGCGATCACGGCGAAGACCAGGGCCACAGCCGTGGCGATCATGCGGGGATCAAAGGCCTGGAAGTAGGCCACGGTTTGCAGGGCTTCGGTAAAGCCGATGATATAAAAAGCGATGGAGGTGGCCTGGGAGAGGTAGAGGGGAATGCCGATGGCCCCGCCGATCTCCAGCCCCAGGGTGCGGGAGATGATGTAGTAGTTGCCCCCGGCCCGCACATTCATGTTGGTGGCAATGGCGGCCAGGGAGAGGCCCGTCAGCAACGAAATGCTGTTGGCAATGGCCACGATGATCAGGGCATTGGTCAACCCGGCCTGACCCACGACCCAGCCGGATCGCAGGAAGAGGATGATGCCCAAAATGGTGAGAACGTTGGGGGTGAAGACGCCGCCGAAGGTGCCAAAGCGGCCTTTACTCTGGCCGGGCAGGGGGGCGGCGGTCATTTGTGCTTGTGCCATAATCAAAATCCTTGCTGTGAAAAGGTGAAGGTCAGTGTACCAGCCAAGGATTATACACCAATCATCCCCTCAACCCAGACTAAGGTGGGTCCAAAAGCTACTGTTTTGCCAATCCTTTAGAGAAGGACCGGAAGATACTGCCGCCACACCTCTGGGATATTCTCCCCGTACTCGACCCGCTTTGCCCCGATAAACCCCACCAATTCCGCCAAAGACGCCCCAATCGCCCGCCCGGTGATCTCATCCACGGGCGCGTCCGGCTCCACAAAAAGGGCGTTGACCGCATACACCCCGCTCTTGCGGTCCAGCTTGGAATCCATGCGCCCGATCAGCCGCTCCCCGTGCAGAATGGGCAGCACGTAATAGCCATATTGCCGTTTGGCCGCCGGCACGTAAATCTCGATCCGATAATAGAAATCCCACAGCATCTGCGTGCGATCTCGGTCGCAGATCAAATTGTCGAAGGGCGAAAGGAAGACCGTTCTGGGTTGCCACCCGTCGCCGCGACTGAGACGGGTCAGGGTCGGCAAATCGTCGGCATGGACAAACCAGTCATCTTTCAGAGGCTGCCCGGTCTCGTCGACGATCTGCACCGAGTGGATCGTGCCGTCGGCCAGCAACGTATTTAAGTGAGTCTCCAGATCTGGATAGCGTCCCCGCACAAAATGGTTCTTGATCTGCTTGGCCGTCCCCACGCCCAACCCCCGCAGACTGTGTTCGATGCTCGCCCGCACCACCTGCTTCTGCGACCAGGGCTGATGATCCGCCCACTCGTGCAGCCACTTCTTGGTCAGATGCCAAAACTTGTTGTTCCCCGCCCGCCCCACGGCCAGCACCTCCCCGTTGCCGTTGAGAAACTCCAACATGCGGGTGACATTGCGCCCCGCGTTCCAGCCAGTGGATTCCCAGGGCACGATGGCCATGTCATCAAAATCACTGGTCGCCAACGGTCCGTCCGCGGCCAGCCGCGCCATCACATGCTGGCGCAGGGCATCGTTGGCGACCATCCAATCCCGCACCCGCTGTCCCCACACGCCGCCGTCGATCAGTGGCTGCATCCAATGAAAATGCAGGGGGTAGTCCTCAGTCAGCACATAGGACGCCGCATGGGCCCACGCTTCAAAAATGGCCCGATCCTCTTGCTGAAGCTGATCCAGCAGAGCCGGATCAAACGGCCCCAACCGGCTCCACAGCACCAGGAGTTGGGTGCGCTCCACGGCGCGCAGGGGATCGATCTGCACACAGCGCAGGGCGCGGAAAAGGTCCATGATGCCGTCCGCAGTGGCGGGGGCGCGGGGACCGGCCAGACGTTGGCGCATCACCGCCAGGCGGCGGATGTCGGTTTTGGTGAAGGTGTGGGGCATTTGTTAACTCAATCTGAAGAGGCTGACATGGGGATATTCTAGAATGTGAACATCTTGGGTCACCAAGGGGATTTTCCAAACTCTGGCCGTGGCAACTAAGATCTGATCGGCTGGGTCTCTGTGAAATGTGCCAGGAAGCTGAGTGGATTCCACGGCGATGGTCGGCGTCAGATCAAGCAGTTCGATTCCCGGATAAGTTAACGCATGATCAATCCATTCGGAAACAGGGAGAGATAGGGTCAATCGTCCTCGTTCCACCAATTTGGCGACCTCCCAACAGGAAAACACACTCACACCCAGCCCGTCATCTGCTTGATTGATGATTGACATCCGCTGAGATGGGGTGATTCTATCGCTTTCGCTGACCAGCCAGACCCAGATATGGGTATCGAGCAGAATCATTGAAGTGCTTCCCATTCATCGACGTCAACGGGAGCGAAGGGTTGGTCATAGTGAATGACCGTTCCTTTGAGGGATGACCTCGTGTTTTTGATTTCGTCCTGCTGGGGAAGGATGAAAACTTTCACAATTTCACCAGCGTGATAAGGCAAGCCCTCCAGAAGAAGTACCCCTTCCGCAGAGATCGTTTTCTTAACTGAATAGGGAATCATTTGACTGCCTTTCCTTTCTGCACTACATGGTCGCATCGAGAACGAAGAACGTGTGTCCTTGATTGTACCGAAGGTTCGTGCAGAAATCAACCAGCGCTCAAATGAAATGCAACGGCTTGGGCCATGCTTCTGGCATCAGCCTACGACAGGCGCATACTTTTTGACCGGTTTACAAAGCGCCGCCCATTGTGTACACTGACTGCCCCAGACACAAATTCGACTGTTCCCCCCACTTTCTCCCCAAGGAGCCAATCCTGTGATCGATCGGTTTAAGAATTCCGCGGCCGTCAAAGCGGCCCTGAAAGAGCAAAACTACATCCCCAACGACGAAATTTCCACCATCGTTTACCTCAGCCAACAGTTGGGCAAGCCTTTGCTGACCGAAGGACCGGCCGGCGTGGGCAAGACCGAACTGGCCAAGGCCATCGCCGCGGCCACGGGCCGGGAGCTGATCCGTCTGCAATGTTACGAGGGGCTGGACGAGACCAAGGCTCTCTACGAGTGGGAATATGCCAAGCAACTCCTCTACACCCAACTCCTGCGGGACCGGTTGAGCGAGACCCTGGCCGGTTCCGCCAGCCTGTCCGAGGCCGCGGACCGCATCGCCAACGAGGAGGATGTCTTCTTTTCCCTGCGCTTTTTGCTCCAACGCCCCCTGCTCAAAGCCATCCTCAGCGAGAAGCCCACGGTCCTGCTCATCGACGAGATCGACCGGGCCGACGCCGAGTTTGAGGCTTTCTTGCTGGAAGTGTTGAGCGACTTCCAGGTCAGCGTGCCGGAATTGGGCACCTTGGCCGCGGTCCATCGCCCCCTGGTCTTCCTGACCAGCAACAACACCCGTGAATTGAGCGAGGCCCTCAAGCGCCGCTGTCTCTACCTCTTTATCGGCTACCCCACCCAGGAACAGGAACTGGCCGTGGTCAAGCTCAAGGTGCCCGACTTGGCCCCCAAGCTGGCCGAACAGGCCGTGGCCCTGGTCCAGCGCCTGCGGGATCTGGATCTGCGCAAGTCCCCCAGCATCAGCGAGACCCTGGATTGGGCCAAGGCCCTGGTCGCCCTCAACGCCAAGGGGCTGGACGCCACCACCCTGGAAACCACCCTCAGCGTCCTCCTCAAACACGAGAGCGACCTGCAAAAAGTGCGCCGTCGCCTCAGCCAGGGCGGCGGCCAATTGGGCGACGAACCCCGGGGTCAGCGGGGACAGTGGAATTGATGATATCGAGTGTCGTGTATCGAGTATCTCGTGTTTGAGAACTTCCAAACGTTGGACAGTTCTTGACCACACAATACTCGATACACGACACTCGATAAAAAGGAGCCACCCATGCAAGACCGAATAGTCCAATTCATCTCCGCCCTGCGCGCCGGCGGCGTGCGGGTGAGCTTGGCCGAAAGCGCCGACGCCTTCCGGGCCGTGGAAGATTTAGGCATCCAGGATCGGGCCACCTTCAAGCTGGGGCTGCGGGCCACCTTGGTCAAGGACGCCTCCGCCCTGCCCGCGTTTGACGAGCTGTTCCCCCTCTTTTTCGACACGACCGACGCCCCGCCCCTCATGGACCTGACCCAGGATATGAGCGAGGAAGAAGCCAACATGCTGGCCGAGGCCCTGCGCCAGTTCAGCGACAAGCTGCGGGAGATGTTGGAGAAGCTGCTGAAGGGCGAACAACTCAGCCAGCAGGAATTGGAGCAACTCGGCCAGTTGGTGGGGCTGAACAGCATGGACGATCTGCGTTACCGGGAGTGGATGGCCAAGCGTATGCAGCAGGCCATGAACTTCAAGCAGGTGCGCACGGCCATCGACGAGCTTTCGGAACTCATGGCCCAGATGGGCATGAACCGGCAGCGCATGGAGCAGATGCGCCAGCTTTTGCAGGCCAACATGCAGGGGCTGGCCGAGCAGATGAGTCAGTTCGCCGGCCAACGCATCGCCCAAAACATGAGCGAGACCCGGCCCGAAGAGAACCTGGACGGGCTGATGAACCGCCCCTTCACCGCCCTCTCGGACGGGGACATGCAGACCCTGCGCCACGAAGTGCGGCGGCTGGCCGCGCTCCTGCGCAGCCGCATCGCCCTGCGCCAGAAACGGGCCAAGTCCGGCCAGTTGGACGCCAAGGCCACCATCCGCGCCAATATGAAACATGGCAGCGTGCCCATCGAACTCAAACATCGCAACCGCCGCCTCAAGCCCAAACTGGTGGTGATCTGCGACGTCAGCACCTCCATGCGCTACTGCTCGGAGCTGATGCTCAGCCTGATCTATGCCTTGCAGGATCTGGTCACCAAGACCCATGCCTTTGTCTTCATTGACCATCTGGAATACATCACCCCGGATTTTGTGGGACGGGACGCCAACGAGGCCGTGGACCAGGTTCTGGTGCGCATGCCGCCGGGCTACTACAGCACGGATCTGGGCTATGCCCTGGACGGCTTTGACCGGGGCTTTATGGACACCCTCGACACCCGCACCACCCTGATTGTGGTGGGGGATGGGCGCAACAACCACAACGACCCTCGGCTGGAAATCTTTACCCGCATGGCGCGCCGGGCCAACCGCACCCTCTGGCTCAACCCCGAACCCCCGGTCATGTGGGGCAGCGGGGACAGCGACATGCTCAAGTACGCGCCCATTTGTGACACGATTCTTCAGGTCAGCACCTTGGCCGAATTGACCGCGGCGGTGGATAAGATGTTGGTGAATTGAATCCCACTCCGGGAAGGCGGCGGGTTGCTTGGGTTGAAAGGCGAGGATGGCGCACCAGGCGATAAAACCACCAGGGCAAACCAAAGGGTGAGGAGTATCCGAGGCAACAAAAGCGGGCCGGGATCAGGAGTGGAATCTATTTGTCCAATGGCTCAAAATGACGCCGGAAGCGGGCCCAATAGGCGTCCCGATCCGCCGGGCCGGTGGACGGGTCGGGGAAGCGGGCGTCGGCCTTGGCCATGCCTTTTTGCATGGCCTCCTCCATGTCGATGCCACACTGGTAGGCGATTTTGAAGAGCATGACTTGCAGATCGCTCAGTTCCAACGCCAGCAATTCCCGCACCTCATCCGGGTCCGCCGGGTTCGGCTCCCGATAGCCCTCCACCATCTGCACCAGCTTGCTGACCTCGCCCAACTCTTCCACCGCGTGGAGCAGGGTATGGCTCACCAGCACCCGATCCCAGGTGCGGATTGTGTCCCAATTTTGAAGCCAGCTTTGGTAATCGCGGATGTGCATAGGGATATCGAGTAATGCGTATCGAGTATTTTGTGGTCGAGTAAGCGGTTGTCGAATAAGTCCATTGCAGGTTGAGAAGTCCCCAACCACGTTCATTACTCGATACACGATACTCGATAATTCACTTCCGTACGTGGCGCATAAAATTCACCGACTTCAACTGCCGTTCCAGCACAGTGATGATCGTGCGATACAAAATGCTTTCCACGCGGTTCATGATCACCGGGCGCACGGTGAGGCTGCGCACGGTTCCCCAGGGGCGGCTTTGCAGATAGCGCAGAACCTTGAGTACATCCACCTCGACGGGTTCCGTGCCGCCCCGGCTCTCCCCACAGCGGGGACAGTAGATGCTGGCGTCCTGGATGCTGAGATAGTTGGTGACGGGTTGCAGCGCTTCGCCACAGTTGAGGCAATGAAACAGCTCCGGCTGAAACCCCACCAGCCCCAACAGATGCAGCTCAAACCACCGCATCAACACCCCAGAATCCACTCTCCCGCTCCCGGTCTCCTTGTCTCCTTGTCTCCCGGTCTCCCCATCTCCTTGTCTCCCCGCCTCCACCCCTTCATCCAACTCCCGCAGCACCAACAGCAGCAGATCCCACAGCAGGGTATTTTCGTCCTCGCTCTGGGTGAAGGCGTCGATCAGTTCGGCCACATAGCTGGCCTGGCCGATGGTGTCCAGATCCGTGCGCAGGTGGCGGAAGCTTTGGATGGCCTGGGCCTCCGTGATGATGTCCCAGGTGCGGGCTTGGGCGGCCAGAAAGGAGACGTGGGTGAAGAGTTCCAGATGCCCAGCCTTGCGGCTGGTGGTCTTGCGGATGCCCTTGCCGATCAGTTCCAGCTTGCCCCGGTCCGGCGTGAAGACGGTCAACACGCGGTCAGCGTCCCCCACATCGCGGCGGCGCAGAATCACAGCTTGGGTTCGATAGGTTCGGGAACGGTCGGTCATTTTGGATTTTGGATGTTGGATTGGGGGGGCGAGACTACTTTTGCCTTTTGCCTTTTGCCTTTTGCCTTTTGCCTTAAAAATTATACCCTGTCCGACATCCCCCGGCAAGGGGTTCGTATGTGGCGTAAAAAGGTCTGGGATAATTTTGCTCTAGCCGGGTCCGTGACCCATAGGCATCAAGCTAAGGGATCAGGGTGGACCAAAGCGCTGGAAATGAGCTGGCCAATCCCGGAAAGGGCCGGTTCTTCTTGTGTTCATGCAGTAGTTTTGGCCCATTCCGGGATTGGCGGGGAGATCTCGTCCATTCCCGGAATGCTCTGTTTTTGAGCGCAAATCCCTTAGCTTGATGCCTATGGGTCACGGACCCGGCGGGTGCTTCCCAGGATCTTCTGCGGCAGACCCACCGGGTCACGGACCCGGTTAGAGCAACTTTTTGCGAGGTTATTTGCGCGGCCAGGTACTACAAACTTGGTTTGGGTCGCTTCAAAGTTTCGGGGACGAGCAGGCCCAACGTCGCCGCGGCCAGGAGACCCACACCGCCCATGATCAACGCCGTGGGGCCGAGACCCACCATGTCGGCGATAGCCCCCACGGCCAGAGGACCGCCGGTGGCCCCGGTGTCGCCGATCAGCCGCCAGATGCCCAGAAATTCGCCCATGCTCTCCTTGGGGGCCAGATCCGCGCCCAGGGTCATCATGGTGCCGGAGCCCAGTCCGTTGCCAAAGCCGATGACGCAACTGGCCAGAAGCAGCCCGCCAAAGCCGGCCGCCGGTCCCATCACCGGGATCATGCCCATGCCGATGCCTTGGACGATGAAGGAGGGCACATAGGCGAACTTGCGCCCCACCCGGTCCATAAGCAGTCCCGCTGGGTAAAAAAGGCTCATGTCGATGGCCGAGCTGATAGAGATGATCAGGCCGATGGCGGTCAGGTCCAGCCCCAGGATGTCCGCGGCGTAGAGGGGGATGATGCTGCTGCGGGCGCTGCGGATCATCTGGGCGAAGATCTGGCCGGATCCGGCGGGGAGCAGGACGCGATAGTGGTCCCGCAGGATGGCCCACAAGTGGCCCGTGTGGCCCTTGACCCCGCCCCGGCGCACCACGTCAACGTCCACGGGTACTTCGGTGAAAACGATGGGGAAGACCAGGCAGAGGGCGGCGATGATGCCGTAGACCAGGAAGGGCATGCTCAGGCCAAAGCGGGCCCCGATCAGACCGCCGATCACCGGGCCGCCGAAGGTGCCCACTCGGTTGATGCCGCCGTAAATGGCGATGGACTGACCGCGCTGGGTGAGGGGGATGGCGCTGGCCAGATAGGCGTGGCGGGAGATGTTCCACAAGGCCGAGGTGAAGCCCAGGGCGAAGTTGTAGATCACCAGTTCCCAATAGCTTCCGGCCAAAAAGAGGGCCACGGCAGAGAGGGCCATGCCCGCAATCCCAAGAATCATGGAACGTTTCTGCCCCAACCGCCCCAACAGGATGCCAGAGGGCAGATCCCCGACCAGGGTGCCCAAGCCCTGGGCGCCCAGGATCAACCCAATCAATCCATAGGAAATATCGAACGACTTGGCATAGACCGGCAGCACAGGAATCAACATACCCCGGCAAAAAGCCAGCAGCAAGGTCGGGGCGTAGACGGGTAGGATCAGTGGGTGTTTGCGCATTGGGATTTTGGATTTTGGATTGAGGATTTTGGATTGCGGCATGGGACGGATTGGGCAAACACCTCAATCCAAAATCAAAAATCCCCAATCCAAAATAAGAAGAGCGTTGCTGTGGTGGACAGCAACGCTCTTCTTTTGCCTCCAAAAATGTCGAAACTTTCTGATGTGTTATGTCATTTGGCGTATGTGTTGTAGACCGAGCGCACGTTGAGCGCGGCCTGGACCATCCCCAGATCCCACCCGGCGGGCAGGGGGGCTGTGATGCGGATGGCTTTCTGAGCCGGCAAGTCGAAGTAGTTATCGCTGAAGACCACATCGACACCGGTCAGGCTGCATTCCACCAGGCGGGCCAGGGAATGGGTTGACAGATCCATGGTCAGCAGGTCATCCTTCAGCGTCACATCGGCGTTGATTTGCGGATCGACCAGTGAGACGTGTTTGGTGGGGGCAAAGAGCGCGGTCTGTACGGTCAACCGTTGGTCGCCTTGCCACAACTCGGCCACAAACACCAAGTCCCGACGGGTATCATCGTCCAAAAATTCAGAAAAGTCGAATTCTTCCACAGCCGTCACGCCCAATGGGTCTACCTGCACGGCTTTCTCACCCGAGGTCAACACGGCGCCGTCCAGGGTGGTCAAGGCCCACTGCACCGACCCTTGCCAGGCTTCGAGCAGGTCGCTGCTGAGAAAGATCGACTGGCGCGGCGGGGCATCTTCAATCGAAAGCAGCAAAGGCGCAAAGAAGCGGCGGGCGGCGTAGTGCAAGGCTTTCCAGCGGCCAAAATAGTCCAGGCTGGACCAGGACGCCACGGGCCAGCAGTCGTTCAACTGCCAATAGAGGGTGCCCGATACGCGCTGGGTGTGCCGACGCCAATGTTCCACCCCATAGCGGATGCCTTCGGCCTGCAAGACCATGCTCAGGTAGACCAGAGAGTCAAAATCCTTGGGCAGGCGAAAGGTGTCCAGCATCTGGCCCACCATGAGCGAGTTGCCGCTGTCGTTTTTCTGGTGCTGCTCCATGATGTAGGAGGTCATGTTCCAGTCGGCCTCCGCGGCGTAGGTGCGGATGGTCTCCAGGGGCGGCAGGGCCTGGAAGCCGAACTCGCTCATGAAGCGGGGGTACTGATCCCGGTAGGCGGTGAAGGGCTTGCGGCCATGCCAGACATCCCAATAGTGGGCGTCGCCCTGGATCTGGCCGTTGACATTGTTGAAGGGTGTGTTCGAGGATGGAGAACTCGGCCAGTAGGGGGTGGCGGGGTCGAACTCTGCTGTCCACTTTGCCAGCGTGGTGTGGAAAAATTCTTTATAGGCATTTTGCAGAACTTCCCAATCTTCAAGCAAATTACGTTTGCCGATGGACGCCAACAATGAACCCAACGCCGGGAATTGCGCAACCAGCGCCGGGAGTTGATCTTCCATGGGATGCTTGGCCCACCCCCAACTCTCCCAACCCCATTCCATTTCGTTGTTTCCACACCACAGGGCCAGGCTGGCGCGATGGCGCAGACGGCGGATGTTTTCGACCACTTCGACACGCACATTCTCAACAAATTCGGGGTCATCCAGGGGGTAGATGCTGCACGAAAAGATGAAATCCTGCCAGACCAGGATGCCATACCGGTCACACAGGTCGTAGAAGCGCTCTTCCTCGTAGAAGCCGCCGCCCCACACCCGCAGCATGTTCTGGTGCGTCTCCACCGCGGCGCGAATCAGCCCTTCCAGATAAGCGTCCGAGATGCGGGTCGGGAAGGAATCCGCCGGGATCCAGTTGGAGCCTTTGGCGAAGATCGGTTGGCCGTTGACGACGAAGGTGAAGGAACGCCCCCACTCGTCCGGCTCTTGGCGCAGTTCAATCGTGCGCAGCCCCAGTTGATAATCCTTTTCATCCAGGATCACCCCAGACCGGCTCAGTCGCACCCGAACGGAATAGAGCGGTTGATCCCCCCACCCATTCGGCCACCAGAGTTGAGGATGGGGGATGGGCACAGAGACCGTTGCGGTCTCGGAGATCTCGGCGGTCTGCTCGATGACCGAGCCATCCGGCGCGGTGATGGTGACGGACAGGGCCAAGGGATCGGCGGCCATCTCGAAGCGCTCGATCCCGGCTTCAACCTCAACCGTGACCTCTCCGCCATCATGACGTTGCTGGAGATTAACATCCGCCAGACGAGCCACACCGAACGCCTCCAGCCGCACATCCTTCCAAACGCCGATTGGCGGCAGTTGCGGACCCCAATCCCAGCCGAATTGGCAGGGGGCCTTGCGCAGATGCGGCCCGCCAGGGATGGCCTGGGAAACGCCGGGCAGGGGACGGACGGACTGTTGGGCGGTGACAAAACCCACGGGGGACGCAAACGCGATGCACAGCTCATTTTCGCCGGTTTTGAGCAACGGCTTCACATCCCAGCGATATTGGCGGAACATGTTGTCCGTTTGCCCCAAGGTCTGGCCATTCAATTCGACCGTGGCCAAGGTATCCAGCCCGTCGCAGACCAGCCAGATATGGGGCTGGTTCAGCAGGTCGGCGGTGACGGCAAACTGATGACGATAATCCCAATCCGCCTCGGCCACCCACGCCACACGCCGCTCATTGTCGCCCACAAAGGGGTCGGGGATGCGGTCCAGGGCCAGCAAGTCGGTATGTACGCCGCCGGGGACCGTGGCGGGCAGCCACGCTTCTGTGTCAGCCTGGCGAAATTGCCAAGCGCCTGTCAAAGATTGAATTTTCATGGTCTGTTTTCCTGAGAAGTTAGATTGTTTGCCAAACAGTTTGTATGGCTCGATAGTCCAGAAGGATGATCCCTTCTTTTTGGATGATGTCCTTGGCCGCTTGAGACACCAAGAAGTCGTAATCCGTCTGGCGGATATGGTTGCCGCCTGGCTCTAGGGCCGACAATTCAGCACTGTCGAGGCCCGGATGCACCGCCCATTCACTCAGCCCGACGGGCAGATTGCGCAACAGGTCAGCATAGTGCGTCGCTTTGGTGGCCGGGTCCAGGCCGTAGCTGTCGAGAACGTCGTGATCGTTGGTGGGGAACCCCTGGCTTTGCAGTTTTTCGATCAGGGGCCGGATGAAAACCCGCAGCGCCAGCCCGTATTCTCGCGCCAGCCTGAACATCACATGGAAGATGTCCGGGCGATTGCTGATGCGCAGGGAATGCCAGTCCAGGTGGGTCGGGTGCAGTCCCGCGGCCAGCACAATCTCGATCTGTGTCCTGAATTCCGTCTCCATTTGATCGAGCTTGACCTGGGCCAGGAATTCGCCCATGTGATCAAAATCGTAGAAGTATCCCGCCTTATCGACCAAGGACGGTATCTTTTCTGTGGCCGTCACCGGTTTCCAACGGTTGTGCGTCGAATCGGAGATGGCGGTGAGGTGAACGGCAAAGGGGATGTGGGGAGGGTCGGCGAGGAAACGCGTGGCCTGCAACGTGCCGGGGCAGGGGACCATCAAGCTGGTGGAGCGGACCACGCCTGCCGTCAACGCGCCGATGATGGCTTCATTGACCGCATGGCACATGCCGAAATCATCGGCGTTGATAATCAGAAGACGAGCATCGGCCGGATAGCCAAGCAATTGGTTTGTCTGGCTATTGGGCGTCATGCTCGTCTTCCTGTCCAACTATTCCTAGATTTCGCTCGAATCCAAAGTCAAGAGGAACGCGGTTCTTTGGGATCTCAGGGGGTCAAGCCACGTCCCCGGCACTCGCCACCAGAAGCGGCGAACATGAAACTAGTTGTGGCGAGTGCCGGGGACGTTCACCTCATGAAATCCGGTAGAGCCAGGAACGCATCAGACCGTTGAGAGATCCCATTCCTCATAGATCTTCGGCACATCGTTGATCAAGCGTTGCGTGTAAGGCTCCTTCGGATGCAGAATCACCTGGTCGGCCGACCCGCGTTCAACGAACTTTCCGCTCTCCATAATATACACGCTGTCGGACACGTAGTACGCCAGGCCGATGTCGTGGGTGATAAAGATCAGGGTCATATTGGATTCATCCCGCAATTTCATCAGATAATCCAGGATGGTGGCGCGAGAACAGGCGTCGATCATGGAGGTCGGCTCATCCGCCACCAGGATCTGGGGCTTGAGCAGGAAGATGCGGGCGATCATCAAGCGCTGCATCTGTCCGCCCGAAAGTTCAAAGGGATATTTGTTGGTCAATTCTTCGAACTTCAGGTTGACGAAGCTGCATGCCTCCGTCATCATTGCGATTTTCTCTGCACGGGGAAGGCGTTTACCGCCACGCATACGAATACAATCCAGGAGTACAGAATCAATCTTGCTGAACATATTGTATGCAGAGAACGGATCCTGAAAGATGGCCTGGATATTCTTCCAGTATTCCTGTTTCTTCTTTTGCGTCCTGATATCACGCTTCTGCCCTTGGAAGTAAACATCCCCCTCGGTGGCGTTGATCAAGCCCAAAAGCACCTTGGCCAAGGTGGTCTTGCCGCTACCGGATTCGCCCACGATGGAGATGATTTCGCCCTCGTAGAAGTCGAAATCCACATGATCGACGGCGACAGTTTTCGTGTGGCCAAATCCAAACACCTTGGTAAGCCCTGACCCACTCAAGCATAGTTTCTTTTCACTGGTCATGCTTGTAAACCTCCCTCAGTGTCTCTTCCGACAGGACACAGCGATAGGTACGACCATACCCCACATCGTGAAGAGCCACAGAAGTCACACGGCATTCTGGCCGAACATGTTTACAGCGTTCGGCAAAGCGGCAACCGGCCGGCGGGTTCTTCAGGTTGGGCGGCACCCCAGGAATCGCCGTCAACTTGACATCCCGCAGACCTGCCTCGGGCACAATGATCGACCCCATAAGTCCTTTGGCATAGGGATGGAGGGGATCAAAGACGGCTTGTTTGGCCGGGGCCTTCTCCACGATCTGCCCGGCGTACATGATCATGATATCGTCGGTGACGTTGTAGAGCAGGGGAAGTTCGTGGGTGATGAAGATCATGGATTTGATGAACCCCTTTTCCATCAAATCTCTTAGCATCTTGATGACCATCTTCTGGGACGTGACATCCAGCGCCGAGGAAGGCTCATCGGCAATCAGCACCTTTGGCCGCATAATCACCGACACCGCGATCACCGTGCGCTGTTTCATGCCGCCGGAAAGTTCAACCGGATATTTTTGCAGCACCTCGGCCGGCAGCCCCAGAATTTCAAAGCTCTCTCTGGCCAGGTCATAGATGGCCTTCTTGTTTGCGGTTGGATCATGGGCCAGCACGACATCTTCGATAAATTTGATGATCTTGCGGGTGGGGTTGAGCGCGTTCATGGCGGACTGGGGGATATAGGCGATCTCCGACCCCAAGATCGATTGACGAACATCATCCGGCTTCATGCCGGTGATGTTCTGCCCGTCAATGATGATCTCGCCGCTGGTATAGTGCAGGGGCGGGAAGTAATAGCCCATCAGGCTGAGGGCCAGGGTTGATTTTCCGCAGCCGGATTCGCCGGCGATGCCCAGAGATTTGCCCTCTTCAACCTTCAGAGAGACATGGTCAACCGCATAAATATCTTCCCGGAAGCGGGTGATGTATTTGGTGGTCAGGTCTCGAACCTCTAGCACAACTTTTGCCATATCGTTCACCTAGTCTCTCAGCGCGGGGTTGAATACTTGGTCCAGTCCGGTGTTCATCAGATTCATCGAGAATGTGATCAGGGCGATGGTGATGAGTACGGGCAGGTATGCCCACCATTTTTCCAGGATATGCGCCTGGTAGATCATGGCCCAGTTCAGCATCAGCCCCAGGGTGGGCACTTCGGTGGTTCTCGGTCCCAATCCAATGATCGACAACCCAGCCTCGGTCAGAATACCAGCAGAAATCTGCAAAATGAACGCCATGACGACATAAGAGGCCACGTAGGGCAGAATATCCGTGAGGATGATGTGGGGGATCGAGTGCCCGGATAGTTTTGAGAGATTGACATGATCCCGATTGCGCAGGGAAATCACCTGGGAACGCACGGCCCGGGTCGTCCAGGGCCAGGCCGTAAACCCGATCACCATTGCGATGGTAAACGCCCCCCGTTTATCCTGTCCGATGCTGAACGAAATCAGGATCAACAACACAAAAGAGGGAATGACGATAAAAAGATTGGTGATGAGCATGATTATGTCATCCGTAGGCCCGCCGATATACCCCGCCGCCAGACCCAAAATCAACCCAATCAGGGTTGCGATAATCCCGGCGACAAAGCCAATCTGCAAGGAGACACCCGTGGCGCTCACCAACTCGGTCAGAATATCCCGGCCAAAGTTGTCGGTGCCCAGGGGCAATAATCGCACGTTTGCCACCTCGCCGATATTCACATAATCGGATTGTTTGACCATGCCGCTCTCTTCCAGGACACCCGTCTCCGGGTTCTTGACGGCAATGATCGCCCCTGCGGTTGACAGAAGCCCTTGGATCGAGGCATTGACCCGTTGATAGTATCTTTGCTTGGCAAAGGTCATCCCCGCAACGCTTTTTTGGGGATCGTATCTGCTCTCCCACAGACCCAGGAGGCTTTCCGTGTCTGCGGTGTCGATGTCGCCTTCGGGCACCCCGTCCGCCACAAGCCAATCCTTCATGGACAGGCGGTCGGCGGGGCTTAACTTGCTGGCAATCCGCTTGGTGGCGGCATCATCCAGATTCAGGATGTATGTAGACGGGGCCGTGATGCTATCAAACGAACTCACATAGATCCCAGGCGGGAAGAAAGTGCCCTGCCCAATGATCAGCAAGGGGGGGGTTGTGATAAATAGCGGGTAGATGATCACGATCAACAAAATCGCTGCGAAAATGGCAAAGCCAATCACAAACTTTCCGGATCGAAAAACCTGGCGGAGCATATGTTGCATAACAGCATCTCTCCTTAATCAGCCTGGGTTGTCTTGATGCGTGGGTCGATAAAGCCATACAAAATTTCGATGACAAAGTTGGCCGTCAACACCATCATGGTGATGATCAAGGTGGCTGCCGAGATGAGCGGATAATCCTGCCCCATGACGGCGTTCAAGAGCGTGGTGCCAAGCCCTGGATAGCTAAAGATGATCTCCGCCACCAGCGCGCCGCCCACCATGGTGCCGATGGATAGGGCCAAGCCGGTCACCTGGGGCAGCATGGCATTGCGAAAGACATAGCCGACGATCTTTCGATCTTTGATGCCCATGAAGCGGCTGTATTTGACATAATCTGCGTTGAGTTCATAGATGGACATGGATCTCATGCCGATCGCCTGACCGCCAATGGCAATCACCACGATGGACCAGAAGGGCAATTGATAGTGGACAATGGCCGACCAGACGAATTTCCAACTGGCGCTGGGGATCAGGTCAAAGCCATAGCCGCCCGAGGTGGGGAACCATTTTAGGCGCACCCCAAAAATCACCATAAAGATGATGGCCATGCCAAAGGCCGGGAAGTTGCTGACAAAGATGCTGATGGGCATGAGGACTTTGTCAAAGCCGCCCTTGATGTAAGCGGCCAGGGCGCCCAGTGTGTTCCCAATCAGCCAGCCAACGATGATCGCCGGGAACTGTAGCGCCACAGTCCACCAGATGGAAGCGCCGAGTACGTCCGCCACGGTTCTGGGATATTGGCTGAACGAGAAGCCGAAGTTGCCTTGGGCCACGTTCCTCACATAGAGGAAAAACTGCTCGATCATGGGCCGATTGGTGCCAAACAGTTCCGTGTATTGCTGATAGATCGCTTGCACGCCGGTTGAATTGCTCATGCCTTGGGCCAACCTTGCCACGATGGCGGCCACCGGATCCCCCGGCATCAAGCGCGGCAGGATGAAATTCAACAGGAAGGCGAAAACGAAGGTGACGGCAAACCAACCAAACTTGTTGAGAAAATACTTTCGGTAGCCTTTCAACCCAACACCCCCTCTAGCTGACATTTCGGCTCGGTGTGTGTGGCCGATTTGACCGACCCCACACAACAAACACAGAATGATCCCCCCGTAAAAAACAATCCGCCATGTCCCGGGGGCTGGACATGGCGGATTGTCACCAAATGACAGGTTACTTCACAAGCGTCAGGTTATAGAGACCTGCGATGCTCCAACCATCGGTCAGGTCCAGGGGCGGGACGGGCGGGTTGGTGCCGTCGCCGTCATGGGGGAAGCCGGTCCAAACACTCTCGTTCACCGTGTGGAACGATTGGGGGCGATACATGAGGGTGAAGGAAGGAATGTCGGTCAGATAGATCTTGACCAACTCGGTGTAGGTCTCCTTCAGCTTGGCGGCGTCGGTCTCGCTGGGGATGGCGTTGATCAGGGCGTCGGCATCGGGGTTGGCATACTGGCCCCAGTTGCCGTTCCAGTTGCTCGCCATGCCGATGTATTCAGAACTCATCATTTTGCGGATACGGCTGTAAGGCTGGGTTGGGCCAGCGCCGTCACTCCACATCATAAAGATGTCATAGCCGGCGGGCAGGGGCGAATCGGATTTGGTGACGACAGTCTGATACACGGACCATTCAGGATAGTTGGTCGTGATGTCGATCCCGATCTTCTTGCCAGCGGCGGCAACCACTTCGATGGCCGCTTGCCAGTCGGACCAGCCATTGGGGCACGTCGCCACATAGCTGAGGTTCTTGCCATCGATTTCTCGCCAACCGTCGCCGTTGGTGTCAACGATTCCGGCATCGTCCAGCAGCTTGATGGCGCCTTCGATGTCGTTGCCGGCCCATTGCAGGTCAGCGACGGCAGCGTGGTCGTACAGGGCCTGCTCACCCGCGGTCGGGTTCATCAACGAGCGGGGAACCTGGTCGAAGGTGGCCGACTGGTTGGTCATGGCGTTGGCGATGATGGTGGGGTAGTCAACCGCGATGGCGATGGCCTTGCGTACCGCAACCTGATCCAGCCCAGGGGACTGCAAGTTGTAGAAGGCGGTCGGCAGGCTGGCACCAATGCCATAGGGCGCATCGGGCAGATAGGTGGAGATGGGCAGGTCTTGCTTGAGCCACAGATCCTGCACGTTGGAGTTGAACTGCTGGCTTATGTCAACTTCGCCTGCCTGCAAAGCGGTGGTACCGGCGGCGTTATCCTTAAAGATCGTGTGCGCCAGGTAGGTCGGAACGGGCAGCTTGCCCCACATGCTGGCATCCTGGCCCCAATAGTTGTCATCGCGAATGTAGACGACCTTCGTATCATCAGCGAAGTATTTATGATAGGGACCAGAGTAAACCACGTCTTCGGCAGGATCGGCCATCAATTGGGTGGCATCTTCACCGACCCGGGCTTCCAGGGTCTGGGTCCAAGCTTTCTGAAGAACATAGTTGGTACTCACATAGGCATTGACGATCAGGGGGTTGACCGCTTTGCCGTCGTCACCCAGTTTGGCCGTGATCACAACGGTTTGGGCATCCACGGCTTCGATGGTGTCGATGTAGTCCATGTTCGAAGCGCCGGTGGGGGTGCTGTATTTGACATGGGTGGCCCAAGTATACGCCACATCCTCAGCGGTCACCGGGGTGCCATCGCTCCACTTGGCGGCGGTCTTGAGCTT
This sequence comes from Caldilineaceae bacterium, assembly GCA_018003515.1. Lineage (GTDB taxonomy): Bacteria > Chloroflexota > Anaerolineae > Caldilineales > Caldilineaceae > JAGNDO01. Next base: position 58,155 of record JAGNDO010000027.1, read on the forward strand.
GTAGGTGATGGCGGTCATGCCATCATCCCAGGCAAAAGGACCGTCAGCCAACAACGGATACACCTGGCCATCCAGCATGTTGTACAGGTACGGGGTTTCAAACATGGTGACCCGGGAGCTGTCCTGTTGAGAGATCGCCATGCCATTGTTGTTGCTGCTGGAATACGGATTCCACCCAACAACCGAGCCCCATTGTTGACCATTGAAATACAGGGTTTCGTTGCGGGGCAGAGTGCCCGCATCAGCGGAGGCGGGGGCCGGTTCGGGGGCCTTGGTCGGCTCGACGGCGGCGGGTTCAACGGCGGCGGGTTCAGGGGCGGCTGGTTCAACCACAGCTGGGGCAGCCGGCTCTGCGGCAGGCGTTTCGGCAGGCGCGCAAGCGGAGAGGATCAGCGATGCGATGATCCACAGGGACAGTAAGAGAAAGCGTTTCTTCATTGTAAAACTTCTCCTTGGTGTGAGGTATGGAAAAACGAGGTGTAAAACTTGAACAACCGGTCTTTTATATGAAGTGAATTCACCTCCTTGGATACTTTTCTCAAAAACCGATGTGGGCCAGCATGATCATAATCAGGAAACGTGACACGGGGAAAGCCTCAAACTCCAGGCGCATTTACACCCCGCAGTGGCGGCGCAAGTGATGGGATGGGATGGTACAGACTTCAATTTGAGTACCTTATAACTTGGAATGTATCATGGCTACCCCGCCATGTCAAAATCGCCAAATCCAGAAACTGGGCTTTCCAAAGTCGTCCAGTCTCCGGGCAGGAACATGGGGGGTGTGGCAGGAAGCAGGGTTCACCGCCGGTGATGCGGGACGGGTGTTCACCCCAGGCGGGTCCGGTGTTTGCATGCATGGTTGCCCCACAAGAAGGAATAAAAAAAGTCCAGCATCTGACGATGCTGAACTCGGCACAAAAATAAGAAGAGCGCCGCTGTGGTGGACAGCGACGCTCTTCTTGTGCCCCCAAGGGGATTCGAACCCCTGTAGCAGGCTTGAAAGGCCTGAGTCCTGGTCCTCTAGACGATGGGGGCGCATAGGGTAATTCAGGACTTTCCGCAGTATATCAGGGGTGGGGGGGATTGGTCAAGATTTGGGGACGTTCTGTGAGCGGGTGAGGGGGTGAAAGGGTGAAGGGCTGAGGGGGTGAAAGGGCGAGAAGAGGTGAACCATGTTCATCAGCCCTTCACCCCCTCACCCGCTCACCCCTTCATTTAACGGAACAAGCACCCGCATGGCAGACGCCGCAGTTCTCGCACAGATCCTCCGCCTGGCCGGGGCGCATGAGGCCTGCGTTGATGCGCCAGTCGACGAGTTTTTGGGCTTCGGTGGCGGGGAAAGGATCTTCCCGGCCCAGGTCGACCAGGTGTTTGGCGATGGTGGCGGTCTGTTCCAGCTTTTCCAGACGCAGATAGGCTTCAATCACATTGGCACCCACGGTGATGCTGCCGTGGCGGCGCAGGATCAGGGCGTCGTAGCGCTTGATCAGCTCGCTGATCACCGTGGCCCCTTCGCCGCTGGCCGGGGTGGCATAGTCTGTGGTGGGGATCATGCCCAGGCTGAGTACCACGTCGGGGATAAAGCAGCGCTCCAGGTCGATGCCGGCGATGCTGAGGGCGATGGCCGTGGGCGGGTGGGCGTGGACCACGGCCTGCACATCCGGGCGCTGACGGTAGGCTTCCAGATGCAGGAGCATCTCGCTGGTGGGGTGCAGATCCCGGGCCGGGCCATAGCGGCTGCCCACAGGCTGCACATCCCAGTCGATGACAATGAGCTGATCCGGCTCGATCAGCCCCTTGCTGAAGCCCGACGGCGTACACAAAAAACGGTCCTCGTCCAGCCGGGCGCTGACATTGCCGTCCGTGGCGGCCACAAAACCCTTCTGCCACAGCATCTTGCACACCTGGATGATCTCCTGGCGCAACTGCTGCTCGGTCTTGCGGATGATGGGTTTGTGGGTGGTTTGGTAGCGGATGAGTGTGGTCATGGGGTTTGTGGATTGGATGAAAAGTATGTGAATTGAGTGGATCGATCAAGAAAGAAGTAAATATATTGCCAGAATGATGGCAATCCCAATCATCGCAAATACGAATACCATTGGGAACCACTTTCTGGTTTTCGGAAGGTCATTGAACATTTTGGGCTGTTTTTGAGTTCCACGTACCCGTTCCCGCTCTGCAATCTCATGATTGTGTTCGATTCTGCAAGCCTTGCATCTGCGCGGTGTTTCCAATTTGCGTTCTTTGTAGGACCGTTGGTCGCTGTAGCTCCAAACAAATGATCGCCCACATTGGATACATGTAATGACTTCATCGCTCATGATGTGTACTCCGGCGTCCATTCAAGATCAATCGGAAGTGAACTCAAAGCCCTTCTGCCAGAGCATCTTGCACACCTGGACGATCTTCATATAAGCAACTTATCGATGGTTTTTAGACGGCGACGAGTATAACGATAGTTTTAGATGCGTCATACGTCAGGTACAACTCTTGTTTCACGTTTTTTCCGGAACTTACACAATATATCTATTGCGTGTATATGCAACAATAGTAGTAATGACTGACTGAGCCACATAAACATATTCAATTGCCGTGGCGGTTGAAATTTCCCAAGCTTGTCCGATCGAATCATCAATCCCATGATCGGCAGCATTGCGGATATGACCAAGATATTTAATCATAAACTTATGCTTGTGTGTCAAATGATTGTTTTGTGCGATTCGATCAGCTTTCGCATTTATCCCATTCGCTCCTTGAAGCTCTACCTCAAAATGATTAGCTACTTGCACAAGAAAGGACTCAATAGCATTTCCAGCGTAGACAATTGGTGCTCGTGGATCATGATGAGCGACAGCTGCTTTTTGATAGGCTGTAATTAATGGGTTAAGAACTTCTTGATGATCAATCCAATTTACTGCATCTTCACCGAGCTTTCTACGAACATTAAGTTCTGCGGCTTCTCTATCGTGAACGATATCCTCCACTATCGATAAATAATTGGTGGTTCCACTATCTGGAATCCTATATCTGCCTGCTCCCTCTGCAATTAGTGAGTTTGTATACGTCCCTAAGCTAACAAGTGTACTAAGAATGTCTCCCCGATGTGCATTCAAGGAGAAAAGAGCCTTAACTTGGCGTACTGCCTCATTTGCAGAAGTTGTGATATCCAAGCGGTACTTAAAGGATTTATACGGTTGATACTGCTCCAAAACAAAGCGCAAAATTGCTGCTCTATGATGCAGATTACCAGAAATAAGATAGGTCGCATAAGGGAAGAGTGGGATGTAATTACCAGCAGAATTTGTCGTAATTAGACCTAGCTGTTGCGCCATACGCAGGGCATTCCTAGCATTATCCGCAGGAATATCCAAAAAGTCAGCGACCAGGTTGTCAGTCACACCAATATTTATCTGCAAGGTTGCATCAGTTGCACCGATTACATCTTCCGCCGTGGTTCCGAAGATCTCAAATAGCATAGCCCATGCACCTTATGTAGATTCCGTAGAACCTTCATCATTATTACTGAAATTTGCATTTGATAAGCTACGAATTAAGAGGTTTAGCTTTTCCCCTAAATCAACTAGTTCATCAACATTGGCATTTATACGTACTTCTATATGCAGACTTACTCCAGTTGGGGATATCTTGTCTGAAGAAACAGGTTGAATTGCGATTTCCTGTGTCTTCTGGAAAACAGTGTCCTGCGTAACGATAGGTCGAGCAATTGTAGAGGGGTCGGCGACAACTTTTGTGAGCGATACACTGGGTACTACTTTATCGCCGTTTTCACTTACCAATTCTGAAACTCGCAGGATATCTATGACTGTGCGTGACCCAGTCATCACTTCTTTAGACTTGGCTTCACCAGCTGAATAAGCTATATGATTTTCAAGTTGAGACACTTCCATGCCTTTTCTTACACTCACAGCTTGGACCATTTTGTTCAAGAAATCATTTTCTTCAATTATTTTCTTCCAAGCACGAGATATCTCTTCTTGAATTTCATGTTCGAGAGCACGGGCTAGCTCTATTCCTTTAGGAGTTGGAGACTTCTTTCGGCCTCCTTCCACAATTTCAACGCCCACTAGAAATGCATTGTTTGCACTTATTCTCGTTCTACCTATCCCTGACAATTGAGCTATGTCGTCATTGCTACCTTCTTTTGTACGTCCGTATGCTCTGATTATCTTTACCAGTTCATCGTAAGAGGAGCGAGGCAACTTTAACTTATCTTCAGCCATATTAGTTCTCCTTGTATAAAGCAAGCCAGGTTGTTGATATAGATGTCCAGAAAAGTTCTGTCCCCGTGAATCATCGTTCTGAGAGAAACCTGAAGGACAGAACTTTTCTGGACATCTATACTGTTCAAATAGTCGGAGAAATGCGAATACCGTAATACTTGCGATCAAGGCGAGTAGTGCGGAACTCTCCGTTTATACTCCTTTTGAGGTTACTGATTTGTAAGCCCTTCATTAACCATTGGCATTGTGCCCAAGTTAGGAAGACTAGTGAATTCAAACCTTGTGATGTTTCAATGTTCCTGTACTCTGCTGGAATTCTATATTCATAATACTTGACAATCAACTCTCGAAATCACCGGAACTAGTTCAAGCAGAAAGCCATCACCGCCTGGGGGCCGGTTCACAAATCACCGCTCTGCCCATCCTAAAACTCATCATCCTCGTTATCCGCCTCAATCTCCATTCGCACCAAGTCATGCCAGACGCTCAAGATCTCCGCATCCGCACCGGCGTCTTGCTTCAAGTCGGGGAAGGTCAGCAGCAGCATTGCCGGACCTGGGTTTTCCCCGCTGACTTTACTACTTCCCTCGTCCATCCAGCCAGCGCCGCAACGATTTCTGGCTCTCATTGGAGGGCCGACCCATGATCAGCCCTTCAACGCTGATATCCTCGTCCAAGTCCGGCCAGTGGATGCCCTCCCCCTGGCCAATCAGTCGCCAATGGGTGCGCTCGATCTCTGTGCCATGCCAGAGCCGGGGATACCAGGCCAGGGGCGTACTGATCGACCGGCCATCGGACAAGTCCACGGTCAGCGCATCTTCGGACACGGCCACATCCTGAACGCCAGACAGCCTAAAACTCATCATCCTCGTCTTCCGCCTCAATCTCCATCCGCACCAAGGCGCGCCAGACGTCCAAAATCTCCGCATCCGCGCCGGCGGCTTGCAGACAGGTGGCGACGGGACTGGCGTCCTGCTTCAAATCGGGAAAAGTCAACAACAATAAAGCCAGATCCCGCCAGTCCGTGCCGGACTTGGGTTTGCCTCGGCGCTGGTGATAGGAGATCACTTTGCTGGCGATCAACTCCGCCGGGGCCATTACCCACACTTGTTCGATGCGCCGGGCCAAGGGCAGGCTTTCCACAGGCCGCAGATCGACCAAATGACGATTGCCGCCCGACTGCACTTGGTAAATCCGATACCCTTTCCCTTCCCCAATCTCACGCACGCGGATGGCGATCTGAAACTTCCCATGCAGATGCTGCTTCAATTCCTCGGCCAACGCCCTTGCCCGGTTCGACATCAGATCAACATCTTGGGTCATCCGGGGTTCGCTTACATAGGCGTTTACAGCTTGTGCCCCGAACAGGACCACATCATCCCGCCCGCGCAGAAAGTCCAACACCGCCCGGTGCAGGGTGGAAAGCGGCAAGGGTTCGTGCATCATAAACTCCTTGAAGGTTAGGACATCGGCGTTAAGCATTTAATCCCTTTTCAATCGTTCAGGTCAAAACAGTCATCGGAAACTCTTCAAGATACAACTCCGTCGCCTCACGCAAATTGGCCAAAGCCTCTTCAACTGTTTCGCCTTGGGTAGTTGTCCCTGTCTCAGGATTATGGGCGACATATCCGCCTTCGGGTGCGACGGTCAACACTGCGGAAAGCTCCATCTTGTCTCCTTTTTCCAATATCGTGCGGCCATGACTCAACAGCGACGGAAACTCAATTACGCCGGTGTCAACTCGGTCACACTCAGCAACCGGTCCCCAATAGTTGCCTCAGTTGTCTTCAAATCGTACTCCGCCTGGAGATTCAGCCAATACTGCGGCGATTGTCCCAAAGCCCGGCCAAAAAGCAACGCCATTTCCGCGGTGACCGGGCGTGACCTATGCACGATATGCGATACACGCATGGGCGACACGCCGATGGCGCGGGCAAACTTGGCCTGGGAGACGCCAAGTTCAGTTAGGGCCTCAGCCAAAAATTCACCGGGATGGATGGGCGGCAAGCCACTTTTGATCATAACATCATTTCCCCACTCACACCCTTTCCCCCAACCACGCCGCCACATCCCCCAGCACCTGATCCCGTTCCGGCTCGTTGAACACCTCGTGGAAGAGACCGTCGTAGATCTGGATCGTCTTGTCCGCGGATGATGCCATGTTGAAGAGCATCTGCGCGCCGGCCGGGTCAACCAGGGCGTCTTTGCTGCCCTGTACGATCAGCAGGGGCAGGGAGATCTTGCCCGCCTCTGCGCTGATGCGCTGCATGGCCCCCAGCAATTCCGAGGCCAGGCGGGCCGGGGTCTTGCCCTGAAAGACCAGGGGATCCGCCACGTACGCGGCCACCACGGCCGGGTCACGAGAGACGCCGTTGACATCCAAAGCCAGCACGCCCATCTTGGGCGCGATCTTGGACAGCACTTTGCTGATGGCGATAGTGGCCGAAGAGACATTGTCCCCCACCTTGACCGCTGGCGCAGAGATGATGGCCCCGCTGAAATCAGCCTGATGATCCAGCAGATAGGCCGAGGCGATGGCCCCGCCCATGCTATGCCCCAGCAAGAAAATGGGCTTCCCTGCCTGCCAGCCGACGACCATTTTGTAGTAGATTCCCAAGGTATCCGTGAAGTCGGCGAAGCGGTCCACCATCTCCCGGGCCCCGTCGGACTTGCCGTGGCCGATATGGTCCAGGGCGTAGATGGCGTAGCCCAGGGGCACGAGGGCGTTGACCACGTTCATATAGCGCCCGCTGTGTTCGCCCAGGCCGTGTACGACCAACAGCACAGCATTAACATCACCGTCGGGCAGCCAGCCTTGATAGTAGA
>JAGNDO010000151.1 GCA_018003515.1 Caldilineaceae bacterium
GTCGTGGCGGCGGGAGCCTCGGTCGTGGCGGCGGGAGCCTCGGTCGTGGCGGCGGGAGCCTCGGTCGTGGCGGCGGGAGCCTCGGTCGTAGCGGCAGGGGCCTCAGTCGTGGCGGCGGGAGCCTCGGTCGTGGCGGCGGGAGCCTCGGTCGTAGCGGCAGGGGCCTCAGTCGTGGCGGCGGGAGCCTCAGTCGTGGCGGCGGGGGTTTCCGTCGTGGCGGCGGGGGCTTCTGTCGTAGCGGCGGGAGAATCGGTCATGACGGGGGCGGGCGGATATTGGGCCAATACGGTGTTGAGTGCGCCCATGTCGATGGCGACAGTAACGTTTTCATTCACGCCAGCTTGCACACCCGCATTGCCCACCACGGGACCGGGCTTGCCATCCACACTGGCGTGCATGACGATCCAGCCCGGGGCTTCGCTGGTGACGGAATCGACCACAATCTGGCCGTCGGTCATCATCTGGTCGCTGACCGTGACGCTGTTCATGTCACTGCCAGCCGTGTAGGACATGGCATCACCGGCTGCGGTCATCACCAGGAAGGCTGGGGAGACCGGCGCACCATCCACCACCACGGGACCATCGGCACCGGGGAATTCGTAGACGCCGGGTTCGCCTGCGTCTGCGTGGAGCATGGCGAAGAGTTGGACAGGCCCGCTCATGCTCATGTCAGCCATGTCGGTTATGCCTGCCAGGGCGTCCGCCACGCTGGGGGCGGGGGCAGGTTCAACGGCCAGAGCGGCAGCTTCCGCAGCCTTGATTTCCACCACGGCGGCGGCCAGACGGCCATCCTTGGCAAAAGCGCTCAGGCCCAAAGCTTGGGCGGTCACAGCAGCGCTGACCACACTTTTGGCCTCGTCAATCGTGACGCCGTCAGCGTCAAAACTGGAGTTCCATTTAACCTGAGAGCGCCCGGCACCCAAATCCGTTACACGCACGTTTCCGCCATAGTTGGCGATGGGGACATTGCCCCCAATGCCCGACCAAGTGAGGGTGCGGTTGGCGTCATCGATCTTGTCCAACCGCTCGACGACTTCCATCCCATCCATCACGATGGTGCGGGTGGAGCCAATGCCCCGACCCTGAACCGTCACCGCGGCACCGCTCAGGAAAGGCAGACCAAAGCTGCGCACGGCGGTCCAGACCTCATCGGCGTCGGCGTCCACATCGGTGACCACACTGGTCTCAGTGCCGCCATGCAATCCGGCGGTGATGGCCATAGGGCGTCCGGTACTGTCATAGGGTACGGGGGTCAAGAGCATGGTGATGTCACCCTGAAAAAGGGGAACACAACCGGCCAAGGCCAACATCAGACCAATGGCACCGATGACCAAGGTTCGCATATGTTTCCGCATTGCGCTTCTCCTGGATTGTTTTGCAGTAAAAATCAAACCTACGGCAAAAGTTTATGGACGATAAATTGGCGAGATTTAGTAAAAAATGAAAATCGAACAAGATTACGGGATAATGACTTGTGCTATGCCGATACCCCAGACTCAAATTTGAGGGCACTTTCCGAGTCAAAAGCCACAATCGGCTGCGATCGGCCGCAATCGGGTACGGGAGTCGTGGGGTTGATGCATGGAAGCAGACTGAGGATAGTCTACGAACCGTCTATATTATGGCATGGGTTGCATCGGTTGACAAGTTCCCAAAAGGATCTTTATACAATTGATGACGCTACCTGCAAAAGGGCCGTCTTTGCCACACAGACGCCAATGAAAAGCCCTGGACTGCACCAAATCGCATTGACAATCCTGATGGTGTGTTGTATATTGCAACTACTTCTTCTTCATTTTGATTCTTCACTCTGGTTCTTCACTCTGATTCTTCACTCTGGTTCTTGATCCTTCTATTGATTCCATTTACCATTTGATTTTAATTTGATGGTTTTGGTTGTCTTCCCATTTTACGGGCGAGGATATACTGTTAAAAAACAGCATCCCTCTCCACCACCTTCGTAGGAGAAAGAGAATATGCGAACAAACAAGCGTGTTTTGTTTTTAACCGGTCTGCTGGTGATCGTGGCCATGTTGGTGTTGGCTGCGTGTCAACCATCTGCCCCGGCTACAACGGCCCCGGCTGCCGAACCAGCCGTCGCCGCCCCGGCAGAAGTCGCCGCCCCCGTCAGCAGTGGCGTCCAGATCCCGGATGTCATGGCTGACAAGTACAACGTGGCCTTTGTCTACGTTGGCCCCCATGATGACGGTGGTTGGTCCCAGGCCCATGATGTGGGCCGCATGTATGTGGAAGCCAATGTGACCGATGTCCACACGGTCTTCATCGAAAACGTGCCCGAAGGCGCGGACGCCGAGCAGGTGATCCGCTCCCTGGCCCGCAAAGGCTTTGACGTGATCTTCACCACCTCCTTTGGCTTTATGGATGCATCGGAGATCGTAGCGGACGAGTTCCCGGACGTGGACATTGTCCATATCAGCGGCTTCAAGTCCAACGAGGCCAACTTTGGCAACCTGATGGGTGCCATGGAAGACATCAAGTATCTGGCCGGTATGTTGGCCGGCAGCCGGGCCATGGTAGACGGCAACCCCAAACTGGGCTACATCGCCACCTTCCCCATCCCCGAAGAGCTGCGTTTGGGCAACGCCTTCGCCCTGGGTGCCCAGCAGACCTGCCCGGACTGCACGGTGGATGTGCGCTGGATCTTCACCTGGCATGATCCCATTCTGGAGAAGGAAGCTGCGTCCTCCCTCTTCGGTGCTGGTGCCCAGGTTGTGATGACCGGTGCGGATACCCCGGCTCCTGCCGAGGCCGCCCCGGCTGGCAAGTGGGGCATCACCTATGACTATTCCGGCAACTGCACCATCGACGCCTGCCTCACCTCCATGTATTGGAACTGGGGTCCGGTCTACGCCCGTATCGTGGAAGATTCCCGAGCCGGAACCTGGGTTGGCGGCTGGGAGTACTTTGACGCCGACAGCGGTGCCCTTGGCCTCTTCGGCTTCATGGATGGCGAGACGCCTCAGCCCGGCGTGGCCGACCTGCCCGAGGCCGATGTAACCCTGATCAAGGAGACCCTGGCCAAGATGTTGGCCGGTGAGTTTACCCGCTTCGATGTCTTCAAGGGCCCCATCACCGACAACCAGGGCAACCTGGTGTTGGCCGAAGGTGCCAGCCTGGACCAGTTGGACTTGGACGGCTTCGCCCAGTTTGGCAGCCCGTGCGAGACCTGCATGTACTGGTGGAACGAAAACATCACTGCGGAACTGCCTTCGCTTGACTAGGCCGTGACGGTGAACGCATGACGTACCGGGCCGCCCTCCCGCCTGGGGGGGCGGCCTTCATTTATACCCTCCAAAATTTCATCGGGAAGACGCGACATGAGCCAATCGTCCCAATCCACCCCCTCCCACCCCGCCGTCTCAACGGCATCTGTTTCCGCCCCTGTCGGCCCTTTTGCCGTGGAAATGCGCAACATTGTGATCCGCTTTCCCGGTGTCTTGGCCAACGATCATGTCAATTTCACCCTGAAACCCGGCGAGATCCACGCATTGTTGGGCGAAAACGGCGCGGGCAAGAGTACGTTGATGAATGTACTCTCCGGTCTTTACAAACAGACTTCCGGCACCATCAAGGTCAACGGCAAGTCGGTCAGTTTCAACTCGCCCAGAGATGCCATCTCCGCCGGCATTGGCATGGTCCATCAGCACTTTATGCTGGTTCCCACCCAGACCGTCACCGAGAATATCTTGCTGGGGTTGAACGAGCCGCGCTTCCTGATGAAGTTGGAGACCTATGACCGCAAAGTGAAGGCGCTGCAAGACCAATTTGGGCTGCGCGTAGACCCCACATCCAAAATCTGGCAGATTTCCGTGGGCGAACAGCAGCGGGTAGAGATCCTCAAGACCCTCTATCGGGGAGCCAATGTGTTGATCTTCGACGAACCGACGGCCGTCTTGGCCCCCCAGGAGATCGACGAATTCATGGTCACCATGCGGGCGCTGGTGGCCCAGGGCAAGTCGATCATCTTCATCAGCCACAAACTGCACGAGGTGGAGAGCGTGGCTGACCGCATCACCGTTCTGCGCAAGGGTGTTGTCACCGCGGAGGGGCTGCCCATGCAGGGGTTGACCAAGCGAGATCTGGCCCAGATGATGGTGGGGCGAGATGTGGTTTTTGCGGTAAAGAAGGAAGCCCAAAAGCCGGGCAATGTGGTGTTGAATATGAAAGGGCTAAAAGCCTTTAACAACAAGGGCGCGCCAGCCCTGCGCGGGGTAGATTTGAGCGTGCGGGCCGGAGAGATTCTGGGCATTGCCGGGGTGGCGGGCAACGGCCAGAGCGAGTTGGCCGAGTGCATCACGGGCATGCGGGAATGTCTGGGCGGTAGCATCACCGTGGACGGGGTGGAGTTGGCCAACCGCTCTCCCATCCACGCCATCCACGCCGGCATCTCCCACATCCCCGAAGACCGCAACAAGATCGGCTCATCCCCCAACCTCACCATCACCGACAACGTGATCATGAAGCATTACCGCAGCCAACCCATCGGCAACGGACGCACCATCGATTCGGAAAAGGCCCAGGAATATGCCCACCGCCTCAAGAAAACCTACGACATCCTGGCCCCCAGCGTGCAAACTTTGGCTCGCAAGCTCTCCGGCGGCAATTTGCAAAAGGTAATTTTGGCCCGAGAGATTACGGCCAATCCCAAGGTGATCGTGGCCGTACAGCCCACCCGGGGTCTGGACGTAGGCGCGGTGGAAGCCATCCAAGAGCATCTGCTCGACCAGCGCTCGGCAGAGACGGCCATTCTGCTTATCTCCGAGGAATTGGAAGAGTTGATGACCCTGAGCGACCGCATCGCCGTGATCTTTGACGGCAACATCATGGGCAT
>JAGNDO010000152.1 GCA_018003515.1 Caldilineaceae bacterium
GGGGCCATGTGGACCGCGCCTTGGGCCACGGCTTCCCGGCTGGTGATATTTTTTTCGCTGACGTCTACCATGGCGGCGTGGCCGCGTTCATCTAAATGGGTTAGCATAGGATAATTGAGAATTGAAAATTGAAAATTGAAAATTGAAAATTTAACTGCCGCGTTGACGATTGGATGGGCAAGAGAGGCTCACCCGTTCACCCCTTCACCCGCTCACCCAATAATCAGGGCTTCCACCACCGCGCCGGCGGCCAGTTCACCGTCCGCGGCGGGGAGTTCGAGGAGGGCGTTGGCCGTGCGCATGGAGAGCAGACGGCTGCTGGATTGGCTGCCGGTGCTGAGGGCGACATAGCCGCCCCGCCCGTCGTTGAGTACCCGGTCCCAGCGCAGGATGGCCCGGTGATATTCGGGCCGTTCCGGGTCCAGGCGCAGGGGTTGGCCCAGATGGGCCTGCACCCGGCGCAGATGGGGATTGGGCCAGCCGGCCAGCTTGCGCAGGGCCGGTCCGGCCATCAAATAGAAGGTGACCAGACTGCTCACCGGATTTCCCGGCAGGGCAAAGACCAGCACCGTGCGCGGAACCTCTTCGCCCTGGTCATCCCAGTCGGCCACGCCCACTGTGGCAAAGGTGCAGGGCTTGCCCGGCTTCATGCGCAGACGACCAAAATGCACCTGGCCCATCTCCTCCAGCAGGGGCTTGAGCAGGTCCAGATCCCCCATGGAGACGCCGCCGGAGGTGATCAGCACATCCGCATGATCCATTGCCACGGCCAGGCGGTCGCTGAGTTGGTCCAGGTCATCCCCGACAATGCCCAAATCCACAGGGATGCCGCCCAATGCCGCCACCGCGCCCAGCAACATGGCCCGGTTGCTGTCCCGGATCTGACCCGGACCGGGCAGTTCCCCTGGGGGCACCAATTCGTCCCCGGTGGAGAGAATGGCCACCCGGGGCCGGGGATACACGAGTACCCGGTCCGCGCCCACGGTGGCCAGCAAGCCGATCTCCGCAGGGCCAATCAGCACCCCAGCCGCCAGGACGATTTCCCCCTCGGCCACATCCACCCCCACCGGGCGCACATCCTGGCCGGGCTGCACCTGGGTCTGGATCAGCACCCGCTCCCCCGCTTCCCCAACCGGCTGGGTCTGCTCCACCATCACCACCCCATCCGCCCCCTTGGGCAGGGGTGCGCCCGTGGTGATGTAGGCCACCTGCCCGGCGCGCAGGACAAAATCCGGCGTATGGCCGGCCGTAGAGTGACCCACAACCGGGTATTCCCCCGGCCCATCTCCGGCCACCACCGCGTAGCCATCCTTGACCGCGGCCCGAAAGGGGGGCAAGGGGTCGGCAGCAAAGACCGATGCCGCCAAAATATGACCCTGGGCCGCCAACAACGCCACCTCCTGCACAGGCAGGGGCTGGGCGTGGGACAGGACAAGATTCAGGGCCTGGTCCACCGCAAGCATGGGATAGGCAGAATCGGGCATGGCAAAACCTCGCTGAAATCGAAAATCGGTGATTAGGCTGATCATTTTACATCAAAGGCTCAAAATCGCCCTCATCCGTGGCCTATTTTGAGAATCGCCGGGATCTCTGCATAGGGGGCTTGATCCGGACTACGCCCATGGGGCGCAGACAACGGGGTCAGTTTCATGGGTCACTGATTGCCAAGGCGAGGGAGTCAGGCGACCGATCTTTTTGTTTTACACAAATAGTGGTAAGATTTGCGTACATTCTCGTTCCCTGTGCTTGTTCCCACGCGCTGCGCTGCTGGACGCAGAGCGTCCGATGGCGTTCCCACGCAGAGCGTGGGAACGAGTGGTGGGAACGAGTGGTGGGAATAAGTAATGGGAACGAGTGGAGATTATCAGAAAACTCATTTTCCAACAAGGAGTGTACGGCTGTGAGCGAAGCAAAGTCAATCGATGAAATCAATGAGACTGACGTGGCCGACTCCGATCGGGGACAGGTCGTGCAGATCGGGGCGCGCATCCGCCGTCTGCGCACAGAGCGCAATTTGGCCCTGCGCAACCTGGCCGAGTCCAGCGGTCTCTCCATCAACACCATCAGCCTGGTAGAGCGCAACAAGATCTCCCCCAGCGTCAGCACCCTGCACCGCATCGCCGTGGCGCTGGATGTGCCCATCACCGCCTTTTTTGAGGATGCGACAGAAGAGCAGATGATCATCTTCACGCCCGCCCGCAGCCGACGGGCCATCGCCATCCCCGGCGGGCACATGGAAAAACTGGGCAGCGGGCTGGCCCACCAGTGCATCGAACCCCTCTTGATCCGCCTGGAGCCGGGGGCGTCCAGCGGCAGGGAGACCATCATGCATTCGGGTCATGAACTGATCTTCTGTGTCACAGGCAACCTTTTCTATGAGGTGGATGGCGAACAGTACCACCTGGAGCCGGGGGACAGTCTGCTCTTCGAGGCCCAACTGCCTCACCGCTGGGGCAACGAGGGCACAAGCACGGTCACAGCCATCATGCTCTTTGCCCGCCCCGATGGCACGGAAGGCATTTTGCAGCGGCATATTCATAATTGACCGAACCCGCCGAGAGCGTAGAGACCAGCGCCCTCGGCGGATAGTTAGTACTTAACCGACGAAATCCTTGTTTTTGTGCAAGGATTTTTACCACAAAGGAGACAAAGAACACAAAGAGGGATCTATTCTTTTAGAATCTTTGTGTTCTCTGTGCCCTTTGTGGTAAATCTTTGTGGTAAATCTTTATGGTAAATCTTTTTGGTTCTGGCTTGGCCAGGTTGGGTTTGCCATATCCCCAAAGGAGTTCCTGTCATGTCAACTCGTTTCACCCGCTCTCTGCTCTGTTTTGTCCTTTTTGGTTCGATTTTGGCCGGGCTGTTGCCCGCACCGGTCCAGGCCCAGCGGGTCGAGCCCCTCGGCCCTGTGGCCAAGCCCGTTGTCCAAGCTGTCCTCTTCTATTCCCCCACCTGCCCCCACTGTCACGAAGTGATTGACAATGTGCTGCCTCCCCTGGCTGCCCAATACGGCGATCAGTTGGAGATCATCGGCGTGGATGTGACCCTGGATTGGGGGCAGGCCCTCTATCAGGCCGCCATCCGCACCTTTAACATCAGCGAAGATCGGCGGGGCGTCCCCGCGCTGATTGTGGGGGACGTGGTTATGGTAGGGTCCGGTGAGATCCCGGCTATGTTCCCTGGCCTGATCGAGCGCTATTTGGCCGCTGGAGGGATAGACTGGCCCGCCATCCCCGAGCTACAACAGATGATGGCAGACCAGGAGGCAGCGGCCCAAGAAGCTGCGGCTCAAGAGACAGTACCTGAAAGCGCAGCGGACCCCGCCCCGGCCTCGGCAGAGGCCCAAGCCCCCCTGGTCGTGGCGGAGGATGTGCAGAGCCTGGCTGCGGCCCCGTCCCCCACCTGGCGGGATCGCTTCAACCAGGATCCTACGGGCAACAGTCTGGCCCTTGTGGTCCTGGCCGGGATGGTGATTGGGTTGGCCGCGGTGTTGCGCCCCTTGCCCAAGGGACTCAAAGCGGCTGGCTCCGGCGCTGCCCAGATCGGCTGGTTGATCCCGATTTTGGCCGTGGTTGGGTTGGGGGTGGCGGGCTATTTGGCCTATATCGAGACCACCCTGGCCCAGGCCGTGTGCGGACCCGTGGGGGATTGCAACGCGGTGCAGCAAAGCGAGTATGCCCGGCTCTTTGGCATCCCCATCGCCCTGTATGGCTTGGCCGGGTATGCGGGCATCCTGATCCTGTGGGCCACCCAGCGCTGGGTGAAAACGCCCCTGGCCCAACGGGCGGGCCTGGGCATCTTCGCCATCGCCGTGATCGGGGTACTCTTCTCCATCTACCTCACCTTCCTCGAACCCTTCGTAATCGGGGCCACCTGCATGTGGTGTCTATCGTCTGCGTTGATCATGACCGCTATCCTCTTGCTGAGTGCAGGCCCAGGGCGGCAAACCTTGCGTTCGTCATAACTGTAGGGGTTTGGGTGGAAAAAAGAGGCACACGTGACGCTCACCCTGAAGGTGAGCGTCACTTGTGCCTCTTTTTTCACCCAAACCCCTGACTCCGCAAAACACCCATTTTGTGCTATGATCCGGCGTGTCGAACCTTACCCTCACCCAGGAGAACCCGCATGGCCAGTCGAGCCGGAAGAGCCGCCGCCATCCCCATACAGGGGGAGGCGGTTGAACACCCCAATTCATTTGTACGCGTCAAGGGCCGGGACAAGAGTGCGTTTGCCGCCCTGGGCCAGGGGATGCGCAACCGGCTGGGCGACCGGGTGGTGGATCAACGCTCCGCCGGGTCGGGGGATGATTATGCCCAGATCGACCCCACCCTGACGGTGACGGCCCCGGAACGCCATGTGAGCATCCCCGCGCCCCAGGTGGGGGTGAGTTATGCGGGCATGACGCCCACCCAGCGCTATTGGTTTCTGATCTGGCTCAAGAACCCGGATCAATCGGCCCCACCGGCCTTTCGCACCCTCTACGTGGCCTATCTGGAGATCGCCCTTTTTGAGAGCGCCGAGGGGGCAAAACAGGCCCAGCAGGAGATCGCCCGGCTCTTGGGCTGCCCTGGCTGGCATGACCACATCGGGCTGTTGCGGGCCTGGCTCCTGGCCGCGTGGCTGGCCGGGGATGGTCCCAACTTGGCGGTCTGGCCGGAGGGGGCTTTACCCACCGAGGAGGTCCGACTGCTCGGATTGAGTTTACAGGCCCAGGTCCACACTGCTTTACAGCCTCAGCAAGCCGCAACCCTCATGATCCACCTGGCCTTGCTGCCCGACGGCATGGAGGCCCCTGGGTCGCCGGAGGTGATGAAGCATCGCCTGGGCTCCCTGGCCGCCAC
>JAGNDO010000153.1 GCA_018003515.1 Caldilineaceae bacterium
TTGGGTAGACGAGATCTATTGGCCCATGCCGGGAAGGTGGTTCGTGGGCGGTGCTATTTCAAAATATACCGGGTTCCCCGCTTGTCGCCGATCTTGAGCAGGTGGCCCTTGTTGACCAGATCCACCAGATCCAGGCGCAGGCTTTCGGCCCCGACGTAGGGGCAGAGGGTCTGGTAGTCGCCGTTGCTGATGCTGCCGTTGGCGTGGATGTATTGCATGGCCTTGATCTGGCGCTCGTTCATGTCCAGATCCTGGGCTTGACGGCCCTGGGTCATGGCCTTCATGGGATCCCGGTTGTTGGAAAGGATCACCTTGAAGCTGTGGGGCTTGGCGTCAAAGGTGGGCGGGGGCAGACCGTTGGCGGCCATCTCGGCGAACATGTGATCCACGCCCAGGCCCAGCTCTTCGATATATTGCCACTGGAAGAGACCGTTCACCAGCCGAGGATTGCGGCTGTAATGCTCGTCCACAATGTTGTCCACGGTGATGTAGGCAGGCAACCCGCCGGGGCTGGTGATCTCCAGGCGGTCATCGTACATGCGCACTTCGATGGCCCGTCCGGAGAGTTTATAGTCCCGGTGGCAGACCGCGTTGACCAGCACCTCACGCACCACGGACGCCGGATATTCCAACTGCTCTTCCCGCTTCAGCCCCCGCACCACCGCGGATTTGTCCATCTCTTGCAGGATCACATCATACGTGCGCCCGATGATCTTGGCCAAGGGGCCGCCGATCTCTTCCCGCCGGCCATAGCTGATGGCCCCGGATTTTGCATCGGCCACCTGCTCGTGCTTGAAGTTGACAAAGACGCAGCGGCTGTGGGGCAAAAAGGCCTGGGGATTTTGGCCAAACAGCAGCATGCCGCTGACCGTGGGGATGCCCTCCGGAGTGATGGCCAAGATCTGCTGCAACAGCTTCTCTTTGGAGATCACCTCCCGGGGATTGCGTCCCCGGCGCTGCTCCAAATAATAGTCGATCAGATCCTCGTCCAGATCCCCCCGCTCCGAGCCGGGGACGACCTCGGCTTCGTAGTCGCCGCTGACTTTGGTGGCGGCCAGGGCGTGGATCTCTGGGCCGGTGAGGGTGCGGTTCTCGCGTCCGCTGCGCACCACCACCCGGCCATCGTCCAGGGTGTGCAGCCGCTCGCTGCGCTCCACCCGCAAGACCACCACAATGCCCTCCGGCGTCTCTTCCTGGCTCCACTCGGTGACGATGGGCGGATTGCACAGGGTTTCCGCGGTCTGCAACGCGCCGGCCGCGTCCTCGTCCACCAAAATGTTGCCAGGCCGCCCCGTGGCATCGATCCCCAGCACTAAAGAGCCACCCTCGCTGTTGGCAAAAGCCACCAACATCTCGGCAATGGCGTCCGGGTCCGCATCGGCCACAAAGGCCAACCGCTGGCTGGGATTCTGTTGGAGGAGTGCTTTCAAGTTTGGCATTGGGATTTTGGGATTGGGGATTGGGGATTAGGGGTTGGGGATTGGGGATTGGGTGTATGAGCACCACCCAATCCCTAATCCCAAATCCCCAACCCCCAACCCCTACTCTACACTTCAACGGCTTCAACGACGGGCGATTCTTCCCCATCCGAATCGGGCTGGGCTTCGTCTTCGCCTTCGACTTTGCGGTCCAGATCTTCGTGGTTGAGGACAGCCAGGGCGGCGACCGTGTCCCCGTTGCCCAGGTTGACCAGACGCACGCCCCGGGTGCTGCGCCCCATCTGGCTGATGTCGCTGACCTTGACCCGCAACATAATGCCGCCGCTGGTGATCACGGTGATCTCGTCATTTTCATGCACCATGCGGGCGGCGATGATGGGGCCGGTCTCGGCCAGCCGGGTGTGATCCGTCGCCCACACGCCCTGGGTATAGCGTCCCTTGCGGGGATAGTCGCTCTCCGGCGTGCGCTTGCCCCAGCCGTTTTCGTGGACCACCAGCATGTCACAGCCGGGGATCACCACATCAAAGCCGGTGACTTCATCATCCCCCAGCAGGCGGATGGCCCAGACCCCGGCGGCGGTGCGGCCCATTGCCCGCACTTGATCTTCCTCAAAACGCAAGGACTTGCCATTCTTGGTGACGATGATAAAGTCCTGGCCGCCCGTGGTGCTGAGGGCCCAGTTGAGGCTGTCGTCGTCGTCCAGCCCCATGGCGATGACGCCCGTGGTGCGCACGTTGCTAAAGGCATCCACGGCCACCCGCTTGATGCGCCCCTTCTTGGTGAGCAGGGTGATGTACTCAGAATGCTCAAAATCCGGCACGGTGAGCATGGTGGTCACCGACTCGTCGGCCTGCAAACTGAGCACGTTGGCAATATGCACCCCCTTGGAGGTACGACTGCCTTCGGGCAGTTCAAAAACTCGGCTGGCATAGACCCGACCCTTGTCTGTGAAGAAGAGGATGTGGTCCAAAGTGCGGGCAAAGCGCAGATCCGCCACCTCGTCCTCGCCCCGAGTGGCCATGCCCTTCACCCCTCGCCCGCCTCGCCCCTGGGCCTTGAAGGCCGAGGCAGCCGTGCGCTTGATGTAGGCACTGGCACTGACGCTGATCAGCACATTTTCTTGCACAATCAGATCTTCTTCGCTGAAGTCGCCGCTGGCGTGGGGCACGATGGTGGTGCGCCGCTCGTCGCCAAACTTCTCCTTCAAGTCCACCAGATCCTGGCGGATCAGATCCCGGATCTTTTGGGGATGGGCCAGGAGATCCAGCAGATAGGTGATGCGGGCCATCAGATCTTGATATTCATCTTCGATCTTCTGCCGTTCCAGAGCAGCCAGGCGGCGCAGTTGCAGCTCCAAAATGGCATTGGCTTGGACTTCACTCAGGCCAAAGCGGGCCACGAGGTTGGTGCGGGCCTCTTCCGTGCTGTCGCTGGCGCGGATGGTGGCGATCACTTCGTCCAGGAATTCCAGGGCGATGCGCAGCCCCTCCAGGATATGCGCCCGCTCTCGCGCCTTGCTCAACTGGAACTGGGTGCGCCGGGTGATCACCTCGAAGCGGTGGTCCACATGGATGATCAGGCTCTTGCGCAGGCTGAGGGTCTGGGGTTCGCCGTTGACCAGGGCCAGGTTGTTGACGCCAAAGGTGCCCTGCAAGGGGGTGTATTTGAAGAGCCGGTTCAGCTCCTTCTTGGGCGCTGCCCCCCGCTTCAACTCGATGACCACCCGCATCCCCTTGCGGTCGCTCTCGTCCCGCAGATCCCGGATCTGGTCCAGTTTGCCGCTGCGGGCCAGTTCGGCGATGCGTTCCAGCAGGGTGGTTTTGTTGAGCTGATAGGGGATTTCGGTGACGATGATGCGGAAGTTGCCGTTGCGCATCTCTTCGATGCGGGTGCGGGCGCGCACAAGCACACGTCCCCGGCCCGTGGCAAAGGCTTGGCGCACGCCCTCGCTGCCCAAAATCAGCCCGCCCGTGGGGAAGTCCGGCCCTTTCATAAAGGTCATCAACTCATCCAGCCCGATCTCGTCCTGGCGCTGCCAGTTGTCGATCAGGTAGATGATGGCGTCACAGACCTCGGTCAGGTTGTGGGGGGGGATGTTGGTGGCCATCCCCACGGCGATGCCACTGGTGCCGTTGACCAGCATGTTGGGCAACAACGCGGGCAGAACCAACGGCTCTTTCAGGCTGTCGTCAAAGTTAGGCCCCCACTCGACCGTGTCCATGTCCAGGTCTTGGAGCAGCCCTTCGGCGATCTTGGCCAGCTTGGCCTCCGTATACCGCATGGCCGCGGGGCTGTCCCCGTCCACAGAACCGAAGTTACCCTGGCCATCCACAAGGGGATAGCGCAGGCTAAAGTCCTGGGCCATACGCGCCATAGCGTCGTAGACCGCGGTGTCGCCATGGGGGTGATACTTACCCAGCACTTCACCGACGATACGGGCGCTCTTCTTATACGTCGAATTGGCCCGCAGCCCCAGGTCCGAATACATGGCATACAAAATACGCCGATGGACGGGTTTCAACCCATCTCGGGCGTCGGGCAAGGCGCGAGCCACGATCACGCTCATGGCGTATTCGAGATAGCTGGCCCTCATCTCGTCTTCAATCGAAATCGGGGCAATATGCCCCGCAAAATAACCGTTGTCGATCACCCCATCCGCGTTGACCGCAGTGGCCACGGGGGCAATTTCACCCTGATTCGCAGCGCCGTTCTCCGGCAGATCCTGCAATTCGCTGCTATTATCCATGCACACAACTCCTGGTTTCTTGACCCTGTGAAAAGCGTAAAACAGAGGCCAAAACGGTCAAAAATCTCGTTTCAGCGCAGGTCCATAATCCCAAGAATTATACCCCATTTTGCCAAATATCCCTAACGATGGGGGAATTGATTTGGAACGTATGTGCGAGAGGGGATTGGGGATTTGGGATTGGGGATTTGGGATTGGGGATTGGGGATTAGGGATTGGGGCAGATGCAAGCCCAGCGCCGGTTGAGTAGCCGCCGCCAAGATCTCCGCAAACCATTCAGGTACTGGCGGCGTATCGAAACCAGAGCGGGTTGACCCAAATTCAGCCAACCCGCTCTGGTTTCGATACGCCCTGCCTCTTTGGGTCATGTGCCTGATTGGGTCAAGCCGGGCTACTCAACCGGCGCTGGCCTTTGTCGCGGTCCAGCGCCGGTTGAGTAGCCGCCGCCAAAATCTCCGCCGACCATTCAGGTACTGGCGGCGTATCGAAACCAGAGCGGGTTGACCCCAGTTCAGCCAACCCGCTCTGGTTTCGATACGCCCTGCCTCTTTGGGTCATGTGCCTGATTGGGTCAAGCCGGGCTACTCAACCGGCGCTGGCCTTTGTCGCGGTCCAGCGCCGGTTGAGTAGCCGCCGC
>JAGNDO010000099.1 GCA_018003515.1 Caldilineaceae bacterium
TCCAGAATCTCGAAGCTGCCGCCGTGCTTGCGGGTGTTGTCCTTGGCCTGCTGCACGATGTCGGGCATCAACTTGTACTCTTCGGGATGGGTCAGGCGCACGTTCATGCCAAAGCGGGTCATCTGCAAGATTAGGCTCTGGGGCACGGAGATGGGCTTCTGGTAGCTGCTGGCATAGGCCCAACTGACGTTGATGGTCTTGCCCCGAGGGTCTCCCACCTTCTCGATGATGGTCAACAAATCGGCCAAGATCTGGAAGGGGTGGTAGACATCACACTGCATGTTGAGGACGGGCACCCGGCTGGCCGCGGCCACCTCGTTGATGTACTTGTTGCCATAGTCCCAATCGCACTGGCGGATGGCGATGCCGTCGTAGTAGCGACCGTAGATCTCGCCGATCTCCTTGGCCGTGTCGCCGTGGCTGATCTGGGTGGTGGTGCTGTCGATAAACGCGCCGTGGCCGCCCAACTGGGCGATCCCCGCCTCAAAGCTGGATCGGGTGCGGGTGCTGCTGAAGAAGAAGAGCATGGCCAACACCTTGTCCCGCAGGATGGCGTGGGGCACGCCCAAGGCTCGGTCCCGCTTGAGCTTTAGGGCCACATCGATGACGGTTTCGATCTCTTCCTTGCTGAAATCCATGTCGCTGATAAAATCACGACCGCGTAAGCCTGTCTGCATGGTCTATCTCCTGTTGATTTTGAATTTTGGATTGACGATTTTGGATTACTCGTTACTCGATACGCATTACTCGTTACTCGTTACTCGTTCTGTCGGGTCCTTCAAAAACATCCACAACGCCACCACGGAAAAGCCCAAGGAGCCGATGAGGCCGTTGGGCAGGGGACCGAGGAGGGGGTTAGGGGTTCCTTGCACAAAGAGTATGGGCAGGGCGGTGATGCCGTTGATGGCCGCATGGCCAATCACCGCCGGCCACACACTGCGTCCCTTGACGGTCAGCCAGCCCAAAAAGGTGCCCGCCACAAAGGTGAACCAAAGGAAGACCAGGGGGCCAAGCCACGGCGCACCGGGATACTCAAAGCCGTACTCATAGCCCATGAAGATCACCGGCCAGTGCCAGACGCCCCAGATCACGCCCATGACGATCATGGCCTTGCGCCATCCCAGCCCCACCAGTTTGGGTTGCAGATAGCCCCGCCAGCCAAACTCCTCGCCAAAGGTAAAGAGGCTGTTGATCAACGGGGCCAGCAAAATGGCCTGCCCCACCTGGAGCAAGACCAACACCACAAGCGGGAAGGGCAGCTCGATCTCCTGGCCCAGTTGGGCGCTTTGGGCATCCAGCATGGCCTGGAGAGGCCCCAAGTTGGCGTCAAAGTGCTGGGGGAAGAGGCCAAAGTAGACGATCCCACCCAGGATGGTCAGCAGCGCTGGCAGCACCCAGGCCAAGGCCCAAAAGCCCCATCCCCGGCGGAAGTGGGGCCGCAGCCACACATCCGCCCACCCCTCCCGGGTGATCAGCCGGGTGAAGACGTGGGCCAAGGCCGGGGCGAACATATAGACCGTGGCCATCAACACCGTGGCCAAACGCAGTTGAAAGACCGCCGTGTCCACCAACAGCAGACTGTCCGCCAACCCCCCGGTCAGATAGATCACCAGCCCCGTGGCCCAGGCAATGCCAAAGGCAAAGAGCAGGAAGACCGTGATGCGTCGAGTGTCCAGGGTGGGTTGCATGGATGTGGCTCCTTTGGGGTTTGTTGAGAGATAGAGGGTAGAGGTAGAGGTAGAGGTAGAGGTAGAGATTGGGAGGTTGCGTCTGGCCCCGCACAACAAGCATCTCTAATCTCTATCTCCACCCTCTATCTCTACCCTCTATCTCTACCCTCCATCTCTAATCAACGTATGATCACCGTCCCCGTCTCCCCCCGCAACGCCCGTTCCAGGTTTTCTGGGTTGGTGATGAGGGCACGGGCGTCGGGGTTGGTGGCGTTTTCCAGGAAGCTGAGGCAGGCTTCGATCTTGGGCTTCATGCTGCCGGGGGCGAAGTGGCCCTCGGCCATGTATTGGCGAGCCTCGGCCACGGTGATCTGGGCCAGGTTGCGCTGTTCGGGCTTGCCAAAATTGATGGCCACCTGCTCCACCCCGGTGCTGATCAGGAAGAGATCCGCGCCCAGTTGTTCGGCCAAGAGGCTGGTGGCCAGATCCTTGTCGATCACCGCGGAGACGCCCCGCAGTTCACCGGCGTCATTGCGCACCACGGGGATGCCGCCGCCGCCGCAGGCCACCACGATCCAGCCAAACTCCACAGCCTGGTGGATGGCCTGGATCTCCACAATCTCCACAGGCTTGGGCGAGGCCACCACCCGCCGCCAGCCCCGACCCGCGTCTTCCACGATCTGCCAGCCCGAATTTTCGAAGATGCGGGCTGTGTCCTCGTCCAAAAAGCCGCCGATGGGCTTGGTGGGGTTGGCAAAGGCCGGGTCGTCCGCCTCCACCCGCACCTGGGTGACCACGGTGATGGTCTGGCGAGGGATCTGGCCTTGGTAAAACTCGTTGTTGAGTCCCTGTTGTAGCATATAGCCGATGGCCCCTTGGGTGTCGGCCACGATCAGGCTGAGGGGCGTGGTGTGGACCTCCCCGGCGGCCAGCTCATTCCGGCGCAGGATGAAGCCCACTTGCGGCCCGTTGCCGTGGGTGATCACCACCCGCCAGCCCATCTCCACCATGCGGGCGATGTGGCCCACGGTCTCCCGCACGGCGTCCCACTGGTTGGCTACGTCCTGGTGATGCTTGCTTTTGATCAACGAATTGCCGCCGATGGCAATTACGGCGAGGGGTGTACGTTCTGTCATAGAACCTCTTTTTGAATAGTGTGGCGCGGTACGGTGAAACTTGTTGATGTGGTTTGTGATTGGGAGATTGAGAGATTGGGCGATTCTGCCGCGTTAATCGCCCAATCGCCCAATCGCCCAATCTCTCAATGCCCAGTTTTACAGAATGAGACCTTCCCCAAGTGCGCGCATATCTGCGACAAACTGGGCCAGATCCGGCGCTTCGATCCAGCGAATTAACGTCCAATCCTCTTCCGTGGTAGAGCAGAGGACTCGGGCCAGGTCGGCGTGGAAGATGCCGGCGGCTTTGCTGTCGGCCCCTTCGATGGCGTCGGCCAGGGAGAGGTGCAGCTTGGTGCAGAAGCCCCAGATGTCGGCCAGATCTTTGGGTTGTTCCCGGTCGATGACGGCAGTGACTTTGTTGGCCAGGATGTTCTCGGCGGTGTCCATGAGGCCAAGCAGCGGATGCAGGTATGGCGTGCCGACGCGAGCGCGTACGTCGTTGACCAGATCGATCCGCAACTCGGTTTGATCTCGCAGCACAGTCAACCCGACAAACCTTTCGCCGCGCAGCCGGACAGCCACCTTCCAGCTTGCTTCCCCAGCCAGAGCGTTGAGGATCTGGTCGGTCCAGGCCGAAAATCGAGCATCATCGTTGACAAAGAAGTCCAGATCGTCCGAATAACGGTGTTGAAGATACCCACGGGATGCCGCGGTGCCGCCGGTCAGGTAGAACCCAGTCTCCAGTTCGGTGATCGTCCGAAGCACCTGATCCTGTAATGGATATAGAAATTGTTCGTAGAAGCTATTGTCCATTGTGTTGAATCGCCTCTGGGTGGTGATGTGGCAACCATTCGACAACGAAATCGATCCCTCGACGGCGCTCTTCCATGCGTAACTTATCGCGCCATCGGGACCAATCATTGACAAGCGCTGGCAGACCCAACCGTCGCACGATTTCAGGATACGGCGCGTAGTTCAGCAACCGCACCGCGGCCCAATCCCGGCCCAGCCGCCCGCGGGTGACCGTGCCGTCCAGCATGGCCTGGAAGGTCTCCTCGTCGATGTCATAGTCCCAGACATACCAGAGCCGGGTATTGGGTTGGGGGTGGTTTGTTTCTTGTGCGCTCATGGCCTTGGCCTGCTTAACCGAACACGTTCAGAACCAGTTGGCGGAGTCGGCACCCCCTGGTGCCGACCCGTTCGCACCAGGGGGTGCGAACTCCGCGAGGGTGGGTACGTGCTATTCGACCAGTCCGGGCAGGACGGCGTAAAACTCGGTGGCCTTGACCACGTCGGCCAGGATCACGCTGTCGTTGACTGTGTGGGCGGTCTCTTCCTCGCCGGGGCCGAAGCCGATGGAGGGGATGTTGGCCTTGCCCGCCCAGTAGATGCCGTTGGTGCTAAAATTCCACTTGCCCGCCGGGCCATCGCCCAGACCGATCAGGCTTTTGGCCTTCAGCCCGGCCTGCACAAAGGGATGGCTCTCGTCATACGCCCAGGCTGGGAAGTATTTGTCCACGGGGAAGACGAAGCCGGTGTAGCTGGGTTCATCGTAGAAGAGCATCTCCACGGTGACGTCGCCCTTGGCCTGGTTGGCCGCCGGGATCAGATCCCGCACCTGCTGGATTACATCTTCGAGCCCTTCGCCAAAGGTGACACGGCGGTCCACATAGAGGACGGCTTCGTTGGGCACGGCGTTGAGGCTGGGGGTCTGCACATGCAGATCCGTGGCCGTGATCTTGCCGTGGCCCAGGAATTCGTGGTCGCCCAGTTGGGGTTCCAGGTTGGCGATGCCCTCGATGATGGGCAGGAGCTTGTAGATGGCGTTGTCGCCCACATGGTTGCTGGCGGCGTGGGCACTGCGGCCCTTGGACACCACCTTCATTTCTACTCGGCCCTTGTGGCCCCGATAGACCTGCATTTTGGTCGGCTCGCCGATCACCACGAAATCAGGGCGGATACCCTCATGCTCCACAAAGGCATGGGGGGCGATGCCGTCGCACCACTCTTCCATGTTGCCAAAATAGTAGGCGGTCCAGCCGTCCAACAGGCCGAACTTGCGGGCGATGGCCAGGCCGTAGATCATGCCGGGGGTGCTGCCCTTTTCGTCACAGGTGCCCCGGGCATAGAATCGGCCATTCTCGGTCTTGCCGATAAAGGGATCCCACTCCCACTCCTCCGGCGCGCCGATGCCCACCGTGTCGATGTGGCTGTCATAGACCATGACGCGGGGACCGTCGCCGATGCGCCCGACGATGTTGCCCATGCTGTCGAACCAGGTCTCGTCAAAGCCCAGTTTGTCCATCTCTTGCTTGGCCCGCTCGCCCACTGGCCCGATCTGGGAATCCATGGACGGGATCGCCACCAACTCCCGCAAAAACTGAAGTATATCCTCTTCGTGCTTCGCCACCTCGGCCTGAATGGCGGCAATGTCAATTTGAGACATGATTGTTGAGCCTTTCGTGTGTGGAAAATATCGAGTATCGAGTATTACGTGTTACGTATTATTCTTCGCCATTCGCCATTCGCCATTCGCCATTCGCCATTCGCCATTCGCCATTCGCCATTCGCTCATTCGCTCCGCCGGATGACGTGGAAATCGAAAAAGTCAGGGACGTAATAAGTACGCGCATAGCAGATGGGACAGTTTTCGGTGTTGAAGACGGTCTGTTCCAAAAACATGATAGGGTCCGTGGGCAGAACACTTAGGGCGGCACAGATCTCCGGCGTGCCCAGGACCGGGGAGAGGTGGGCCTGGGCCATGACTGCCGGGGCGTGGACGGCCTGGCTCAATTGATAGGCCAGCAACGAAACCCCGGCTTGGGCCAGTTCGTCCGAATCAACCAGGGTGGCCGGGGCCGCCTCCATCAAATAGGCCACGGGCTGCCCATCGGCCAAATAGGTGCGGCTGATCACGGTGAGCGGCGCGCCTTCGGGCAGTTTCAGCCGTTTGGCCGCTTTGGGCAGGGCGGCCTCCTGGCGGATCCAGGTGTTGGCCGTGGTCATCGCCACCCCTCGCCCGGCCAGCAGATCTTCCATGGAGATCAGCACCTCCAGTCCGCTCTCCACATAAAGACGCCGCGGATTGACAAAGGTGCCCACCCCCTGGCGACGGCTGATGCTGCCCTGCTGGTCAAAGCTGCGCAAGGCCTCCCGCAGGGTGGCCCGGCTGACCCCCAACTGGCGGGCCAAGGTTGGCTCCGGCGGCAGTTGATCCCCAGGCCGATAGCCCCCGGTTTCCAATAGATGGGCCAGGGCTTCTTCCGCTTGAATATAACGCAGGTGGCTCTTGCCGTTGGCAGACATAAGGGCAGACTCGCACAAAACAACTTGGGGCGCACGGGGCTGGGGAGGTGCAGGTGTGTCCCAAAAAGCACAGAGGCCAGTTGTCAGACAACTGGCCTCTGAATTATACGAGGGGGCGAATCGTTTGTCAATGGGGATGGGGGATGTTTATTCTTCCCGGCGGATTTTGGCCCCCAGACCGCGCAGTTTTTCATCAATGCGCAGATAGCCCCGGTCGATCTGCTGCACATGGTCGATGGTGGTGGTACCCTGGGCGACCAGGGCGGCCAGCACCAGGGCCATGCCGGCCCGGATGTCCGGGCTGCTGACATGCTGGCCCACCAACTGACTTGGCCCCACAATCACCGCCCGATGGGGATCGCACAGGATGATCTGGGCGCCCATTGCGATCAGCTTGTCCACAAAGAAGAGGCGGGACTCGTAGAGTTTTTCGTGGATGATCACCGTGCCCTGGGCCTGGGTGGCGGTAACAAGGGCGATGCTCATCAGATCTGGCGGGAAGGCGGGCCAGGGGGCGTCGTCGATCTTGGGCACGGCTCCGCCAAAATCGGGCTTGATGCGCAGACGTTGGCCGTCGGGCACAATCAGGGTGTGGATTTTTTGCCCCGAAGGTTGCGTGCGGCATTCCAGGTTCATCTGCACCCCCAGGCGATCCACGAAGACCATTTCGATCATGCGCAGATGGCTGGGCTTCACCCCGTCAATCCGAATCTCCCCGCGGGTGATGGCCCCCAGCCCGATAAAGCTGCCCACCTCGATAAAGTCCGGCCCCACGGTAAATTCCCCGCCGTGGAGATGGTCCTGGCCGTGGATGGTGAGGGTGTTGCTGCCGATGCCTTCGATGGGGCAGCCCATGATCACCAGCAGATTGCACAGATCCTGCACATGGGGTTCGCTGGCCGCGTTGCGCAGAATCGTCGTCCCCTTGGCCAGGGAGGCGGCCAAAACACCGTTCTCCGTGGCCGTCACCGAGGCCTCATCCAGCAGGATGTCCGCGCCGACCAGACCGCCGGATTGTGCCCGCAGCTCGAAGCTGCCGTTGTGTTGCAAATCCGCGCCCAAGGCGGCGAAGAGCTGAAGATGGGTGTCGATGCGGCGGCGGCCAATGTCATCCCCCCCGGCGGTGCTGCCCACCCGGAAATAGCCATGTCGGGCCAGCAATGGACCCATCATGGTCAGAGATCCCCGGATCTGGGAAAAGAGCGCGGCATCCGGCTCGCCCGACGCCACTTTACGGGCGCACAGGGTCACAGTATCCCCATCTCGCTGGATCTCCACGCCCATGTCGGCCAGGATCTGGAAGAGGGTCTCCACATCGCCGATGGCGGGCATGTTGTGCAGGATCAGGGGATCCTGCGTGAGCAGGCAGGCCGCGGCCAGGGGCAGGGCAGCGTTTTTGTTGCCGATGGGGGTGATGGTTCCGTTGAGGGGGTGTCCCCCTTCGATCACAAAAGAAGGCATAGTCGCTCCTGGGTTGATGGTTGATGGGTGGCAATGTGCCCAGAAGTTCGACTTTTACAAAAGTCGAACTTCTCTGTCTGCGTCTTGAGGATTAACGCTGCACCGCGGTGACAGGTTCCAGGGGCGATGTGTGCCAAGGAACGCATGTTCCACTGTGTTCGCCCCAAAACTTCCGAGAACCCGCCCTTCTATGATATAATTGGACAAACCAAACGCCAAATAGTGGCTATTTTGCCACGGTCTAATTCGCCGTATATCACCGGATGCTTTTGGGTGATATACGGCGAAAATTGGATGGGAATGTCAAAGGGATTGAGCCGTGAGTGTGATCGATAGTCTGTCAGCGGGATTTCGTTTTTTGGGGAGGCGGTTTGAACTTCTGCTGATCCCCATCCTGCTGGATCTCTTTCTGTGGATCGCGCCCCAGTTGAGCGTGGCCCCTCTTTTGCAGCGGATCGAGCAGCAAGCCATCCAATCGGCCTCTGCGCCGGACATGCCCCCGGACGCCTTGGCCATGATCGAACAGTTGACCCAGGTGTTGGATCCCGTGTCCCGCGGGCTCAACCTCTTCTCCGCCTTGGTCAACCAGAATTTGCTCCATGTACCCAGCCTCATGGCCTCCTTGGGTCTGGGGGAACCATCCCGTGGCGTGCGGTCAATCTCCGACATGGGGATCTTCCTCTTCAGCATGGTTCTGTTGACTGTGGTCGGCATGTGGATCGGCACATTCTATTTGGGTATTCTGGCTCGGCAACTGCCTCTGGGCGAAGGCAACAAGACGACCACGGTCAGGGAATTCATGGTCAGCGTCTTTCAACACTGGTTATGGCTTCTGGTTTTTGTGGTTGGGCTAGGGGTGGCTTTGCTCCTTTTGTTTATCCCCACCTTTGCCTTGGCCTTGATCCTGACCGCCATCAGCCCTGCCTTGGCCCCCGGTGCCACGGCCATCGCTTCCGGCGTGATCCTGTCCCTGCTTTTCTATATGTATTTTGTGGTGGCCGGGCTGATTTTGGATGATTTGGATTTGCAGTCTGCCGTGTGGCGTAGTGTGCTATTGGTACGCTATAACTTCTGGTCTACTCTGGGCTTTATCGGCGTTACCCTTTTTATTACCTTTGGGTTTATCCAGATCTGGTTGATTCTGGTGGAATCTGTGACCAGCCCCATTATTTTGTGGCTGGCTGTCCTGGGCAATGCCTACATCGGCACAGGATTGGCCATGTCTTTGTTCGTCTTTTATCGCACCCGGCTGTTGCGTACAGCCGACCAGCTAAACCCTGCATCCTAGCGGGCTTGCTTTCTGTATTGGGAAGCGACCCAATGCCCATTGACTATCGTTGAGCTTTTGGAGGTTTGAGTGGCAAATCAGAGAACCAAGAATATTGAAGCAGCCGTCTATACTGCCGACCAGATTCAGTTGCTGGAAGGGTTGGAGGCTGTGCGCCGTCGCCCAGGCATGTACATCGGTGGCACGGATGGCAAAGCCCTGCACCACATGGTCTATGAAGTGGTGGACAACGCCATCGATGAAGCCATGCAGGGGCGGTGTGACAAGATCAAAGTCATCATTCACCCGGACGACAGCGTGACCGTGGAAGACAATGGGGCCGGGATTCCCGTGGACATCCACCAGCAGACCGGTCTGCCGGCCCTGACGTTGGTGATGACAAAACTTCATGCCGGCGGCAAGTTTGGCGGCGGCGGCTACAAGGTCTCCGGCGGTCTGCACGGCGTGGGTATCAGCGCGGTAAACGCCCTGAGCACCTGGCTGGAATCCAAGGTGAAGCGGGGCGGCAAGATCTACCGTCAGCGCTTCGAGCGAGGCATCCCGGTCACAGATGTGGAAGTGATCGGCACCTGTGACCCATCGGACACGGGCACCATCCAAACCT
The DNA here is from genome assembly GCA_018003515.1 of Caldilineaceae bacterium. GTDB lineage: Bacteria > Chloroflexota > Anaerolineae > Caldilineales > Caldilineaceae > JAGNDO01. The sequence continues at coordinate 9,448 of JAGNDO010000099.1, forward strand.
TCTATCGGGATGACACCATCTTTGAGGTGGTGGAATATCACTGGCCCACCCTGGTTGCCCGCTTCCGGGAGATGGCTTTCCTGACCCGGGGCGTCGATCTTAGCTTTATCGACGAGCGGCCCAAGGAGCACAAAGAGATCAACTTCTACTTTGAGGGTGGGGTGCAATCCTTTGTGCGCTACATGAACCAGAATCGTACGGGGTTGCACGCTCCAATTTATGTCAATACGGAAGTTGAGACCACCCAGGTCGAGGCGGCCATCCAATACACAGATGGCTATACCGAGTCGATCTTTGCCTTTGCCAACACCATCAACACCCCGGACGGCGGCAGCCATCTCACCGGTCTGCGCGGCGCGCTGACTCGGCAGATCAATGACTATGCCCGCAAGAACAGCATCCTCAAGGACAACGACCCCAACTTCACCGGCGAGGACACCCGCCAGGGCATGACGGCCATCGTCAGCGTCAAGGTGCTGGAGCCCCAATTTGAGGGCCAGAACAAGCTAAAACTGCTCAACAATGAAGTGCGCTACCACGTGGAATCGGCCATCGCCGAGGCCTTGAATGTGTGGATGGAGGCCAACCCCCGGGACGCCCGCAAGATCATCGACAAGTGCCAGACCGCCTATCGGGCCAGAGAAGCCGCCCGCAAGGCCCGGGATCTGGTGATCCGCAAGAGCGCGCTGGAGAGCATGACCCTGCCCGGCAAGTTGGCCGACTGCTCTAGCCAAGACCCCAAGGAGAGCGAATTGTACATCGTTGAGGGTGACAGCGCCGGTGGCTCGGCCAAGCAGGGCCGAGACCGCCGCTTCCAGGCCATCCTGCCCTTGCGGGGCAAGATTTTAAATGTGGAGAAGACCAGCCTGGACAAGGCCCTGGCCAACAAGGAGATCCAAGCCCTGATCACCGCCCTGGGTACCGGGGTGGGGGAGAGCTTCGACATCACCGGGCTGCGCTACAATCGCATCATCGTCATGACCGATGCCGACGTGGACGGTGCCCATATCCGCACCTTGCTGCTCACCATGTTCTTCCGCTACATGGAACCCCTGGTGGAGGGGGGCCATCTCTATATCGCCCAACCGCCCCTGTACAAGGTGATGGCGACCACGAAAGAGAATGGCAAAAACAAGCGGGAAAACCTCTACGTCTATGACGAGAAGGCCCTTGGCAAAATGCGGGTCGAGCTGGGTGAGGAGAATGTGAAGCTGGAGCAGCGCTATAAAGGTCTGGGCGAAATGAACCCGGAGCAGCTCTGGTCCACCACCATGAACCCGGACAACCGCACCCTGCTCCAGGTCAACGTGGCCGACACGGCCGAGGCCGACCGCACCTTCGACATGCTCATGGGCAGCAGCGTCCCCCCCCGCCGTCGCTTCATCCAAACCCACGCCAGCGAAGTACGCAATTTGGATGTGTAGGGCGAAGGAATGGTTCGACCGGCGTGCATTTGAAGGTTGACGGCAACGACGGGAATTCCCCAATCATCAATGAGGTTAAAATGCAAAAAACGGGCGACTGGAAATCCAGTCGCCCGTTTTTTCGTTATTGGGAAACGGGCTGGACGTTTTGGAAACCATATCCAACTCTGGTTTTGCCCAATCTATTGCAAAAGAGATCGCTCTGTGCTACAGTTATTTTGTCAATTGTTGGATAATGGTAACTACCAACCCCACCCTAACCCTCCCCAGATTGGGGAGGGAACAGTCCTTCGGCAGCGGCCATTTGCTCTACGGCGATCCGGCTCCTCCCCCAATCTGGGGGAGGTTGGGAGGGGGTGGCTTGGCAGTTACGTCAATTGCTGGATAATGATAGTTGAGCAGAACAGCGAGGACTACGGTGGGCACTAAGGTCATGTACGACAAAGGTAAGCGAGATCCCCGCCTAATCACGCTCCGGCGTGGTGGCACCCTTGAGGACGCCGACCATCAGCTTCTTGCCGTTTGGGCTGCGGCTTGTGCGGAACACGTGCTGCACTTCTTTGAAGATGAGCATCCTGCTGACAAGCGTCCTGGTGAGGCAATCGAGCAAGCGCGTGCGTGGGCGCGGGGCGAGATCACCATGACCCAAGCCCGGACCGCTGCTTTTGCCGCGCACGCGGCGGCCAGAGACGCGTCCGGGGCCGCCAAGGAAGCCGCTCGCTCGGCTGGTCACGCAGTGGCGGTGGCCCATATGGCAGACCACGAACTCGGCGCAGCCGCCTATGCAATCAGGGCCGTACGTGCTGCGGTCGGTCCACTCGAACGTGACGATGAAGGTCGAGCAGAATGTCACTGGCAGCGAGTACAGCTTCCTGTCGATATCCGCGACCTTGTGCTGGATGACCAGCGACTTCGAAATGAAAAGTGCTGGTCCCTGTTCGACTGCTGATTCACCTGTTACCGACGGCAAACTCACTGCGGTTCCGATACGACCGGAAACTGCCCCCGCTTTCTAAAGCGACGTCAACTCAACCTGCGCTAGCCCCCAGCCACGGACAATCCCAATGAACCAAGAAAAACAAAAGAGCGTCGGGGAATCCATCTCCCCGACGCTCTTTTTCGTTTGCAACGCCCAAGCCAACAGCCAACAGCTCTCAGCTAACGGCTACAGATAATCCCGCAACTTGCGACTCCGACTGGGATGGCGCAGACGGCTGAGGGCCTGGGCCTCGATCTGGCGGATGCGCTCACGGGTGACGCCGAACTTCTTGCCCACCTCTTCTAAGGTGTAGCAGTAGCCGTCCACCAAGCCAAAGCGCAGTTGCAGGATACGCACCTCTCGCGGGGTGAGGCTCTGGAAGATCTCGTCGATCACTTCCCGCAGAAGCTGCTGCCCAGCGGCTTCCTGGGGGCTGTCCGCGTCTTCGTCTTCGATGAAGTCGCCCAGGTAGCTGTCCTCTTCCTCGCCCACGGGCATTTCCAGGCTGAGGGGACGCTGGCTGACCCGCATGATGTGCTCCACCTTGCGGGGAGAGACGCCCAACTCGTCGGCGATCTCCTCCGTGGTGGGATCCCGGCCCAACTCCTGCACAAGCTGACGGCTGGTGCGGGTGAGGCGGTTGATCTGCTCGTACATGTGGACCGGCACGCGGATGGTGCGGCCTTGGTCGGCAATGGCCCGGGTCACGGCCTGGCGGATCCACCAGGTGGCGTAGGTGCTAAACTTGTAGCCCCGGCGATAGTCAAACTTCTTCACCGCCCGAATCAGGCCGATGTTGCCCTCTTGGATCAAATCCAGGAACGGCACGCCCCGGCCCACATACTTCTTGGCCACACTCACCACTAAGCGGCTGTTGGCCTTGATCAGATGTTCCTGGGCATTCTGGCCGTCCCGCACAAACCAGAGCAAGCGCTCCCGCTCCTCCCAATCCTCCACGCCGTCGGAAAGCTCCGTGCGGGAATCCCGTCCCTTCTCCATGCGCTTGGCCAGGGAGACTTCTTCTTCCGCAGTCAGCAAGGCCACCCGCCCGATCTCCTTCAGATAGAGGCTGATGGAGTCATCTATCTCAATCTGGCTTAGATCGAACTGCTCCTCCTCCTGCTCCTCGGTGCTTTTTTCGGTGCTGGGGATGGCGTCTTCTTTGTTCTGGCCCACCTCAATCCCCTGCTCGAAGAGCGTGGAAAAGAGATCCTCCAATTGGTCCATATTGTTTTCGGCTTCGGGCATGACCCGCAGAACATCGTCATAGGTGACAAAACCCTGGCCCTTGCCCAATTTGAGCAAATGCGCCTGCGCCGCTGCCGGATCCATAGGCGGAAGGCTGATCGCCTGAATGGTAGGATCCAAATCTTCGTCCACGTCCAGGTCTATCTCCATATCGAGATCTTCCTCATGGGCCTCCTGGGCACGGCTATTCGCCTTGTTTTTCAAGGCTGTACTCATCACTGGGTCGATCTTTTTATCCAGCATCTCATCCGTTTCCGTCTGCTCGGACATGCGTGTTACCCCTTTTGACATGGCACGCTCCTTCCCACTCTTTCCAAATAATTGGCTGCCCCGTCGATTCGAGCACAGTCCTCAACAAAACCATTCGTTCAGTTTTTCTATTATACAGCGGAATACAACACCGTTGCCCTACGCTATTATGCTGATTTTTATGCACTTTGTCCGCATTGGACCGGGGGGCCCAGACAAGCAAGTTGATCAGATTGAACATGTAGTGTAGGCCAAATCCCGTACCATTGCGGTAGGTGATTTCACAATTCCACCTACTCGGCGGCCTTAAAATCCCAAATCTGATTATGCCGATGATAACGGGCATGACAGACCGGACAGCCAACCTCTGTTTCTGCATGTTGAATCAACGGCTCGTGGGCGCAGGCCACGCAGCGGAATAACCCCGCCACCGAGTTTGATGCTTCCGCGCCAACCGGTGCTTGTTGGGTGACAGGGCCGCTTTGAGAAGTCACCCGCACAAAAACGCTGGGTGAAACCGGGAAGCGGCCAGCGGGGGCAAAGAGCCGACCATCCCAGCGGGCCAAAGCCTGAGCATCCACCCGGCTCTTGATGGCCCCTAGCCGGAAATGGGAGACGGCCAACTGCGTCTGCTTGTGCAGCCCGGCGGCGGCAAACTGGTCATCCATCCACGCCGGGTGAAAGTCAAAGTTCAGCGCCACAAACTCCAAAGGTTCCCGATCAAAGGGCGACCAGCTTTGGCGGCGGGCCACCCAACGCAGGATGGCTTTCAAGTTGCGCTTGTTGGCATACTCCAACACGGCCACGCTTTCCCTGTGCAGGGTGCGCTGCAACTGCCCCAACGCCCCTTGCACATGGGCCAAGTGATGCATCACCCGCACCATCACCAACGTGTCCAAAACCCCGGTGGCCAAGGGAAGTTCATATAGATTGCCCGCCACGAAAACAAAACGGGGGTCGCCGCCCCTTTGAGCCACGGCATCGGCCAGCAGAGTACGGCTATAATCAAAAAGCACGACCTGATCGTAGCCCAAGTAGAGATCCGCCAAACGGCCAAATCCGGCCCCGACCTCAGCAATCCGTCCGCCCTGGGGGGGCAACAACCGGGTGAGGGCCAAACGCTCGGTGGCATCTTCGTAGTCGCGCCCCTGACCCTGCCAGAAATCTGCCCGGTAGCCGCTGCCCTCATAGTCAATGACAGGGATGGGGATAGGTGTGGTTGCTTCCGGGGTTGAATTAGAGAGAGCCAAGGTCATATTGTCTGTTCCTGATAGGCGTTCACCTCCCGCCCCCCTGACCCCCCAACTTTGGGGGGAACGGTCCACGACCTCCCCCAGAATTGGGGGCCGGGGGGCCGAGGGGGGTGAACGCTAACGTTCCTGATAGGCGGCGGACGGGCAATTGGCACCATTTGTGCCGACGATTGGCGAGAAAAATGTTTCACGTGAAACATTTTTTCGTTCACTCATCCCCAAATCGACCCCAAAAACCATCGGTCAGCCGCCTGATGACAAAAAAAGAGCGGGAGAAGCCGTCTCCTCCCACTGCTATTCAAGCTGTACTTGTCCAACTTGCCCAACCTGCTTCACTCCAATTGTCTGGCAAGCAAAGGCGTCCATCAGGGGGTGTTTCAATTGATACGGAAAATAAAGGTCATTATAGCACTGTTATTCAGTGAATTCAATACCCAATTTCGCGAAGTCATCGTTGAATCTTGATCGGGGCATAATTGCGATCTAATGGACCTTGCAATTTGCCCGCCAACATCAACGTATCGCAAGGATTGACGGTTCCACCGGTTTCCCCCGATTTGACAGATCGGGGTATACTCAAGAGACCACTTTATGAATCGTCATCGTTTCAAAAAATTCGTGAAATTCGTGAAATTCGTGATTCTGAAACAGAGCCGCCAGATCCAAAAACAGGAGACCCTGCCATGCGAGAAGCTGTGATTGTCGAAGCCGTGCGCACCCCGGTGGGACGGCGCAACGGAACCCTTAGCCGGGTGGAACCGATCCGCCTGGCCTCCTTGGCCTTGCGGGCCGTGGTCCAGCGCACAGGGATTGACCCGGCGTTGGTGGATGATGTGATCATGGGCTGTGTCACCCAGTTTGGCGAGCAGGGGGCCAACATCGGGCGGCTGGCCGTGCTGGATGCCGGGTTCCCGGTCACGGTGCCGGCGGTCAGCCTCAACCGCATGTGCGGATCCAGCCAGCAGGCCATCCACTTTGCCGCCCAATCCATCGCCGCCGGGGACGCGGAGATCGTGATCGCCGCCGGGATCGAGAATATGAGCCGGGTGACAATGGCCTCGGACTACCCAGACCATTTCCCCGCCGATTTCCCTTTCGAACTGGTCCACCAGGGCATCTCCGCCGAGTTGATCGCCAAAAAGTGGGGGTTGAGCCGGGAAGCCCTGGACGACTTCGCCTTTGCCAGCCACCTCAAAGCCGCCGCGGCCACAGAGGCGGGCTTCTTTGCCAAGGAGATCGCCCCCATCCACCTGTCCGGTGATCTCTCCCTGGATCGGGACGAGGGCATCCGCTACAACCCGGACCGGGCCAGGATGGGCGCGCTGGCCCCGGCTTTCAACGCCGACGGGGTGATCACGGCCGGGAATGCCAGCCAGATCAGCGACGGGGCCGCCGCGGTCATGCTGATGAGTCGGGAGAAAGCGGACGAGTTGGGGCTGCGGCCTCGGGCCCGTTTCCTCAGCCGGGTGGCCGTGGGCAGCGACCCCCTGCTTATGCTCACCGGGGTGATCCCGGCCACCCGCAAGGCTTTGGCGCGGGCCGGTCTTTCTTTGGACAAAATCGACACGGTTGAGATCAACGAAGCCTTTGCGTCGGTCGTGCTTTCGTGGGCGGCGGAGCTGGGGGCGGACATGCACCGGGTCAACCCGGATGGGGGGGCGATTGCTTTGGGCCATCCCCTGGGGGCCACAGGGGCCAAGTTGATGACCACCCTGCTCCATCGCCTGGAGCGCACGGGCGGGCGCTATGGGTTGCAGACCATGTGCATCGGCCACGGCATGGCCACGGCCACGGTCATCGAGCGGTTGGACTGAGTCGGGTCTGCTATGGATGCTGTGTGGGCCACCCTTTTTCTGGGCCTCTCTTTGGGCTTTGGGGCCGGGATCAGCCCCGGTCCCCTTTTGACTTTGGTGGTCACCACCACCTTGGAACGGGGATTCGGGGCCGGGCTGCGGGTGGCGTTGGCCCCCATCCTCACGGACGTGCCGATTGTGGCCCTGGTGCTGTTGACGCTTAACATACTGCCCCCTTGGGCATTGACGGCGCTCTCCGTGGGCGGGGGTCTCTTTGTGATCTATTTGGGGATAGAGACCCTGCGCAGTGCGCCCACCGCCATCCTCTCTGTTCAAACCGATAGGCCCGGACGCCAAGATCTGCTGCGGGGAGCGCTGGTCAATCTGCTCAGTCCCCACCCCTGGCTCTTTTGGATTGGGGTAGGCGGGCCGTTGCTTTTGTCCGCCTGGGGCCACAGCCTTTGGCACGGGATGGCCTTTTTGCTCGGTTTCTATGGTCTGCTGATCGGCAGTAAAATCGCCCTGGCCTGGGCCGTGGGCCGAGGCCGCACCCGGCTCACCCCCCGATGGTATCGCCGCTTGCTCTACATCGGCGGCGGGATTTTGATCGGGATGGGTGTGTTGTTGATTCAATCTGTGCCATAGGGGATTGGAGATTGGGAGATTGGGAGATTGGGGATTGGGGATTGGGGGATTGAGAGATTGATCAGTGTCAATCTCTCAATCTCTCAATCTCCACTCCCCACTCCCCACTCCCCAATCCCCAATCCCCAATCCAAAATTCCTCCCCCTATCATCCGAGGCCCCATCTCCATGAATCCATCCCGATCCCTTGCCGTACGCCCCTTGCACCCGGACAACAGCCCGCAACTGCTCTCTCTTCTCAACCGCTGGGTCGAGCATGTGCCCTATACGGCCCGCTTCACCCCCCACAGCGTGGACCAGGACATTTTTGGCTCCGCCCCGGCCACGGTGGGGGGGATGAAATGGCTGCTCAACGGTCAGTTTGGCGCGTGGGTGGGGGATGACCTGGTCGGCTTTGTGGATGTGGCTACCAGCTTTGGGGCGGGTTCGTCACATCTGCCCGTGGGACGGCCGTTGGGCTATTTGCGCTTTTTGGCCCTGCCTCTGGCCTACCTGGCCGAACAAACCCCGCTTCTGGGCACGCAAGAAGTCTCACTTTCCGCCTGGATCGACACGGTGGCTCACCATTTGATGGTGGAGGCCGAGCGTTTTTGGCGCAGTCAAGGGGTGCGCCGGGTGATCGCCTTTGGCATGGAGAGCGGATACCCCTCCTTCCAGGCCGGGGCTGGGGCCATGCCTGGGGAGTGGAGCCATCATTTCCGGGTGCTGACCCAATCCGACTTTCGGCTGCAAGACCGCTATTATTGCCTGCACCGAGGGACCAGTGAACTGTTGGAAGAGCCGACGCCGGGCATCAAGTTGAGCCTGGTGCAGCGGGGTTCCGACCACAATCGCCACTATGCCATCTATCAGCGGGCAGAACTAGTGGCCCAGGCCCGGCTCTTGTACCGAGAAGTGGACTATCCCGGCGGGGTCAACCCGGTGGGGCTGTTGGCCGCTTTCAGTGTGGAACCGGCCTGGCGGGGCAAGGGCGTGGGCAAGTGGCTCCTGCGCCGCCTGGTCAACGATGGGGTTTTGCAGGGCTACCGGCGGCTGGTTTTCCATCTGCACCCGAACGATCAAGCCGCCATCAACCTCTTCACCCAGACTGGTTTTCAGGAATTGGACTTTCGGGGCTATGTGTTTGAGAAGGAATTTGGGGAGTAGGGGGTTGGGGGATTGGGGAT